>CAZKHB010000003.1:60721-178739 GCA_964552635.1 uncultured Chthoniobacterales bacterium
GCCCGGACCTAAGAGGTTGGACAGGATTAACAGGATTAACAGGATTAACAGGATTAACAGGATTAACAGGATTAACAGGATTAACAGGATTTTGGCGGAAGTGTAGGTGGCGCTGCGGACTTTGAAGTTCGTTCGCGCCTTCCGCCAAGGGTCCCAGAGAACGAACAAAGGTAGGACAGGCTTCCAGCCTGTCACACTCCCCGGATGGCAGGCTGGATCCACCTTCGTTCAACTTCGGCGGACGCGAGCCTGCGCCACATGCAAGCCCTGTTTGAATCTCCGGCAATTGACTCACTCGCGCCCGCGAGTCTCGCCCTTTGGGCTGCCGTCTCCCCGAGCCGTCCCCACGGCTCCGTGGTGACTCGGCGTTGCCTCGCCCCTTCGGGGTCCCGCAGGAGCGGGATCTTCACAGGCGGAGAGCTACGGTTCTGTCCGAAAACCCCTCTCTGTGCCCTCTGTGGTTCCTAAGTCTCCACGATGGCCACGCGGCCGTCGGTGTGGCCGATCGCAAGGAGGGGCGCCGTGGGATGCCAGGCGAGGGCCGAGAGGCCCGATGGGCGGCGTGTGCGTTTGCGGGTGACTTTTTCGTCGGACACGAAGTTGAAGAGCTGCAATACACCAGTGGCATCTGCGGTGGCAAGGCGGCCTGTCGCAGGGGAGAAGGCAGCAGCGAGGACTTCGTCATCATGGCCGTCGAGTTGGATGGGAGTGACTCCCTCGGGTCCGGTCGGCCCGGTGCATGGCCAGACGGTGATGACATTGCTTCCGCCGGTGGCGAGGCGCTTGCCGTCCTGTGAGAACGCGAACGCACGCACTTTGGTGTCGTAGCCCTGGATGTGGAGCGGGTAATCCCTGGTGAAGTCGTAGATGTGCACGCTGGGCGTCTGGTCCGCGGTCACGAGCCAGCGTCCGCAGGGACTCCATTCGACGCCAAGGCTGGCTCCGCCCCAGTCGAAGCGGGCAAACGGCTCGCCGGCATCGAGCCTCCACATGCGGGCGCCCCCGGCCCCGACGACGGCGACCTCGTCCGCACGTATGGGATTCCATGCGAAGTCTGCCGCGGCGGCGGGAAGCTCCGGAAGGCGATCGGTCAACCGACCACCGGAATCGAGAAGGTGAAGGTGGCGTCCACGGGCTGCGGCGAGCAGAGAGCCATCCGGGCTCGTCCGCAGACGCTCGATGATTCCACGGCCGGGGAGCGTGAAACTGGTGCCGCCGATGTGCAGTTTGCCATCGAATGCGCCGGTGGCCAGGCGGCCTTGGAACCATGCGGGCCGTGCGTTGCCGAGAGCGTCGCCCGGAAGGTCCCCGGCACGCGATCCGTTTTCGGAAACAATCAAAATCCGGCCGGTCGTTGGCGTGACGGCCAGCTGGGTGCCATCCGGCGACCACGCAAGGTCGAGGATGTGGTCGTCCGCGATGAGGCTCTCTGTGCTCACGCGAGGCAGGATCGAAAACCGCTCTGCAAGGCCGCCCGGTCGAGGTTTCTCCCGATGAAGACGAGTGTATTCTTGCGAGGGCGGCGTCCCCACGGACCACCGCTCGCGGCATCGAGAAGCATGTGCACGCCTTGGAAAACGACGCGATCCGGGCTGCCCTTGATGGCGAACACGCCCTTCATCCGGAAAATGTCCGCCCCCTTGTCGCGGACGAGAGCGGAGAGCCAATCGTTGAGTTTTCGGCCGTCGCATTCACCCGTGTAGTCGATACCCACGCTGGTCACGTCGTCATCGTGTTCATGGTGCGCGTGGTAGTCGCGTTCCTCCACAGGGGTGAGGGGAGCACCCTTCGCGGCAAGGGTCAGGTCAAGCTCGTGCGGATGGTGCTCGGTGAACAAGGCCAGCCGCTTCGCGTCGCCCGCCTTGAGGGTCCAACTCTGGACGCCGGGCTTGAGCAAAAGATTTGCCAGTGCCCCATCCGCCGCCAGTGTGCCCCCGGGGGGCAAATCGGTCGCCTCGTCGGAGAATGCACGCACCGCCCGGCCAACGACCTCGTCAAAGGCAGTGCCGCCAGCGACAGGGAGGGCGACGAGTTTCATGGCGGGATCCGGAGCGGCCTTGGTCACAAGGGAGAGGGCACCGCCGGGAATGTCGAACACACCGCCCCATTCGAAAGGCTGCTCGGGCTCCAGGAAGTGGGGATTCACCTCCATGGCGCGGTCGAGGTTGAATCCGCCCACCTCCAGCACCCGGGCGATCGGAACATCCGCATTCGTCGTGCGCACAATCTCCGCGAGAGCATTCATCGAGCGGATCCGTGCCTCCAGCCTGCCGAGCGTCTCCTCGTCGACGAGGTCGCATTTGTTGAGCAGAACCACATCCGCAAACGCAATCTGCTCGCGGGCCTCGTCGCTGTCGTCGATGTGTTCCGAAATATGCTTGGCATCGACCAGCGTCACCACGCCGTTCACGAAGAGTTTGTCTTTCATCTCATCGTCCACGAAAAACGTCTGCACCACGGGGCCGGGATCCGCCAACCCTGTGGTCTCAATGAGGATGTGATCGAACTTGTCCCGGCGCTTCATGAGATTTCCGAGGATGCGGATGAGATCGCCGCGGACCGTGCAGCAGATGCACCCGTTGTTCATTTCGAAAAGCTCCTCGTCGGCGTTGATGACGAGTTCGTGATCGATGCCGACTTCGCCGAATTCATTCTCAATGACAGCAATCCGGAGACCGTGCTGCTCGGTCAGAATGCGGTTGAGGAGCGTTGTTTTGCCGGCTCCCAGAAATCCGGTGAGGATCGTGACGGGCGTCTGTTTTTCCATGGGGAAGAGCAAAGCGTGTTGCACACGGCTTGCAAGGGAAAGTGCTCGCCGGAGGGGGACTGAAAAAAATCTGAAAAAACCTCTTGCGGGCCGCGGAAGGTATGGTATTGCTTTTCTTGTTCTGGGGGGAACAGCGGGCCGCTACAACATTCGTTGTGGCGGCCCGCACTTTTTCTGGGCCATGGCAACTCGCCGCTCTGTGCTCGCGCCACAAGCTGTCTTGATTTGAACAAAGAAAACTGGGGTGATCGACGGGATGATCCCGCCTGTGGCGGGCTCTGCAAGCATGGCTTCGCGTTATGCGGTGCGCGGGCGCGCGGACAGTCGAACTGCGTTCTCGTCCCGTCGAAAACTGGGGTGATCGACGGGACTCGAACCCGCAACAGCCAGAACCACAATCTGGAGCTCTACCATTGAGCTACGACCACCATGAGGAATCCGCCGAATTGGCGGAGTTGTTCTCTTCGCCCAAAGTTCGGATTTTGTCAATCGCCCGATGCGCCTCCTCGGGTCAACCCGCTCGATCCTTGAGTTCTTTGCGGATGACTTGGAAGCCTCGGACTCGATAGCGATGGCAGAGGGCTTCGATCGCATCGAGATCGGCATCTTCATTCAATGACAACACCTCGACGACATCCGACATCGACTTGAGCCCGCCCGCGTAGAGTTTCAAGACCACCAAGTGGGGAAGGGGGATGATCCGAAGGAGGCTGTCTTCAGCGACAGGCAGTGTCGCTTCGCGCAGGGCATCATGGATCACGGAGGGAAATCGACCGTGGAAACTCACGACTTGGATCTGTCCGAACCTGCCATTGACGTCGAGCACGCCTCCCAAGGGATCCTCGGCATCGGGTTCCCGAAGTTCGACGGAGTATCCCTCCTTTCTCAATGCGCTGGCCAGCTTGAGTAAGCTTTCCAGAGGCAAGTCGCCCCCCAGATCGAGGTCGGTGGTCAGACGAACGTAGTGGTGGCCTGCGAGTGCGGCGGCGCCGATCACCAGCAGTTCGTGACCTAGAGTGCGGGCCATCCGGACAACGGATTCCGCATGCGAAAGAAGTTCAGATTCCTGATCCACCGGCACCGTCCTTTTTTGCCGGGACGATTCCGCGGAACCGGCGCTGCAGGGAGAGGGCCTCCTTGATCCGTTGTTCGACAGACATCTTCCGCAGGCGATCAACTTCCCCGGCCCGCGAGGTTTCCGCACACACACTTCGGCGCGATTTCGGAAAATGGGTGTCTGGTGCGGAACTCACAACGCCCCATAATAGCTGCCGAGCCCCTTGGTATGCAAGGCGGCACGCGCAGGGATTGGCTCAATTGGCGGGACGCTCGCCGCGGGCGATCCAGATTCCGAGGAGGGCGACATCTGCCGGAGTCACGCCGCTGATGCGGGCGGCTTGGCCGAGCGTCTCGGGACGGATGCTTCCGAGCTTCTGCACGGTCTCGGCGCGGAGTCCATTGATGGCCGCATAATCGACCCAGGCCGGGATGGGTTTGTTCTCGTGGCGCACGGTGCGTTCGATCTGGTCCTGCTGGCGCTTGAGGTAGCCTTCGTATTTGAGATCGGTCTCGACCTGCCACCAGACATCGGACGGATAACCATCCCGCGTGTCGGTCGGGAGGGATTGCCACGAGTTCTCGGTGCGCCGAAGCCAGCGGTCGAGCGGGATGCCCTCGGCACGCATCTTTGGGATGGCCGTGCGCAAGGTCTCGAGCTGGCGGGCCTTTTCCTCATAACGGGCACGGCGCACGTCGTCCACGAGCCCGCTGGCGATTCCCTTCCCGGTGAGGCGCATGTCCGCATTGTCCTGCCGCAGAAGGAGCCGGAACTCGGCCCGGCTGGTGAACATCCGGTATGGTTCGGGCGTTCCCCGCGTCACAAGGTCATCCACCAGCACGCCGATGTAGCCCTCGTGGCGTCCGATCGTGAGGGCAGGTTGGCCCAGCAGGCGCAGGCCGGCATTCGCTCCGGCGACGAGCCCTTGGGCGGCCGCCTCCTCGTAGCCGGATGTCCCGTTGATTTGCCCTGCAAAGTAGAGCCCCGGCACACGCTTTGTCTCCATCGTGACGTGAAGCTGGGTGGGGGGACAGTAATCGTATTCCACCGCATAACCCGGCCGCAGAATCTCGCACTCCTCCAGGCCCGGAATGCTGCGCAGGAAGGCGTATTGGACCTCGAACGGCAGGCTCGTCGAAACACCGTTCACGTAAATCTCGTCCGTGTGCCGCCCTTCGGGTTCGAGGAACAGCTGGTGCTGCGCCTTCTCCGCAAATTTCACCACTTTATCCTCGATGCTCGGGCAGTAGCGGGGGCCAACCCCCTCGATGACGCCGGCATAGAGGGGGGACTTTTCGAGGTTCGCCCGGATGATTTCGTGCGTGCGTTCTGTCGTGTAGGTGATCCAACACGGCACCTGGCGCGTGCGGAATGTGCCCTCTTCGAAGGCATTCAAAGTGAAGATGTCGTCTTCGCCGCGGCGGAGGGTGTCTGCGATGTAGCTGAACAGCGGCGGAGGATCGTCCCCCGGCTGGGCCTCGCAGCGTGAAAAATCAATGCTCTTCGCCAAAAGGCGGCACGGCGTGCCGGTTTTGAAACGACCGACCTCGAATCCCAACTCGCGGAGGCAATCGCTGAATGTCGACACTGTGTCACCCATCCGGCCGCCGGTCTGGTTCCGCAGGCCCACGTGGAGGAGTCCGCGCATGAATGTGCCGGTGGTCACAACCACTGCGCGGCCGTGGAAGCGCAGGCCGAGATTCGTTTCGATGCCGCCCACACCGTCGTTGGAGAGAAAGAGGCGGGTGACGTTTCCCTGCTTCAAGTCGAGCCGCGGCGTGCGCTCGAGGAGGGCCTTCATACGGAACTGGTACGCCTTCTTGTCGCACTGGGCCCGCGGGGCGCGCACACTCGGTCCCTTCGTCGCATTCAGCATCCGGAACTGGATTCCGGTCGCGTCGGTATTCAATCCCATGGCGCCACCGAGGGCATCGATCTCGCGCACCATGTGCCCCTTGGCGAGTCCGCCGATGGCAGGATTGCACGACATCTGGCCGATCGTGTCGGCATTCTGTGTGAGCAGAAGAGTTTCGCAGCCCAGGCGGGCGGACGCCAAAGCAGCCTCGATGCCGGCGTGGCCGGCACCGATCACGATCACATCATACCGCTTCGGGTAGTCGAAATCGCTCAATTGCCCGCGAGTCCATGCTCGGCGAGCTTCTTGGCAAGGTCCGCTTCGCCGAGTTTCGAGCTGTTTTGCAAGACGATATCGCCGGCCACGAAGCTGTCGTACGTGCCACGGATACCGACTTTTTCGCCTTCCACGATGAAGCTCTTCTCCTTCGTGAGTTCGCCCTCCCAGTTGCGATGAAAAACAGTCGCTTTCGTGTCGTCCTCACTGATCGAAAGGTTCGTTGTGGGAACCTCATCCGCGCCGAAGATCGCCTTCACGTCGGGCGTCGTCGGGTTCACAAGTTGCAGAAAGACGGCCAGCGGATCCCCCGCGGAATCTCCCGGATCGGCCAACTGTCCCACGCGTCCATAAACCAACAGGCGCTGCCCATCATACTTCTGGTCGGCCGCTGTGGGGTCCGTGGCGAAATCTGAGACAATCTCCTCCAAAGTAACGAATCCATCGGCCGCCAGGGGCTTCAACGTGGGGGTCTGTGAAAACAAAGCCGAGGCAGTGGCAAAGAGGGCGATGGCGGGGAACAGGAGGGGTTTCATGCACGCAGTCTCTCGCGAGATGGTTTTTTTCTCAATGCCAAAAACCAGTGGGGATATATGAACAAAAGCGACAGAAGGGCGCATTAGCGTGATCAGGAACGTGAGATGGAATGCGACAAAACGGCGCATTACCAAGAGAAAGAAGGGATATGGCTCAGAGTAAAAAGAACATAAAAAACTCTTAAATAGGCATTTACACGAAATGCACTGACTGAGCCCCTCGGCTGGTATGCCTTAAGCTATAGGTGATCTTGCAGTTAACCTTAAAACAAGAAAGGAAACATCTATGACAAGACTCATCCCATCTGCAGTTTCTCCGTGGAGCCCGTTCGAACGGATTGCCCCGTGGAGAGAGTTGCTCGAGGCGGCCCTCTCCAGTCCCGCAGCGGGACTCCGAGCGGGTTGGATACCGGCCATCGAGATTCGAGACGAGCCGGAAGCTGTCACTGTCGAAGTGGAGGCTCCCGGAATCAAGAAGGAGGACTTCGAGATTTCGCTGGAGGACGACACGTTGACCGTCTCCGGCAAGAGGGAGCGCAACTCCCAGCGAGGAGAGAGCTTTCGCGGAGAACGCACGTTCGGCACGTTTCAGCGCTCCATCACGCTGCCGAGTCCCGTGCGGGCCGACGCTGTCCAAGCTACCTACACCGACGGAGTTCTGAGCGTTCGGCTGCCCAAAGCCGACGAGGCAAAACCCCGTCGCATCGAAATCACCAACTGAACAAAATCATGTCCCAACAACTCTGTCAGACAACAGCCGCGGCGGCGACTCCGCGGGCCATCCACTACACCGCGCCGCGCGTGGACATCCACCGCGAGGGCGATGACTACATTCTCGAAGCCGACGTGCCCGGTGTGGGCAAAGACGGTGTCGAGATCACCTTCGAGGCCGGGCGCCTCACGATCACCGGACGCCGGACCGTCCGCGGCGGGGACCGCCGGGCGGTTTACTCCGAAATCGAGCATTCGGATTACCGCCGCGTGTTCGATGTCGATCCCTCGATCGACGCGGGAGGAATCACGGCCACCGTGGAGGCAGGTGTCTTGGCCGTGCGACTTCCAAAGGCCGAGGCAAGCAAGGCGCGGAAGATTCCGGTGGGTTAAGAATGCCACGGAGGGCGGGGGCCGCGAGGTCCCCGCCTTACCGCGTCGAGCGACGATGAATCCATACGCTCTGCACGATGCCCAGGCTCATGAGTGTGATCATCACGAACGATCCGCCATAACTGATCAGTGGTAACGGCAAGCCGGTGATTGGCGTGACGGAAATCGTCATGCCGATATTCATGAACGTGTGGGTGAAAAGGAGCATGACGATGCCCACCGTGAGCAATCGGCCGAGATCGTCGTCGGATTCCATGGCGACATGGATGAGCAAGATCAGGAGCAGTGCGAAAGCGGCGATGAGAGCGACCCCCCCGATGAATCCGTGTTGCTCCCCGAGGACGGAGAAAATGAAATCGTTGTGAACGATTGTGGAAGGCAGGAAGCCGAGTTCGTTCTGTGTGTTCGGGGCCTTGAAGCCTTTGCCCGCGAAGCCTCCGGACCCTATGGCGATGAGGGATTGGGTGATGTTCCATCCGTCGCCTTGCGGATCGGCTTCGGGATTGAGGAACGTCGTGATGCGGGAATACTGGTAGGGCTTGAGTCCGAAATGGACGACGAGAGGGACGAGGGCCACGCCGAGAATCAGGATCACCGCAAGCCAGCGCTTGGGAATCCCTCCGATGAACATCATGGCAAGAACCACGGGCACCCACACGATGCACGAGCCGAGGTCGGGTTGGATCAGGATCAAGATCCACGGAGGAGCAACAATCGCCCCGCAGCAGAGAATGCGGAGGAACGCATGCATCTGACGCGAGTTTTGCAGAAAGACCGCAAGGGCCATGATGCCTGCAATAATCGCGAGCTGCGAGGGCTGGAAGCTCATCGGGCCGAGGTCGATCCAACTCCGGGCGCCGTATCGTTTTTCCCCGAACAGGCGCGTCGCCACGAGCAGGAGCATACCGAGAACGTAGAGCGGAACAGCTCCGTAGCGGATCCAACGGTAATCCACCAGCGAGACAACAAAGAACAATGGGAGACAGATCAGAATCCAGATCGTCTGGGAACTCCAGTATGTCTGCTCGCGCATCCACGTCGCGCTGTAGATCGCATAGACGCCGTAGGCGAGCAGGGCCATCATGAGCCCGAAGAGGAGCCAGTTCGTCCGGAGGAAATTGCGCAGGATCGGATGCATCAGAGCTGGGGCACGGCGGCAAGTAGCGTCCTCGTGTATTCGTGGCGCGGGCTGCGGTAAATCTCCTCCGCCGTGGCGGATTCGACGACTTTCCCGCGGTTCATTACCAGCACGCGGTCGCTGATGTGCTCCACGACGGCAAGGTCGTGGGCGATGAAGAGATAGGCGAGGCCGAGGCGGTCCTGCAAATCCCGCAAAAGATTCACGATCTGGGCCTGCACGCTGACGTCGAGAGCGCTGACGGGCTCGTCGCAAACGATGAGCCGGGGCTCGACAGCGAGTGCGCGGGCGATGCCGATGCGCTGCCGCTGGCCGCCGCTGAACTCGTGTGGATACCGCCGCGCCATCGCGGGGGAGAGGCCGACGAGGTCCAGCAACTCCGCGACGCGCACGGTGCGATCCTTGCGGGACATTGTGCGGAAGTGAATTTCGAGCGACTCGCCGATGATCTCTCCCACGGTGAGCCGCGGATTCAGGGAACCGAACGGATCCTGAAAAATCATCTGCATCTCGCGGCGGAACGGGCGGAACCGCGACTCCGGGAGCGACAGGATCTCTGTGCCGCGAAAAAAAACCTCACCGGATGTTGCCGGCGTGAGTTTCAGAATTGTGCGGCCGACGGTCGTCTTGCCGCTTCCACTTTCTCCGACCAATCCGACGGTCTCGCCCTCGGCGATCGTGAAGCTCACGTCATCCACGGCACGCACTTCGCCGATGCGGCGGCGGAAGATGCCGCCGTAAACGGGAAACCATGTGCGGAGATTCCGGACCTCGAGAAGAGGAGTCATCGTGCGCGACGGTAGCGCGGCGGACGGAATTTCCAAGTGCGATCCCCGGCGCACCGCGATGCGGCAGGCCGGTCAGTCGGTCACTTGACGAGGCCGGCGCCGCGAAGCGTCTTGTAGGCTCCGTTTTTCGAGAGCGTCTTGAAGGCCCGGGCCGTGGCCTTGACCGTGACAAACTTTTTCAATTCCGGAACCCAGACACGCTTGGTCTTGAGATTCGGGGTGAAATAGCGGGGCGTCACGGCGGTCACGTGCATACCGATGCCGCCTTTCTTTTTGGCCAGACCGCGGCGGTGGATTTTGGAACCGCGCACCGGTTTGGCGCCTGTGATGGTGCACTTTTTCGACATAGCTAGAACAGGTGAAGCTACCGGCCTGCGACGGGGCGTCAAGCTTTCGCTTTGCCGGATGTCGCTGCGGGACGCTTTTGCGCCCAGAAATACTGGAGGGACGGGGTGGCATTCTTCGGCGGAGTCGCACGGAAGGCGATCTCGGCAATCTCGTCCGCCTGAATCGGTGCGGTTTTCGCCTCGCGCAGGGTCACATCAAAAAGGACGGTGAGCGTCCCCTTTTTGAAGCGGTCGTAAAAGGCGCAGGGAGCCGTCCGCACGGCGCGGTGGCCGGTTTCCTCGAGCAGTTCCCGGACGAGGGCGGTCGACAGGGCCTCGCGGGCACGGACTTTCCCGCCGGGGAGCGACCATAGACCGCGGCCCCGCTTCTGGCGAATCATGAGGACTTTTCCGAACGGGTCTTCGACCCATGCCATCACGGAGACTTCCTTCGCGTGGCGTGCGGGGCCGGGGGATTTGCGAGGCGGATACGACGTTGCCATTGTGCGCCTACGAAAAGCAAATCCCGCGCCACCGCAAGGGGATTCGTCTCCGGGCGCTGCGGATGCGAGGGTTTCGCGGGCGGGTTTTTCTTGCGGAAGCGCTTCCTGCCATCGATACCTTGGGCGCATCGAATCCGCCGCGGCGGACGAATATTTTTTTGATTACACACATGAGCGCAACGGCGACGGAAACGGTGATGGTGAACGTGCAGGTGGATGGCGAGTGGAAGCAATTCCCGAAGGGCACGCGCCTCATTGAAGCCTGCATGAAAAGCGGGAAATTCATCCCGCATTATTGTTACCACCCGAAGCTCAGTTCGCCGGGAAATTGCCGGATGTGCCTCGTCGAGCTCGGTATGCCCAAGATGGGTCCTGATCGCAAACCAGTCGTCGGGGCCGACGGACGTCCGGAGATCGCCTGGGGTCCGCGTCCCGCGATTTCGTGCGCGACGGAAATCAGCGAAGGCATGGGGGTGCGCACGGATTCCCCGATGGTGCAGGAGTGCCGCAACGGTGTGATGGAGTTTCTTCTCATCAACCACCCGCTGGATTGTCCGATCTGTGACCAGGCCGGCGAGTGCCGCCTGCAGGAGTTCTCGGTCGAATTCGGCAAGGGGGAATCCCGCTTTGTCGAGGAGAAGGTGAAAAAGCCGAAGCGTGTCGACATCGGCAAGCACATCGTGCTCGACGACGAGCGCTGCATCATGTGCTCGCGTTGCATCCGCTTCATGCAGGAGATCGCGCACGACGATGTTCTCGGATTCGTCAACCGCGGCAGCCACACCACACTCACGGTTTATCCCGGCAAACGGCTCGACAACAACTATTCGCTCAACACCGTCGACATTTGCCCCGTGGGTGCGCTGACGAGCAAAGATTTCCGCTTCAAGATGCGCGTGTGGTTCCTCAAGGAAACCAAGAGCATCGACGTGAATTGCGGCACGGGGGCGAACATCCTGATCTCCAGCCGCGAGAATGTTGTTTACCGCATCACGCCGCGCGAGAACGACTTTGTGAACTCGTGTTGGATGCCGGACAGCCACCGGCTGAACTTCCACTACCTCAACAGCGAAGATCGCCTCAAGGAGGTCGCCGTGCGTGGTCTCGACCAGCCCGTGAAATGGAGCCGTGCTTTGGAGGCAGCGGCTGCTCTGCTCAAAGAGGCTCGCCCGGGCCAACTGGCGATCATTGCCTCGGCGCGCATGACGAACGAGGAACTCTTCCTTGCCCGCCGCCTCGCCGAGGCGCTCGGCGTGACGAAGTTCGACGTGTTGCCCCGTCCGCAACAGGGCGATGGCTTTTTGGTTTCGGATGACGGGAATCCGAACACGGCCGGTGCCCGGCTCACGGGGCTGGCCACGGGGACACTGTCCGAGATCGCCCGCGAAATTGACGAGGCGCGCATTACTCATCTGCTCGTGCTCGGCGAGGACGCCGTCGATTGCGGGATTCCGGCCGCAAATCTCAAGCGTCTCAAGGGCCTCGTTGTGACCGGTATTCTCCGCAATGCCACCACCGAGGCCGCGACGGTTGTCCTGCCGTCAAGCGCATGGGCGGAGAAACGCGGGTCGATGATCAACGTGAAAGGCCGTCTCCAACGTCTCAACCAAGCGGTGCAGCCGCCCGGCGAGGCGCGCGACGATTGGGAGATCCTCCGTGATCTCATTCAGGCGGTGTCCGGTCAAAACGGCATCTACGCAATCGAAGATGTGTTCAAGCAGATGGCAGCCGCCCATGCCCCTCTTTCGGGGCTGACGTTGAGCCGCATCGGTGACCTCGGCGTGCAACTCAACCTGAACGCCTGATTCCGTGCGTCGCCCGATTTTTGCGCTCGCCGCGCTGGCCGGTGTGTTTCTGCAGGGGTGCGGAGGCGGATCCCAGGAAGTCGTCACCCAAGCCCGTCCGGTGCGCATCACCTGGCATGGCAACCAGTGCTTTACCTTCACCTCTTCCATCGGCACGTCGATTCTCACGAATCCTTTCGAGGGCGGCGGACTGCCGTCCCCGCTGAAGCCGGACATTCTTCTCATCAGCCAGGAACGGCCTGAGGCCAACAACATCAACGCCGCCGACAACCAGCCGACCATCTTCCGCGGGAGCGTGGCCATGGGAGTCAACAATGCCTCCGGTATCCGCATCCGGGGAATCGCGACCTTCCCGAACCCGGACCGCGAGACGGTTGATGGCATGAACATCGTCTATACTTGGACCATGGACGGCATCCGTTTCTGCCACCTCGGTTGGCTGGCCAATCCGCTCACGCCCTATCAACTCAGCCAGCTTGGACCTGTCGATGTGCTGATTGTTCCCGTTGGCGGCCCCCTCTCGCCCGAGGATCGCCAGACGGTTCTCGCCCAGGTGCGTCCGCGCGTCGTCATTCCCGCAGGGCGCGGTGCCGGAGGATGGACGGCAGGCGGAGTGCGTTCGGTGGGAGGAAAGACACTTGTTCTGTCCCGCGAGCAGGTGCCACTCCAACTCACGACCTTCCTCTTCGGAGGCTGAGCCGATGAAAGTGCTCGTTGTTGGATCCGGAGGCCGTGAGCATGCTCTTGCTTGGAAGCTCGCCCGCTCTCCTCGCGTCCAGAAAGTCTACTGTGCTCCCGGGAACGGGGGAACGTCGGATGTCGCAGAGAACGTCGCACTGACGGCGATTCCCGAACTCGTGGCCTTTGCCCTGCGGGAAGAAATCGGGCTCACGGTGATCGGACCCGACGACGCGCTTGCGGCCGGTGCGGTCGACGCCTTCCAAGCGGCGGGTCTCCGGGTTTTTGGACCCACTGCCTCCGCCGCGCGGCTCGAGTCTTCCAAATCGTTTGCCAAAGACTTCATGCGCCGGCACGGGATTCCCACCGCTGCCTCGCGGGAGTTTGATGATTTCGCCCGCGCGGAGGCTTGGTGTCGCGAAGGGAGGTATCCACTCGTTGTGAAGGCCGACGGACTCGCGCTCGGGAAGGGTGTGGTCATTGCGGAAACGTTCGAAGAAGCCCGTGCCGCATTGGTCGATGCAATGGAGACAAAAGTCTTCGGCGATGCGGGGAGCCGTGTGGTCATCGAGGAGTTTCTCGAGGGCCGCGAATGCTCGCTCCATGCTTTGATCGACGGGACCACGGCTTTGCTTTTTCCCGATTGCCGCGATCACAAACGCATCGGCGACGGCGACACGGGACCGAATACCGGAGGCATGGGAACGATTTGTCCGACGGGATCCTTGGACGCCGCCTTGCGGGCGAGGGTTCAATCGGAGATCCTGGACCGCTTCCTTGCCGGCATTGCCGCGGACGGTCTGGAGTTCCGCGGAATGCTTTTTCCCGGGCTCATGCTGACGGCGGACGGACCGAAAGTGCTGGAATTCAACTGTCGCTGGGGTGATCCCGAGACGCAAGTGCTCGTCAGACGTTTGGAGTCCGATCTTGTTCCGCTCCTCGAAGCTACCATCGACGGAACCCTGGCGGGAGTTTCCCCCGAATGGTCGTCCGGTGCGGCGGCTTGCGTGATCCTTGCATCGAAGGGGTATCCCGGCCCGGTGGAGAAAGGCTGTGCCATCGACGGCCTTGAGAACCTTCCCGGGGGTGCGGTGGCATTCCATGCGGGCACCCGCCGGGTTGGCGAAAGGCTCGAAACCTCGGGTGGCCGTGTGCTGGGAATCACCGCGACCGGCATTGATCTGGCAGCAGCTTGCGCTGCGGCCTATGTTGCGGCAGATCGCGTGAGTTTCGACGGATTGCAGCGCCGCAACGACATTGGCCGGTCATGATTTTTCTGGGTGCCATTCTGCTGGCGGCAGCGGCCGCCGCCCCGGCTCCGCCCACGCTGCGCGAGAAGGTGAACGCTCTGGATGCTCCGGCACTGCAGAAGGCGGTCGAGGCGATTCAAACGAACTTCATCGGGGCCGCGACCTTGGACGACACCGCCAGGCAGCGGGCCTTGCTGGAGGGCTTGATTCGCAGGAATGCCCCCGCCATCTCGATCATCGACGGCAAAGCCGCAGACGTGCCGCCGCCGTTGCCGTTCGTCGCGGAGATTCTTGACGGTCGCATCGGCTACCTCCGGCCTGGCGCGCTGGATGCGGCCACTCTCGCCCAGGCGGATGCGACGCTTGCGAAATTTGGAGAGAAAAAACTCGCCGCAGTGGTGCTGGATTTGCGGGCCATTCCGCGGACCCACGACTTCGATGGAGCGGCCGAGTTGGCCAAGCGGTTTGTGGCGAAGGGCACGCTGCTCTTCAGCGTCCAGAAGCCGGTGGCCAAGCAGGAGCGGATTGTTTCATCGGATCGCGATCCGCTTTTCAACGGAGTGTTGGTGGTCTTGGTTGATGGGGACACAGCGGGTGGCGCCGAGGCCCTTGCAGCGACGCTCCGTGCCAATGCCCGCGCCGTGATCGTCGGCTCGGATACCGCGGGCGAGGCGGTCGAGTATGCGGAGTTTCCGCTGGATGAGGGTCGTTCGCTGCGTGTCGCAGTGGCCCAAGCCGTGCTGCCCGGCGGCGTCACACTCATTCCCGGCGGGGTGAAACCCGATGTGCCTGTGTCGCTGCCGCCCGCCGTCCAAGCCGAGATCTTCGAGAAAAGCGCATCCGGGGGAGTGAGCCAGTTTGTCTTCGACACGGAAAAAGTGCGGCTCAATGAAGCCGCTCTTGTGGCGAATACGAATCCCGAGATCGATGGCACCTCCACTCCGCCTGCTGCGGACGTCCCGCGCGACACCGTGCTTCAGCGCGCGGTGGATCTGATCACCGCCATCGAGTTTTTCGGAAAACGCTAGTCTTCGATCGTCACGGGCGTCCCGACGACAACCTTCGAGAAAATCATTTTCGCGATCTCGTCCGGCAGCCGGACGCAACCGTGCGAGGCGGGGTAGCCGGGCAACACGCCGGTGTGCATCCCTTCCGGCCGCCATTCCTTCGTGGCCGGATCGCCGAACCGCATGAACCACCGCATGGGCGCCCCGCGGAAGGTCGTGCCGCTCGGCGCGGAATCGATTTTCGTGCTGACCCCCGAGCGGACGACCTGGCCATTCTTGTTCACGAAATCGCCGTAAAGATTCGAACGGTGGTCGGCATTTTTCTGGATGATGAAAAACGTGCCCTTTGGCGTCATGCCGGCGCGTTTTCCGCTGGAGATCGGGGTATCGATGGCAACTTCGTCACCCACGCGGAGGTAAGCTCGCTGTTTGGAAAGCGAGATCCACACCGAGACGTTTTCCGGCGTCGCAGCTTCAAGGACACGCGGGATGACTTTCGGCGGATCTTGTTTGCGGATGAGGTCCGAAGCTTTCTTCTGCTTCTTCGGCGGGGCGACTGCCGCCTGTTGCTGCGCGAGAAGCGGAGACACCGCAAGAAGGGCTCCGGCGAGCGCAAGGAGGCCCTGCCTGAGGAACTGACGTGGGGTGGAGAAAGGATCCGCTTCCGCGCGTGAGTGCATGTCCCTTCCGCTTACTTGTCCGGGCGCAATTTTTCAATCTCATTCCCCGCCCGGGGCGGGGAGGGATTCCTCTTGACCCTTGCGGGTGCGATGGGAAGCCTCGCCGCGTGCCATCATCGAAAGCCGCCAGCGTGAATGCCTTCTCCGCCTGGAACGAGACGTTCGAGGCACCGGGGACTCCGCGGACGGTTTACCGCGGCCTCTTCGAGCGCATCGACGCGATGCCACGCGGGACACTGCGTGCGCTCGACGAGCGCCTGGAGGCCACGATGAGGGAGATGGGTGTGACGTTCGACATCTCGCGCGTTCGGCCCTGGGGGAGCCGTCCGTGGTTCTGTGATTTGGTTCCCCAGATTTTCACGCGCGCGGAATGGGAGCCTGTCGCCGCAGGCATGCGCCAACGGCTCCGGGCGTTCGAGATGTTCCTGCGCGACATTTACGGGGACAAGCAAATCCTTCGCGACGGACAGATTCCGATCCAGCCTGTGCTGGGGAGTCCCTCCTTCCAGCGGGCTGCCGCGGGATTGCCCACGCCGGGAGGGTTTCTCCACCTGAGCGGGGCCGCCGTGTGCCGACTCCCCGATGGCGAACTGGCCGTGAAGCACCACTATTTCAGCAATGCTTCGGGCATGTCCTACATGATCCAAAATCGCCGTGCCTTGGCGAGAGTCATTCCGCAGTCGTTCCACGAGACCTCGATCGAGTCGATTTCCGATGTTCCGACAGACATCCTCGAACACCTGCGGTCCCTAACAAACGAGCGGGATCCCACGGTCGTGCTTCTCTCGCCCGGCCCGGGCAGCGCGGTGTTCTCGGAACACAGTTTCCTTGCCCGCCGCATGGGCATTCCGCTCGTGCAGGGCGGGGATCTTTTGGTGCTGAACGACGCCGTGTTTCTGAAGACCGTTTCCGGTCTCGAGAAGGTCGAAATCATTTACACACGGGTTTCGGACCAATGGCTCGATCCCATGGTTTTCCGCAGGGATTCGTTGCTGGGCGTGCCCGGGCTCGTTCATTGCATCCGCAGAGGCACAGTCGCCGTTGTCAACGCGATCGGTTCCCAACTCGCGGACGATCGCAGTCTTCTTCCCTTTGCCGGAAAAATCATCCGCTACTACCTCGGCGAGCGCCCGCTGCTCAGGAGCCTGCCGACGTTTTGGCTGGGGGATCTCGACCAGCAGGAAATGGTGCTGTCGGATCTTGAGAAGTTCACCATCCGGCCTCTCTACGGCGAGAGGATCGTTCTTGGTGGCGATGGACGCACCCCCTCGACGGAGGCGGTCGAAGCCGCACGACGGGAGATCCTTGCGAATGCCTCGCAGTTCGTTGCACAGCCTCAGGACTGCGACGCGGTGACGATTTGTTACGGCAAAGGCGACCGTGCTGAGCGGCGGCAAGACCACATCCTTTTTGCGCTTCGTCGGGGTGGGGGGGATTTTGAGGTTTTTCCGGGCGCACTCACCCGTGTTTCGACGGACGAGACGCCGTTCACGGCATCCGAACTTGGCGGCGGCAGCAAAGACACTTGGGTGCATGTCGATCCCGAAAGCCGCGACGACCGTTCCGATATTTATCGCTCCTCCGAGTCCCTGCCTCCGCCGCAGCGCGTTACAAGCCGCGTGGCCGAGGCCTTCTACTGGCTCGGGCGCTATCTTGAGCGGGCCTACAACCTTGCAGGCATGGTGAGTGTGATCGAGGCCCTCGAGTTGGAGGAACTCAATCCCACGGAGCGCACGCATTACCGACCCGTTTGGAACCGCATCCTTCCGCCGCTGGAAGGGGGCTCGGTGCGGAGGCGATCGATCTCGAGTCCGGTCGGTCGCTACCGGCTCACGCTGGATGTGGAGGAACCGGGATCCGTTGTGAACACGCTTCTGCGAGCCTCGTTCAATGCGGAGTCGATCCTCGAGACGCTCAGCTTGGAGGCATGGGGTGTGGTGAGCCTGCTGCGCGACCAGTTTAAGAAAGTGAAGTTCCGGCCCGATGCGCCACCGGAGGTTTTGGCGGCGACCTCGCGCAAACTCTGTGACAAGGCGCGACAGCTGATCCCTCAGTTTTTCGGGACGGCCGAGTGCACGATGCTGGCCGACGGAGGCTGGTTGTTTTGCGAGATCGGGCAGCGCGTCGAACGCGCCGCCATCACCGCGAACGCCCTCCAGTCGATTGCAGGGCCCCTGCTGGAAGGCACCTCTCCGGCGGATCGCAGCGAGCATGCGATGGAAATTCGGCTCTCGGCATTCCTTCGTATGCTCAATAGCCGGGATGTCTACCGCAGGGTTTATCAAATGAGGATCGAGCCTGCTCCGCTGCTGGACCTTTTGTGGAAAAACCCACTGGCTCCACGCTCGGTCGTGCGTTGTCTGCGGGGATGTGCAGAGAGGATTTCCCAAGGGGAGGACACGAGTTCCCCGGCGACCTCCCGCGCTGTCGCCGCCATCGACAGCCTGATCGCGGCCGTGCAGTCCGCGGATTGGGAGTCACTTCTGGAGAAAGGGGGCAAGCCGTCGCCATTGCAGGTCCACTGCGATGCGCTTCTCGAGCGTGTGCTCGCGATCCACGACCTTGTTTCCGACGGATTCCTCAATCACCAGATTCACATGCGTCACGAGACACCGACGCTCTTCGGAGGCCCGAAAAATGCTCTTTGAGATCGTGCACACCACAGACTACCGCTACACGGACCACGCCTCGGAAGCGTATCTCGAGGTGCGTCTCACGCCGCCCGTTCGGAGCGAGCAGGAGGTTGTTTCCCACGTTCTCGACTTCCATCCGGCAGCCCCGGTCTCGACCTACACGGATTACTTCGGGAACGAAGCGACTTTTTATTCGATGACACTTCGCCATGAGCGGCTCACGGTGACAAATCGCATGGTGGTCCGCAGTCTCCCTCGCAGCCTTCCCAGTGAAGCCCTCGAGCTCTCGATCGCGGAAGTGCGACAGATTTTCTCCTCCGCGCTTGCCGATGTCTTCGATTTCCTCCAGCCCACGCCACTTGTGCCCACCGGCGGAGCATCGACGGATTGGGCGCGGCGCTTCCTCCGTGGCGACTTGCCGCTCCGCGAAGCGCTGGAGGAGCTCAACGCCGCCATACACTCGCGCTTCGAATACCGGCCCGGTGCAACGGATGTGAACACCCCGCTTGCCGAAGTGTGGAAAAAGCGCGCCGGTGTTTGCCAGGACTTCGCGCACGTGATGCTCGGTGTGCTGCGGACCGGCGGACTCCCGGCCAGATATGTCTGCGGCTACATCGAATCCGAACCTTCCACCCCCGAACAACGCCTCGTGGGTGCCATCGCAACCCATGCGTGGGTCGAAGTCATGGTCCCGGGTCTCTCCTGGGTGGCCTTGGATCCGACGAACAATAAATGGTGCGGCGAGCAACACGTCAGCGTCTCGGTCGGGCGCGATGCCGATGACGCCGCACCGGTCCGCGGCACATTCAAGGGTTCTGGGTCCCAGACAATGAGGGTCCGCGTCACAATGAAAAAACTTCCCGAACGCCGATGATCCTCCAAATCGACTACTCCGCCACCTACTCTTACGAGAAGCCGGTATCACTTTCGCCGCACCTTGCGCGGATCCTTCCGCGGACCGACCTGTTCGTCAAAGTCGGGGAACGTGTGTTCACCAGCCATCCGACAGCAGATGTGAACTACCGGCGAGATCTTTTCGACAACCTGGTCGCATCATGTTTTTTTCCGGAGCCGATCGAAGAGCTTCCGATCCGCCTTTCACTCACCCTCGAAGTGGCTGAGCGGAATCCCTTTCATTTCCTGCTCGAGTCGCGGGCTCTTCATGTCCCATGTGCCTACACTGAGGCCGAGCGGGCGCTGCTGGGTCCGCTTCTCGCGCCTTCGGCCCCCGACCTCTCACTGCCGTTCCCTCTCGCAGCAGGCTCTCCGCGGCCGACCGTGGAGACACTCGTTACAATGAATGGATGGCTGCATGAGAACATCGCCTACGAGCGCCGCGATGAGGGCGAACCTTTCGCTCCGGCGGAGACGCTGCGGCGAGCGGCAGGGGCTTGCCGTGATACGGCGGTCTTGTTTGCCGAGGTTCTCCGCCGCAATGGTGTTGCCGCAAGGTTGGCCAGCGGGTTCGTCTGGGAAGGGGATCGTGAACCCGGCGAGCGGCGGGCTGAGAGTGCGATGCACGCCTGGGTCGAAGCCTACTTGCCCGGAGCGGGATGGGTCGGACTCGATCCGACAAACGGGGTTCTTTGCGACCACCATTTCGTCACCACAGCTGTGGGATGGACTTCTGCGGATGTTTCGCCGGTGGCGGGAACGTATTTCGGAAAAACGCAAGTCGCCAGCCGCCTCGCGACAACACTGGAGATCCGGAAACTATGAAAGGTCGTGCCGCAATGGCCGCGATTGACGAGCGCCTGAGTGCTCAGTTGGCTGCGCGTGGCGTCAAGCTCACCTTGGGCGGGGAGCCAACCTTCGTGCCGAAGGACGCCGAGGGGCCGGAGTGGACTTACTCGGCCGTCGGTCCCACGAAACTTGGCTATGCCCGTGCGATGGCTGCCAGTCTCCTGCGTAATGCACTTAAGGGCGGCGTCGATTTCTTTACGCCCGGAAAATCGTATCCGGGAGAGCTCAATCCTCGCTGGGCAATCCGGTTGATAGCGAACCGCGATGGCTCACCCATCATTCGCCATCGCGCCAAGGCCCGTCCCACGGGGACATCGGTCGCCACATTCCGCAAATTCGTCGCGCGCCGCCTCGGGACAGGCGGTGGATGGCGTCGGCTCCGCGATCCGCGGAACCGCTCGAATGCCGTGTGGGCGGTTTTATTGGATGTCGAGGAAGACCGCTGGATTCGCAATGCCTGGCCGGTAGAGGCGAAAGAACTTACCAAAGCCGAGGGTCCAGCCGGCTTGCGCCTGCCGTTGCACCTTCTCAAGGAAGGGGTTCCGAGGCGAGCTCTCACGATCGAGTGGACGGGCGATCGTCTGGCTGTGTTTATGCCGCCATTTCTGCAGGGACCCTTCTTGCGTTTGTTGGATATCGTCGCAGAGTCTCTGCGCGACGCCGGAATCGGGCGTGTGGAAATGCAGGGCTACGTCCCGAGCGATGAGGCCGGCCTTTGGACAGCCGTCGGGCTGGCCGCCGATCCCGGCGTGCTCGAAGTGAATCTCCCTGCTTGTCTCGGCTGGGCAGAGTATGACCGATGGATCCATGCCGTGACCCAGGCCGCCGCCGAGGCCGGTCTCAGGCCATGGAAGGAACCGCACGGCGGATTTCCGGAAGGCACCGGAGGAGGGAATCACCTCCTCTGGGGCGGACCGTCGCTGGACGAGAATCCTTTCTTTGTCCGGTCCGCATGGCTGGCCTCGATCCTGCGTTACTGGCAGCACCATCCGTCCCTTGCCTACCTGTTTACCGGGTGCTACGTCGGTGCCTCTTCGCAGGCCCCGCGTGCGGACGAGTCGGCGAGGGACCTCCATGATCTCGAAATGGCGTGGTCGTTTCTCGAAAATCTCGGCACGGGAGACCACCGACTTTTGATCGGGGAAACGCTCCGGCACCTGCAAACGGATGTCACGGGCAACTCGCACCGCAGCGAGGTGAGTCTGGACAAATTCTGGAATGTCGGATGGCCCGCAGGGACGCTCGGGCTTCTTGAGTTCCGTGCGATCGAGTCGCTGCCGCGCGCCGATTGGATGAGTGCCGTTGCTTTGCTGTGGTCGGCGCTTGCCGCACACCTTCTCGAGCATCCGTTCCGGGCTCCTGTGAAGGACTATGCGGGAGCTCTGCACGACCGATTCTTCCTGCCTTCCTTCCTGCTCGAAGATCTCGGGCACGTCCTGTCCGATCTCGCGGGGTCCGGATATCGCTTCGATCTCGAAATGTTCCGCGCGATCTGGGATTGGAAGTTCCCCGCGGTCTTGGAATTCGAGCACGGAGACGCCCGCATTGAAGTGCGGCGTGCGCATGAGAGTTGGCCGCTCCTTTGCGAGACCCCTGTCGACGGGGGAACAACCAGCCGCTTCGTCGATACATCCATCCAACGTCTCGAGTTCCGTGCGAATGCCGCGTTTTCTGCCGACTACGAAGTGCGCGTGGCGGGCCGCAAACTTCCTCTGCGCGAGGCGACCGGGGGATTCCATACCGCCGGCCTCCGTTTCCGGCGTACGAACCTTTACCCCTCTTTGCACCCGGGCCTTCCGGTTCAGATGCCGCTTGAGGTGGATTTCGTCAACGGGGATCACGCGGTGGGGTTCGTGTGGGAGGACGGCTCCCCAGGATTTGCTTCGACCGGAATCCATCCCGCCCGTGCGGCGACAGGCACGTGCCGCACGGGCCGTCCGGGCGAGTGGACGTTCGACCTGCGGCTCCGCTGACAGCCGACTCTCGCCCCCTAGTCGCGGGCGGAATGGATCGATTCCGCAATCGGGCGAACGAAGGCGTCAAGTCGGTCAAGCAGATCCGGCTTCGACCCATGCTCGGCGATCTGGCGGACGATCGCGCTCCCGACCACTACCGCATCCGAGTCACGGGCGACGCTGCCGGCTTGGGCTGGGGTCGAGATTCCGAATCCAACGGCGATGGGAAGCGAGGTGTGGCGGCGGATTTCTGCGACTTGCGAGGCAACTTCCGCCGGCAAACTGCTCTGCTCGCCGGTGACGCCCTCCCTTGAGACGTAGTAAATAAATCCTCCGGCCGCCCGGGCGATGAGCTCCATGCGCGCGGGGGGCGTCGTGGGAGCGATGAGTTGGATTGGGAGGAGGCCGTGCGCGAGGCTCAGTTCGGCATTTCTGGCCGCCTCATCGGGAGGCAAGTCGAGCACCAGGAGTCCGTCTGCTCCCGCTTCAGCCGCTGCACGGTGAAAGGTTTCGTAGCCGAAGATGTAAACCGGATTCAAATAGGTGAAGAGGATGATCGGCAGCGATGACGTGCGCCGGATTTCGCGCACGATCTCCAGGACCCGCGCAACCGATGTGCCTGCCGCGATGGCGCGTCCGGAGGCCGCCTGGATGGTGGCGCCGTCCGCGAGCGGATCCGAAAAGGGGATTCCGAGTTCGATGAAGTCAACACCCGCAGCCTCCAGAGCGAGAACGATGGACGCTGTGTGCCCGGGGGAGGGATCACCCGCGGTGACGTAGGCGACAAATCCGCTGCGGGATGCGGCGCGGAGCGAGGCGAACTTCTCATCGATTCGGTTTGGCATGCGCGTCTTGATAACGGCCAGCGGGGCGCTGGGCAAGCGCCGCGCGGCACGGATCGGATGCAAGAGGTTGTCTCTTGGCATGTTAGGTGCTGCGATGAAAGGAATGGAATCCGATCTTGCAGGGTGGGTGGCGGTGATCTTCCGGTTCGTGCACGTCGTCGCGGCGATCATGTGGATTGGGAACTCCCTCCTTTTCACCTGGATGGAGTTGAACCTCCTGAAGCCCAAGCAGGGGGATGCCCCGGATCTCCTCGGCACGCTCGACATGCTGCATGGCGGAGGGGTTTTCCATTTGGAGAAGAAAGTTCTCGAGCCCGGAAAGATCCCGGTACCTTTGCACTGGTTCATGTGGCAGTCCTACACCACGTGGATCAGCGGATTCGTTCTCCTGCTGACTCTTTACCACACGGGTGGCGGCACATTTTTTGTCGATGCGACGAAGACCTCGCTGCCCGGCTGGGGCGGGGTGTTGCTGAGTGCGGGCGGTCTGCTGGCGGGATGGCTCGTTTACGATGCGATTTGGCGTTCGCCGTTGAAGAAAAGCCCGACGATCGCCGTCGCGGTGTGCTTCATCCTCCTTCTCACTGCAGCGTGGGGCTACTCCCTTATCTTCAACGGTCGCGCCTTGTATCTTCAGATCGGGGCGATGATGGGCACGCTGATGTCCGCGAACGTGTTTTTCCACATCATTCGCAATCAGCGGCTGTTCATGGCCGCTTTGGAAGCCGGGAAACCGCATGATATCGAGCTGGGCAAAGCGGCGAAAGCACGCTCGCTGCACAACCACTACATGACGTTTCCGGTCCTGTTCCTGATGCTCAGCGCACACTTCCCGCAACTCACAAGCGCAGAATGGAACGTCGCGATCCTCGGTGTGCTCATCGCCGGCTTGGCCTTCATGAAGTATCTCATGAATGCGCGCTACCGCTTTGCGGATTGGCTTCCGGCCATGGGCGGGTCGTTTGCACTGTGCATCGCTGTGATTTACGCGTTGCTCGCGCTTCCCAACGCGATGCAGGCATCTCCGGGTGATGCGGTGTCGGAGGGCAGGAAGCTCTTTGTGGCGAAAGGCTGTGCGGCCTGTCACATGGAGGGGCCCTCGGCCCTCGGGCCCTCGCTTGCGGGCATCTACGGGAAAAGCCAGCCTCTGGCCGACGGTACGAGCGTGGTAGTCGATGAGGCGTATCTCATCGAATCCATCCGCGACCCGCACATGAAGGTCGTGAAGGGGTTCGCCCCTGTCATGCCGTCCTACGCTGGCACCTTGAGTGAGGCGCAGATCACCCAACTCGTCGCCTACATCCGATCGCTTCCCTAGAGGAAAGAATGTGCTTCGACGGCACGGGCGTGCCCGATAGGCTGCCGCGATGTTGACGATCCGGGGATTGAAGAAAAGCCATGGGGGACGTGTCCTGTTCGAGGACGCCTCGATGCAGGTAAACTATGGGGAGCGTGTGGCCTTGATCGGCCCGAACGGTACGGGCAAATCCACGATTTTCTCGCTCATCCTCGGCCGCGATGAGGCGGATGCGGGGACGATCCAACGCGACGAATGGACGATGCTCGGATACCTCCCGCAGGAAGGCGAGGCGGTCGGCGATGAGACCGCCCTCGATATTGCCACCGGCCGCGCGGGGGATCTCGTTGCTCTGGAGAAACAACTTGCGGAACTTGAGGCCAAGGGCGTTGTCGACGGTCCGGAGTATCTCGAAGCCCACGCCAAACACGAGGCGCTGGCCAATCCCCACCTTGAGGCGCGCGCGAAGAAAATGCTTGCCGGATTGGGCTTCCGCGAAGCCGACTTTGCGCGCCCGGCCCGCGAACTGAGCGGCGGATGGGTGATGCGGGCGCACCTTGCCCGTCTCCTCGCCATGGAGCCGGATCTTCTGCTCCTCGACGAACCGACGAACCATCTCGATCTTCTCTCTCTGTTGTGGCTCCAGAAATACCTCAAGACGTATTCCGGCGCCCTGCTGCTCATCTCGCACGACCGGGAATTCATGGACGAGCTTGTGGATGTGGTGTTCGAAATCTCGAACCAGCGTCTTGTGGAGTACAAAGGCAACTACACGGCCGCCATGGAACAGCGCGAGGCCAACTACGAGCAACAGCTCGCCGCGTGGAAAAACCAGCAAAAAGAAATCACGTCGCTCCAGGAATTCGCGGACAGGTTCCGCTCCGTGTCCTCGAAAGCCGCGCAGGCCCAGAGCAAGCTCAAGCAGATCGAGCGCATGGAAAAAATCGAACGTCCCGAGGCTCCCCGGAAACCGTTCCGTTTCCGCATCCCGCAGCCGGCGCGCGGCGGTCAGCGCGCGATGAGTCTGGAGGGGATCCACATGGCTTACGGGTCGACAACAGTTTACAGGGGACTGGATCTTCTCATCGAACGCGGTGAACGCACGGCGCTCGTGGGGCCGAATGGCGCGGGCAAGTCCACCCTTCTCAAGATTCTCGCAGGCGTCGTCGAATTCCAGAAAGGCCGCCGCACGGAAGGGCACAATTCAAAAATCGGCTACTTCAGCCAACACCGCTCCGCCACGCTGGATCCGCAGGCCACGCTCATCGAGGAGGTACTCGCCAGCAACGGAACGCTCCGCGAAGACGACGCGCGGAGCATTCTCGGCTCCTTCCTTTTCCGCCGCGATGAGATCCACAAGAAGACCTCGGTGCTCAGCGGCGGTGAGAAGACGCGATTGAACCTCATCAAGTTCCTTGTCGATCCGCCGAACCTTCTCCTCATGGACGAGCCGACAACACACCTCGATATTCTGACAGTCGAGTCCCTCGTTCTCGCGCTTGAAGCCTACGAGGGAACGCTCGTTTTCATCTCCCACGACGTCCATTTTTTGCGGAAGCTCGCCAACCGCGTGCTCCACATCAACAACGGACAAGTGACGGCCTATCCCGGCGGCTACGATTACTTTCTTGAGAAGTCCGGACTGCTCGGCTCCGAGCGTTTCGCCCTCACGGCGGAGTAACCGGACGTGCGAGGAAGCGACCGCGACCCGGCTCGCCGACGAATTTCCCGCCCCGGACGGCGACCCGCCCCCGGAGAGTGACGGTGTCCGCGCGCCCGTGGATGCTCCATCCCTCGAATGCATTGTAATCGACGGCACTCGTCTGATTCGCCACCGAGAGCGTGCCCTCATAGTCCTTGTCGAAAATCACCAAATCCGCATCGCTGCCGGGTTGGATCGTTCCCTTCCGCGGGAACAGGCCGAAAATCTTTGCCGCGTTCGTGCTCGCGACCGAGACGAATTGGTGCAGGTCGATGCGTCCGGGAAGGACACCGTGGGTGTAGAGAAGATGAACGCGGTCTTCCAGCGAGGGGATTCCATTGGGAATCTTGGTGAAATCCCCCCGGCCCATCGGCTTCTGTGTGGCGAAATCAAACGGGGCATGGTCTGTGCCCACCGTATCGATTGTTCCCAGGCGGAGAGCGTTCCAGAGAACGTCCTGGTTCGCGCGATCGCGGAGCGGAGGAGACATCACATACTTCGCGCCTTCGAAGTCCGGTTGCTCGGCGTAGGTTTTGTCGAGAACCAGGTATTGGATAAGGGTTTCGATGCGCACATCGACGCCGCGCAGGCGGGCGGCGACAGCCTCGGCCAGCGCCTCGCGACAGCTCAGGTGGACGATGTACACAGGAGCTCCCGTGGCAGCGGCGAAGGACATGAGATGGTGCACGCCCTCAGCCTCTACGGCCGGGGGACGGCTTTCGTGGTGCCATTCGGGTCCCGTCTTGCCCTCCGCCAGGAGTCGCTTCTGAAGCTCCGCGACGAGTGTCTCGTTTTCCGTGTGCGCGGTGGTTACCACGCCGAGCGAACGGGCGAGTTGGAGGGTTCGGAAGAGTTCGGCATCGTCGATACCGAAGGCCCCTTTGTAGGCGAGGAAGATTTTGAAGGACTGGATGCCGTCGCCGACGATTTCGCGCAGCTCCTCCTCGACGCCCTCGTCGAAGCGGGTGACTCCCATGTGGAAGGTGTAGTCACAGCACGAAATGCCTTCCGCTTTGGAGCGCCAGAGGCGGTAGCCGTCGAGGGGACGCTCTGCGCGCGAGGGGCAGCACATCTCGAACAGCGTGGTTGTTCCGCCCACGAGGGCGGCGCGGGACGCGCTGGCATAGTCGTCCTTCGCATGCGTGCCCATGAAGGGCAGGTAAATGTGCGTGTGCGGGTCGATGAATCCCGGGAAAACAAACCGCCCGGTCGCGTCGATGACCTCGGCATCCGGCGGCGCATCCAGGTTCTCGCCGATGGCGGTGATGGTTTCGTCCTCGCACCAAATGTCGGCCACATACCGGGAAGTGGCCGTGACAATTTCGCCGTTCTTGATCAGGAGACCCATGGGGGTGGGTGTAGCAGGTTGCGGGCCGAACGGCAATCTACCCTGCCTTCGGCGCTGTGCTGATCCAGGCGGCAAGATGGACGTCGCGCACGCTCACACCGGCGGCCTCGGCGACCGCGCGGCAGGATTCGAATTCCGGTGCCGCCTGCACGAGGTCGTCGCCGAGGTAGCCGATCTTGATCTTGACCGGGCCGTAGGGCGTCTCGACCTCGCGGAACTCGCGGCGCAGTTTGTAGCGCTGGACGCGATGAACGCGCACGCCGAAGGCGCTCGTC
The DNA here is from genome assembly GCA_964552635.1 of uncultured Chthoniobacterales bacterium. GTDB lineage: Bacteria > Verrucomicrobiota > Verrucomicrobiia > Chthoniobacterales > Terrimicrobiaceae > CAZKHB01. The sequence continues at coordinate 88,290 of CAZKHB010000003.1, forward strand.
TCGGTGAGCAGGATGCGCGCGAGTTCTTCCGTCTTGTCCGGGTGGCAGAGGGCAGTCAGGACGAACCCGGGTCGGTTTTTCTTCATCTGGGCGGTGGTGAAGAAAACATCCAGGGCTCCGGCCTTGAAAAGCCGCTGCATGGCAGCTCCCGCGAGTTCGGGTGTGATGTCGTCGAGGTTGGTTTCGATCTGCGAGACCTCGTCCGTCTCGGAGTTGTCGGGATCCCCGGTCTCACCGAGAACGGCGCGCAGAACGTTCGGGCGCGGATAGGTGTCGCGCGTGCCGAGCCCGTATCCCACCTTCTCGATGCTCAAGGGGGGCATCGGACCGAATCCTGCCGAATACTCCGCAACGAGAGCCGCCCCGGTGGGTGTAATGAATTCGCATTCTTCATCCACCTGCCGCAACGGAATTCCTTCGAGGATGCCGAGTGTCGCAGGGGCGGGGAGGGGGAACTTGCCATGAGCGCAGGTGATCCAGCCGGTTCCCTCCACAAGCCGGGAAGCGCGGACCTCGTCGACGCCGAGGGCATCGAATCCGGCGCAAGCCGCAACAATGTCGGCAATCGAATCCGCCGCACCGACCTCGTGGAATCCAACGTCCGCCGGTGGGATGCCGTGGATTCTTCCCTCGGCAACCGCGATGCGGTGGAAAACAGCCGCAGCGCGGGATTTCACGGAGGATGCAAGAGAGGACGCCTCGAGCAGGGCGACGATCTCGCGGTAGCTCCGTCCATGAACATGGAGGTGGGATCCGTCGTGCGAATGGCTGTGATCCGAACCGTCGTGGGGGTGGGCATGGACCTCAAAGCGGGTGCCCGCGATATTCTGGCGCACGTCGCGGTGGAAGTGGGCGTGGATCTCGTCGCCAAGGTGCAGGTCGCGCAAGGCCTTTAGAAAAACATCCTCCGGAACACCGAGGTCGCGCAGGACCGCAACCGTCATGTCGCCGCTGATACCGGAAAAGCAATCAAGGAAGAGAATTCGCATGGATATTTCGGGGGGGGACTTTAGTGTGAAGGCCCGATGTTTCCACAGTCCCGCCGCTTGCGCAATCTTCCCGCCCTCGCGGTGTTCATTGCGGGCTGCCACGCTCTGTGGGCGGAGCCGACATGGCAGGACATGAACGCCGCCATGGGGATCGATCTGTGGCAGGACGAGTCGCTTTGGGATGATGACGCCGCGAGCGTCTCGCAACGGATCGGGTGGCCTCAGGAATCCACCACATCGATGGATTCAAGCTATCGAAAGTATCCGGATGCGGCCGTCCGAATCCTCGGTGCACGGCCCTACTCGCTCGCTCTCTATGGGGAGGGCGGCAACGTCTCGCGAGTTTCCATGATTTTCGCCAACAAGGGGGACTCCGTTCCGTCCGACCTCGTTGCGGGGGAAGCGCGGCCGACCAAGAAAAATGCGAAAGGCTTTGTGGAGGCCATCCGGGCGGATGCCAGGTCGATTGAGTCCACGCTCACGGCCCTCCTCGGTCCTGCCGGCACGGACCGTTTCGGCCAAGGCCGCGAGACACGCGAGTCGGTGAAGCGATGGGATTGGATGGGCCATGCCATTCTTCTTGCCGCGCCGCGGGAGGAGTATGTCGCCGTCCGCGTCCTGCCATCCGATGTCGCCGATGCGGGGGGGCGTTCGCGCATTCCGGATGCCACGCTTCGCGAACGCGTGGCCGCCCGCGTGCAGAAACGGCCGAACGGCGATGTGATCCTCACCGACATTCCGATGGTGGACCAGGGGCCGAAAGGCTACTGCGTGCCCGCGACGTGGGAGCGCGCCCTCCGTTACATGGGTGTGCCCGCGGACATGTATGTGCTCGCGATGGCTGCGGATACCGGCGTCGGTGGCGGAACCAGCGTCGCGGCGATCGTCGCGGGAGCAAAGGAGGCGGTCACGCGCGGGGGGAGGCGTCTCGAAAACAACCGGGGAAAAGTCTCGATTCGCGAGGTCAGGAAGGCTATCGACCGTGGCCTGCCGATCATGTGGACCATGTATTCGATGGATGGACTCAATAGCGAAATCACGCGGCGCACCGCCGAACGGATGTCGAGCGATCCCGCTCAGTGGAACGAACGCCTTGGCGGGGCCCGAAAGGCCGCGCGGAAGATCGCGACGGATCCTGATCAGGGCCACATGTGCATGATCATTGGCTACAACGAGGCGACAGACGAGATCGCCGTCTCGGATTCTTGGGGACCGGCCTTCGCCGAGCGGTGGATGACGGTCGAGGAGGCGGATGCGGTGAGCCAAGGCGACTTCACCGTCGTTAACTTTTGAAACACGACAGATGGCGAAATTTGAAATTTTTGATGCAGTGGCGCTCTACGGAATCGACCGTTGGGGTGGCGGATACTTTGGCGTGAACGAAGCCGGCCACCTCGTGGTCAAGCCCAAGAAAAACGGGGAACAGATCGACCTCATGGACCTCGTGAGCGAGGCGCGGGACCGCTCGCTGCCGTTCCCCATGGTGGTGCGGTTTCACGATTTGCTCCGCGACCGCGTCGAGACAATCAATGCCGCCTTCGCGGAGGCCATTCAGGAAATGGGCTACGGGGGAGTCTATCGCGGGGTTTTTCCGATCAAGGTCAACCAGCTCCGCGAGGTCGTGGAGGAAATTCTCGATGCGGGACGGCCCTGGCATTTCGGCATCGAGGCCGGCAGCAAGCCCGAACTGCTCGCCGCGCTCGCCCTTCACACGGATCCGGAGAGCCTCCTCATCTGCAACGGTTACAAAGACACGGGCTTCATCCGGAACGCGCTCCTCGGCCGCAGGCTGGGCAAGAAGGTCATTCTCGTCGTCGAGAAGGTCGAGGAGCTTGCCCACATCCTGCGTGTCTCGAAAGAGACCGGAATCGAGCCGATGATCGGCCTCCGCGTGCGCCTGCTTTCCAAAGGGGCCGGCAAGTGGGCGACGAGCGGCGGCGAGAATGCGAAGTTCGGGCTCTCGACAGCCGAAATCGTCGAGGCCAGCGACATGCTCCATGCGGCCGGGCTCGCGCATTGCCTGAAGCTCGTTCATTTCCACGTCGGTTCGCAAGTGCCGGACATCCGGACCATCAAACGCGCGACGCGGGAAGCGGCTCGTTTTTACGCGAAGCTCTCGAAGATGGGACACACGCTCGGCTATCTGGATGTCGGCGGCGGGTTGGGAGTCGATTACGACGGATCGCGCACGACGTTCGACAGTTCCACGAACTACTCGCTCAGCGAGTATGCCCGAGACATCGTTTACACGGTGATGGAAGTGTGCGACTCCGAGCAAGTGGCTCACCCGACGCTGGTGAGTGAGAGCGGCCGGGCAATCGTCGCGCACCATTCGGTCTTGCTCGTGGAAACGTTCGGATCCATCGAGAAGAACCACCACGGCGGGATCAAGGCCCTCACGGACGATCCGCAGATCGTCAAAGACATCCTTGAGATCCGTGACGACCTCACAAAGAAGAACCGCCTTGAGAACCTGCACGATGCTCAGGAAATCCGGGAGCGTGCTCAGTCGATGTTCGATCTCGGGTTGCTCGATCTCCGTGCGAAGGCCCGCATCGAGCAGGTCTATTGGGAGATTGCGGAATCGATTGTTGAGATGTTCCGGGGGATGCGATACGTCCCCGAGGAGGTCAAGGACATGGAAGTCGCGCTGGGTGACCAGTTCCTCTGCAATTTCTCCGTGTTCCAATCGCTTCTCGACCACTGGGCGCTCGGTCAGTTGTTTCCCGTGATGCCGGTGCACCGGTTGAACGAACTTCCGGACCGCAATGCCACGCTGGTCGATATTACGTGCGACTCCGACGGCAAAGTGGCGAAGTTCGTCGACCTGCAGGATGTGAAGGAAACCTTGCCGCTCCACCGGTGGCGCCCGGGTGAACCCTACTACATCGGCTTTTTCCTCGCCGGGGCGTATCAGGATATTATGGGCGACCTCCACAACCTCTTCGGACGTGTGAACGAGATGCACGTCTATCTCGATGAGGATGAGGAGTCCGGCTACTACGTCGAGGAGATCATCGCCGGGAGCACGGTCGGGCAGGTCCTCTCATTGACACAGTGGGATGTCAACGAGTTGGCCCGCAAAATGAAGGCCCAGACCGACGCGGCCATCAAGTCCGACCTCCTCAAGCCCAGCGAGGGCATGCGCATGCTGGATGACTACGAGCGGAGCCTCACGCACTACACGTATTTGAACTTTGACGACCAGCACACCAACGGGGGACGCGTTTCATGAGCAAGCGCACTCCACTCCACGACCGGCATGTCGCCGCGGGCGGACGCATCGTGGATTTCGCCGGATGGGAGATGCCCGTTCAATACACGGGGATTCTCGCGGAGCACGAGGCGGTGCGGCGCGCCGTGGGAGTCTTCGACATTTCCCACATGGGAGAATTCGAAATCCACGGCCCAGCCGCGGCGGTGTGGCTGGATTCGCTACTCACCAACCGCGTGGAGCGCCTCGCACCCGGGGAGGCCCAGTATTCGCTTCTGCTCAACGAGCGCGGCGGAGTAATCGATGACCTCATCGTTTACCGGCTCGCGCAAGATGCGTTCCTGCTCGTCGTCAATGCGGCCAAGATTGATGAGGATGCCGAGTGGATGGCCTCGCGTGTGCCGGATTCGGGTGTCGTTTTTTCCGACCGCAGCTCCGACTACGCCGCTCTTGCGGTGCAGGGGCCCGGGGCGGCCGGCGTGCATCAGGCGATTTTCGGGCGGCCAATGAACCCGCAGCGCAATCGCGTCGAGAGGGAGGTTGGCGGATTTGTTGTGACGACCGGCTATACGGGCGAGGAGGGATTCGAATGGATCGTGCCTGCCGGGGAGGCCGTCAAAGCTTGGGATACTGTTCTCCAGGCGGGGGCCTTGCCGTGCGGGCTTGGCGCCCGTGACACGCTGCGACTTGAGATGTGTTACCCTCTCAACGGCTCCGACCTTTCCCCCGAGCGCACGCCGCTCGAGGCGGGGCTCGGGTTCTTCGTTGATCTTGAAAAAAGCTTTGTGGGATCCGATGCGCTGCGGGCCCAGAAGGCAGCGGGGCCTGTGGTCCGTTTGGCTGCGCTCGCTGTCCGAGACAAGGCACCCCCCATGCGCTCGCACTACGCCGTGTACGCCGACGGCGTGGTTGTTTCTGAGACGACGAGCGGAGCGCTTTCTCCTTCTCTCGGCCACGGGATCGCCATGGCCTACCTCCCGGTTGCTCTTGCCAAACCCGGCACCCCCCTCGAAATCGAGGTGCGTGGAAGGAAATTTCAGGCTGTTGTTGAGAAGAAACCCTTTTACAAAAAAGCTCCATGAACGTTCCCGAATCCCTGCGTTACGCCGAATCCCACGAATGGCTCCTTGTTGAAGGCGAGACCGCCACGGTGGGTATCACCGATCACGCCCAGGCTGAACTCACCGACATCGTATTTGCCGAACCCCCGCCCGTCGGAAAATCTGTTTCGGCCGGCGAGGTTGCGGCTGTCGTGGAGTCCGTGAAGGCCGCCAGCGACATCTACTCGCCGGTTTCCGGTGAAGTGATCGAGCGGAACAGCGCGATCGAAGACAACCCCGCGCTCCTGAATACGGATCCCTACGGCGCGGGTTGGATCTACAAGATCAAGCTCACGAATCCCTCGGAAGTTGAGTCTTTGAAGGACGCCGCTGCGTATCGTTTGCAGATCGGCGCATGAGCACTTTCGCATCCCGTCATATTGGTCCGTCCGAGGCCGAGGTCTCCGCCATGCTCGCCGCTGTGGGCGCGGATTCCATGGAGACCCTCATCGCGGAGACTGTTCCCTCGGCCATCCGCCTCGACCGCGAACTCGACTTGCCCGCCGCGCGCTCGGAAAATCGCGCTCTGAGCGACCTCCGAGCCATCATGGACAGGAACAGTCTTTTCCGGTCGATGATCGGGATGGGCTACCATGGCACAGTGACCCCGCCTGTGATCCAGCGGAACATTCTTGAAAATCCCGGCTGGTATACAGCCTACACGCCGTATCAAGCCGAGATCGCGCAGGGTCGGCTGGAGGCGCTCCTGAATTTCCAGACGATGGTCTGTGATCTCACGGGGATGGAGATCTCGAATGCCTCGCTGCTGGACGAGGCCACCGCCGCCGCCGAGGCCATCGCGCTCGCACACGACATCAAGGGGGGGACGGCGGTGTTTGTGGCCGATCACTGTCACCCCCAGACGATCGCCGTCGTTCGCACACGTATGGAGCCACTGGGGCTTCGCGTGATTGTCGGACCCTCCGAAGAGGCGGTCCGCGAACCGGTGTTCGCTGCTTTGTTCCAATACCCCACGACCGAGGGCACGATTGTTGATCTTGGGGCGTTGATTCCTCCGGTTCATGCTGCGGGGGCGCTGGCCATCGTGGCGACCGACCTCATGGCATTGGCGCTGTGCAAGCCCCCCGGAGAGTTCGGGGCGGACATCGTCGTGGGCTCGGCCCAGAGATTTGGTGTTCCGCCGGGCTTTGGTGGTCCACACGCCGCTTTCCTTGCCACGCGGGATGAGCATAAGCGCCGCCTCCCGGGGCGGCTCGTTGGCGTTTCACGGGACGCCGAGGGACGTCCGGCCTTGCGTCTCACTCTGCAGACCCGCGAACAACACATCCGTCGAGAAAAGGCGACCAGCAATATCTGCACCGCCCAAGTCCTTCTGGCTGTGATGGCCTCGATGTACGCCGTTTACCATGGTCCGTCCGGACTGCGCACCATCGCCGCGCGGATCCATGAGAAGGCCAAGCTTTTCGCGGCCTCGCTCGCCAGCGCGGGCTATGCGGTTGGGGCTTCTCCATTTTTCGATACGGTCAAAATCAACCTCCGCGATCGGGACGCGGACGAGCTTCTTTCGCGTGCGGAAGCGGCGGGCTTCAACTTCCGTCGAGTGGATCAGCACTCGATTTCCGTGGCGTTTGACGAAACCGTCGATGATTTGCGCGAAGTTCTCGCCATTTTCGGTGTCGTGGAGACCGACGGTCACGTGCACGACTTACCCGAGGCGTTCCGCAGGGAGTCGTCCTACCTGACGCATCCCGTGTTCAACTCGCACCACACGGAGACTGCCATGCTCCGATACATCCGGCGTCTCGAAGCAAAAGACCTTTCCCTCACGACGTCGATGATCCCGCTGGGATCCTGCACCATGAAGCTGAACGCCACGGCGGAGATGTTCCCTGTGACTTGGGATTCGGTTGCCTCGCTTCACCCACTCGTGCCGTCGCAGCAGTCGCAGGGGTATGCCGAGATGGCTGCCCAACTCGAGAGTTGGTTGTGTGAGATCACGGGATTCGCCGCCGTTTCGCTCCAGCCGAATGCCGGTTCCCAAGGAGAGTATGCGGGTCTGCTCGCGATTCGGGCCTACCACCGCGCGAACGGGGACTTGGAGCGGACGGTTTGTCTCATTCCTTCCTCGGCCCACGGCACCAATCCCGCCAGTGCGGTCATGGCGGGGATGGAGGTCGTCGGCGTCAAGTGCGATGCAGCCGGAAACGTTGACCTCGGGGACCTTGCAGCCAAGATCGCCGCAGTTGGCAACCGTCTCGCAGCCGTGATGGTGACTTATCCCTCAACCCACGGGGTCTTCGAGGCGGGCATCGCGGACCTCTGCCGGATGGTCCACGAAGCCGGCGGTCAGGTCTACATGGACGGGGCGAATATGAACGCACAAGTTGGTGTGTGCCGTCCCGGCGATATCGGTGCCGACGTCTGCCATCTGAATCTCCACAAGACGTTCTGCATCCCGCACGGCGGCGGTGGTCCGGGAGTTGGGCCCATCGGGGTGGCTGCTCACTTGGCCCCGTTTCTCCCCGGTTCGCCGATGGATGCATCGGCTGCCGTTGGCGCGGTCGCGCAGGCTCCGCTTGGGAGCGCCAGCATCCTTGTCATTTCGTGGATGTATATCGCCATGATGGGACCACTGGGACTTCGCAAGGCAACCGAGGTCGCCATCCTCAATGCCAATTACATCGCCTCCCGCCTGGGCGGACTTTTTCCGATTCTTTATCGGGGTGAGAAAGGCCGTGTCGCCCACGAGTGTATCCTCGATTTGCGCGAGTGGAAGCAACGTGCGGGGATCGAAGTCGAGGACGTCGCAAAGCGACTGATGGATTTCGGATTCCATGCGCCGACGATGAGTTGGCCCGTGCCGGGAACCCTCATGGTTGAGCCGACGGAGAGTGAATCACTGCCGGAACTCGACCGCTTTTGCGCGGCGATGGAGACGATCCACTCCGAACTCCTCGCCATCGAACGGGGAGACCTTGACCGCGAGGACAATCCGCTCAAGCGGGCTCCGCACACGGCGGCTGCCGTTACAGCCGATGAGTGGACGCGGTCTTATCCGCGAGCGCAGGCCGCATGGCCGGCAGCATGGCTGCGCGAGCACAAATACTGGCCGACGGTGGCACGCATCGACAACGTTTACGGCGACCGCAATGTCTTCTGTTCCTGTCCGCCTGTGGGCGCCGCCTGAGCGAGACTCTTTGGGGCGCTTCGTGCGGCTCTCGCCGTCTCAGGCGCGTCTGTCGATCGGCTCGTAGGCGCGGAGGGCGGGCCCTGTGTAAACCTGACGCGGACGGTAGATACGCGACTTGGGGTCGTCCATGACCTCTTTGAAGTTGGCGATCCATCCCGGCATGCGACCGATGGCGAACATGACGGTGAACATCTCGGTTGGAATTCCCAACGCCCGCATGATGATGCCGCTGTAGAAATCGACGTTCGGGTAGAGCTTGCGCTCGAGGAAATAGGGGTCCTTCAAGGCCGTTTCCTCGAGCTTCTTCGCGATATCGAGGAGCGGGTCGTCGATGTGGAGCTTGTTGAGGAGACGCTCGCAGCTGGCTTGAATGATACGTGCCCGGGGATCGTAGTTTTTGTAAACGCGGTGGCCGAAGCCCATGAGACGCTTGCCGCCTTCCTTCGACTTCACGGCCTCGAGGAATTTCGAGCCATCGTCTCCTTCGTGGCGAATCTGGGCGAGCATTTCGAGGACGGCTTGGTTCGCACCCCCGTGGAGCGGACCCCACAAGGCACACACTCCGGCTGCGGCACTCGCGAAAATGTTCGCCCGGCTGGAGGCCACCATGCGGACGGTCGATGTCGAGCAATTCTGTTCATGGTCCGCGTGGAGGAGAAGGATCTGGTCCAAAGCAGCGACCGCCTCTGGCATGAGTTCGACATCCTCATAGGGCATGGAGAACATCATGTGCAGGAAGTTTGCCGTGTACTTGTATTTCGCCTTCGGATACACGATCGGAAGCCCCAGCGACTTGCGGTAGGCAAAGGCCGCAATCGTGCGCACCTGCGAGATGAGGCGGGCGCTCTGGCGCATGAATTTCGCAGGATCGTAGGGAGCCGTGAGTTCGTGGGTGAAGCACCCGCAGGCATTGATCATCGACGAGAGGATCGCCATGGGATGCGCATTCGGCGGAAAGCCCTCGAAGTGATACTTCATATCCTCGTGGAGGACTTGGAACTCGGTCAGCAGATCGGAAAAACCTTGAAGCTCATTGCGTGTCGGAAGCTCGCCGTGAATCAGAAGCCAGGCGACCTCGATGAACGTGCTTTTCTCCGCGAGTTCCTCGATGGGATATCCGCGGTAGCGCAGGATGCCGCGTTCGCCGTCGATGAATGTGATATCGCTGGTGCACGAGCCGGTGTTCCCGAAGCCGTCATCAAACGTGATCAGCCCGGTTTGGTCGCGGAGCTTGCCAATATCAATCGCGGCTTCACCCTCGGTGCCGACGATGACCGGAAAGTCGGTGGAGGTTTCTTTGTAGGAAATCGTGGCTCGTTCGCTCATGGGTTGAGAGATTCTCTGGAATTTGGCTCGAGGCAAGCACTTCGCATGCCTTCCGCGAAGTGCCTGCAACTCGAAGGGAAACGCCGCCGGAGGGCGGTCAGATGCACTCGTTGAGGATGTTCTCGATCAATTCCTGACGACCGCTGCCGCGTTGGACGGGGTCGGGCGAGGAGAGGGCGATCTTTTCGAGGCTGTCGAAGCTGTGTTTGCCTGCCTCGATTTCGGCACCGAGGCCGGAATCCCACGAAGCGTAGCGGGTCTTGACGAGCTCGGCCAAGCGGCCGTCCGCACGCAGCTTTGCCGCGATCTTCAGCCCGCGGGCAAAGGCGTCCATTCCGCCGATGTGGGCATAGAAGAGGTCGATCGGCTCGAAAGATTCGCGGCGCACCTTGGCGTCGAAGTTAAGTCCGCCCGCCTTGAAGCCCCCCATCTTGAGCACGGTCATCATGATGGCCGAGGTGAGGTAGAGGCTGCTCGGGAACTGGTCCGTATCCCACCCGATCAGTTCATCGCCGGTGTTGGCGTCGATCGAGCCAAGCACGCCGGCTGCGGCGGCCACTTCGCACTCGTGGTGCATTGTGTGGCCTGCGAGCGTGGCGTGGTTGGTCTCCAGATTGAGTTGGAAGTGCTCGAGGAGGTCGTATTCGCGGAGGAAATTGAGACAGGCCGCCGCATCGCTGTCGTATTGGTGACGGGTCGGCTCCTTCGGTTTTGGCTCGATGAAGAACGGGCCTTTGAAGCCGATCTTCTTTTTGTGCTCGACGGCCATGTGGAGGAAGCGGGCGAGGTGGTCCATCTCGCGTTTGATGTCCGTGTTCCAGAGTGTGGAGTATCCCTCGCGTCCGCCCCAGAAGACGTAGCCCTCGCCCCCAAGTTCGTGGGTGACCTCAAGCGCCTTCTTCACCTGGGCGGCGGCGTAGGCGAAAACCTCCGCATTCGGGCTCGTGCTGGCACCGTGGAGGAAGCGGGGGTTGGCGAACAGGCAGGCGGTGCCCCACAGGAGGCGGATGCCGGTGCGCTCCTGCTCTTCCTCCAGGACCTTCACAACGGCATCGAGATTCTTGTGCGACTCGGCCAGCGTGGCCCCTTCGGGTGCGACGTCCCGGTCGTGGAAGGCGTAGAACGGGGCACCGAGTTTTTCGGTGAATTCGAAGGCGACACGCGCGCGCTTGCAGGCGTTGTCGACGGAGGCCGAGCCGTCATCCCATGGACGGATCATTGTGCCGGCACCGAACGGATCCGCTCCCGTGCCGCGGAAGGTGTGCCAGTAGACGACAGAGAAGCGCAGGTGGTCGCGCATGGTCTTGCCCTCGACGAGCTCGTCGGCGTTGTAATGCTTGAACGCGAGGGGGTTTTTCGATTGGGGGCCTTCGTAGGGGATCGTGGAGATTTCGGGGAATGCACTCATGGGAGGGGAGGATGGAATCAGGAATGTCTGCGATTTACAAGGTGGACAGCGCCCTTTTGCTCTGACAATTCAAAAAACGCCGTGACGATCGATGCCGTTGTTTTTGACTTGGATGACACCCTTGTGGTGGACGAGGCGGTTTCCCGCGAGGCGCTCGAACGCGTCGTGGACGAAGCGGCCCGGTGGCATGAGCTGCCCGTGCGGGATATCCTCGATGCGCACGCGCGGCACCGGGCGATGGCATGGGCCGCGGCGCCCTGTCGAGCGTACTGCGAGCGGATCGGCATCAGCTTCGAGGAGGCCCTTTACGGGAATCTGGACGGTCCCGGACACGAGGGCTTCGAGGCATTCCGGGCATGGAGCGAACAGGTAAGGGAGGAATACTTCGACCGTGTGCTTCGCACGGCAGGGGCGGCGGAGCCTTCCGATGGCGAGGTCTTGGCGGCGTCTTTTCGCAACGTCCGGAGACGTTTGCAAAGGCTGATGCCGGATGCCATTGAGACATTGGAGCGGCTCCGCAGCAGATATCGGATCGGGTTGCTGACAAACGGTGCGGGTCCGGTGCAGTGGGAAAAAATCCACGATCTTGGCCTTGCCGGGCGATTCGATCAGGTGGTGGTCTCGGGGGAGTTCGGGAAGGGAAAGCCGGATGCGGCTCCGTTCGTTGAAATCTGCAAAAGGCTGGGGGTCGAGCCGGTTGCCGCGGCGATGGTCGGCAACAGCCTCACCCGCGACGTCCTTGGCGCACGAGCGGCCCGATTTGGAGCAGCGGTCTGGCTGCGAGTGCCCGGATCGGAGGAACCTGCCGAAGTGACGCCCGATGCGGCGATCGATGGACTGCACGAACTGCCCGGTGAGTTGGAGCGGTTGGCGGCGTCCTGAAGTCAGCGCTTTGGGGGAGCATCCAGCGCCGCGAGCAATGCTGCAGCGGCGCGCTGCGATGCGCCTTCGGCATCGAGGCCGTTGACGATCTGCCGAAGTTCTTTCTGCAGGGCAGCACGTGCAGAAGCGTCACGAAGGAGACGGAGCGCCTCGGCGGCCACCGCCTCCGGGCGGGCGGCATCCTGAATGAACTCCCTGACGATATGCGGGGCAGCGGCGGCCGGAACGCGGGGGTCGGCCGGCGGGTTGATGCGATAGTTGTTCAGAATGTTGATAATTCCGAGGCAATCCACATCCACAAGGAGACGACCGATTTCAAATGTCAGCCATGCAATTTTGTAGATGAGGCAGTAGGGCAGGCCGAACCATGCCGCCTCCAGCGTGGCGGTCCCCGAGCACACGACCCCGGCTGTGGCGCGCTGCATGAGTTCGTGCGCAGTCCCGGCGCGAACAGTCACCGGAAGATCCCCAGCCATCCGGCGCAATTCGACCGCCTGCGCCTCGCTGGCCGCGGCGGCTTCGATGCGGAGGTTGGGGATCTCGCGCCGCGCGAGGCGTGCTGCCTCGACCAGGACCGGGAAAATCCGGCGAATCTCGCGATCCCGGCTTCCGGGAAAAAGTCCGAGCAGATTCTCTTCGCGTGGGAGGGGCGGGCCTTTGGCTGCCAGGGCTTCCAGGAGTGGGTGCCCGGTGAAAACCGTGTGCAGGCCGCTTGCCTCATACATGGGTGCCTCGAACGGGAAAACGCAGAGCATGAGATCAAGATACCGGGCCATTTTCGGAATCCGACCCCGGTTCCATGCCCAGACTTGCGGGCTGATATAGTAGAGAATGCGGCCCCGATAGCCACCGCGCCGGAGCGCTTTGGCGAGCCGGAGATTGAAGCCGGGATAATCAACCAGCACCACCGCATCCGGGGAGGTCTGCGCAATATCTCCGAGCATGGCACGAAACTTTGCCCGGAAATACCCGTATTGACGGAGCACGTCCCACAGCCCCAGCACAGCGGAGCGGGCGATCCAATTGTCGAAGGGTGGGGCAGCCAATTCTGCCATGCGCGGTCCCCCCGCGCCATGAAACACGGTCTCCGGACTCAGGGTCCGTATCGAGCGCATGACCTCATGGGCGCGTGCGTCGCCGCTGGCTTCGCCCGCAACGAACCAGAGCGTCTTCATTCGGGGTTGCGACGCGGATCGGCCTCTGCGATGCGGCGGGTGATTTCGAGGGCCAGTTCGAGAGCATCCGCCGCGGCATGGCCTGTTACTTTCGGGCTCCGTCCCTCGCGAACGCAGCCCAGAAACGCCTCCAGTTCGATGCGGAGCGGTTCGCCGGGAGTCACCTCGACCGGCTCGCGCACGATGCGGCGACCGTTGAAAGCCGTCACGATTTTCGAGTCGGTGGCGAGACCGATCAGTTTCCCGATGCCGCTTGTCTCCTGCTCATCGTCGCGGGCGAGACGGAGCAGGTAGCCGGACTGGTCCTTGTAGTCCAGCGAGAGGTAGGCATCCTCCTGAAAGACGCGAATCTTTCGTACCCTGTCCTGACTGATCCTGCTGGCGGTGATGTTCGCCACGCAGCCGTTTGCGAAACGGATGCGGACGTTTGCGATGTCCTCGCCTCCGCCGAGGACGGAAATGCCGACCGGGTCGACCGAAGTGACTGGCGAGCGGACGAGGTGAAGGATGATCTCGAGATCGTGGATCATGAGGTCCAGCACGACGCCGATATCTGTGCTGCGATTCGGATACGGGGAGAGGCGTGTCACTTCGAGGAAACGCGGTGCGTTCAGCTTGGCCTCAAGCGCGTGTAGCACGGGGTTAAAACGCTCGATGTGGCCGACTTGGAGAATGCACCCGTTGGCTGCCGCGAGGTCGGCGAGTTCGCGGGCCCGCTCCGGGGTGTCCGTGATGGGTTTTTCAACGAGAAGATGCTTGCCCCTCTCGAGGAGGAACTTCGCGATCTCGTAGTGTGTCACGGTCGGCGTGCAGATGGTCGCCGCATCGATCCGCGAAGAGAAATCCTCGAGGTCTTTTGCGGGGTGGGCGTGGTGCTTCGCTGCGACAGCCGCCGAGGTGGCGGCGTTGGCATCGAGAACGGCGGAGAGTGTGGAGCCTTTGAGGTCGGCGTAGATTCGGGCGTGGTTCGCGCCCATGTGGCCGACGCCGACGACACCGGTGCGGAGGGTGGTCATAAGCCTTGGAGAGTGATGCCGAGATCGCCGGCGAGCGAAGCCACGCGCGGACGGTCGAGGAGGATGGTTTGGCCGGCCTCGACACCAATGGTGCGGACACCGGCTGCGGCTGCGGTTTCCAGCGTCCGCGTGCCCACAACGGGCACATCGAAGCGCATGTCTTGTCCGGGTTTGGAGACTTTCACCATCACGCTGTCCTTGCGTCCGAGGCGTCCGCCGCGCTGGATCGCCTCGTTGGTTCCCTCGAACGCCTCCACCGCGAGAACCGTGCCGTTTTTGACAACGACAGTTTGTCCGATGTCCAGGCGACTCGATTCCTTGGCGATGCGAAGACCGAACGCAAGATCCTCAAGGGTGCGCGCCTTCGGGCGGGGACCCGCGATATGGCCGGCGGGTGCGAGATGGGCTTCCAGAAATGTCGTGGCGGGCAGGAGTTCGAGCCCCGCCTTTGCCAACTCCGCGGCGATCGCCCCAAAGAGGGTCTCGGCATTGCGCTCGCGCAGGGTGGCCAGAAGCATGAGCGCTTTGACATCCGGGCGCAGGTTAAAGAGGTTTGAGGGGGCGATCTGGCCGGCCATGAGGGCATGGCGTGCACCGGACCGGCGGGCTGCCTCCAGCAGGCGGCCAAGTTGACCGACACGCAGGGAATAGGCGGCGTCCGCGCAGGAGGCGAGGGCGGGGTCAGTCTCGCCTTCGAACGTTGCGACGAAAATCTTGGCAACCCCCTGCGATCGGGCTCCCTCGAGCACCAACCTCGGGTAATCGCCACTGCCGGCAATCAAGAAAAGCGAATCGATGGCGTCCAAGCGGAAAAGCGTAGCCGCGCAGGGGCGGTGCTGACAAGTGCGCGTCGTGCGCGGCGCTAGCGATGGAGCGACCCATGGGGGGAAAGGGGACGGCGAAGTCTCTCGAACAGCGGCGTGCCGCCATGCCACCGCCAGCCATCCAGCACCCGGAAGAGGCTGAGTTTCGCGACGTCGAGAACGGCCATCCATACAAGGTTGTAAATCCAGACCCACCCGATGATGTCCCATGGCAGGGCCGGCACGATGGTGCCTAGCCCGAAGCCACAGGCGAGCACGGCGACGGCCTGTGTGCCGACAATGGCTGCAAAGAGGCGTGGATCGGGCCATGGTTTTGCCCAGAAAGGTCCGGCGGCGCGTGTGACGAACAAAAGCAGGTGCCCGCCGGCGACAAGTTGCAGGAACATCATCGTCTGCAAATGCGGGGCATCCAGTTGGTAGTAATTGTGGCCGAGGTAGAGGAGTCCGAAGCTTTGCACGACAGAGAGCAGACCGAGGACGGATGAAATCATGAACACGCGGGGCATGTCCCATTTCACCGGCTTGGCCGCGGCCCGCGCGCGGTCGTAGGCGATCGCCATGATCGGCAGGTCGTCGAGCAGAGCGAGCGCGATAACCATGACGGCGGTGAGCGGGAAGAAGTTGAAGAAGCCGACCGCAGCCACGACGAAGACCATGATGCCGATCGTCATCGCGACCCGGTAGAGCATGTAACTCATCATCCGCTCAAAAATGCGCCGCGCCTCGGTGATGCCGTCGATGATCACCGACAATCCGGGCGCCGTCAGAATCAGCGAAGCCGCTGCGCGCGCGGCATCGGTGGCACCGGAAACAGCGATGCCGACGTCGGCTTGCTTGAGGGCGGGGGCATCGTTGACTCCATCACCGGTCATTCCCACGATGTGCCCCGCGCTTTGAAGGGCTTTGACGACGGCGTATTTGTGCTCGGGGAAGACGCGCGCAAACCCATCCGCCGCGAGAACGCTGCGGGCAAGGTCGACCTCGGGGGCGGCTTTCGCGCCCGGTTCGCCGAAGAGGTCGGTTGCGAGCCGGATGTTCGTGCCCATCCCGAGTTCGCCCGAGATTGTTCGGGCGATGGCTATGTCATCCCCCGTTACCATCTTGACGTCCACCCCGAGCTTCCGCGCCTGGTCGATCGTGGCTTTCGAGTCCGCGCGGGGCGGATCGAGCAAGGGGAGGACTCCGAGAAACGTCCATGCTGCGCCCGAATCTTTGCGCGCGGCGGCAAGCGCCCGCATCCCCTGCGCTGCCAGCCTCGCGACCTGGGACTCGACAGTCTTCCGCTCCCCGCCCGTGAGGGCGCACAGGTCGAGGATCACGGACGGCATCCCTTTGGATGTTTGGAAGGTCTCCCCCCCGGAACTCTCCAAAGTTGCTTCCGTGCGTTTGCTGGCTGGGTCGAAGGGAACAAACGTCGTCTGTCGGAATGACGCAAGAGCACCCGGATTGCGGAGCGCGGCCATGATGGCCAGGTCGATGGGATCCCTGTCCTCCGCGCGGCTTGCGAGAGATGCGGCGAGAACCACGTCGTCCGCCGTTGCTTTGCCGAAGGCGAGGACATCGCCGAGGGTGAGCGTGTTTTGGGTGAGGGTGCCGGTTTTGTCGGAACAGAGAATGTCGATGCCCGCCAACTCCTCGATGGATTCCAAGCGCGAGACGATGGCTTTTTTCACCGCAAGCATCTTTGCTCCGAGAGCCATTGTGACCGAGAGGACGGCGGGCGTGGTGAAGGGGACTGCGGCGACCAGCAGAACAAGAACGTATTCGGCGAGGTTGAAGATGGCCTCGCGGGAGTAGTGCCCGTGCATGGCGGTGAGGCGGTCGAGCACAAGGAAGGCGGCCAGGGCGATTGTGAGAACGATGAGAAAGTTCCCTATGCCGACGACGGCTTTCTGGAAGTGCGAAGTGGTGCCCGCGGTTGCGACAAGCCGGGCAGTGCGACCGAAGAAGGTTGAACCGCCCGTGGCTGTGACCCGCAACACCATCTCCCCCTTCTTCACAATCGAGCCAGAGTAAACCGTGTCCCCGTCCGTCTTGGAAACAGCCAGCGATTCTCCGGTGAGGGCGGCTTGGTCGACAGCCAATGAGCCTTCGCCCACGAGCATCCCGTCCGCCGGTACAACGTCACCGAGCCGGATGCGGACGATATCTCCCGGCACAAGGTCGACGGCCGGGATCTCGCTCCAAAGCGAATCACGCAGGGTTTTCGCCTTGAGGGCCAGAGAACCCTTCAGGGCATCCAGCGAATTCGAGGCCGCGCTCTCCTCCCAAAAACCGAGCACGGCATTGAAGACGAGCATGAAGGTGATGATGCCGAAATCCACCCAGTCCTGGATGAGCAACGCCATGATGGCAGGAGCTTCGACCATCCATGGAAGCGGACCCCAGAAATACCCGAGGAAGCGTTTGAATCGGCTCTCTTGTTTCTCCTCAAGGGCATTCGGCCCGAAGCGGGCGAGACGGGAGATGGCCTCGGCAGAGGAAAGGCCGCTGGTGGGGTCGGTTTCGGGTATGGAGGGAGACGAAGTGTCCATGGGGGTGCCGCAAGAATCCGTCCGGCGACCGATCTCCGGCAATGACACGCGTCAATGTTTCGCCCGACGGTGTACCCTCCGCGCGAATCTGGTTCCTTTTTCTCCTGCAACATCCTAAGTCTCTGTGACATGAACCCGTCGCTGCTCCCCGACGACGACTTTTATCCGCTCGTCGAAGCCCGCCATTGTGATCCGTTTCGCGTTCTGGGACTGCGCGAGTTTCAGGGGCAATGGATCGCCCGTGTGCTCCGACCGGATGCCGCGGCGGTGCGGGTGGTGGCCGAAGACGGGCGTGTGTTCGAGTTGGCGAGGGTTCATGAATCCGGCCTTTTCGAGTCGGTCCTGTCCGATGTCTCGGGGCCGTTTTCCTACACCCTCTCCTTCACGAGTCACGGCGGGCACGAAGGGAAAGGGCATGACCCCTACAGCTTTGGTCCGGTGCTTGGTGAGATGGATATCTATCTGTTCAACGAAGGCACGCACTACGATGTCTACAAGAAACTCGGGGCACATGTTCGTGAAATGCACGGCGTGCACGGCGTGCATTTCTCGGTGTGGGCACCGGCAGCCCAGCGTGTGAGTGTCGTCGGGGACTTCAATGGGTGGGACGGCCGTGTGCACCCGATGCGCAAAATGGTTCCTTCGGGCATCTGGGAAATCTTCCTTCCGGGAGTTGGCGAGGGGGCTCACTACAAGTTTGAGATCCGCGGGCCGCATGGAGAGGTTTTTCTGAAGACGGATCCCTATGCCTTCTACGCGCAGCACGGCACTTCGACGGGCTGCATGGTTTTTGATTTGAACCGCTACGCGTGGGACGATGACAACTGGATGGCCCAGCGTGCCGGGTTGGACCCCTACAGCACGCCCATGAGCATCTACGAAGTTCACCTTGGTTCGTGGCAACGCAAGGCTGACGACGGCGGGCGCATGCTCAGTTACATCGAACTTGCCGATCGCCTGATTCCCTATGCCAAGGAAATGGGCTTCACGCACCTTGAACTCCTCCCCGTGATGGAGCATCCGTTCGATGGGTCTTGGGGCTATCAGGTCGTCAACTATTACGCACCCTCCAGCCGTTTCGGAAATCCCGACGAGTTCCGCCAGTTTGTGGACCGTTGCCATCAGGCCGGCCTGGGTGTGATTCTCGACTGGGTTCCGGGGCATTTTCCGAAGGATGCCCACGGCCTCGCCCGATTCGACGGTACATGCCTCTACGAGCACGAGGACCCTCGCCTTGGCGAGCACATGGATTGGGGGACCCTAATCTTCAATTACGGACGCAACGAGGTGAAAAACTTCCTCATCGGCAATGCGCTCTTCTGGATGGACGAGTACCACATCGACGGACTTCGCGTCGACGCGGTTGCCTCGATGCTCTACCTCGACTACTCGCGAAAACCGGGCGAGTGGGTGCCCAATTGCTTCGGTGGCCGCGAAAACCTTGATGCGATCGCCTTCCTGAAGCGCTGCAACGAGGTGTGCTACGAACGCTTTCCCGGAATCCGGATGATCGCGGAGGAATCGACGGCCTGGCCCGGAGTTTCCAAACCGACCTACACCGGCGGACTCGGATTCGGTTTCAAGTGGAACATGGGCTGGATGAACGACAGCCTGCGCTACATCAGCAAAGATCCGATCCACCGCCGGTTCCACCAAGGGGAGATCACATTCTCGTTGCTGTATGCCTTTACCGAGCACTTCGTTCTCGTGCTCAGCCATGATGAAGTGGTGCACGGAAAAGGTTCATTGCTGGACAAAATGCCGGGCGACGTTTGGCAGAAGTTTGCGAACTGCCGCATGTTTCTGGCCTGGATGTGGGCGCATCCGGGTAAAAAACTCATCTTCCAAGGCATGGAGTTCGGCCAGTGGATCGAGTGGAATCATTCGCAGAGTCTCGACTGGCATCTCACGCAAGACCCTCTGCACGACGGCCTGCGCCGGTTGATCCAGCACCTCAACTGGCTCTACACGCACGAACCCGCCCTCTATGAACTCGACGATTGCTACGACGGTTACGAGTGGATTGATTTCAATGACTCGGACAACTCCGTTTGGTCCTTCGCGCGCAAGGCCCGGAGCGGACCGCCTGTCGTGTTCATCGTGAATGCCACGCCTGTCGTTCGTGGCGGCTACCGGATCGGTGTGCCCGCACATGGATTCTACGAGGAGGTTCTGAATACCGATGCCGCGACTTATGGAGGCAGCAATGTCGGGAACATGGGTGGCCGTTGGTCGGATGAGAACTGGTCCTGGCAGGGAAAAGCTCATTCGCTGATGGTCGATATTCCGCCGCTTTCTGTTACAGGGTTTCGACTGAAGGTCTGAACCCTTCTGCCGGGTGGCCTTGACACGGTTGGGGGAGTCGGCAAGCTTCGGCACATGCCCCCCGTTTCCTCCAATGTCGGGTTGTATCTCGCAGGGCGCCTTGCGGAGTCCGGTCTCGGAGCCTTCTTCTCGGTGCCGGGGGATTTCAACCTCGTCCTTCTCGACCAACTTCTCAAAGAGCCGCGTCTCCGCATGATCGGGTGCCGCAACGAACTCAATGCGGGCTACGCCGCCGATGGCTACGCACGGGAGAGGGGATTCGCAGCCGCGGTGGTGACCTATACCGTTGGAAGCCTCAGCATCCTGAATGCTGTCGCCGGGGCGTATTCCGATGATCTTCCGGTGCTCGTCATTTCGGGAGGGCCGAATTCGAACGATGCCCCGGCGGGCCACATCATCCACCACTCGACGGGGGAGGTGGATTTCGGCCAGTCGGCGCGGTGTTTCGCTCCGGTCGTGGCCGGGACATTCGTGATACGTCGCGTGGCCGATGCTCCGGCTCTCATCGATGAAGCGATCCGGACATGTCTCGCGAAACGCAAGCCGGTCTATCTCGAAATCGCGTGCAACCTCGCAGCCGCGCCGGTGGCCGAACCAACCCCGCTGACCTTGCCGCCACCGCGTGTGCCAAGCGATCCTGCGGCACTCTCCGCCGCGGTCGAAGCAATCCGTGGCCGCATCCAGACCGCGGTGAAGCCGGTTCTCGTCGCCGGTGGGAAACTGCGGAGCCAAAGCGAACGCGGCGCGTTTGCGGCGTTGGCGTCGACATTGGATTGCGCGCTGGCTGTCATGCCCGATGCCAAAGGGGCCTTGGACGAGTCGCTGCCGGGATTCATGGGCACCTATTGGGGGGAGGTCAGCAGCCGTGGCTGTGCCGAGGTCATCGAATCCAGCGACTGTCAGATTTTCGCTGGACCGGTCTTCAACGATTACACGACGGTGGGATGGACGACTTTGACGCCGGCCGCGAAGCGGATCGAGCTCGGTCCGGAGTGCGTGCGTGTGGGAGAGGCGCTCTTCTCCGGCATTCACCTCGACGATATTTTGCATGCTCTTGCGGAGACTCTTCCTCCGAAGAGTGCTTCACGCGAGGCCTATGATCGGTTTCATGAACCGGAGGTTCCGGTCGTGCCGGATGCTCCCGATGAAAAACTGACACTCCGTGAATTCCGGCGCCAGTTTCAAGGCCTCATCGCTCCCGGTATGAGCCTCGTCGTCGAAACGGGCGACAGTTGGTTCAATGGGCAAAAGCTCCGGCTCCCGGCAGGTGTCCGCTACCACTTTCAAATGCAGTACGGGTCGATCGGCTGGGCTACGCCGGCCGCATTGGGCGTGGCGCTCGGGGCAAAGGGACGCACGCTTCTGCTCACCGGCGACGGATCGTTCCAACTCACAGCACAGGAAGTTTCGACGATGATCCGCGAAGGGACGAATCCGATCCTCTTTCTCATCAACAACCGCGGCTACACCATCGAAGTTGAGATTCACGACGGACCCTACAACAACATCCCGAACTGGGACTACGCGGGTCTCATCCATGTCTTCAATGCCGGCGAGGGCAATGCGCTGGGTATTCGCGTGACGACCCCGGGTGAACTCGCGGGTGCCATTGCCCGTGCGAGCGGCCATAGCGCGCCGGTATTGATCGAGGTGATGCTCGACCGCGATGATTGCACATCCGAGCTGCTTGAATGGGGAAGCCGTGTGGCCTCGGCAAATTCCCGTCCCTGAACGTCCCCCCGAATCTTAATGCCCCCCACTCGTATCGAAACTGACAGTCTCGGTGCCGTCGAGGTGCCTGCCGAAGCACTCTGGGGAGCGCAAACCCAACGGTCCTTGGACCACTTCTGCATCGGGACGGATCTCATGCCGCGTGAGATGATCACCGCTTATGCCATCCTGAAAAAAGCGGCGGCCGCCGCAAACCACGCCAGCGAGCGTCTGCCGGGGCCCATCTGCGATCTCATTTCGGTCGCGTGTGATGAGATTCTCGCCGGCCAGCATCGCGAAATGTTTCCGCTGCATGTTTGGATGACGGGCAGCGGCACCCAATTCAACATGAATGTCAACGAGGTGGTTTCGAACCGCTGTTGCCAGTTGGCTGGGACACCCCTCGGGAGCAAGGCTCCGGTACATCCGAACGACCACGTGAACATGTCGCAGTCTTCGAATGACACGTTTCCCTCGGCGATGAACATCGCCGCCGCAACCGGGCTCCACGGCCGCCTCCTTCCATCCATCCGTGCCCTTCGTGATGCAGTTGCGGCCAAGGCGGAGGAGTGGAAAGACATCGTAAAAATCGGGCGAACGCACCTGCAGGATGCAACACCGCTCACACTGGGGCAGGAGTGGTCCGGCTACGCTGCGATGCTCGACGACAACCTCGCGCGGCTCGAGGCGGTGCTTCCCGAAGTCTGCCGGCTGGCATTGGGAGGCACTGCGGTCGGCACCGGGATCAATTGCGCGCCGGGTTTTGCCGAAGAGGCCGCCGGGCGCATCGCTTCTCTCACGGGCATGCCGTTCGTAAGCGCTCCGAACAAATTTGCCGCACAGGGCGCCCACGATGCGCTGGTCCAACTGTCGGGCTGCCTCCGCACCCTTGCGGTCTCTCTCTACAAAATTGCCAACGACATCCGACTCCTTTCCTGCGGTCCGCGCGCCGGCTTCGCGGAGTTGATCCTCCCCGAGAATGAACCGGGTTCCTCGATCATGCCCGGAAAGGTGAATCCCACTCAGGCTGAGGCACTCGCCATGATCGCCGTGCAGGTGATGGCAAACGATGTCGCAGTCGGTTTCGGCGGTGCGGGTGGCTACCTCGAGATGAACGTCTACAAGCCGCTTTTGATTGCGAATCTTTCACAGTCCATCGCGATCCTCTCCGACGGATGCCGGAATTTCCGCCGGTTCCTCATCGAGGGAACACGGCCGAATCGCCAGCGCATCGCGCACTATGTCGAGCAGTCCCTCATGCTCGTGACGGCCCTCGCGCCCGTGATCGGATACGACAAAGCCTCGCAGATCGCGCACCATGCTTCAGAGAACGACCTGACCCTCAAGGCAGCCGCAATCGAGCTCGGTTTCGTCACCGCGCAGGATTTCGACCGCATCGTCGATCCCGCCAAAATGGTTCACCCCTACGTCGCAACCCCATCCACCCCATGAATTCCAACGGCCTCTCCACCCTCCGAAATCCCCGTCTCAACAAAGGCACCGCCTTCAACGCCGGCGAGCGCCGTGCGCTCGGTATCGAAGGCTTTCTCCCGCCCGGGACGGACTCGCTCGATCTGCAGGTCGCACGCGTCCACGTGCAGATGAACGATCTCTCGAGTCCCTTTCAGAAATACCAATTCCTTGCCGATTTGCAGTCGCGCAACGAGACCCTCTTTTACGCGGTGCTGATGTCCGATCCAGCCACCTACATGCCGCTCGTCTACACCCCGACTGTTGGCGAAGCCTGCCAGAAGTTTGACCACTTTTTCCGCTCTCCGCGCGGAATGTATTTGCCCTTCACCGCACGTGGTCGTGTTGCCGAGGTTCTGGCGCAATGGCCGGAGCAGGATGTCCGCTTCATTGTCGTGACGGATGGTGAGCGTATTCTCGGACTCGGCGACCAGGGCGTGGGCGGAATGGGTATTCCCGTCGGCAAGTTGTCGCTCTACACGGCTTGTGCCGGCGTGCCGCCCCGCCTCACGTTGCCCGTGATGCTGGATGTCGGCACGAACAACCATGCACTTCTTGAGGATCCACTCTACCTCGGTCTTCGTCACGAGAGGGTGCGCGGGGAGGACTATGACGCGTTCATCGACGAGTTCGTTCAAGCCGTGCAGAAACTCTATCCGAAGTGCTGCATTCAGTGGGAGGATTTCGCGAACTTCCACGCCGTTCCCATCCTGGCCCGTTACCGGGATGCCATCTGCACCTACAACGACGATATTCAAGGCACGGCGGCCGTGGCCCTCGCGGGCATCTTCGCCGCACTGCGGGTCACCGGGGGCAAACTCACGGACCAGCGCTTCCTCTTTCTAGGAGGGGGGTCGGCAGCGACAGGCATCGCGCAGTTGATCAGCGAGGCGATGGCTCTTGAAGGGATCACTCTCGCCGAAGGACAGGCGCGGAACTGGCTGTTCGATGTGAACGGCCTCCTTGTGTCCTCGCGAACGGACCTCGCGGATTTCCAGCGTCCCTTCGCCCACGACCATGCGCCGGTGTCCTCCTTCGTCGAGGCGATCCGCGCCCTGCGCCCGACGGGCATCATCGGCGTAAGTACCGTGCCGAAGCTCTTCAACCAAGCTGTGATCGAGGCGATGGCGGAAATCAATGAACGGCCGATCATCTTCCCGTATTCCAACCCCACTTCGCGTTCCGAGTGCACCGCCGAGGAGGCTTACAAGTGGTCCGAGGGCCGCGCGATCTTTGCAAGTGGCAGTCCATTCGATCCGGTCGAGTGGAACGGACAGAAATTCATCCCGGGGCAGGGAAACAACGTCTACATTTTCCCGGCCATGGGGATGGCTGTGCTTGCGACCGAGGCCGACCGTGTGCCGGAGGAACTGTTCATCGTCGCAGCGAAAGCCGTCGCGGCGCAAGTGACACCGGAGGATCTCGCCAGCGGGCTGATTTATCCTCCCCAAAGCCACATGCTGGAGGCTTCACTCACGACTGCGGCCGCCATCGCCGAACGCATTTTCGATCTCGGGCACGCGCGCAAGCCGCGTCCGGACGATATCGCTGCCGACATCCGCAGCCTGGCCTACAAACCGGTGTATTCCTGAGCGGGTTCAGAGCAGGTTTTCTCATTGTGCACCGGAGATCGTGTGTGCTTGCATCTCGGACCATGAAGTCGCTGCTCGCGATCATGGTGCTCGCTGCGGGAGTCTCTGCAGGCTGGGCAGGAACAAACAAGGTTGTCATCGACCCAGAGCCAGAGGTATCCGACTGGGCGTTCGATGCAAAGGTCACCGGCGGATGGCGTGCCGATTACCTGCGATGGAAAGTTCGTTTTCCGGATGAAGGCGGGGCCGACGGGGTCTCGGTTCTCACATGGTCGCAAATGCAATCCCTCACCGTCGGCACCAGAATGGAGGCCATCTACCGTGACCGTTGGATGCTGCGGGCTTCAGGCAGTTTCGGCGGAGCGGTCGGTGGCACGAGCACCGACTCGGACTACGCGGACGGCTTCCAATACAGCAAGAGTGTTTCCGGTGCGCGGGGTTCGACCTTCTGGGAGGCGGCGTTGGCGCTGGGATACAAGATTCCGGCCTTCGACGGACGACTTGTCCTCACGCCGCTTCTCGGGGCGCAGTACAACTACGCGTGGCTCAACATCCGTGGCGGGAGTTTCACCGTGGGGGAGGATGCCGGAGCCTCGCTCTCGGATTTGAACAGCAGCTATCGCCCGAATGTCTTTAACGGCTTCGTGGGACTTGAGGCGGAATGGATGGCCACCCGGTGGCTGAAACTCACCGGAGGTCTCCAACTCGGGCTCGGCTACTACTACGCCCGGGCCCAGTGGAATCTCCGGGACGAGTTCGCGCAGCCCCTGAGCTTTGTTCACAATGGCCTCGCATGGACGATCGAGGGCAGCATTGGGGCGGAAGCCATGCTTTCCCGGCATTGGAGTATCTACAGCCGCGTTTACTCGCGCGGCACGATGGTCGTCAACGGTCGCGATCGCATCCAGTTCGCCGACGGCAGCTCGGCGACAAGCCAGCTCGCCAATGTGACATGGGCCACCCTGGGTGTGGATCTCGGGGTCGGATTCCGATTCTGAGCCCGGTAATCTTGTTCGGCTCAGCGAACGGGAGATCCTGAAGGCGACGGCGTTGGGATGGCCGATCGAACGCGGGTTCCGGCTCCACCGACGGGGGCGGTGGCGGGCACAGCAGGCGTGGCGGGCAATGCGGTGGGTGTTCCCGCTTCCAAGACTTGCTTTTCCAACTCGGGATCCGTCACCGTGAACACGAAGGGCATCGTGACTGTGACACCCTTGATGCGGTCCGTGACCTCGACAAGAAGGCTATATGGGCCGAAGGGGTCGCTATCCTCGATTTTCAGGCCCATCATTTCGCGGAAAAGTCCGACACCTTTTGGTGGTGTGCCGTCGACAACCAATTTGTCCTTCATCTCCTCATAGACCGAACCGTCCGGTCGCTTGAAGACGAAGCTGTATCGAATGTCTGCCTTGCCCTCTGGAGTCAGTCCATCAGTCTGAAAGAGGATTGCTGGAAGGACGATATCCCCCCGGTGGAACGAGGTGCGTCCTTGAATGCGGGGAGACCCGGGAGTCACAGGGTTCACCCATTCCCTGAGGAAAGAGTCGGGGCTGTCCACCAAAACCACCCAGAGGATGAGCCCATCCTTGTTGTAGACGGCTTGGTCGGATTCCAGGCGCAGGGCGGGGGTGGCGTTCTCCGCCGCGGCGATAGTGGCTTCCTCGGCATGGAGCGCGACCGCAAGGCAGAGAGCAGCTGCAAGGGCGAGAACATTGCGCATAAATGAGACGATAAACCGCCCCAGCCCGGGCTTCAAGAGGTGTCGTTAGCACTTGAGAAGTCGAACGGATGCGGCGACAACTCTTGCTCACCCGCGCATGTCGATCACCCGCTCCGGAATCTTCTGGTTAATCCTCGCCGTGACGGCGGCTCTGCTGCCGCTCCTTTGGGATTTTTTCGCCAATCTCTGGAGGATCCCGGAGTATCAGTTCTTCCCACAAGCTTTGGCTGCGGCAGGGTTTCTTGCCTGGGTGCGCCTCCGCGAAGGTCCGGAGGATTACCCTCCCGGTTCGCCTGCCGCGTCGTGGGCCATTCTTTTCGGGGTGGCGCTCCTGGTTGTTGCCGCCCTTTTGCTCTGGTCCCCCTGGCTCGCAGCAATTTGTGCACTGCTTGCGATGGTGGCCCTCCTCGGGTTGTTCGGTGGAAGGCCTCTGATTTTGACCCTCGGGCCTGCTCTCATCCTTTGCGCGACGATTATCCCACCTCCTTTGGCTCTGGATGAACGGCTCACGGTTTTTCTTCGCGACCTTGCCACGGTTTTCAGTTCCCGACTGCTGGACTTCGTCGGGGTTGTGCATGCTGTCACCGGAAATGTGATCGAGATTCCCGGGGAGCGGCTCTTTGTGGAGGAGGCCTGCAGCGGCATCCACTCAGTGGTTTTCGTCTCCGCATTCACCGTGTTTTTCCTGCTCTGGCGCCGTCGACCGCTCTGGGCCTTTTTGGTTGCCATTCCCCTGGCGCTCGTTTTCGTGCTGTTCGGGAACGTTCTGCGAATCGCTGTCGGAGCATGGTTGCGGGCAACAAGCGGCATCGATCTGCTGACGGGGTGGAAGCACGAGGTCTTGAGCATCGTGCTGGTCGCGGTATACATCGCCTGTGTGATCAGCCTCGAGCACTTGCTTTGCCCGCGGCCGCCGGCGTCACACGGCCGCGCGGTGAAGGAACATCCACTCCGCGGCATCCGTTGGCCGGCACCTTCGCTGCTCTCCTGGGTATTCTGTGCAGTTTTTGCGGGGCTTGCCGCCACATCCGTGGCCAAAGGCATTGCCAGGAGCGGGGTCGAGGCCGGCGCGAAGGTTGCGGCGGAAGCGGAGGTTCCCGAGACAGCGCGTTTCACTCTTCCTTCAGATCTCGGCGATTGGAAGCAGGTTGGCGGAGGGCTCCCCCAAATCGACAAGATAGAGACGCTGGGGCTTTCCTCAGCGAGCTGGAGATTCCAGGGGAGGGATACGACTGCTGTTGTCGCTTTTGATTATCCCATTCACGGCTATCATGATGTAGCCGACTGTTACTCGCGGACGGGATGGACGATTCTTCGCAAAGACTACGTGGATGTTCCCGAGGGGCGTCCGTTCGTGGAGTTGGACATGAGTCGCGAGAATGGTGTCCAAGGGGCGCTGTGGTTCACGACATTCGGCGTTACGGGGGATTCGCTGGATCGATCCACAGTGGGCAGAGAGTTTGTGAGCCGTTTTCTCCAGCTTGGTATGCCGCAGGGGAGTTCCTATCGTGTGCAGGTATTGATCACGGGGCAGAGTCTGCCGGATGCGGCAGCACGCGAGGCCGCGAGGCAATTGCTTCTCTCGGCGAGCCAAGACCTTTTGGAACAACTTCAGGAAGCAGCCAAACCATGACGGCGAAACCCGCTACACCCTCTGTGCTGTGGCTCGGGCTTCCCCGAATGGCCTATCCTGCCATCGGTGCCATTGTGCTCAGTGCCTCTCTGGGCACTCTTGTGTTTCTCTGGAATAGCGAGCAAGTCAGGGAGCGCTACATTCGACTCACCGAAACGGCCTTGGAGAGGGGGGATGCGGCTACTGCCCTTGTCGGAGCGGCGCGTCTTCTCGAGTTGCCGGGAGAGTCCCGCGAGGCGAGTTTCTTCTTCCTGGCCCGAGCCCATCTTGCCAATGGGAATGCTCGGGAAGCCAACGCGATTCTCGATTGGATTGCCCCGAGCGACAAAGCTGTTTTTGCCCCGGCTCATCTGTTTGTCGCCACCCGAATCCTCGAAAAGGCTTCCAGCGATCCTTCCCTGCTTAGGCTTGCTCGGCGACACGCTCTCCATGCCCTGTCTCTCCAACCGGATGCCCCCGACGCGCTCCGGATCTTCGGTCGCGTGGCCGCACGTCAAAGAAGCTGGGTCGAGGCCCGTGAGGCCTTGGAGAGAGCTGCGGGGATGGACCCCTCTGCCATCGTGGAGCTTATCCCCGTGCTCAGAGTCCTGGGCGACGAGAAGAGTCTCGAGAAGTGGAGTTCGCCTGCGACTGCGAATTAAGCGTGCACCTTTCGGGGTGTTTCACGTGATCGAGACAAAGAAAAACCCCGCCCAACCGGTGGTCGGACGGGGTTCAAAAAGCTGGCTTCTTTAGTTGCTCGCAGCCTTGCGACGGCGGACAAAGAAAACCACGGCACCTGCGGCAAGAATGCCCATCACCCAAGTGCTGGTCTCGGGGACAGCAACAACGGGGGTCACCGTCGTGCCGTCGATGGTCGCGATCGGAGTTCCCGGGGGAGGGCCGGATTCTGTGGGGAGCGTACCCCATGCGGCCGCACGCACGGTGTGGTTGTCGGACTCAAAGCCGCTCGAACCCACGTTGCTGAACACGATGCGGTCGAAAGTTGCGCCGTCATTCGAATAGACGTTCAAAAACGCGTAGTTTTCTCCGGCGTTTTGTCCGGCAAATGCGGGATTGGGATTGCCGCGGTAGGTCGTGGGCAGTGCGTTGACAACAGCTTGCGTTGTGAAGTCTGCTACAAGAGACGACCCGTTGTAGAATTGCAGTCGGTTGCGGTTGTCACCCGCCGACCACCAGAGACCGAAGTAGCTGCTTGGAGTATCAAGGCTCAGCGTTGTGGTCACCACTTGGGCGCCGACCGATTGGCTTTGGACCAAATAGTAGCCGCTGCCACCCGCGCCGCCAAAGCGATTTGCGGTGATGACGGATGCGGTGTCGTAGGTTCCAACTCCCGACCACAGAAGCGAGGACTGGGCAGTGGTTTGTCCGACAAAAGAGGAATCAAAATTGAAGACCGAGGCTCCGCCGAGCGTGGTGTTCATGGCACCTGGTGACTCAGCGTAGGTCAACAGGACGCCTGCGGCGGATGCCACAGGTGTAGCCGTGAGAACGGCAGCTCCGATCAGGGCGAGAAGGACAGATTGGTTTCTCATTTTGAGCAACAGGTGCGTGATGCGGGTTGTAGTATCGCGATCCGCTCCAGTCCGCAAGGCTTTATTTGCTTCGAAACGATTATCGTTGATGCAACGCGCGCAACAGGTGTATACATCGAAATTCCATGAAAACTTCCTCGGCGCCCCATATCCTTTTGGTGGCATTTTTTTCGGCTCTTTTTGTCCCGACCGCTCTATTCGCCGGGAAAGTGTATGTGGGCGTGGCTCCGTCCGAGGTTTCCTCCGCCAACCTTGCCGGATTCCAGACACGGTACAAAATCGACCTGACCAACTGGGATGCCATGCTCGGGAATGGGACTCCGGTAGCCCCTTCAAGTATCCAATCCACAAGCGTCAGCAACACTCTCTCCGTGCTTTCCGGCACGCCGTATACCTACCGCGTCGTGAATACACCCGGGGCCTCGCTGACGTTCAGCCTGTTGCATCCGACTGCCGGACCGAGCGCAGCTTTTTCCTGGACGAGTGGCACGCCTCTCGGAGGAGTGGGTTTGCAATCCGTCAGTTACAATGCCTTGCATCCCTATGCTCAGGCGACATTTGCCGGAAGCTCCGTGGCTTTTCAAAATGCCACGTTCTCCCTTTCGAACCCGGCGGTCCAGACCATCGGCATCTTACCCGCCTCGGGCTTTGCAAACAACTCTGCCCCCATCAATGACAGTTACATTGTTTATGTGAACGACGATGGATCCAAGGGTGATCTCGGTTCGATTGGTTGGACCTTCGAAGCGCAGGTGACGATCACCTCTCCCGGTAATTCGCGCGAAGGTGCCAAGTTCGAACTCAGCGGCAAGACGCTTGATTTCACGCCACCAGCGCCTGCTCCCGTGGTGGCGGTTCCTGAAACCAGCACATGGGTGATGGGAATCATCGCTCTAGGGGCAGGGCTTGTAATCGTCCGGAGGTCCCGGCGCACCGTGAGCTGACGACTGCGCGGCAGACGACGAACCAAGAGCGCTGCCGCCTTTCAGGACGGCAAAAGCCTGAGCAGGCTCTCGTGGGGACGCGCGATGACGTGCGCTGCGATGACTTTTCCCAGCTCTCCCACGGCATTTGCTCCCGCATCCACCGCGGCCGTCACGGCGGCCACGTCGCCGCGGACGATGATCGTGACGTAGGCCGCGCCGATCTTTTCCTTGCCGACGAGTTCGACGTCGGCAGCCTTCAACATGGCATCGGTGGCTTGAAGGATGGCTGTGAGTCCTTGGGTTTCGAGGATTCCGATCGCTTGGTGGGTGGTCATGGTGGTGGAGTTTGATGGCCGCAGTTCCTCGCGGCCACCGTAGAGGGGGTTGATGGTGTTCGGGTTGTCGTTGAGGTGATAAAGGGCACTGTCCGGCCGGGCGAGGAGTGCGGTCACGGCACGGGTGCCGAGGTGCCTGGCCGCGTTGGTTCCGGCAGCAAGTGCGGCCTCAAGATCGGCAACCGAATCGGCCGCCAGCCGGATGCAAATCGTCTCAATCCCCGTGGGTTCAAACCCGAGCAAATCGACGCGGGCTGCTTTTACCGCGGTGTCGCCGACGACGGCTGCGACGCTGAGGAAGGGTACCTCAAGGTAGGCGAGAGCGCGATCAGCCATGAGCGTCGGCAATCACTCTGCGCACGATCGTTTCCACCGTGGCACGGAGTTCCTTGTGCGAATCCGGCGGCATCTTCGGACTTTCCCCGCCGGAATACCCGCACTCGTTGAGTACGCAGGCCACACGGGAGCGGACGGAGTCGAGTTCGCCCAGTTCCTGCCCGGAGAGCGGGAAACGCGCCCGCCCCGGATGGAACCCGCGCGCCTCGTAGCCGACTCGGAAGCCGTCGAGGAGGCTCGGGGCATTCACCATGATCGAGAAGAGGTCGAGCAGTTTGAACTGGAGCCTGCGCGCCTCGGGCCAATTCCCTGCGCGGGCCTCGTTGTAGATGCGCATGAGCACTTCGGGAACGACACCGGCGGAAGAAAGTGTCCCGCCATCCGCGCCCATGAAGAGCGATGTGCAGAGAAGTTCATCCCACCCGATCATGCAGGAAAACTCCGGGCGCCGTGGTTTGATGGCGTGCAGAAGTTGTTGAAAGCGGGGCATGTCACGGCTGGTATCTTTCGTGCCGACGATGCGAGGACAATCCTGCGCGAGACGGGTAAGGACAGGCACGCTGACTTCGTTCGAGAAGGCCGGGATGTTGTAGATGACGATGTCGATCGGGGACTTCGCGGCCAGTTCGCGGAAGTAGGCCTCGATGCTCTCCTGCGAAAGTTTGTAGTAATACGGCCCCGTAATCGAAACGGCCCGGCAGCCGAGATCGGCGCAACACGCGCACATCTCAAGCACAAGGTCGACATTCGGCTCGGCCGCCCCCGCCAGCACCGGAAGTCCACCCGACTCCTCGGAGACGATGCGCACCACCCGCTTCCGTTCCTCGTAACTGAGGCGGATGAATTCCCCCATGCTGCCGTTGGGATAGAAGCCCGAAACGTTTTTGCTCCGGAGCCATCGAATGATGCGGCGAAGCTCGTCCTCATCGATCCGGCCGGCGCCGTCGTAAGGAACGATGTTCGGAACAAAAATGCCGCGCAGGGGTGCTGTCATGGGTGAATATTGTAAATCCTCCGGGCGTTCATGCGAAAGACCGCATCCCGCTCTTCCTCGGAAAGACTGGCGAGCAGGGCACGGGAAATACGGATCCACTCCGCAATGCCGCAGCCGAGATTCACCACAGGCCAGTCACCACCCCAGACACATCGCGCCGGACCAAAGGTGTCGAGAACGGTAGCCACATAAGACCCCAATCCGGCGGCCGTCCGGTCCCCTTCCGCCGCATACACACTGATCCCCGAGATCTTGCAGAACACATTCGGTTCGGCGGCCAACGCCCTCAGGCCATCCCGCCAGGCAAGGAACCCTGCGCCGGAGGGGGCGTTGTTCGCCGCGATGTCCGGGACGCCGCAGTGGTCGAGGATGAATGTCGTTGCCGGGCAGGCACGAACCAACTCCGCGGCGAGTGGGAGTTGGCGCTGGAGCATGCAGATGTCAAAAGTCAGCCCCCGGCGGCCCAAGGCCCGGATGTTTTCCCGGAAGAGTGCAGACTGCGAGACTTCATCCGGTCGCGTGTGGAGCACACGCCGGATGCCCGCGAGTCTCGGGTGCGCGATGGCATCAAGGTGCGCCTCGAAGCCGGGAGACTCCGGCTTTCCGGACGCCACCACAGCAAGGATCCCGCTCGCCGGGTCGGTGGCGAGTTCGCAGAAGTGCCGGGCCTCGCCTTCCGTCTCCTCCGCATCCACTTCCATAAAGACCGCGCCTTCCGGGACGTCCATCCCGCACGCCGTGCGATAATCGCTCATCAAAAAGTCCCCGTGGAGGGCGTGGAGGTCAGCGGTCCACAGATATCGGAACCGCCGTGTGTCCATAAGGTGAAGGTGGGTATCGATCACGGGAGGAAGAAAAGGGAGTATTCGGGCTCCGGGAGCCGTGTGACAAAGTTGTATATCAACTTTACAGGCCCTTTGGAGTAAAGGATGAATTGACTCCCGGCCGCGCGGAGCGCTCCCGGAAAAATCATGGCCTTCGCTGCACGAGTGTGCCAATCGTAACGCCCGGCGGTTCACCCGGGCTCCTCCGCGTCTCATGGTCACCCAGTTCAGAAAACTGCGCTCTGTGCGGCCCTCGCCAGCTTCATTGCTCGGGGTGGTGCTTCTTGTTGCCCTTGGTCTGCGGTTGATCGGGTTCTCCCAGCCGCTGGTGGATGTTTTCTCCTGGCGGCAGGCGAGCACGGCGATGATTGCGAAGAACTTCTTTCGCGGGGATTGGAACATCCTTTTTCCCCAAGTGGACTGGACCGGCCCCGGTCCGAACTACCAGGGCAGGGAGTTTCCCATCTACAGTTATGCCGTTGCGCTTCTGTGGAAGGTCTTCGGCGAGAAAGAGGCGGTCGGTCGGGTCCTGAGCGCGATCGCGGGAACATGGGCGGTCTTTGCCTTCTTCCAACTCGTGCGGCGCGTCTGGAACGAGGAATCCGCATTGTGGTCGGCTGCGGTGCTCGCGGTTCTTCCCGGGGCGGTCTTCATCGATCGCTCCTTTTTGCCGGATCCCTTGATGCTCGCACTGCTGCTCACGGGATGCTGGTGGCTTCTTGCTTTCCTCCAGTCTCCGAACTTGTCGCCCTGGCGCGGCTTTGCGGCCGCGGGAGCTCTTGTGCTTGCACTCCTGGCCAAACTTCCTGCCGCCATCTCCCTGATCTCTGTTGCGCTCGCCGCAGGTTGGGTGTTCTCGCGGCGGGGAGTATTGCACGGAGCGGCCCTGCGTCGGTACGTCGTCGCAGGTGTCGTGTGCCTCTTGCCTGTTCTCGCTTACTACACCTGGGCGCTCCACCTCGGTACCACATACCCGCCCTTTCATATCGCCGGTGCCGGCAACTGGCTTTGGTCCGACGGATTCTCCGCTTGGTGGAACAAGGGCTACTTTTTCCCCGACCTCTCCAACCACGCGGTTTACTGGCTTTGGACATGGCCGGTCATCGGGCTGGTCGTGATCGGGTTGCTTTTCGCGCCGCCCCGCTCGGAGCCGGATCCGGACGATCCGACCACCTTGCGCCCGCGTTGGTTTTTCCACCTCTGGCTGGTCGGCGGGGCGGGGCTCTGGGCCTTCGGAATCAAGGAACTCGTCTTCAATCCCTGGAACCTTCATGCCTACAACGTTCCCGTGGCAGCGTTCGCCGGTCTGGGGTTGACGCGGATCTCGGCAATCGGGAGATCTCCCGGTTTGCCATGGCCCGTTGCTCTCGGATTTCTGTGGCGCCCCGCGGCCATTCTGCTCGGGGTCCTGGTTTTCGGGCGCATTGCGACCTCCGGACTTTACCTGGAAAATGCCCGCGAAAGCCGGGAACTCGGCCTCGCTCTCGCACGCTTGGCCGCTCCGCAAGATCTTGTGGTCACGATCGCGAACGACGTGGGGGATCCTGTCGCCATCTACTATTCCGACCGCAGGGGATGGGTGTTCCCGCCGCTCGGGAAACTCGGACACAAGTACTGGAACCTCGTTCCGGCGGATCCGGCGGCAAACATCAAGTTCTTCGAATACCTCCGCCGCCGCGGAGCCGATTGGTTTGGAATTGTTTCAGATCCGAAAGACGACACGCCCGGCCGCGAGAGGTTTTGGCAGAACCACAAAGTCTTCGTGGATTACCTCAGCCAGAAATGCGAAATGGTCGAGAAGACGAAGGACTACGTGATCTATCGGATGCCGCCGCCGGCGCCCTAGCAGCTCGGCCGCCTTTATCTTTTTTTTACGGTTTCGGCCGCGCCTTTGATTAACGCCTTGCAGCGCTTCACGCGCACATTCGGCGCATGACATCACTCACTGCGCGCGGTTCGGACTTCTCGCTTCCGTTCCTCGGTCTGGCATTCCGCGATTCGCTGGGCAAGCTGCACCCGCGCCATCAAATTCGAAATCCGGTCATGTTCCTGGTCTGGGTGGGGGCGTTGGTCACCGCCGGATTCGCGATTTTTCAACCCTCGGCATTCCACGTTCAATTGGCAGTCTGGCTGTGGTTCACCGTCCTCTTTGCCAACTTCGCCGAGGCCGTTGCCGAAGGTCGTGGAAAAGCCCAGGCCGCTTCGCTCCGCCGACTCCGGACATCCACGACCGCCCGCCGATTGGACGGCGGTCGCGAGGAAAATGTTTCCGCCGCCGACCTCCGCCGGGGCGATCGAATCGTCTGCGAAGCGGGCGACACGATTGCGGCGGACGGCACCGTCGTGGAGGGAATCGCCACGATTGATGAATCCGCCATCACCGGCGAATCGGCTCCGGTCGTCCGGGAAAGTGGTGGCGACCGAAGTGCCGTTACCGGCGGAACGCGCGTTCTGAGCGACCGGATCATCATCGAAGTCACAAACGAGCCGGGCGACAGCTTTCTGGACCGCATGATCGGCATGGTGGAGTCGGCCAAACGGCAGGCTACCCCGAACGAACGCGCGCTCAACGTCCTGCTCATCGCGCTCACGGCGGTTTTCCTCCTCGTCGTGCTGACGCTGCCCGCGTTCTTCTCATTTGCCAGAGTCCAGGGTGGCGGCGAGGGAACCATCCCCGTCCCGGTCCTGATCGCGTTGCTCGTTTGTTTGATTCCCACAACCATCGGCGCACTGGTGAGCGCCATCGGGATCAGCGGCATCGACCGCCTGACCCGTCGAAATGTGCTTGCGACAAGCGGTCGCGCGGTCGAGGCCGCCGGAGACATCGATGTCCTTCTCCTCGACAAAACCGGTACGATCACACTGGGAAACCGCCAGGCCGTCGCCTTTCTTCCGGCACCGGGAATCGACGAAAGCCGTCTCGCAGCCGCCGCCCAAATGGCGTCCCTCGCGGACGAAACCCCGGAAGGACGC
The DNA here is from genome assembly GCA_964552635.1 of uncultured Chthoniobacterales bacterium. Lineage (GTDB taxonomy): Bacteria > Verrucomicrobiota > Verrucomicrobiia > Chthoniobacterales > Terrimicrobiaceae > CAZKHB01. The sequence continues at coordinate 124,282 of CAZKHB010000003.1, forward strand.
TCGATTGTCGTCCTCGCCAAGGAAAAACACGGATTGCGCGCTCCGGACGCGACCGGACACCATGCCGTCTTTGTGCCGTTCACCGCGCAAACCCGGATGAGCGGGGTGGATTATACCGACCGCCGTATTCGCAAAGGCTCGGCGGAAGCGGTCGCCGCGTGGGTTCGCAGCCAGGGCGGCAGCGTTCCGGAAGCCGCCATGCGCATTGCGGAACACGTCGCCAGCGGCGGAGGCACGCCGTTGCTGGTGGCCGAGGATTCCACCGTGCTCGGCGTGGTCCAACTCAAAGACATTGTGAAAGGCGGCATCAGCGAGCGGTTTGCCCAACTCCGCCGCATGGGCATCCGCACCGTGATGATCACCGGCGACAATCCGCGCACGGCGGCTGCGATCGCCGCAGAAGCCGGAGTGGACGACTTCCTCGCCGAGGCCACGCCGGAAGACAAACTCGCCCGCATCGCGGCCGAGCAGCGCGCGGGCCACCTCGTGGCAATGACCGGAGATGGCACCAACGACGCACCCGCGCTCGCGCAGGCCGACGTCGGCGTCGCAATGAACACCGGTACCCAGGCCGCCCGCGAAGCCGGCAACATGGTCGACCTCGACAGCAACCCGACCAAACTCATCGAAGTCGTCGAGATCGGCAAACAACTCCTCATCACACGCGGAGCGCTCACCACATTCAGCCTCGCGAACGACGTGGCGAAATACTTTGCCATCCTCCCGGCGCTTTTCGTCACACTCTACGTTCCGGCCGGAGCGACCGTCGGACCGCTTGCGGCGCTCGACGTGATGCGGCTCCACTCGCCCGAATCTGCGATTCTTTCCGCTGTTATTTTCAATGCACTCATCATCCCCGCCCTCATCCCGCTGGCATTGCGCGGTGTGAATTACCCGCCGATGTCGGCGAGCGCCATGCTCCTGAGGAACCTGATGATTTACGGCCTTGGCGGCATCGTGGCCCCTTTCATCGGCATCAAACTGATCGACCTGGCCCTTACCGCACTGCGGCTCGCCTGATCCCTTCCCATTCATTCCAAAACCGAAACGATCATGTCATCGACTCTCATCCTGCTTCTCACACTCGGCGGCGCCCTGGTGCTCTCCTGGCCGCTTGGCCGCTGGCTGTTCGCGGTGTTCAATTCAAACGGCCCGGGTGTCCGCCTGTTCCAAGCCACGGCCGGTCCGCTAGGCCGCGAGGACCAAACCTGGGGCCGCTACCTGCTGTCCATGGGGGTTTTCAACGTCCTGATGTTTGCGGTCGTCGCGATCCTCCTCGCCGCTCAACAGGTGCTTCCGCTCAACCCGGATGGCAAAGGCCCGCTCACGTGGGATTTGATTTTCAATACCACGGCGAGCTTCGTCACGAACACGAACCTCCAGCACTACTCCGGCGAGGTTTCCATGAGCTACCTTTCGCAACTGGGCGCGCTGATGTTCATGCAATTTGTGTCGGCGGCGACCGGCATTGCCTGTCTGGCGGCTCTGGCCCGTGCGCTCGCCGGTGCGCCGACCGTCGGCAACTTCTTCATCGACGTCCAGCGCGCGACCTTCCTTGTCCTGCTCCCGCTGTCGTTGATCGTCGCCGGACTTTACGTTTTGGGTGGCATGCCGATGACATTCAGCTGCGCGGTCGAGGCGAAGACGCTCGAAGGTGCCGTTCAAACAATCGCCCGCGGCCCGGTGGCGGCCTTCGTCGCCATCAAACAACTCGGCACCAACGGTGGGGGATTCTTCGGACCGAACTCCACCCATCCTTTCGAGAACCCGTCGATGTTCACGAACATCGTCTCGATGATCACGCTGGTACTCATCCCGATGGCCTGCGTGTGGATGTTCGGTCGGATCACCGGCCGCATGCGCCACGCCGCCGTGGTCTTCGGTGTGATGCTCGTGCTACTCGCCGGCAAGCTCACTTGGTCCGTGTGGCACGAAAGCGCGCCGACTCCGGCTTTTGACGGCCTGCCGATTGCCTCCGATGTCGGGAACCTTGAGGGCAAGGAACTTCGCCTTGGCGCCCTCACCGGACCCCTTTGGGCCGTGCTCACGACGAGCACGAGCAATGGCTCGGTCGGGGCCATGCACGACAGTCTCAATCCGCTCACCGGCCTCGCACCGCTGACCGGCATGTGGCTCAATGAAACGTTCGGTGGCGTGGGCGTCGGCATGATCAACATGTTCGTTTACATCATCGTCGCGGTGTTCCTTGCGGGAATGATGATCGGCCGCACACCCGAGTATTGCGGGAAGCGGGTCGAGACCCGCGAAATGCTCCTCGCGTCGGCGACGTTGTTTTTCCATCCGCTTTTCATTCTCGGCGGAACGGCGATCTTTGCGGTGACGCCTTGGGGCGCGGGAACGATCTCGAATGCCGGGCCACATGGTTTCAGCCAGATCCTCTACGAATTCAGTTCCGCTGCCGCAAACAACGGCTCGGGGTTTGAAGGCCTCGGTGACAACACGGTGCCATGGAACGTCGCGACCGGCCTCGTCATGTTGCTCGCGCGCTACATTCCCATCGTCCTCCCGCTCGCCATCGCCGGATCGCTGGCCCGCAAACCCCGCGTCGCCGAGACCGCCGGCACGCTGCCGGTGGATGTGCCGACATTCGGCGTGATGCTCCTCGGCGTCATCGTCCTGCTGGGCGCGCTCACTTTCCTGCCCGCCGCGCTTCTTGGCCCGGTGGCTGATCATCTCGTCAACCTTTCCCGATAAACTTATGAAACTCCTCATCGCTTCCCTTCGCATCTTGGCTGCCGCCTTCGTCGTCTGCTGCATTGCCTATCCGCTGGCCGTTTGGGGTTTCGGCCGTGTGGTTGCACCCGCCTCAGCGGAAGGCAGTCTCATCCGCACGGCCGATGGCACCGTCGTCGGCAGCCGACTCATCGCGCAGGCGTTCACCTCGCCACGCTACTTCTGGCCGCGACCGTCCGCCGCCGACTACAATGCCGCGGGTGCCGCAGGCAGCAACCTCAACCCCGCCGGAGAAAAAGTCCGGGCTCGCGGCGAGGGAATGGTCGCCCGCTACGGCGCGACGCCCGAACGCCCGCTCCCGGCCGACCTCGCCACCGCGTCCGGCGCCGGGCTCGATCCGCACATCTCGCGCGAAGCCGCCGATTACCAAGTCGAACGCGTTGCCGCCGCCCGCGGGCTTTCGCCGGAGCAGGTCCATGGCGTTTTGGGGTCCGGCTTGGTGAATGTTTTGGAAGCCAATCTCGCGCTGGATGCGTTAAGCTCTCGGGAATGACCCCCGGTCGGCTCCGCATCTTTTTGGGCATGTGCCCCGGCGTGGGGAAAACCTACGCCATGTTGCTGGCGGCCCAGGAGGCTCAGGAAGCCGGCCGCCAAGTCGCAATCGGTTGGCTAGAAACCCATGGACGCATCGAGACCACGGCCGTGGCCGCCGGCCTGCGCCGCATCCCGCCGCGTGTCATCGAACACCGCAGCGCGCGTCTGGAGGAAATGGACCTCGACGCCCTGCTCGCGCTGCGTCCCGCCCTGGCCGTCGTGGACGAGCTGGCCCACACGAACGCGCCCGGTTCGCGCCATCCCAAACGCCACCAGGATGTGACGGAACTTTTGGCCGCCGGTATCGACGTTTTCACCACGCTGAACGTCCAGCACATCGAGAGCCGGCGAGACGCGGTCGCGCGGATCACCGGGATCGTCCAGCGGGAAACCGTGCCGGATTCGATCATCGACCGCGCCGATGAGGTCGAGCTGATCGACGTTTCGCCGGAGCAACTCCGCCAGCGGTTGGCGGAGGGCAAGGTTTACCTGGGCGAACGCGCGGCCCGGGCCGAAGAGGCGTTCTTTCGCGAGGGAAATCTCAAGGCTCTGCGCGAGCTCGCACTGCGCGTGGTCGCCGAGCGCGCCGACCGGGATGTTCGTCGCCATCTCAAAGCCCACGCCATCACCGGCCCGTGGCGTTCACGCGAACGATTGCTCGTCGGCGTTGGCCCGAGCCCCCACGCCCAACGCCTGATCCGCCTCACGCGGCGGCTGGCCGACAGTTTGGATGCGACGTGGATCGCAGCCCACGCCGACACGGGCGCACCGGAGGACGCACGGGACCGCCTCGCCGCGAATCTTTCCCTCGCCCGATCATTGGGAGCAGAAGTCGTCTCAACGAGCGGTGAAGATGCGGCCGAGGCACTGGTCGCACTCGCTCGCCGCGAAAATGTCACGCAGATCATCGCCGGCAAAACCCTGGGACGCGGCCCATGGAGCCGTTCATTGTCCGAACGTCTGCTCCGCCTCAGCGGCGAAATCGACGTGCTTCTCGTGCATCCCGGGGAGTTTTTGGATCAACGGCCGCCACGCACCGATCTGGTGTCGCCGCGCGGATGGCGGGACGCCCTGTGGGTTATTGGTCTGCTGGCTGCCGGCAGCACCCTCGCCTTGCTGGTCGAGCCGCTGGTCGGCTATCGCTCCCTCACGTTTCTTTATCTGCTCGTTGTCACGGTAGCGGGGCTTTTCCTGTCCCAATGGGCGGTCCTCGCGCTCGCGATCGCCAGTGCCTTTGCGTGGAACTTCCTCTTCACCGAGCCGCGGATGACGCTGACCATGTGGCGCGGTGAGGACGTGCTGCTGCTGGCCACGTTTGTGATCGTCTCGGGATTGGTCGGACATCAAACCGCCCGCCTTTTCCGCCGGGAGCGGGCCAGCCGCGAGGACGAAACGCGGGCTCGCACGCTCTTCGAACTCACACGGGTTCTCACCGAAGAAACCGATCTCGCCTCCGGCGTCGCCCGGGCTCTTCCTCAAGTCGAGGCTGTCGGCGAAGGCGAAGCCTGCCTTCTCATCGCAGCGGACGACGGCCTGAAGCCCCTCGCCGGACCCCCGCTCACCGAAAAGGAACTCTCGGTCTGCCAATGGACCGCGCAGGCGGGCGAGGCAGCCGGGCGGTTCACGAGCACGCTTCCGGAAGCCACGGTGCTCGCCATTCCGCTCCGCGTGGGCGAGCGCGTGGTCGGCATCCTGGCGCTGCGGCCGCGCACGGCGGCGCTGGCTTCGCCGTTGCGTCGCGATTTGCTCGACGCGTTCGCCGCGCAGGCAGCCGTTCTCATCGAGCGGGCCGAGGCCGAGAGCGCCCGTCGCCGTGCGGCGTCGCACGATCTTCAACGCGCCCTGCTCGACAACGTTTCCCACGAGCTGAAGACACCCGCCGCCGTCATTCGCACGGGGGTCGAGCGTTTGCGGGACGATCCGACGAGCCCCGTGCTCGACGAACTCGCCGCCGCCGCCGCCCGGCTCGACCGCGTGACCACCCAACTCGTCACGCTCTCGCGGGCCGAGGCCGGGCTCATTCAGCTCGAGCCCACGCTGTGCGACGCCGCGGATTTGCTCGAAGAAGTCGCCGCCGAACTTTCGAACGCCCGGATCAAAAGTCAAGCACCACCGGGTTTGGAATTCCGCGCCGATCCGGCGCTCCTCCACACGGCCATTGAGAACCTCGTCCGCAACGCACTGGACTACACAACGGGCCCGGTCGAACTCGGTGCCTCGGCCGCAGGAGGAATGGTCGCCCTCACCGTGGCCGACCGCGGCTCCGGCCTCCCGGATGGCGTCTTCGAACGCTTCCGTCGCGGCGATTCCGCGAAGCCCGGCGGCCTCGGCCTTGGGCTTTCGATTTCCCGACATTTCGTTCAGGCTGTCGGCGGTCAGTGGGACCTGCAGGAACGCCACGGAGGCGGAAGCCTCTTCACGATCCGGCTCCCCATCGCCGACACCGCCGCATGAGCGCACCCACAAAAATCCTCGTTATCGACGACGAGCCGCAACTCCGAAAACTCGTCCTCCTCACGCTGTCCGCAGCCGGGTTTTCCGCGCGGGAGGCTGCAAATGGTGCCGACGGACTCCGCGAAGCCGCGTTCCTGCGTCCGGACCTCATTGTTCTCGACCTCGGCCTGCCCGATCTCGACGGCGCGCAAGTCGTCCGCCGCCTGCGCGAGTGGACGTCATTGCCGATCCTTATTCTCTCCGCCCGTGACGACGCCGCTCAAAAAGTCGCTGCGTTGGAAGCCGGAGCCGACGATTATGTGACCAAGCCGTTCGATGGCGCCGAACTCGTCGCGCGCTGCCGGGCCCTCCTTCGACGCCGCGAGCGCCGTCCGGAGGAATCCACATTCGAATCCGGCGACCTGCGCATCGATTTCGTCACGCGCGAAGTCTTCGCCGGTCGCGAGCGCCTAGACCTCTCCGCGACCGAGTATGCGCTTTTGCGCGTGTTGGCCGTGAATGCCGGCCGCGTGATGACGCACGCCCACATCCTGCGGGAGGTCTGGGGACCAAACGCCACCGAACAACGCCAATACCTCCGCGTTTACATCGCCGCCCTGCGTCGGAAGCTGGGCGAGAGCGTCGAGATCCAAACAGCGGCGGGCATCGGTTACCGGCTTGCTTGAGGCCTCGGGGACGGAGCCTCCTGACCGGCCAGCACGTCGTCCAACCGCAGCGCGGCGATTATGCGGATTTCTCCCCATGCCGCACAGGTCTCCTCGCTCGGGGAGCGTTCAAGGCGGGATTCAAACGCGGCCAGGATGGTTGCCGCATCGTTGAGGCGTGCGCAGATCACAAAGGGGAATCCGAACTTCGTGCGGTAGGCCGTATTGAGGTTCTCGAAACGTGCGATGGTCGCCGGATCCAGATCGAGGAGCCCGGCAGCGGTTTGCTCGCCGGTGGATTCGCGAGTGAGTTGGCCGGCACGGGCGAGGCGTCCGACAAGATCGGGGTGGGCTCGGATGAGGTCGAGGAGCGGGGCTTCTCCCGCGGATTCCACGACGTGGAAGAGAGCGGCGAGGAGCGCATCGCGGTTGGCGAAGGGTCTGAAGTTCCACGCCGCTTCGGCGATCCATGGCGAGCCTTCGAAGAGTGGTCCGATTCGTGCTATAAATTCGTTTTTCGAAAGCGCGTTGATGTTATCTATGGTCATGGACAGTTTCCTTACCCCAGTACAAAGCGGACCGAACCGCAGAGGGATGCGATGACAGACCGGTTCACGCTGCGGGTCAACGGGGAAGTTGTCGACGTGTGTGGGCTGCACCCGAATACGACGCTCCTCAACTGGCTTCGCTCGCGCGGACTCACCGCAGCGAAGGAAGGATGCGCCGAGGGGGACTGCGGGGCGTGTACCGTGGTGGTCATCGATCGCAACACCGAGGGCAAGCGGTGTTTCCGCGCCATCAACAGTTGTATCGCGCTTCTCCCGACTTTGGCCGGAAAGGAGATTTGGACGGTTGAAGGAATCGGACGCGACGGTTTGCATCCGGTCCAGGCGGCGATGGTGGAGTGCTACGGTTCGCAGTGCGGTTACTGCACACCGGGATTCATCTCGTCGCTCTTCGAGGGGCACTACCGCGAAGGGATCCGGACCATTGGCGACTTGAACGATCATCTTTGCGGAAACCTCTGTCGCTGCACAGGCTACCGACCCATCCGCGATGCGGCGGTGCTGGCGTGGCGGAACCGTGCGGGGGACGACTTTTCCGCGATGGTCGGCGAGGCGGAACCTCTGCCTGCGGCGATGGATTATGAGGGTGGGGGAGGCTTGTTTTTCTCCCCGGAAACGCTGGATGGAGTGTTTGACCTCCTGGAGAAACATCCCGCGCGCCTGCTTGCGGGGGGAACCGAACTGGGCGTGGATGTGGCCAAGCTTTTCCGCGAGTATCCGGCGTTGGTCTCGCTCCGCGCGGTGCGGGAATTGCACGTTCTGGAGGTTTCCGAATCCCATGTCGAGATTGGTGCGGGCTTGGCATTGACGGATGTGATGGATCGCGTGCCGTTGCCGGCGCTGCGGGAAATGCTCCGGTGGTTTGCCTCGCGACCGATCCGTCACCGGGCGACGCTCGGGGGGAACCTCGTGACTGCCTCACCCATCGGGGACACGGCGCCTGTCTTGATGGCCCTTGAGGCCACGGTTCGGATTGCCTCGGCCCACGGGGAACGCGAGGTGCCACTCGCAGACTTTTTCACCGGCTACCGCAAAACCGTTCTGGCTCCCGGCGAGGTGTTGCGCTCCGTCCGTGTGCCGTTGCCGGCGGGGTGGTTCGCGAGTCGTGCCTTCAAAGTGTCGAAGCGGCGGGAGATGGATATCAGCATTGTCTCGATGGGCATCGCCACGGGGCGGGACGACGCAGGGTGTCTGCGCGGTGTGCGTGTGGCCTTGGGTGGCGTGGGGCCGACTCCGCTGCTGGCCAAGCGCACGATGGAGGCTCTCGAAGGAAAGCCTTGGAGTGCGGAGACCTTCGCGGAGGCGAAGAGGATTCTCATGACGGAAGTCACGCCCATCTCGGACGGACGCGGGTCCGCCGACTTCCGCCGTGAAGTGGCTGCCGAACTCTTGGAGAAGTTTTTCCACGAGCCCGAAGTGCCGCAGGATGCATCGCCTGCCTTGGAGGCTCTCGACATCCGCCCCGCCCCGCCCGTTCTCAAGCATGAGAGCGGATGGCGGCACGTGACCGGTGAGGCGGTGTACGTGGACGACGCTGCTCTCACTCGCGGCACGCTTGTCGTTTGGCCGGTGGTTTCTCCGCATGCGCATGCGCGGATCCTTCGTTGCGACACATCCATCGCCCGTGGCATGCCGGGGATCCGCGCCGTTTTGACGGCAGCCGATGTGCCGGGGGTCAACGATATCGGGGCCTCGCGATTGGACGAGATCCTTCTCGCCGACAGAGAGGTGGCGTATGTCGGGCATCCCGTGGTTGCTATCGTGGGTGATTCCCCGGAGGCATGCCGTGCCGCGGCGGCCCGAGTCGAGATCGACTACGAGCCGCTGGAGTCCGTGCTGACGCTGCGGGAGGCAATCGAGCGCGACTCATTCCATACCGAGGTGTCGGCGATCCGGCGTGGAGTGGCGGCTGAGGCCATATCCTCCGCTCCCCGCCAACTCTGCGGGGAGTTGGAGATTGGGGGGCAGGAGCACTTTTACCTCGAGACGCAGGCTGCATGGGCAGAGCCCGGCGAGGATGGCGCCGTGACCGTTCATTCCTCCACGCAGCACCCATCCGAGATCCAGACAATCGTCGCACGAGTTCTCGGTGCCCCGCGTCATGACGTCGTGGTGGTGAGCCCCCGAATGGGGGGCGGATTCGGGGGCAAGGAAACCCAGGGCGCAGGGGTCGCGGCTTTGGCGGCACTGGCCTGCCGCGTGACGGGACGTGCCTGCCGCATGCGCCTGAACCGTGATCAGGACTTCGAGATCACCGGGAAACGCCATCCGTTTCTCGCACGGTATCGCGTCGGGTTCTCCGAGGAGGGGCGCCTGCTCGGGGCGGATGTCGAGTTGTTCGCCAACGGCGGCTGGAGTCTCGACCTATCCCTGCCCATCTGCGACCGGGCATTGTTCCACCTGGACAACGCCTACTATCTCCCGGCGGTCGATTTCCGGGGGCGCGTGTGCAAGACGCACCTCACGTCACAGACCGCTTTTCGCGGATTCGGCGGACCCCAGGGAATGCTCGTCATCGAGGAGATTCTGGACCGCGTCGCGCGGGCAACAGGTCGGGATCCAGCCGATGTGCGCGAGCTCAACCTTTACCACGGGTCCGGCGAAACAAATACGACCCACTACGGACAGGAAATCGGAGACAACCGAATCCGCCGCATCTGGAGCGAGCTTCGAAGCGCGTCCCGCTACGACGAGCGGCGCCGCGAGATCCTCGCAGCGCGTGCACGCGGGGAGCTGCGCGGCCTGGCCCTCACGCCGGTCAAATTCGGAATTTCCTTCACCCACACGCCATTCAACCAAGCCGGAGCGCTTGTGCTGATCTATGCGGACGGCACTGTTCAGGTAAACCATGGTGGCACGGAGATGGGGCAGGGGCTTCATACGAAGATCCTGGGCGTGACCATGCGGGAACTCGGTTTGCCGTCCGAGGCCATCCGCATCATGCACACCCGCACCGACAAGGTGCCGAACACTTCGGCAACCGCCGCTTCCAGCGGTTCGGACCTCAATGGTGCCGCCGTGCGCAATGCCTGCGAGATCCTGCGCGAGCGGCTCTCCGCCGTTGCCCGTGAACTTTGGTCTGAACAGGGCATTGAGGTGACGGACGAGATCGTCTTTGCCGATGGATCCCTCACTTCGGGAACTGCTGTGGTGTCCTTTCGTGACGTTGTCTCCGCCGCCTACCAGCGCCGGGTGAGTTTGAGTGCAAACGGATTTTACCGGACGCCGGAGATCTACTACGACCGGGCCGCCGCTCGCGGGCGACCCTTCTACTACTACGCGTGCGGGGCTGCGGTGAGCGAAGTCGAGGTGGATCGTTTCACAGGGCAGAGTCGGCTCGTGCGTGTCGACATCCTGCATGACGTCGGTGACTCGCTCAACGAAGGCATCGATCGCGGCCAGATCGAGGGCGGATTCATTCAGGGTATGGGATGGTTGACAGGCGAAGAACTCCTCTGGAACGACAAGGGCCGTCTTCTCAGCCACGGGGCGAGCACCTACATGATCCCCGCCATCGGGGACGTGCCGGTGGACTTCCATGTCCGTCTCCTCCCGGATGCCGCGCAGCCGGGGACCATCCATGGCAGCAAGGCGGTGGGAGAGCCCCCGCTCATGCTGGCGATCTCCGTGCGCGAAGCGCTGCGCGACGCCGTCTCCCGGCCTGCCGCTGCAGAGGTTCCCCTGCGTGTTCCTGCAACGTGCGAGGCGGTCTTCACAGCATTGCGAAGCTGATGAGAGGGCCTTGCGCCGCAGGGACCAAACATCGGACTTGCAAGGCGTGAACAGCGTCTTACGTTGCGATCTCACACAAACACCACCATGCCATTCGAACTTCCCACACTTCCCTATTCTCCGACCGCGCTCGAGCCGAACATTGATGCGAAGACGATGGAGATCCATCACGGCAAGCACCACGCCACTTACGTGACGAATCTCAACAAGGCCCTTGAGAGCGCTCCGGATCTCGCTTCCAAGTCGATCTGCGAACTCGTGGCGGGCGTGGCCTCCGTGCCGGAGGCGATCCGTGGAGCCGTGCGTAACAATGGCGGTGGACACTGGAATCACACGTTTTTCTGGAATCTCATGGCACCCAATGCCGGTGGCGCTCCGAAGGGGCAACTTGCCGCCGCGATTAATGCCACGTTTGGAAGCTTCGATGAGTTCAAGGCGAAATTCGAGGCAGCCGGACTCGGACGCTTTGGAAGCGGTTGGGTATGGCTTTGCGTCAAAGCGGACAAATCCCTCTGCATCTGCTCGACGCCCAATCAGGACAATCCGCTCATGGCCGGAATCGCCGAATGTCCCGGCACGCCGGTGATCGGTTGTGACGTTTGGGAACACGCCTACTATTTGAACTACCAGAACCGCCGCGCGGACTATCTCAAGGCGTTCTGGAATGTGATTTCCTGGGATGCCGCCGAGAAAAACTATCTCGCGGCCATCGGCTGAGGTCTCATCCAACGAATCAGGCAAACGCCCGGCTTCAAACGCCGGGCGTTTTACTTGTGGGTGCCGCGTGATCCCCCGGCCGCTTATGCAGAAGCTTGCCAAACTTCCTGCAGAGGATCTCAACTGAGACCTTGGAACGAATCGGCAAACAGCCGGAAGACAGCGTAAAGATCGAAGGCCACGCCGAGGAGAAGGCATAAGGAGAATGCCAGCCATAGCATGCTGCGTCGGTTTTGAAGAAAAAACAGAAGCCCGGCCGGGATGCCAGCAAGCCCGGTGAGCAGGATGCCGATTTGGAGCGGTGTGACCCATGCCATCTGCATACTCTGCGAGCGGGTCATGAGCCCGGGAAGGCTCACACTTTTGAAAATCACAAGAGCGATATCGAGCAGGAGCCCGCTGGTGAAAGACAACCCGAGCAGAACCACGTGCGCCAACGCCCAAAGAACGATGAAAGCGATCCCCAGTGCGATCCAGCCGGGATGCACAGGGCGAGGGGGTTCTTGGGAGGTCGTCACGAGGAGCGGGCGAATAATCTCCGGTTACCCTGAGCACGATCCAATGCGTTTCGGCGGATGGCTAATCGAGGGGACTGAGCGATTCGTTGGCGATCCCGCCGTCGTGAAGTAAAATGCGTCCGGCGAGGAATGCCTGCCCTGAGTTGTCCAGATGCCGTTCATACACAGAAAGGCCAGCCGGCGAGAGGGCCACGAGCCCATCGCCGATGGCGAGACCAGGCAGCCGGGACGTCTTTTCGTCGAAGGTCCATGCCACCCTCTTCACTGCCTCGCTTCCAGAGAGGATGACAGAGCCTTCGATCTGTCCGTCGGCGACTTCCCGCAGGACGAGGTAACGGCCGTTGATCTCCGGGGAATCGACGGTCGCGGAAGTCATATCGGCGTTTCCAATGAGAATGGTTTCGCCTGTCGGTTCGGTGGAATCGTTGTTGACCCACATGCCGATGAGAGACTGTCCATCGGATTGGCCATAGAGGCGGTAAATGGCAAGACCATCATCAAAGACAACGCCGAGGGTCTGGCCGACAAAAAGTCCCTGACCCTGCGAAACCTTTCCAGCGATCGTCCATTTGAGGTCCACCACGCCGTCCGCGACTTGGATTTCGACTTCGCCCTCGTAGGTTTCGCCGTCGGTGTTTTTTCCGACAACTCTGTGAGTGCCTGTCAGAGAAGCCGGGGAAAATCCTTCGTCGGCAGTCGGTGCGGGGGACGCCCGGGAGGCCAGTGTTTCTTCCGCGGGAGGGGCGGGATTCGGAAACATTCCCTCGGGTGCGGTGACCGGTTCCATCGTGCTTGTGCCCACGATTTTTGCCGTGTCACCGGCGACTTCCACGTTCGCCCAGAGTTCCGCGGTCTTCGGGGTTTCCGTTTCCGACGCGACACGACTGCGTGCCCAGAACTTCAGCAGAAGGGTTCCATCAGAATCCCAGCGCACGGCATCCGTGCCTCCCGCGGCCTGCTCGATGGCGTCGATCTCTGCGGCTTGCTCCCGGGTGAGAGAAGGGAGTGGGATTTCTCTGAGGGAGTTCGGTGTGACCCGGTAAAGCGAAACCGCCCGGAAACGCGGCGAACCGGCTGTGACGGCAACGTACATCCTGTCGGCGGACCACTGAAGATCGGGAATTACCGAAGACTCGAAACCGTAGTCGCTGCTGTTGTTCTCTCGGTCCCAGAATGTGCCGAGGACTTTTCCGGTGGCCGTATCCTTCAAGAGCAGGTGCGTGGCATCATCACCATCCGGCACGATGTCGAGCGCCGCATGGAGACAGGTCGCGGAGAGAACTCCGGTGGCGAACAGGGAGAGGAGGGGTTTCATTGGCAGGAAACTGTCAAATCGGCGCACAGGCCGGGTCCGATCCGTTGAACTTGGGAGTGTGCACCCTCCGGTCCGTGGAGGCGTGGGAGGGCGGGAATGCATACCGCGTGGTTTTTTCAGGTGGTTTCTCGAATGTCACAACAAAAAGCATCCGGGAGCGGGGCGCTCTCAGTGGGGTAACCCGGCAGGAGTGTTTTTTCTTTGCGACCCGAGGCTTGCGGCGGGTGCGGGATTCGCGTTCATTTCTCCTCCCATGGCTCATCTGAATTCGCACTATCTCAAGCTCAAGGCCGGCTATCTGTTTCCGGAGATCGGACGACGCGTGAAGGCGTTCACGGACTCGAACCCCGCCGGGGCGGCGCGTCTCATCCGTTGCGGGATCGGGGATGTTACCGAGCCTCTCCCCGTGGCCGTTCGCGAGGCAATGCACAAGGCGGTGGACGAAATGGGGGCCCGTGAGACGTTCCGTGGTTACGGCCCCGAGCAGGGGTATGACTTCCTGCGACGCGCCATCGCGGAGAACGACTACCGTGTCCACGGCATCGCCGTTGAGGACGACGAGATTTTTGTGTCCGATGGATCAAAATGCGACTGCGGCAACATTCTCGACATCTTTGGACATGCGAATCGCATTGCGGTGATGGATCCGGTCTATCCGGTTTATGTCGACACGAACGTCATGGCTGGTCACACGGGACCCGGTGGCGACAACGGGCTCTACGAGGGACTTGTCTATCTTCCCTGCACGGCGGAGAACGGTTTTGTGCCGGGTGTGCCCGCGGAGAAAGTCGATTTGATTTATCTGTGCTATCCGAACAATCCAACCGGGGCCACCGCCACGCGGACCCAGCTGGAAGCCTGGGTCGCCTACGCTTTGGCGAATGATGCGGTGATCCTCTTCGATGCGGCCTACGAGGCTTACATCCAGGATGCAGACGTGCCGCGCTCGATTTACGAGATTCCGGGAGCCCGCAAATGTGCCATTGAATTCCGCAGCTTCTCCAAGAGCGGCGGATTCACCGGGGTGCGCTGTGCGTTTACGGTGGTTCCGAAGGAACTCGAGTGCATGACGGACGCGGGTGAGAAAAAACCACTGCACCCGCTTTGGAACCGGCGCTTCAGCACAAAATTCAACGGAGTCGGCTATGTGACCCAGCGTGCCGCGGAGGCGCTCTATTCGCCCGCCGGAAAAGCCGAGGTCGCGGCCCTGGTGAAGCATTACATGGGTAATGCCGCCATCCTGCGCGAAGCCGCTCTGGCGTGCGGATTGGCCACATTCGGCGGCACGAATGCGCCCTACATCTGGGTGCGTGGACCTCAGGGCGTGACGAGTTGGGAGATTTTCGACCGCATGCTCGCCGGGGCCAATGTCGTCATTACGCCCGGCAGCGGATTCGGCCCCGCCGGAGAGGGCTATTTCCGGATCTCCGCCTTCAACTCCCGCGAGAATGCCTCAGAAGTCGCCCGGCGGTTGAAGGCGATGGATTGGTCGAAGTGAACAGCAAATCCGTGCTCGCCTGCCAGCAGCCCGATGCATAACACTTTTGCCGTGACTGATCGTCTGCCGGTGCGCGTTCGCGCCAAGTTCTTCTTCGAGGGAGACAAAAAGTTTTTCATCAAGGGCGTTACCTACGGTCCCTTCGCGCCGGACGAACACGGCGAACACTTCGGCAACCCCGAGAAAGCGAAGCGCGATATCGAGTTGATGGTCGAAGCCGGGGTGAACCTGGTCCGGGTCTACTACGTCCCGCCGAGGTGGTTTCTCGATCTTTTGGCCGAACGCGGAATCCGTGCCCTCATCTCCATCCCGTGGGCCGAGCATCTCGAATTCCTCAAGGACCGCAAAATCCGCGCCGAGGCTGAGCGGGCGATTCACGAGGGCGTTTCGAAGAACAAAGGCCATCCTGCGGTCTTCGGATACCTCGTCGGCAACGAGATCCCGACCACCATGGTCCGCTGGCTCGGCGCGAAAGAGGTCACCGAGTTTGTCGAGAACCTCATCGCCATTGGTCGTGAGGCCGACCCGGATGCGCTTTTCTCCTACGCGAGCTACCCGCCGACCGAGTATCTGCTTCCCCAGAACAGCGACTTCGTCACTTTCAACGTCTACCTCCACCGGCAGGAGGACTTCGACCGCTACCTTGCGCGCTTGCAGAACCTTGCCGACGACAAACCGCTCATCCTTGGCGAGTTCGGCATGGATACGATCCGCCATCCGGAGAGCGAGCAGGCCGAGATGCTCAAGTGGCACATCGAGAGTGTCGTCCGTGGGGGTCTGGCGGGGACGATTGTTTACGCTTGGACCGATGAGTGGTTCCGTGGAGGCATGGAGATTCTGGACTGGGCGTTCGGCCTTGTCCGGCGCGATCGCACAAAGAAGCCGGCGTTCGAGACAGTAAAGGCCTTGTTTGCCGGCGACGGCCCGATGACGTCGCGGGTGAAGTTGCCGTCCTACCCGAAGGTCTCCGTGGTGGTTTGCTCCTACAACGGGGCGAAAACCCTCGACCGCTGTCTGGAGTCGCTGGGCAAGGTCAATTACCCGGATTACGAAGTCGTGCTCGTTGACGACGGCTCGAAGGACAACACGCAGGAGATCGTGGCCAGGCATCCGTGGGTCGTCAATATCCGCCAGGAGAACAAAGGCCTCAGCTACGCGCGGAATGTCGGCGCCAATTCCTCGAAGGGCGATGTCATTGTCTACACGGACAGCGACTGCATGGCCGATCCCGACTGGCTCTACTACCTCGTCGGTACACTTCTGAGCGGGGATTACGCGGGCGTGGGCGGCCCGAACATCTCGCCACCGGCGGAGAATTGGATCCAAGCCTGTGTGGCTGCGGCACCCGGGGGTCCCAGCCATGTTCTGCTGACGGATGTCGTGGCCGAGCACATTCCCGGATGCAACATGGCCTTCCACCGCTGGGCATTCGAGCAAGTCGGCGGATTCGATCCGGAGTATCGCAAGGCAGGGGATGATGTGGATTTCTGCTGGCGCCTCCAGCAATCCGGAGGCGTGATCGCCTTCAGCCCTGCTGCGATCGTCTGGCACTACCGGCGCTTCACCCTGCAGGCATTCCGCAAACAACAGGAGGGCTATGGTGAGGCGGAATCTCTTCTCCGATTCAAGCACCTTGTCTTCTTCGGCCCCACCGGCACGGCGAAGTGGAAGGGACAAATCTACGGGGCTCCGCGATTCACCTGGCTGGTGAACAAGCCTGTGATTTACCATGGCGTCTTCGGGGAGGGGCTCTTCCAGTCGATCTATCCGACTCCACAATCGGATGTGGCGGCGTATTTGAGCAGTATCGAATGGGTGGCCCTCACGCTGTTTATCTTCGCGGTTTCCATCCCGCTTCCATTCTTGCGCATCGTGCCCTACATCATGTTCGGCGGCACATTTCTCGTGGCCCTCTCCTACATGATCCACGCGCGTCTGGAGGCGAAGCACGACACAATCCCCGCAAGGCTGCTCGTGACCTGGCTCGCTCTTGCCCAACCGCTCGTGCGGGGCTGGGCGCGTTACTTCACCTGGCTGAAGTTCAAGCGCACACCTCAGCAAGTCATCGCCACAGCGGAGAAAAACTTCAAATCCACGCGGGGAAGTTCGAGCCTCTTGAAGTTTTGGAATGAGGAAGGCCATGGCCGGGAACGGCTTCTTCAAGAGGTCGTGAAGGCGCTCGAGGACGAGGGGTGGAGCTATTCGACGGATACGGGATGGAAGGAGTGGGACGTCCAGGTTTACGGGAGCTTCTGGTGGGGTGTGAAGCTCCGCACGGTCACCGAATACCACGGAGGCCCGAAGTGCCTTACGAAAGTGGCCCTCCGCTCACGCATGGTCGCGACGACCGTCCTCTTCAACATAATCCTCCTCGGCATCCTGTTGTACCGCGAGTTTCTCGTTCCCGGGAGCGATTGGTGGCTGTGGGTTCCCTACGTGGTGTTCGTCGGGGTGCTCGTCTCGCGCATGGCGCGCCTCAAGCGGCGCGTGGCGGATCTCGTCGAGGCCGCCGCCCTGCGTTGTGGGCTGAGGCGGATTTCCCGTTCGGGGAAAATCGTTTGAGGCCATGTCGCAGTCCGTCGGTGACTACAGCTACACGCTCCCGCCGGAGTTGATCGCGACGAGGCCTCTCCCCGATCGCGCCGCATCACGCATGATGATTGTTGAGCGCGACACCGGCCGCATCACGCACTCCCGATTCCGCGAGTTTCCGGAAAGGCTGGTGGATGGCGACCTGGTTGCGCTGAATGATTCCAAAGTCATCCGTGCGAGATTGCTTACCCCCGACGGCAAAATCGAACTGCTTCTGCTTGAGCCTGTGGGTCCGTCTACTTGGCAGTGTCTCGCAAAACCCGGACGCAAGACGCGGGTGGGTGCAACGTTCGAGATCGCAGGCACTGCCGCGGAGGTGATCGATGTCCAGCCCGGCGGTGAACGGATTGTGCGGTTTTCGTATGAACCGGACCTTTCCCGCTTTGGTCATGTTCCCGTCCCCCCCTATTTCCACCGGGAGGACGATGCCGAGGACGAAACTCGCTACCAGACGGTTTATGCGAAGAATGAGGGCTCCGTGGCTGCGCCAACGGCTGGCTTGCATTTCACCCCCGAAATCCTCGCGCTCATCCCGCATACATTTGTCACCCTCCACGTGGGGGCGGGGACGTTTCTCCCGGTGAAGGTCGACAGGGTCGAGGACCATGTCATGCACGAGGAGCGTTACATCCTGAACCAGGAGACTGCGGAGACGCTGAATGCCGCGCGGCGCATTGTTGCTGTTGGCACGACGGTGATGCGCGTTCTCGAATCGCAGCCCCCCGGTCCGCTCAAAGCCGCTGAGGGACGGACCTCGATCTTTATCTATCCGCCTTTTGAGTTCCAACATGTCGGAGCCCTTCTGACGAATTTCCATCTTCCCTGCTCGACGCTGCTCATGTTGGTGAGCGCGTTTGCGTCGCGGGAGTTGATTCGCGAGGCCTACGCCAAAGCAGTCGAGGAACGTTACCGCTTCTTCAGCTACGGCGATTGCATGCTGATCGTTTGATCAGGCTGCGGATCGCATCTTCTCCAGCACGGCACGGGCTGCGCCCGAGACAATCGCCTCTTTCGCGAGGGCTCTGGCGGCGGACAGATCCGATGCGATCCCGCAGACGACCAGGGCAGCGGACGCGTTGAGTTCGACGATCCTCTGCGCTCCCAGTGTACCTTTGCCTTCGAGGACAGCGAGAATGAGGGCGGCATTGTGGGCGGCATCGCCGCCGAGGAGGTCCGCGGGATCGATCGGATCATTGTCATCGGCCTCTACCGTGAAGTCCCGGAGGTGGCCCTCCTCCAGCGCAAGAACGCGGGTCGGACCGACCGGGGACACCTCATCGAACCTCTCACCATGGGGACCGCTTCCGTGCACAGCCCAGGCCCTCTTCCGGCCGAGCTTGTGAAAAACCTCCGCATACGTCGGCAGCAGCGCGGGATCAAAAACACCAGCCAGCTGGAAATCCGGGCGCGCAGGATTCAGAAGGGGGCCGATCATGTTGAAGACGGTCGTGCATCCCTGTTCGGCGAGCCACTTTCTCACGGGGGCCACAGCGCGGAATGCCGGGTGATAAGCCGGCGCGAAAAGGAAGCAGCATCCTGCCGTGTCCAGAACGGATGCCGCCGCCTCAGGCGGAAGGTCGATGCGTACTCCCAGAGCCTCGAGAGCATCGGCCCCGCCGGATTTCGACGTGATCCCGCGGTTGCCATGCTTGATGACCCGTGCCCCGCAGGCGGTTGCCACGAACATTGAGGCCGTGGAGACATTGAAGAGTCCGGCCTTGTCGCCTCCGGTGCCGCAGACGTCCACACAGGCCGAGCCCGAATGAGGGAAGGTCACGGCGCGGACGAGCAGTGTTTCGACAAATCCTGCAATCTCCGCAGACGTTTCTCCTTTTGTGTGGAGGGCCGTCAGAAAATCTGCTCTGGACTCGATGGAGACTTGTTCGTCGAGGAGCGCTTCACAGGCCGAGGCGATCTCCGTTGGAGTCAACTCCGCCCCATCTGCAACCTGCCGGGTGAGTTTGTCGATCATGTGAGCAGAATGAGAACAATCGCCGCGAAGAGCAAGCAGGCCCCTACGAGGCGCCGCGCCATCGCGCTCCGGCCGGAGTGGGCATCGGTGGCGGCGAATCTGCTGCCGATGGCCCAGGCGATCACCACGCTCCAAATGCTCCGTGAGGCGTAGAGAATGTTCGTCGCCGTGGCGTCACGCACGAGAACGAAAGCCAGAGCGAGCAGGGTAAACTGAAAACTCAGCAAGGCGGCCATCGCCCCCAAGGGCACCCAACTCGCAGGCGGCGGCAGCGTAAGTCGCTGCCGCATCGACCACGCGGCGGAGCAGGTTCCGTTCGCCATTCCGAGGATGGCGAGGAACGGCCCGAACGTTGCGAGGGTGGACCACTGCTGAATCAGGGTGTCCGACATCGCAAAGATCGCCGCGGAGGAGATGGAGTATGCCGCTGTAGAGACGAGGTGCCGCTGCATCGACTTCCTGCCATCGCTCAAGACCGCGAGCACCGCGGCGGTGGCGAGCCCGACAGCCAGCCACCAGGAAAGCCCCTCCCTGTGTCCGAAGAAGATCGTCGCGTAAACCGACAGGAACAAAATCTTTGTTCCCAAAAGAGGAGTCGCGACCGAGACATCCCCGCGTCCAAGAGCGGCAAACGTCGTGCACTGGCCGAGAAAGAACAAAATCCCGCAGAGCATCGGTTGCCAAAAGGTTTCCGGTGGAGTTCCGAGCAACCAAAGAGGCTGCAAAAAGACGGCCATGCCAACGTTCGCCACCACATTCGCATGCCGGGCATCGGCTCCACGGGCGATGGATGTTTTGACCAGCAACGTGGCCAATACATAAATCAGCGCCGCCCCAAGCGGTAGAATCGCCCCGAGGGGCGTCATCGCAGGCTCATTCGGAAAAAAAGTTCCGACAACTCGGATGCCGCCCACTGGCCCGGCACATTCGGTGCAGCCATCCATCCGTAATTCAGCACGGATCCACACTGTGCACAAAGCAGGCGGGCCGAGAGCCCGTAAGGACCCATTCCCATCACCGCGACGGGCAGCGGGCTCAAAGCAAAGGCCTCCAGCAATCGGGCGACTTGTGCGGGCTCCCGCGGAGTCATGGCCAGCTTGATCATATCCGCTCCGCCTTCCTCCGCCCGCGCGACCACATCCGCCAAGCGGCGAGGGGAGGGGACCCCGCGAAAATCGTGGAAGGACCCGATCACTGCGCGCCCGAGCGAATGCGCCCCGGCCACGACTTCGGAAAAGCGCTGCAGATTTCTCACCTCGATATCCACCAGATGGCAATGCTCCAGCCCTGCCGCGAGCAGGAGTTTCCGCGCCCCGGGTTCCAGAGAGCCGATGCCCCCCTCCTGTGGATCCCGCGCTGTGAGAATCCATCGACGGCCCGGCAGCACAGGGATGTTTGAGTCACCCCACGCATCCGCCCGCCATTCGAGAAAATCCACGGCACCCTTCTTCAACCGCCGCGCTGCGGAAAGGGCTGTTGGCGAATCCACGATGCCGACGACGGAGGGGCGCGATGGGATATTCTTTTGACGCTTCATGGCAAACACATTACGAATCGCCTCCCATTCTTGTCGTGCCGTCGAGGCGGGACAGCAAAATGATTGCGCGCAAACAGGAGATCAATCTTCAACTTTACCAGTTTACGGATGCCATTCTGCTCGGGTTGGCGTTCTGGTTGAGTCACGCCCTCCGCTACAACCAGTTCATCATCCTCGACAACATCCGGGCCATCGAGTCCTTCGACCGTTTCATCTGGATTCTCGCGGTGGTCATGCCCGTTGGGCCTTTTCTGCTCGAGATGCAGGGCTTTTACTCTTATCCGCTTGAGAAAAGTCTTCGACGCTCGGTGCGACAGATCGTGTCCGCTGCCATTTGGTTGACTCTGGTTCTCGGACTTGCAGTCATCTTCCTTCGGCTCGATGTCCCGAGCCGCTCTGTGCTTCTGATCTTTGCGGTCCTTGGGCCTTCTGCGTTGTTGATCCGGGAGCGGATGGTTGCGTGGAACGACCTCCGGAGGCTTCAGCGGGGGGAGTTCGCCGAACACGTCATCGTCACCGGCGAAAAGTCGGCGATGGACAGACTGCTGGCCTCCCTGACCCCGATGCTCAAGATGGAAATCCGTGTCGCTGAGGAAATCGACCTTACGCAGCGCTCGGTGGATGACCTTGTGGAGGCCATCCACAAACATTCCGTCGGTCGCGTGATTCTCGCTTTCGACCGCATGGAGATGGATACGGTCCAACGGTCCATCGAGGCCTGCGAGGCCGAAGGCATCGAGGCATGGCTCAGTGCGGATTTTGTGCGCACTTCGGTGGCACGTCCGACCTATGAACGTCTCGGCCGCCGCCCCATGCTCGTTTTCCGAGCAACACCCGAGGTTTCTTGGGAGCTTCTGGTCAAGGGACTCATCGATCGCATCGGGGCCTTCCTCGGCCTTGTTCTTCTCTCCCCTCTGTTTCTTGGAATCGCTCTTCTTGTCAAACTCACATCACCGGGCCCTGCTTTCTTCAAACAAAAGCGCGCCGGTCTCTACGGGCGACCCTTCGAGATGTGGAAGTTTCGAACCATGCACGTCGATGCGGAGCAAAGGCGGGCCGAATTGGAATCCCGCAACGTCATGCGGGGTCCGGTGTTCAAACTCGATCACGATCCTCGCATCACGAAGCTCGGCCACTGGCTCCGAAGGACCAGCGTGGATGAGTTTCCTCAGCTCATCAACGTGCTCCGCGGGGAGATGAGTCTCGTCGGTCCCCGCCCGCTGCCGCTCTACGAGGTCGAGAAGTTCGAGCGCCGCCAACACCGCCGCCGTTTGAGCATGAAGCCCGGCCTGACGTGCATCTGGCAGATCCGAGGGCGCAACACGGTGACAGACTTCAACGACTGGGTGCGGATGGACCTCGAGTACATCGACAACTGGTCCATCCTCTTGGATGTCTACATTCTCGTTCGGACGATCCCGAGCGTGTTGCTGGGTATCGGGGCGAAGTAGCCTCTTATCCCAGGCGGGGCGGCTCGGGAGTGAAGTGCAGAGAAGGGTTTTTCTCTTCGAGGTAGCCCGCCGACCAGCTGCTCGGCAGAAGCACGACCCAGCAGCCGAACGCATCCGTTGCCAGAGTGGAGCCCGAGGGCAGCAGGAGGTCAGGGCGCTCCTTCAATGCCGAACCTTCCGAGAGCACCCACCGGATGTATTGCCAGGGAGCCGATTCCACACGGCACTCCGCGCTGTATTCGGTCTCCAGACGGTACTGAAGCACCTCGAATTGCAGCGGGCCGACCGCGCCGAGCAAGGGGACTTTTTGCAGGGCATCGGGGAGTTCGAAGGCCTGGGCGACGCCTTCCTTGAGGAGTTGATCGAGTCCTTCGCGGAAACGCTTGAACTTCGCCGTGCTGGAATTGCGCAGATACGCGAAGCATTCGGGGGCGAAACGTGGAAGTTCGTCGTAGCGGATCGCAGGATCCTCCGACACCGTGTCGCCAATGAGAAAATCGTAATTCCCGACAATCCCGACCACATCCCCCGCCCACGCCTCGTCCACCGTCTCGCGTTCCTGAGCAAACAACCGTTGGGAGTTCCCGAGCCGTATGGTGCGTCCGAGGCGCTGGTGAGTCGCGGTCATGTCCCGGCGGAAACATCCCGAGACGATGCGGATGAAGGCAACGCGATCCCGGTGTTTCGGATTCATGTTCGCCTGAATCTTGAAGACGAAACCGGAGAAGGCCTCGCGGTCCGGGGAAATCTCTTCGGCGCCCGACTGGCGCGGGGCGGGAGGGGGCGCAAGGCGCAGAAAGGCATCGAGCAACAATTGGACGCCGAAATTGTTCATCGCACTCCCGAAGAACACCGGTGTCGCAGAGCCGGCAAGGACGGCCTCCGCGTCGAAGCCTGTACCGGCACCGTCGAGGAGATCGAGCTCATCGCAGACTCGCGCATAGACATCCGGGGACACAACCTTGCGGACGGAGTCGTCACGAACGTCTCTCACTGCCACCGCGGCCCGATAGGCACCTCCGGGTGTGCGCTCGAAAAGGTGCATTTCTCGCCCGATACGGTCATAGACGCCTTTGAATTCTGCGCCATCGCCCAGCGGCCAGTTCATCGGGATAGCGTGGATACCCAGAACGGATTCGAGTTCATCGAGCAGATCGAGTGGCGGGCGGGCGGGCCGGTCGAGCTTGTTCATGAAGGTGAAGATCGGCACCCCGCGCCGCCGGCACACCTCGAAAAGCTTCCGCGTCTGGGACTCGATGCCCTTGCCCGCGTCGATGACCATGACGGCGGCATCCACGGCTGTCAAAACGCGGTAGGTGTCTTCCGAGAAGTCCTTGTGTCCGGGTGTATCCAGAAGGTTCACGACGCAGCCGCCATAGTCGAATTGCAGAACGGTGGACGAAACGGAGATGCCGCGTTGCTTTTCGAGCTCCATCCAGTCGCTTGTGGTTGCGCGTTGGTTTTTCCTGGATGTCACGCTCCCTGCAAGCTGCACGGCCCCGCCGTACAGGAGGAACTTCTCTGTCAGAGTCGTCTTCCCGGCGTCGGGGTGGGAGATAATGGCGAACGTGCGGCGGCGGGCGATCTCGGGATTTGGCATGGCAGACGGACCAAGAACTCTAGAGACTCGGCAGCGTCAGGGCCAGTGTTTCCCGCCGTCCGGCACCTGATTCGCGACGTAGAATCTTCATGCCCCACACTGTCTGGATCTTTCCCGATCAACTCACGCGCCGAAACAGTGCGTTGGCCGCAGCGAATCGGAAGGAGGATGTCGTGCTCTTCGTCGAGCCGCTTTCTTCAGGACCGTTTCAGGGATTCCACAAAAAGAAAACGGTTCTGCTTTTCGCCGCTATGCGGCACTTCGCTGACGGGCTTCGGGAGAAGGGGTGGACAGTGGACTATCACGAACTCGGCACCGTCGGCACTTATGAGGAGGCCTTGGCGCTGCACCGCAAACGCCACGGTCGCCGAGATCTCCTCGTCATGGAGCCCAACGATCTGCCCGAGGACCACCTTGTGCGTGGGCTCGGGGCGACGGTTCTTCCCACCTGTCAGTTCGTTGTTCCCCGGACGGAGTTCGCCACCTTCGCGCTGGGCAAGAAACGTCTCCTCATGGAGAACCACTACCGGGCCACGCGTCAGAGACTGGGCATTCTCGTGGATCCGAACGGCGAGCCGGAAGGCGGGCGGTGGAATTTTGACGCCGAGAACCGCAAGACCGTTGCGAACTGGAAAGCCGACGGGGCTCCTCGCCCGCCGCGCTTCGCCAAGTATCCGCCGGATGACATCACGCAGAATGTCATACATGCCGTCGAGAAGGCGTTTCCCTTGGCGCCCGGTGAGACTGCCGATTTCGCATGGCCCGTCACCCGCACCCAAGCCGTTGAGGAACTTCGCCGCTTCACCGACGAGCGTTTGCCGCGCTATGGCGAATACCAGGACCTCATGCTCGAAGATTCGCCCGGGATGTTTCACAGTTGGATCTCCGCCCCGCTGAATCTCGGGTTGCTGGATCCAATGGAGTGCGTGGATGCAGCGGTGACATCCTATCGAACGGGCAGGGCTCCGCTTGCTGCAGTGGAGGGATTTGTCCGGCAAATCATCGGCTGGAGGGAATTCGTCAACGGGGTGTATTGGTTGAAGATGCCCGAGTATGCGGAGCGCAATGAACTGGAGGCACAGCGTCCGCTGCCGGGCTTCTTCCGCTCTGGCGAGACCGATATGCACTGTCTCCGCACGGTGCTCGTTGAAGTGAAAAGGAGCTCCTATAACCATCACATCCAGCGACTGATGGTTCTCGGGAATTTTCTGCTTCTTGCCGGGATACGGCCATCCGAGGCCCTGCGATGGTTTACAGACATGTATGTGGATGCATTCGATTGGGTGATGGCTGCAAACGTGCTCGGCATGGCCTTGCATGCCGATGGAGGCTTCATGGCAACGAAGCCGTATGCGGGCTCCGGGGCGTACATTTCGCGGATGAGCAATTACTGCACGGGCTGCCGGTTCGATCCCGCCAAGAAATCCGGAACCGGAGCCTGTCCCTTCAATCTTCTCTATTGGGACTTTTACGACCGTCACGCGGCGCGCTTTGCGCGGAACCCTCGCACAAGTATGATGGTGAAATCATGGTCGAAGCGTCCCGAGGAAGAAAGGAACCGCATCACCCGCGAGGCCCGGGCGTTTTTGGAAAGCCTCTGACCCGGCGTGCCGTCCTCGCGCTCGGCCTCGGGCTCATACTTCCGGCCAAGGCGGAGTCGCGTCAGCCTGTTCTGATCCTTGGGGCAGGGGCGGCGGGACTTGCTGCGGCAGATGCTCTGGAGAGGCAAGGGATCGCAACATGCGTCATCGAAGCGCGCCATCGGATTGGCGGCCGCGTCTGGACGGTTGCTGACGGTATCGATCTCGGAGCTTCATGGATTCATGGTGTGAAGGGAAATCCGGTGACGGCCCTGGCGCATGCGAGCGGGTCGCGCACGGTGTCGTTCAACTACGACGACATCCTTCGTTTTTCGGAACAGAGTCGACTCTCCGAAGAAGCCAGTGAGCGAGTTGACGGTCTCTTTGAGCGGTTTCTAACGAGCGTCGCCCGCGCACAGGAATCCGCCGGAAGGCGCACACCGCTTTCCGAAGAGGTCCGATCTTCCAAAGATCACATGGGCAGCGATGATCGCAGACTTTTCGACTACGCCGTGCGCACCGGCATCACGCACGAGTACGCCGCCGATCCCGAAGACCTCTCTCTCGAATGGTTTGATTCCGCGGGGGAGTATCCCGGAGGCGACGCCGTTTTTCCCGATGGCTATGCGGGGATCTTTCGTGCGCTGCGTCCGCCTCAAAGATTGCTGCTCGGCGAGAGCGTTCGGAGGATTGAATGGGCTAAACATCGGGTGCGCGTTACGACAGATCGTGGTGAGTATGAGGCTCGTGCTCTCATCGTGACTTTGCCCCTGGGTGTGCTCAAGAGTGGGAGCGTCCGGTTCCTGCCGGAACTGCCTGCATCCAAGTCTCACGCGATTGCGCGTCTCGGTGTGGGCACTTTGAACAAGGTCGTGATGGAGTTCCCGGCAGTCTTCTGGCCGAGGGATACGGCGCTGTTCGGGAGGGTGTCGGAGGGATCCGGAGAATGGGAGGAGTGGGTGAACCTCGCGCCCGTCAACGGACGTGCGGCACTCATCGGATTTCATGGAGGACGCTGCGCGGTGCGCCTTGAAACTCTCTCTGATAGGGAGCTTGTTCGTTCGGGGATGGACGCGCTGCGTGAAATGTTCGGCAGGCGTATTCCCGATCCCTCGAAAGTGCATATCACGCGCTGGGCCTCGGATCCCTTCGCACTCGGAAGCTACTCCCATTTTGCGCCCGGGTCGTCTCCCGAGGATTCGGTGCGACTTGCTGCGGCGGTTGATCAGACGCTCTTCTTTGCGGGGGAGGCCTGCTCATCCACGCATCCAGCCACTGTCCATGGGGCTGTGGACAGCGGACGACGCGCAGCACGGGAGATGGTCTCTTTGTTGTGAGATACGTTCGAATGGGCATCAAGCCGCGAAGAGTTCACTCAAACGAAGAGGCTCTCCTCAACTACAGCTAGTGCTCTTACAGAGATTACCGGCGGAGGGTCTCGAACCCACACTCCCGAAGGAACACGATTTTGAGTCGTGCGCGTCTGCCAATTCCGCCACGCCGGCTTGTCACGGGAGTAAAACTGCTGGCGCGCTCCGGCGCAAGCAGGCAATCCCGCCGAATCTCAGTCAGGCATCAAGTCGAGACCCTTCAGCGTGTTCTCGTCGAACCGTCCGTTCTGGCGAAGACCGGCGCTGCGTTGCCACTGCTTGATCGCCGTTGTGAGGGCGGCATTCGGCATTCCGTCTTTGGGTCCGTTGTAATAGCCGAGGAGGGCCAGGTTCTTCTGCGCTTGCTTGACCACGGCGACCTGCATTTCCGGCCCCACGGAAATGTAGGGTCCTCCCTTGAAGATGTCCGCCAGGGCGACATACGCGGGCACAGGTGCGGTCCCTTCGATACCGAGACGATCGAGCGTCTGGCGATTGAGCTCTCCGGTGACCTTCAGATTTTCGGCAATCTGGTAGCGGCGGATCGCTGCGCTTGTCTGGCTTCCCATCTGGCCGTCGACTTTGCCGTTGTAAAAGCCGAGCGCAGCGAGGCGGGACTGGGTCGCCCGGACGGCATCGTCGGCACGTAGGCCGGAAATGGCAAGGAGAAGGAAACAGAGCGAGAGAATCAGCTTCATGGCAACAACCATAGCGGGGCGGGAGTCCGCCGACAAGCTGCGGCTCAGCGCTGGAGTTCGCTGTCGAGACGTGCGACGAGGTGCCGTGTCTTCTCGTCCTCCTCCATCCGTTTACGGACGAGTTTGTGCGCGTGGATTACGGTGCCATGGTCCTTCCCGCCGAATGCGTCGCCGATGTCGCTGAGGGAGGATCCGGTCAGCTCCCGGGCCAGATACATGGCGATCTGGCGAGGGAAGGCGATGTTCGCCGGACGCCGCTTGCTGGTCATGTCCGCGAGGCGAATGTCGAACTGCTCGGCCACCCGGCGTTGAATCTGATCGATCGTGACCGAGCGCTTCGCCTGCTCTTGGAAAATGTCGCGGAGAAGGTTCTCGATGACCTCGCGGTCGATCGGGCGATCACTGAGCGATTTGTAGGAAGCGACGCGCATCAATGCACCTTCAAGGCGGCGGACGTTGTTGCGAATGCGATCCGCGAGAAACTCGAGAATCCATGGCTCCAGCCGGATCTGCAGGTTTTCGGCCTTGCTCCGGAGAATGGCGATGCGCGTTTCGGTATCCGGAGGCTGGAGTTGGGCGGTCATGCCCCACTCGAAGCGGGAGACCAAGCGCTGCTCGAGGGTCTCGATCTCGCTCGCGGGCCGGTCGCTGGATAGCACGATCTGTTTGTGGCCGTCGTGGAGAGTGTTGAAGGTGTGGAAGAACTCTTCTTGGGAACGGTCCTTGCCGGCGAGGAATTGGATGTCGTCGATCATGAGGACATCCGCCTGGCGATAACGTTTGCGGAATTTCACGAGCGTGCCGTTCTTGATCGCGTCGATAAACTCGTTCGTGAACTGCTCGCTGGAAAGATAGACCACTTTTGCGGACTTTTGGGTCGCGAGAATATGGTGTCCGATCGCCTGGAGGAGGTGGGTCTTCCCGAGACCGCTCCCGCCGTAGATGAAGAAAGGGTTGTACGTCCGCGACGGGGCGTTCGCGACCGCCATGGCGGCCGAGTGGGCGAACTGGTTGTTCGAACCCACGACGAACGTGTCGAACGTGTTGCGGGCATTCATTCCCGTCGTCGCAGGGACTGCGGCGGCACGTTCCTTCGCGGATTTTGCCGACGTGCGGGGGGCAGGCTCGTGCTCGGGCTCGGTGGCAGGCGCAACTGAGGCGAAGCGGATGTTTTCTATCGCGGGGGCGCAGTCGCGCACGGCCTCTTCGAGAAGCGGGAGGTAATTGCTTTCGATGAAGAACTGGTGGATCGGATTCGGAACAGAAACCGTCAGGGTATCGGGCTCCGAGCAAACAGCCGAAATGCCCGCGAACCAACGCTCGTAACCGTCCGCGCTGATGCGTCCTTTGATCTTCGCCGCAATCGAGCCCCACAAATCCTTGCTATCCATGATCATGTCCGTGGTTGTGCACTCCCCTTCGGAGGGCGGGAAAGAAGCGGTCCTGCCGGAGTGCATGGAGAGAACCCCCGGGGATTCTCCGCTCGTCCTTGGCATGACAGTCTTTGTTTTCAATTCTTAAATCTTTGTTATCAAGCGCCTTGTGGAAACCATGAGGTCCCGACCTGATCGGCGAGAAGCCGATGGGCCTTCGGCCTCAATCGGCGGCAAAGGGAGCCGGCTCTCGCTCGGTATCGGGGGGATCGGTCGTTTTTCACAAGTTATTCACAGGCCTTCTCTCCGTCTCCGGCGAAAGCTCGAAGAGCATAAAAACCGGGGTATTCCTCCTCAAGAAAATTCATGGGATTCGGGTGAGATTTTTGTCGGGATTGGTGGATTAAAAGCCTTGACTCTGCCCCTCCGACCGCGGGGTGTGTTCCGGAGCAACCTTGCGGCCGAAGAGGACTCCGCAACCAAGTGTGAGCAGGCATGTGACGGGGTAGAGCCAGGCGAAGTTGACTTCCGGCCGCAGTGCGGCGGCCCGGTCTTCGGTGAGCCAGCCGGCGGCCACGAGGATGTTGTAAACGTCGGGCCGGACCCAAAGAACGAGAAGGATCGAGAGAACCGCACCGATCCAAATGCCGCGGATATCGCGGCGCAGCGGACTCAAGGCGAGGAGAAACGCGCCAAGCATGGGCCCGTAAGTGTAGGCGACCATTCCGAAGGCGAGGCTCAGGAGATTGATATGGCCGCGCACGGCTTGGAGGCCGATGGCCACGGCGATGAGAGCGAGTCCCCACAGGACAATCATCCATCGGGACTGCACGATCAGGCGATGCTGGTTTGCAGACTCCATTCCGTTCTTGCCGTGGATCAGGGCGAGGGAGGTCTGGGCGAGGGCGGCGAGGGCGGAGTCGAGGCTGGAAATCGCGGCGGCGAATGCCCCGGCGAGGATGAGGCCTGTCAGGCCGGGCGGCAGAACGGTCGTGATCCACACAGGAAAGACCGAGTCGGGATCTTTCGTGAAGGCGGCCTGTTCCGCAGCCGTCGGAGGATGCTGCACATAATAGACGAAGAGGGCTGCTCCGACGAGGAGCATGAGGACGGTGACCAGAAGCGAAAGGCTGCTGGCGATGATCGCTTTGGAGGCATCCTGCGGGGAACGGCAGCAGAACATGCGCTGGGCATTGAGTTGGTCGGTGCCGAACGCGGCGAGGTTCTGAAAGGGCATGGCCAGAAGGCCAACCCAGAGGGTGAACTGCACGTTCGGATTCGTCGAAAGGTCGAGCACCCTCATTTTTCCGGCTTCTCCGGCCACGCGAAGAAGTTCGGGAACCCCGCCGTTGATCTGGGAAACAAGCACCGCCAGTGCGATGAGACCGCCTCCGATGAAGACAAAAAACTGGATCACATCCGTCCAGATCACAGTGGTCATTCCCCCCATGAGTGTCCAAACGATGGCGAAGAGTCCGATGATTGCGATGCACCACTCGAAGGGGAGGCCGGTTACGGTCCAAAGAATCAAGGCCGTTACAAGAAGGCGCACGCCCTGGCCCAGCACTGAGCCGATGAAAAAAAGCCACGTCGTCAAAGCCCGTGCACCGCGTCCCAAGCGCGACTGCATGTAATCGTAGGGCGAGAAGATCCCGCGTTCGTAGAAGACTTTCACGAACCAGACGCCGACGATGACGCGGGCGATGAGTGAGCCGATGCCCCATTGCAAGTAGGTGAAATCCCCGCCTGCCGCGAAGACCATGCCCGGCACCCCGACGAAGGTGATGGCGCTGATCTCCGTTGCGATGATCGATCCCGTCACCGCGGGCCACGGCAGGGAACGCCCGGCCAGAAAAAAGTCTTTGATGGTGGACTGTCGGCCGCGGAGCGCATGGCCGATCCATGTGGTTGCGGCAAGGTAGCCGGCGAGGACGACCCAATCGATCCACAGAAAGTGCGTGTGGATGCCCTCCATCTCAGGCGCGCAGAGGCTTTACGAGCACTTTTGAGTTCCGTCCGCTGGCTTCGTATTTGAAGCGCCGTGGTGCCGGCAGAAGGGATGCATCGGCGGGTTGGTAACCGCCTTTTTGCTCGAGATAGCTGTAGGCCTGCGTGGAGAGGGCAAAGAGATTCCGCACGCCTTTCTCGCGGGCGAGGTTCTCCACAAAGGCCATGAGCTTGCGGCCGTGTCCCTGATTCTCGTGGGCTTGGCTGACGTGCAGGCAGGCGAGTTCGCCCGCCGCGTCTTCCGGATAAAGGTGGAGCGCGACGCAGGCGATCGGGGCGCGGTCGATTTCGAGCAACCAATAGTCCTCCAGGTGCTCCAGAATCTCCGAGCGTGTGCGGCGCACGAGTTCCTCGTTCCTTACGGATTGCCGGATGAGCGACATCACAGCCCGGACGTCTTTTTTGAAGATGCGCCGGATTTGCTGATACTCGTTCGAGTAGATCATCGTGCCGACGCCGTCGTGGCTGAAGAGTTCGCTCAGAAGCGCCTCATTGATTCCCCCATCCAGGATGTGTACGCGCGGAACGCCTTGGACGCATGCCCGCGCACCCTGTTCCAGCTTGGAGACGAGACCGGCCGCCAGATCGGCCTTCCGTTTGCGGAGCAAGTCGTGGGTCTCCGGAACGGAAAGCTGGCGCGGCAGCGAGGCGGCAGGAAACGAGCGGCTCGGAGCCAGGTAAAGAATCTTCGCGGCGGACAGTTCCTCGGCGACTTCAACAGCCACGGCATCCGAGTTCACCCGGTAAGTCCGGCCCTCGCCGTCGAAGCCGAGCGGAGGCACGATGGGAACAATGCCCTCGTCAATGAGGAGCTTGAGCGCTTTCACGTCCACGCGCTCGACTTTGCCGGTGTATTGCTGATCGACTCCGCCGAGGATGCCGGCCGGGTGCGCGATGATGGCGTTGATGTAGGCCGCTCGGAGATCCACGCTGGATAGACCTTCCATGATCTCGTTGGTGAGACGGATCGCGGCGTCGATCGAAAGCTGCAGAGTGGGAGCGTCCGTGACGCCGATGCCGTCGGCGCTCGACAGCGCGGCGGAGCGTGACTCCGCGAGGCGCAGAATCTGGTGGCTCGCTCCGTGGACGAGGATCACCTTGATGCTGAGCGAGCGCAGAACCGCGAGATCGAGGAGGACATTCGGGAAATTTTCCGACGCGGCCACCTCGCCGTCCACGGCAACCACAAAGACGCGCTCGCGAAAGCGCGGGACGTACTGAAGAATTTCGCGGAGGTCGGAAACGTTCACGGTGTTGCCGATGTGCGTAGCAGTTTCTTGGAAAAAAACACGGAGAAACCTGCTAGTCGAGCAGCCGCGGCTCGGTGGGGAGAAGCCGTTCGATCGCGCTCCCGATGCTTTGGGGAACCTCGAGGGCGGCGAGAACGCCGGCGGCGGGGATGGTCTCGAACGAGGCACCAGGTATGCGTCCGGCCAGGGCCCGGCCGGTTTCCACCGTGAAACCGTAAGCCCGTTCGGGCCAGAGAATATGCACGGGCGCCGAGATTTGGGCGAGTCTGGCCTCGATGTCGAATGCCAGACGGCCGCGGAGGAAGGCCAGGATCGCGTGCTCGGCTCCGTATTGCTGGGCGCAGGTGGAAAGGATGGTGACCATCTCGTCGGTGACGGCCGTGGGCTCCGCAAAGGCAAACTTCGAGAGCCAGCCACGGATGAAGGATGTGCGGGCGAGATAGTTCCGGTAAACGAATCGGTTGATTCCCGGCATTCCGCTCAGCGCCTGCATGCCCATGGCCCGCCATGTGCCGGACTCCTTCAAGCCCGTTGGAAGAAGGAGGATCAACCGCGAAAGGGTCTCGGGGTGGGTGGCGGCCAAGCGCAGGGCCATTCCGGCGGTGAGGCCGCTTGCGATCACGACCGCGCGTCCGCCCGGAGCCGCTCCGCGAAGAAAATCCGCCAGACTGGCCGTATGGTCGTCGGCATCCATCTGGGCGGCCGGACGCTCGGATTCCCCGAACCCGATCAAGTCCGGCACGAGAACTTCATGGCTCGAGGCAAAGCGTGGATAGACCTTCGACCACTCGTAGGATGAGGCGCCCGGAAAAACGCCATGAAGGAAAACGACCGGATCTCCGGAGCCCGAGATATGGTAGATCATCTCGCCGTGAGCGGTCTGCAAAACCCGCGTTGCAAAAATGGCAGGCGAGATATCATCGGGAATCGGCTGCCTCGCCGCACGGCGCATTCCGTAGCGCAAGGCGAGCGCGACGGCGCCGACAAGTCCGACACCGATGCCAATGCCGAGAGCGGGTTTTCGCTTCCAGACGTTCACGGGAGGAATCGCGGGCAGCTAGACAATCTCGACATCCTTCGGCCCCTTGATGATGCGTCCGATCACCACGCCCCGTGTGCACTTGAGCACTTCCGTGGCGCGGGCCTGCGGGACCACGAGCACCATGCCGATTCCCATGTTGAAGACTTGGTACATCTCCATCTCGTCCACATTGCCGCCGTAGCGGATGATCTCGAAAATCATCGGCACCTTCCACGAGGCCCGGTCGATCCGTGCACGGCAGCCGTCCGGCAGCACGCGCGGAAGGTTGTCGAGCAGTCCGCCACCGGTGATGTGAGCCGCACCATGCAGCGAGCCCTCGGGCAGCGAGGCCATGAGGGGTTGGTAGTTTGGATGCACGCGCAGCAATTCCTGGCCAAGGGGAGCCTTCATTCCCGGAGCCGGCTTGGCGAGCGAGAGTCCCATTGTGTCGAGAAGCACGCGGCGGGCCAGCGAGTAACCGTTTGTGTGCAGTCCGTTCCCCTTGAGCCCGACCAGAACATCCCCCGGACGGATCTTTGAGCCATCGAGAAGTTTCGGCCGGTCAACGAGCCCGACGATTGTCCCGGCGACGTCGTACTCGCCGGGTTTGTACATCCCCGGCATTTGGGCGGTCTCGCCGCCGATGAGCGCGCATCCCCCCTCCTTGCAGGCTTTTGTAAAGCCCTTCAGCACATCGCGGAAGACGGTCGGATCCAGCCGCTCGCCCGCGATGTAGTCCAGGAAAAACAACGGGCGCGCGCCGATCACGGCGATGTCGTTGATACAATGGTTCACCAGATCCTGACCAATCGTGTCGTGGCGGCCCGTGGCGAAAGCGATCTTCAATTTGGTCCCCACGCCGTCCACACTGGAGACGAGCACCGGATCACGCAGACCCTTCAGATCGGGCCGGAAGAGCCCGCCGAATCCCCCGATCTTCCCCAGCACAGCGGGTCCATGGGTCGAGCGCACGGCGGCTTGGATGCCTTTCTTGACTTTGTTGCCGAGGTCCACATCCACGCCGGCTGCGGCGTAGGCTTTCACTTTCTTCTTCATAGCAGGCGGTTCTCGCTGGGCTCGAGCAGGCGGGATTTCGTGAGCCGTTTTTCCATGATGAGTTTCTCGAAATTCTCGTCGAAGGGCACGGGATAGTCCCCGTTGAAGCACGCCATGCAGAAGTCGTTGAACGGCCGTCCGGTCGCGCGCACCATGCCTTCCACCTCGAGGTAACCGATCGAGTCCGCTCCGAGGTATTTGCAGATTTCCTCGTGGGAGTACTGGTTCGCGATGAGCTTTTCGGGATCGGGAAAATCGATGCCGTAGTAACAGGCATGCTTGTGTGGGGGGCAACTGATGCGCATGTGGACTTCTTTCGCGCCGTTTTCGCGGAGGTTCACCACGCGCGTGCGGGCTGTCGTCCCGCGGACGATCGAGTCGTCGACGACGACCACACGCTTCCCCTCGACGGCTTCGCGGATGAGGTTCAATTTCACGCGCACGTTGAAGTCCCGGATGATCTGCGTGGGCTGGATGAATGTGCGGCCGATGTAGTGGTTCCGCACGAAGGCAGGGTAGTATGGGATGCCGAGTTCCTCCGCGAACCCGAGAGCGGCATAAATGCCGGAATCGGGCACCGGCACGACGAGGTCCGCCTCGACCGGGTGGCGGCGGGCAAGTTCGCGGCCCATCTCGACGCGCGCCTTGCTGACGTTCACGCCGCTCATCGTGCTGTCCGGCCGCGCGAAATACACATACTCGAAGATGCAAAACGCGCTTCGTCCCGACTTGAACGGCCATTCGCTCCGGATGCCGTTGTTGTCGATGATGACGACTTCGCCGGGTTCGACATCGCGGATGAACTCGGCATGGATCAGGTCGAAGGCGCAGCTTTCCGAGGCCAGCACGTAAGCGCCATCGACTTTTCCGATGCACAGCGGGCGGAACCCGTGCGGATCGCGGAATCCGATAATCTCGTGTTCTCCCATGAGCACGATCGAGAAAGCCCCCTCCAGCCTGCGAAGGGCCGAGAGGCCTCCGCCAACGCCGTGGGGCTGGGCGAGCAGGTGCAGGATAATCTCGCTGTCCACCGTGGTCTGGAAAATCGATCCGCGTGCCTCGAGTTCGGACCGGAGGGCCGCGGCATTGACGAGGTTGCCGTTGTGGGCGACGGCCAGTTGCCCGCGAGCCGTATCAACCGTGAACGGCTGGGCATTCTTGATGGTGCTCGATCCGGTCGTCGAGTAACGCACATGGCCGATCGCGCGAGTGCCGGCAAGGCGGTCGAGTTCCCCGGGAGGGAACACCTGGGCTACAAGGCCCATGCCTTTGTGGGACTGGAAGGCGCGTTCGGACCCCTTGGCCGAAACGATGCCGGCGCTTTCCTGCCCGCGATGCTGCAGGGCGAAGAGACCGTAATAAGTCAGGAGCGCGGCGTCGGGGTGGCCATAGATCGCAAACACACCGCATTCATGGGAAGGTTTGTGCGGCGTACTCGGAGACATGGAGAATTGACGAGGCGGGACCATGGCCGTTTCGCGCGGGGCATTCAAGGCTTGAATGTTCGGCCCCGTCCTTCCCGCCACGAGCTCTCCAGACTCCGGAACAAACTCGCCAACGCTTCCTTGGAATCCAGCCGGTACTCCACGGTGTGGGCATGCGTGGCCTCCGGGTATTTTTTCACGACTTTCTTCCAGACGTCGGTTCCGCTGCGTTCGAGAGCCTCGGCGGCTTTTTCCTGTGCGAAATTCAACGCCGACTGGCCGATTCCCCCCGGGGCCTGCGGGATGTTCGGTTCGATAAAATAAAACCGCGCCTGCACCGAGCCCAGCGTATCCACCGTCACCTCGGTGACACGCGAGGCGCCATCCACAAGATACTCGTGGGAAGAAATTGAGGCGATTGCGGGAAGGGCGACCATGTAGGTTCCGCCCGGCAGTTCCGCTCTCCAGAACGCGCCCCCGGTCTCGGGAGTCGGCGACGGGGTGGGGGTCTGCGCGGTGAGGGTGGCCACGCCAACCAACGCTGCGAGACAAGCTGTCCGAACGGTGCTCATCCCCTGATTCATCGTGCCTTCCACCGTGCTGGCAAGCTTCCAGTTTGCGGCGGCGAGGTTTTCGTTTAGGTTCGCCAAGTGAATTACCGGAGAAACGTGGCCCTCATCCTTCGTCGTGCCGACGGGCGCGTGCTCGTCTGCGAGCGCTCCGATTACCGCGGTTCCTGGCAGTTCCCGCAGGGTGGATGCCGCCCGGAGGAGACCGACGAGGCCGCGTTGGCACGTGAGGTCCGCGAGGAAATCTCCCTCGGGCCTTCGGACTACCGCGTCGTCACGTCCCGCGGGCCTTACTGTTATGAGTTCCGGCAGGGCTTCCGCAAAGAAGGCTTTGGCGGTCAGGCCCAGATCTACTTCCTCGCGGACATCCGCAACGGTGCCGAGGACGCCATCGCCGTCGACCGGGAGGAATTTCAAGACTCGCGTTGGATCGATCCCGGCATCTTCCAGATCGACTGGGTGCCCCCCATCAAGCGGGATGTCTACCGCGCGGTTTTCCGGGACTTTTTTTCGGTGCAACTGGACTGACGGGATTCGCGTATGCTGCGAAAAAGATTTGACTTTATGCAGAAAACTTGGGAACACCCGCCGCGCTGCCATGCTTACCTTCCCGGCCTTCTCGGTCCTCACGCTTCTTCTCATCGGAACTGTTTGGTGGGTCAGTCGCCACGATCAGGGAGCCTCGTGAGGTTCCTTTTTCCGAAACCCGAACATCTCTCCCGATGACGAACTGGGTTGTCTTCCAGTGGAAGACGGCATCTTTGCCGTCGGTTCCCGTTGTTCCGCCTCCCCATGCGATACGCCATGCCCGCAAAGAGGAACAGAGCGCTGTGGTTTCGGTGCTCACGGCGGCCTTTGCCTTGGATCCCGAGTGGAACGACGTGAGTCGCTCGATGATCTCCACGCTTCCGCCGCTTGTCGCCAAGGCTTTCGAAACCGAGACGCCGACATGTCTTGTTTTGAGTCACGGTTCCCGGATCGTTGGGGCCTCTCTGCTCGACTGCTCTCTGGAGGCGGAGAACAATCTTCTCTCCGGGCCGGCCATCCTGATGGAGTACCGCAGTCGCGGACTGGGCAGTGCCCTGCTGCATGCGTCGCTTTCGGAATTGCGCGAACACGGTGTCTCGTTGGCGCTCGGACGCACACGTCTGCGCGGTATCGCGTCGCGGTTTGTGTATCCGAAGTTCGGTGGCGTGCTCCGCGAGGAGCGGAACGCCGCGGCGGCCTAGAAAGCTGTTTTTTCCGCTTTTCAACGGCTGAGGGGTCTGCAAGTTTCCCAGCGGATGCAGGGACTTTTTGATCAGTACGACGCAACCGGATTCTTCGACGAGATGATGAATCCGACAGGGGAGGTGAGACCCCACTACCGGTTGCTGCGCGAGCGGTTTGCCGAAATGGATCTCGCAGACTTCGAGCGCAAGCGCACCATGGCCGAGAAGTCCTACTTGAATCAGGGCATTACGTTTACCGTCTACAGCGGGGACGAGGGCACGGAGCGCATCATGCCGTTCGATCTCATCCCGCGCATTATCCCGGCGGACGAATGGGCGGTGATCGAGCGCGGTCTCGTCCAACGCCTCACGGCACTGAACCTTTTCCTGCACGACATCTACCACGATCAGCGCATCGTGAAGGAAGGCATCATTCCGGAGGAAATCATCCGCAGCGCCAAGCACTTCCGGCCCGAGTTGGTTGGCTTCGACCTGCCCCGGGACATTTACATTCACGTCTGCGGGACGGATCTCATCCGTGGGGCGGATGGCCGATACATGGTTCTTGAAGACAACGGCCGTTGCCCCTCCGGGGTGTCCTACCTTCTCGAGAACCGGCAGGCGATGAAGCGCGTCTTCCCGAAGCTTTTCTCGCGCTACGCGGTGCGACCCGTCGGGCGGTATCCGCAAGAACTTCTCGCCGCTCTCCGTCACGTTGCGCCGGGCGGAAATCCCGACCCGACCGTTGTTGTTCTCACCCCGGGCATCTACAACTCGGCGTATTTCGAGCATTCGTTCCTTGCCCGCTCGATGGGCATCGAAATCGTCGTCGGGCAGGACCTCGTCGTGAAGGACGCGAAGGTCTACATGAAGACCACGAAGGGGCTCAAGCAGGTGGATGTCATCTACCGGCGCATCGACGATGATTTTCTCGATCCGACCGTCTTCCGAAAGGACTCCGTGCTGGGCGTGCCCGGCATTGTCGAGGCGTATCGGGCGGGCAATGTCAACCTCGCCAACGCCCTCGGCACCGGTGTGGCGGACGATAAAGTCACGTACTACTATGTGCCGGCGATGATCCGTTTCTACCTTGGCGAGGAGCCCGTACTGCCGAATGTCGAGACGTTCCTCTCCGCCGTCGAGAGCGATCGCAAATACATCCTCGAGCATCTTCCCGAACTCGTAGTGAAGGCCGCGAACGAGAGCGGAGGCTATGGTATGATGATTGGCCCACACGCGACGCGCGAGGAGATCGAGAAGTTCCGTGCAGCCATTCTCGCCGATCCGCGCGGATACATCGCGCAGCCCGTTGTGCAGCTTTCCCGCTCGCCCTGCTACTGCGACGGACGCGTCGAGGGCCGCCACATTGATCTCCGTCCCTACATCCTCTCCGGGGAGAAAACCGTCATCATTCCGGGCGGCCTCACGCGGGTGGCGATGCGGAAGGGTTCCCTGGTGGTCAACTCCTCACAGGGAGGTGGAAGCAAGGATACGTGGGTTCTCGACGAGGAGGGTGTATGCTGAGTCGCGTTGCGGATGCCTGCTTCTGGTTGAGCCGCTACATGGAGCGTGCGGAATCCAACGCCCGCCTTCTCGATGTCAACATCCAGCTCATCCTCGATTTCGAGGATCAAAGCGGATCCACCGCCGGTCAGCACTGGCAGCCCATTCTCGCGACGCTCGAGGACCAGGAGATCTTCGCGGAGATTTTTCCGGAACCCACCGGGGATGCGGTCATGGAGTTCGTGACCTTCGAGAAGAAGAATCCGAACTCGATCGTCAATTGCGTCTCCGCAGCCCGTGAGAATGCCCGCACCGTGCGCGAGCAGATCTCCAGCGAGATGTGGGAGCAACTGAACCGCATCTACCTTACGCTCCGGAGTCCTGCGGCCCGCGCAGCGTTTCAAGACAGCCCGATTGACTTTTACCGGTCCCTTGTGGATCAGTTGCACTCGTTCCAAGGCATCACCGATGCGACGATGACGCACGGCGAGGGGTGGCAGTTCCTCCAGGCCGGGAAGTTTCTTGAGCGGGCCGACGCCACGTCGCGAGTCCTCGACGTGAAGTACCACATTCTCCTCCCGAGTGGCGAGAAGGTCGGAGGGAATGTCGATGTGACCCAGTGGATGGCAGTGCTCCGCTCCTGCAGCGCGATGGAGGCATTTTTGAAGGTCTCCCGCGCACAGATCACGAGTTGGGAGGTCGCGGAGTTTCTCATCCTCCACGATTCCTTCCCGCGATCGATCCGCTTCTGCGTCGACGCCCTCGACACCGCCCTGCACGAAATCTCGGGTTGCGAGCGCGGGCACTTCAGCAATGAAGCCGAGCGCCTCTGCGGCATGCTCCGCTCCGGGCTCGACTACACCACGATCGCCACCATTTTCGAGACCGGACTCCACGAATACCTCGACCAGACCCAGAAGCGTCTCACCTCGACCTCGAACGCTTTGGTGAAGACCTACTGCCACTGGCTCGACGCCGCCGAAATCGAGTCGTGATGCCGGAGATCGATCATTTCGGCCAGCAAGCTTTCACGGGCTTTTGCTGAGGTCCGCCATTCTGCGAGGGTTACAGGGAAGTCACTTATGGTTTAACTTTGAACTCGGGCCATTCCTGCAACCCCTTTGTGGGCTGCTGCGAGCGGACAGTGAGTCTGCAAGTCGGTTCTCGGGATCAGCTTCCAGGCGATCACAAGAGAATCCTTGGGGATTCTTGCTTGGTTGGATTCGATCTGTTAAGGCCGGAAGCCTGCCTTTGAGCTCTTCTTTGCAGAGGCCCCGCCATGAACATCGTTGAGTTCCTCCAGACCCCACCCGGTCCGTTTTTCGGCATCGAACGCCTGGCAGGCGTGTGGCGCACGTTTGATCCGGAGAGCCACTTTGCCTCCACCACCGATCGAGATAAAATCACCTTTGACGTTTCCAATGGCACGATGCTGGCAAACATGGGGGCCAACGGAGCGCTGCGCACGGTCAGCGCCTACCGCAACGGCTATCGGGCTACCACGACGGGGTGGCCGGGCGTATGGATGGCCAAAGACTGTAGCACGTATGGCAGCTACGCTTTCACTTTCGAATGGGAGGGAAACAGCACCACGCTGGCTGCTTCGTTCGACTCGGCAGGGCTCGGCAGCGAGGAGCCGGTGGACTGGAATCTGCGCACCGGTCTTCTTCGCAATTTGATCCCAGTCTCCACCCTCACGGATTCCCAAGGCCGCTTCTCGGCAACTCTTTTGGCCTTCGCACCGGTTTCACGCGATGGCAGGCAACGTCCATCCGCCGTCTTTTACGGGGTCCTCCTGAAAAACACTGGAAACACGCCGCTAAACGGAATCATCGGGGCTCCGCTGTGCGACCGCGCCGCGAATGCCGCCACCAGTCTGCGCTGGCCGGCACGTGATCCCTTCAACTTTGAGATCGAGTGGTTTGGATACGAGAGCGCTCGGACCGCCGGGGTGGTCTCGGGAAGCTTCGATGCAAACCATGGCGCTGCGGACCGGGGTGCCACATTTCACGTGCCGGTGCATCTCGCCCCCGGCGCCTCACGCTGGGTTCCCGCCGTACTGCGCCAGCCCGGCGATGATGTTCTCCATGTCCTCCAGACGCGGACGGTCGAGGAATGGCTGGGTGAAACACTGACTTACTTCGAA
Source organism: uncultured Chthoniobacterales bacterium (assembly GCA_964552635.1). Classification (GTDB taxonomy): domain Bacteria; phylum Verrucomicrobiota; class Verrucomicrobiia; order Chthoniobacterales; family Terrimicrobiaceae; genus CAZKHB01. The sequence goes on from CAZKHB010000003.1 coordinate 165,374, forward strand.
TCGCTGCTTGGCCGACTGGAAACGCCGGATCATCCCTGGCTTGCCCCTTTCCATGAACGCCAGATCTTGCAGGCAGTACAAAGTCTGGCCATGGCGCCGCAGACCGACGGATCCGGCGCTTTCATCGGGGGCAACTGGGGGAGTTATGAACCGACCCGGCTGACGTGGATGAAGGATTGTTTTTACGGAACGCTTCCCTGCGCGGTGATCGATCCAAATCTGGCCCAGCAGCAGATTCTTTGGTTCGCCACCTACGGAGTCCGACCAAAAGGCTCACAGTTCCGCGGAGGCGTTCAGCACTCGATCAGCCTCTCTGTCTCCAGCCTCATGTTGGCCGGCCTCTATTACCAAAATACCGGGGATGCCGCGTTTTTCAGGAGTCATCCCGCGCTGCGCGCCCACTGGGACCGTATCGTCAGCGAACTCCTCGGCGGGAGAACCGACCCGAACGTTTGGCTCTTCCCGTCTGACTACATCTCGGACGGTGAGTGCGGTGCTTCTTTCCACACCGGCTCGAATCTGTGCGTATGGCACGCCTTGACCAGCTACGCGCGCCTTCTTGCCGAAGCCTACGGCGAACTGGAGCGTGCCGCCGAATTGATCGAAATCGCCGGCAGGGTTCGGGAGGCGATCCACTCGCACTGTGTCATGACAGGCCGTCATGGGCCGTATCTCAACGAAACGGCCCACAGCCCCGGACAACCCGACCGGCCCTTCCATGACGGCGAGGAATCCGACACCACACTCGCGCCGGTTTATGGATTCCTGCGGTTCCACGATCCTCTTTACCTCGGAACGATGCGGTTTGCCATGAGCCCGGAGAATCCCAACTACAACCCCGAATTTTTCGGACTGCGTTGGAAAGGCGCCAACACCACCTCGCCCGGATACAACAAAGCCCTTGGCGCCGTTCTGAGTCCGGATGATCTGTGGGGACCGCACGCGGCGATGACCGAACTACGGCGGGTGACCGATGCCGATGGTTCGAATTGGTGGTGGAGCTTCGGCTACGAAGGAACACCGTCTTACCAACACCCGATCCGCGCCTTCGCCGATATCGGCAAGGCGGCATGGACTGCCGGCGTTTTTTCCATGCTCTTCCAAGCCAAGTTTCTCGGGGTAGAGTATGATGCACCGGCGCGTCGCTTCCGCTGGGAACCGGACGCCACCATAGGTGCGTTCACCTGGACCGGGTTCCCTCGCGGCATCGACCGGTTCACCGTTTCCCGGACCGAAACAACCGCCCTCTTTGGCAATCCCAACCCCCATACGGTGCAACTCGAAGCCTCTCTTCCCATTGGTAAAGCCCGAACGATCGTGGTGGACGGTAGGCGCCTGGCTTTTGATGAAGAAATCGATCCTGGCGGATACCGTCGCGCCCGTTTCCGGCTGGAGGTGGCTCCAGACGCGGAGGTTTGCATCGAGTTTCGCTGAGAGGCTTTGCTTCAAGCGGGATTTTCGTTTTCGGATAATGCTTCGTATCACGCCTGTAATCGGAGTTTCGTTGTGAAAATCTCACAGCTGCCACTGTGCTTGGAGACGTTCTTGAAGGTGCATGCTCGGAGGGTTCTGCTTTGAGGATTGTGCAAGTGCGAGACACATCGTCCGTGTGTCTCACGTTCCTACTCTTTGCAGCTTGTCTCGTCGCTGCCACAAGCCGGATGGCCGGGCAGGAAACCATTCTCTCGGCTCCATTACCTTCTGATCGCGCTCGCATCCGAGTCGTGGAGATCCCTGACGCGCTCGACCCCGCTCGGACCCTGAAGGTGCTTCGAACCGATGCAAACTCACCCCTCAGGGCGGGAACGGCCTGGATCTGGTCCCAGCAGCCTCAGGAACCTCCGGCATCCTATTACAAAGACTTGCGGGATGCCGGGATCAATGCCGTTCGTCTGATCCTCTTTGACGTTTGGATCCATGAAAAAGGCTGGGTAAAATACGATTGGAAGGACCCCGAGTATCGCCGAGCAATGCTGGCTCGCTTACAACGCGCGGTTGATCACTGTTCAAGAAACGGTCTTTACGCGATCATCAACGCCCATAACCGGGTGCCCGGTCCTCATCCCAAGTATGACGATAAACTCAACACAGATCTCTGGTCTGCTGTCGCACCCACGTTCGCGAACAGGACGCATGTGGCATTCGAACTTTCGAATGAGGCGATCACTGGACCGGGGAGGGATGGCGCGTTGGGGGGTGAGGCTCAGAGCACACTGGAGGCACTGGCCCGTGTCTATGCCGTTGCTCGAAGGCATGCTCCAACCACACACATCATGGTTCTCACGCCCGCAGGGGTATCCGGGTGGGGGACCCGCTCGGCAATGAGCAATCTCACCCGCAGTTTCGAAAAGCTGGCGGGAGGGATCGATTGGACGAGAACCTCGGTCGCGTACCACCTCTATCATGCTGACGAAGCTCTCTTCCCCCAGATGGAGAATTTGCGCGCCTTTCACCAAGATTTTCCGGCCTGGCCCTCGGAGAACAATTTTCCGCCGGGTTTTCCGGCGAATGTGTTGGGTATCGAAGAGAGCGACCGAGAGCGCTCGGTTAGCTTTGGAAGCGATGTTTTCGTTATGCAAACCTGCGAGAGGCTCGGTATCGGTTGGTGCCAGTGGCACATCAACGGCCCCGAGCAATTCCGGCGAAACTGGCCGATTCTATGGACAGATGCCATTGAAAAGGGATACGCGTGGGACTCGGATCCTTGAACGCTTTTTGTAGGATTTTTCTATTGGTGAAGGGCAGGAGTCCGGGGGTGGGGGAGCATGCTGGGAGGTTGACTCCAGAGGTGAGAATGACCCTGCTGTGAGGACTCCGCGAGATGGGCTCTCCGCTCTGACATCCAGCCAGAGATCCAGACGTCTGAAGGATCTCGCCGTTTTGGAAAAGAGCCTCGACAGCAATTTCTGTTGCGACTCTTTGCATTTGTGACGGAACGCCTTGGGGCAAAAACAAAGTCCTCGCTGAATGATCCGAACAGGCCCGAGATTAGCTCCCATGAAGTTTTCTCTTTCCTTCATCTCCGCATTGGCAATGCCCTTCTTGGTGACCGATATTGAGGCCCAATCTCCGGAGACTCCGCCGCTGCCTGCCTTGGAGCGTCTTCCGATCGAAGCCTCCGGGGGCAAGGCCGGGGAAAGCATGCCCTGGGCGGACCGCGCCACGGTCACCGGCAGCACCGGCCGACCGGAGGGTCGCCTGAACCTCTGGTACCGGTCACCCGCGAAGGAGTGGTATGAGGCACTCCCGCTGGGGAATGGACGCCTCGGTGCGATGATATTCGGCGGCGTCACGGACGATTGCGTCCAGCTCAACGTGGACTCGCTGTGGGACGGCGGACCGAAAGACGCGAGCAACCCCGCGGCGCTCAAGGTGCTTCCGGAAATCCGCCGCCTCCTGTTCGAGGGCAAGAACATCGAGGCCACCCAACTGGCGGGCATCCACATGATGGGCCTGCCGCGCAACATCAAATCCTACCAAACCCTCGGCGAACTCTATCTCGAAGCCCCGGGGCAGACGGCGGCCACCGGCTATCTCCGCCGGTTGGATCTGGACACCGCCATCGCGCACGTGACTTACGAATCCGATGGCGTGACCTACCAGCGGGAGGCCTTCGTATCCGCTCCGGCGAATGTGATCGTCCTCCGTTACACGGCGAGCAAGCCCGGCGCGATTTCGCTCAAGCTCACCCTCAAGCGGGCCAAGGATGCCGTGTGCCAGGCCGACCCGGCGCGGCCCAACGCCATCCAACTTGTCGGCCAGATCCAGCGGGACCCCGCCCTCACGCCCGGGCTCCGTTTCCAGGCCACGGTGCTGGCCCGGAACCAGGGAGGTCGCGTGAGCAACACGGGCGGCATCCTCAGCGTGGAAGGGGCGGATGCTCTCACGCTGCTCATTGCCGCCGGGACCAATTTCCCCGGCTTGGGGAAAGGCGCGCCCGACCCGCAGCGTGATCCGGCGATCGCGGTCAACGCCACGCTTGCCCAGGTGCCGGAGGATGCGGCTCTGCTACGGGATCATCTGGCGGACTATCGCCCCTTTTTCCAGCGCGTCGCACTGGATCTCGGGCCGGATGCGCCCGGGGTGGAGAACCTGACTACGCTGGAGCGCCTGAAGCGGATCAAAAGCGGTCCGCCCGATCCGGGTTTGGTTTCGCTGTATTTCCAGTTCGGGCGGTATCTCCTCATCAGCAGCTCACGGCCGGGGACGCTCCCGGCGAACCTGCAGGGGATCTGGGCGTGGAAGCTGAACAATCCCTGGGACGCGGATTTCCACACGAACATCAACATCCAGATGAACTACTGGTTGGCGGAACAGGCCAACCTCGCGGAGATGCATCTCCCGTTGTTCGATCTCATGGACAGCCTGGTGGCGCCCGGCGCGCAGACGGCGAAGGTGCAATACAACGCCGGGGGCTGGGTCGTACACCATTTGACGGACGCCTGGGGATTCACGGCGTGTGCCGATGGTCCCCATGGCATCTGGCCGATGGGGGCCGCGTGGCTCGCCCGGCATCCATGGGAGCATTATCTCTACACGGGGGATGAGGCGTTTCTCAAGAACCGGGCCTGGCCGTTGATGAAAGGGGCGGCCCGGTTTATTCTGGATTTCCTCGTGGAAGCCCCCGCCGGGACCCCGGTGGCCGGCAAGCTCATCACCAACCCGTCGCATTCCCCCGAGAACAGTTTCTTCCTGCCCGATGGCAAGACGCGTGCCGTCTTCACCTACGGCGCCACAATGGATCTCCAGATCATCCACGACCTGCTGACGAATTGCATCGAGGCCAGCATGATCCTGAACATGGACCCGGAGTTCCGCCAGGAATGCGAGCGGGCACTCGCCCGGCTGGCCCCGGTCCGCATCAGCCCGGCCACCGGGCGCATCCAGGAGTGGATCGAGGATTACCAGGAATGCGAACCCCAGCACCGCCACACCTCGCACCTTTATGGACTTCACCCGGCCAACGCCATCACCAAGACCACCCCGGAGTTTTTCGAGGCTGCGCGCAAGGTGCTGGTAGGACGCGGGGACGGGGGCACGGGCTGGAGCCTGGCGTGGAAAATCAACATGTGGGCCCGCTTGGGCGATGGTGACCGTGCTTTTCTGCTCCTTTCCAATCTGCTGAAATACAAGACGCTGCCGAATCTCTTCGACACGCATGCACCCTTCCAGATCGATGGAAATTTCGGGGCGACTGCGGCGATTGTGGAAATGCTGCTCCAGAGCCAGATCCGGCATCACGATCCGAAGTCGGCCCCGGACCGCCCGGAGTTTCAAATCGATCTTCTACCGGCGCTGCCTTCCGCCTGGCCAGTGGGTCGGGTGAGCGGGCTCCGTGCCCGGGGCGGATTCGTTCTCGATCTCACTTGGAAAGAGGGAAAGCTCGTGCAGGCGCGCGTCCGCTCGACCCTTGGCGGCCCGCTGAACTTGCGATCCGGGGAAAAGACGCTGCGCGTGGAGACCATGCCCGGTGAAGTTGTGGAGGTGGATGGTGCACTGGCCGTGAGGCGGCTTCCGATCGAGTCACAATAGTCAGGAAACCTCGCGCGGTTGAATCCGGCTCATCTTTGACTCAATGCGGCGCACTCTCCTTGCGCTTTTGTCTGATTTCTCGCTGAGATATGCCGTGGCGGGTTTGTCACACCGGTGCCCGCTGCGGCAGAGGACTTAATTCATTGCGGCCTTCCAGACTAGCTTGGCTTCCCGGGCTCGCACGTCCAACCAGATGTCAAGGTGCTCGAAGGATCTGGTGAAAACGAATCCTTCTTTTACGGCCGGACCCAATGGTCTGCCAAGGGGTCGCGAGAGCTCTGGATAGATGTCATTTCTCCAAATGTCCATGTGGGCACCGGGCATCGTGTTCGGGCCGGTCCCCCAATGGAAGTATGCCCCCTCTTCGGCGATCATCAGAAAAACGGCCAGCGGGAAGAGGATGTTTTGCTTCATCCACTCTTCTTTCTTTCGCGGGTCCCCGGGAGGTAAACGATCCCGCCCGAAAACATCGGGACCCGAATTGAAAAGAATGAGTTTTCCCGCAGAGAGAGCCTTCGTCATGGCCTCCATGCCCTCGAGCACATAATCTTCAAACCGACTCCCGCCCGTCGGCAGGGCCCACCGCTCGACATAGGAGCCATCCAAATAGTTCAAATGCTGAAGGTTGGCCTGTGGTGCGTTGGCTCGGATTGCATTCCCGATCAGAAGTTTGCTTCCGATCTCAGTCTTCAGCCTTGTAGCCGTTTCAAAGTAGGCCCGCCCGTAGTCGTTCGCGGGATACAACGAAAGGCCTCCGTCTTCTGTCGTCGTAGTTTTGCAAATGGCATCGATCATAATCCCGTCGATTGCCGGATCGGAAGCCATCTGTTTCGCCGTGGCGACCCACCAGTCCTGCCATCCGCGCTCTGTCAGATTGTAAACCGGATAGCGGTCCTTATAGAGGAAGGTTTTGCCGTCCTTGTTCATTGCCCAACGCTCCCGATTCCTTTCGAAGGTCTCATTCGCCCTGTAGTTTCCGTAGTTGATCACGGCATTCCAGTAAAACAGGGCGAACCCCGCCGGGTTTCTGGCCTTCACGGCGCGAGCGGCGAGGAGGATGCCTTCTTCAACAGACCCCGCATCCTTGCCCGTCTCCTTCTCAAAGACCACAAGGGGTGATCTGGAGATGAGATCGAGTTCCTCGTCGCTGAAGGCAGTGGCCTTTCTAACAATGAGCCACTGCGGCACCGTGTCCCAGGAAAACGTCGGCCGACGGGCTCCCTCCAATGAGGCAGCAGGGACCGGCTCGGTTGCGGTCAAGGTCTGGACCGCGAAGACGAGCAGGAGAGAGCGGACAAACCAACGCCGGGTCATACCCCATTTAAACGCCAACGCCGCGGAAAAGTTGCGGTTGGCCCGGTGCCGGTTTGGCACAGCGTCAATCGACTGAGGGTTTGTCTCCTTGTTCTCTGTCCTTCAGCCTCAGCACCCTCTGAGATTCATCAGGCGATTGTGTCGCTTGCGACAGGTTGGGTTCGATATCTCACGGTTTGCAGGTGTTCGCAGTAAAGCACAAGTTCCCCGTCGTTTTTGAAAACTTCATAGCTGGCGCGATAGAGGCCCATCTCTTTGTACTTGGGCGTCTTCTCCAAATCCGTCTTGATGGTGTAAAGCGTATCACCGAGGAAGACGGGCTTGATGAAACGCAGCTTGTCGTAGCCATAGCTGAAGGCATTCACACAGTTAGTTGCAACCAAACCAAGACCAACACTGAACACCATCGCGCCGGCGACGAGTCGTTTGCCAAAAACCCCCTCGGCCTTCGCGAAAAGTTCATCCGCGACATAGGGGTGCATGTCGAGCACCAGCGCATTGAACTGCATGGACTCTCCTTCACTGATGGTGCGTCGAATCGAGCGTAACCTCTTGCCAATGACAATGTCCTCGTAAAACCAGTTCTCTGCGTTCCAGACGGGAATGTCCTTGTGCGTGGAGGGATCGGGATTTGGGTTTTTCATAAAATCAATCGAGGTGAAACACTTCCTCAAGCGGCGACCAGACTTCGCCGGGGGCTCGGTCGGGCAAAAGATCGAGGCACGGAACACACTCGGCCCACCACCGCTTGGTGACGGGATCGTCGATCATCATGGCCATATCCGCTGGGAAATCGTTGCCAGTGTATTCAAAGTAACTGAACAGGTAGGACCGTCCATCCGCCAACGTGCGAAGGAAAATCGAATAGTTTGCGATGTTGCTTCGCTTGATGATGTGCATCACTTCCGGCCACACAGCAGCGTGGAGTTCCTTGTAACGCGCCAGTTTGTCCGGCTTGAGGCCCACGACCGCACCGTAGCGTTGGATTCCGCTCTTCGTCATAGCCCGAACTCCTCTGCGATGGCCTCCGTGTGTTGTCCCACGCGCGGTGCACCGAGCGATGACTTGAAGCGAACGCCATCAATCGTGATCGGACAACGCGTGGTTTTCATCACCGGGCCCCCTTCGCGCTGAACCTCCATCACCCAATCCAGCTGGGCAAACGCCGCGTGCTGAAACAACTGCTGCCAATTCAAAACCTCGGCGCACCAATAGTCGGCAGGGACAAGACGATCCAGCCAGTACTGGGTCGGTTGGGTCCTGAGGTGGTCGCGGATCTGTGCCTTGATCTCATCGCGCGAGGTGAACCATGTGTCCGGGTTCCTGTAAGTCGCCAGCACAGGCAATTCCAGCAACTCCCCGAGCTTGGGAATCGAACCCATCGCCAGCGCAAGGAATCCATCCGCCGTGGCGTAGATACCATAAGGTGCGCCGAGGTAGGCGTGGCCATTGTTGACCGCGCTGCGTTGCGGTAGAATCCCGCCATCATTGAGGTACGTCGAGGTCAGCTCGAATTGCAGATCCAGAATGGATTCCAGCAGCGAGACTTCCACCTTGCCTCCTTGTCCGGTCACGCCGCGGCGGACGAGGCAAGCGAGGATGCCCTGAACCAGGTGCGCACTGGCGGCGAGATCGCCCACGGCCAGACCCATCGGCGTCGGCGGGCGGTCTGCATCGCCGCTCAGCCAGACCAGTCCGCTCCGGCTTTGCGCAAGCAGATCCTGCCCGGGCAAATCCGCCCATGGGCCTTTCGATCCGTAGCCCGTGACAACCCCGTAAACGAGCTTCGGGTTCAACCCGGTGACACTGGCATAATCCAGGCCAATGCGCTCCATCACCCCCGGGCGGAAGTTCTGGATCAGCACGTCGGCCCGCGAGATCAGTTTTTTTGTCTGGGCAAGGTGCCCGGGATTCTTCAAGTCCGCGGCGAAGCTCTGTTTGTTCCGGTTGATCGAATGAAAAAGCGTGCTGTCGCCGTCGAGTTCGAGGTTGGTGATGTAGAGCTGCCGGCAGATATCGCCGGTCCCGGGGCGCTCAATTTTGATGACGCGTGCTCCAAGGTCGGCAAGGCGGAGCGCTGCACTGGGGCCAGCGAGGAATTGGCTGAAGTCGAGAACGAGGAGCCCTTCGAGAGGTTTCATGGATTTTTGCGGACGAGGAGGATGTGCTCACATGCCAGAACGGTTTCGCCGTTCTGGTTGAAGACCTCCACGAGTTCGAACACGAGTCCCGAGTCGGGAGTTTTGTGTTCGCGTTTTTGCCGAACGGTCACTTTCACGGTGATGGTGTCACCGATGAACACCGGTTTGATGAATCGGAGCCGATCATATCCATAGGACATGGCTGCCGGGTTGATTGCTCCAGCGCTCATCCCGATGGCGATGCTGAAAATCAGAGTGCCATGAGCCATACGCTGGCCGAACGGTTGGGTCCTGCACCATTCGGCATCCATGTGATGGGGATAAAAGTCACCGGTTTGCCCCGCGTGCAGCACGATGTCGGCTTCGGTAATCGTGCGCCCGCTGGTGGAACGCACGGAGTCGAGTGTATACTCTTCGAAATAGATGGACTGGAACACGGCCTTGGTGGATTCGACAGGTTAACGATGATCCCGGAACAGCTGGTTGAGAATCCGCGCGGCGGCTGCGAGTTTGATCTTTCCCGAGACAGCGTCGTGGGCCACACGAGTTGCCGCATCCTGGAAAGCCATGTATCCGCCGAATTGCGGACGGATCAAAGCCTCATCGAGGGTTGGCAGGGTGTCGCGAAAAAAGCCACTGCTGGCGTTGTTCACCGAATCATCTTCCCATGCCGAGCGATGGCCGGGCTGGCCGCCGCACTGGAAGTAGAGCCCTTTCTGAACCTCGGACGAAGCCGTGAAGCAGGCGTAGTCCATCGCCTCGCGCGGATGGCGGCTTCGCGCGGAGACCGCCACACCGGCTCCGCCAAGCGTGGAGCGCAGCCGGTGCCCGCGAAACTCAACAAGTCCACCCGCCTTCAGCAGGTACGGCGCATAACCGGGGCGTGAGTAGTTGGAGTAACCGTAGGCGAACGGGCAATAGGCGGCGCGGGGAGAATCTGTTGTGGCCATCCATTCGTGCGTTCGAATGGGATTCCGCTCCAGGCATGCCGGATCACAAAGGGTTGCCAGTTTGTGGAGTTCGGCCAGCGCCTCTGCCAGAATCTCATCGGGTGCAAGCCAATCCCCGTCGAAGGGCGGGTATCCCAACGCATCGCAAAACATGTAGCTGTGCATGAGCACGTCAATCGGGAATGCGGATGCCGTCACGAAGCCCTCCCGGGCCAGATCCAGCACCTCGTCCCATGTCCGTGGCAGCTGGAGTCCGTGTTTCGCAATCAAATCCGGACGCCACGTGGAAATGGGTGCGGCCGCGTCGGTGGCGAGCGTCCACTGACGTCCAGCGAAACGGTAGCTGGCATGGGAACCACCCACGGAATGTGCAGCCTGGTCTGCCAGAAAATCCTCCGGAAGCCAGTCCTCATAAGGCAGGACAAGGCCTCCGGTCGCCGCCAGCGCTGTATGGGGATGGTCCATCACGATGAGGTCGAACCTCTCGCTCAGAATCTCCAGTGGCGCGTCCGCAAAAGACTGCAGGGAGCGCTTTTCCCATGAAATCCGGATTTCCGGGTGCAGTTCCTCAAATCGCTGGGCAGTGCCGACGACGGACGTAAATCCGCGCGAGTGATTCCAGGCGATGCCGCAGAGCGTGATCATCGAAGGGCAAACTCCGAAGGTTTCACGCCGCCGCGCGCCGAGGAGGCGTAGGCGGCCTCGACCACCATCATCGTATGGATCACTTCCTCGACCTCCGTCGGCATGCGGTCGAGTGAACCCTCCTTGTGCCTCTGGACCTGGGCCATGGAGCCGATGAACGCTTCCGGGAACCACGAACCCTCCAGCGCAACGGAAACCCAGTCCGAGGGCCGCCCATCCGCATCGAGCTGGCAATACTCGAAGGCATCGCCCACGCCGCGCGGATAGTCCATCAAAAGACCGATCCGCGCCTTGATTGCACCCCGGGTGCCCTCCCATTTCAAGTAGCTCTCCTGGTGTTTTGCCCCAAATCGGTGCATGTGATTGGTGGTGATGGTGGCACGCAACGGGTCGGGATAATCGAGAATCATCGAGGTGCTGACCGACGCCAGTTCGGGCAATGCAGGATGGCAGTATGTGCGCGCCATGACACTCCGGGGCTCGCCCAAAAACGATCGGAGCAGATCCACATAATGGACACTGTGATAAACAATCTCCATGCGCGGCAGTCCCTTCAGGAAAGGGAACAGTTCCCATGGGGTCATGGTGGTGAGCCTCATCTCCAGATCGACCAAGTCCCCGATCACTCCTTTTGCGATCAGATCACGAGCAGCAAGGACGAAGGGAGCAAAGCGGAGTTGGCAGTTGACCGCCGCCCTCAATCCGCGCGAACGACAGACTTCCAGCACCTCGCGGGCCTGCTCCAAGTCCTCGCCCATGGGTTTCTGGATCAGAACGTGGGCCCCGCGAGGCAGCTTCCGCAGCACGGCGGCAAACAGGGACGCGGGCAGGGCCAGATCGAAGATGACGTCCGGCGGAGCCGCCGCAATCGCCGCATCAAGATCGTCAAACACGCGGGGGATGCCATAGCGGTCCGCAAGGGACTCGGCCCGCTCGCGCGTGCGGTTGTACAAACCCCAGACAGGGAAATTTGCGATGCGGTAGGCGGGCAAATGGGCGTCACTGACGATGCCGCCCGTGCCGATGATCAGAATCGGGAACCTTTTGGTGGGAAGTTCTGGCTTGGACCGGATGATCATGGGGAACTTCGACTACTCAAGTGCTGTGCGCGAACGGTGGCCAATCCAATTAGCCCTTGTTTTCAGCCAATAAGATAAGATGTTTATGGTCGTTTCGAAGTGGTACCGCCACAAAGAGCGCAAGAAATGAGCCTGTCTTCTCCCTTCCGCCACGCGCTACCGGTGAGTGAATTCCTCTTCCATGAACCGATCTATTTGACCCATGCCGGGTGGGAACGCATTGCCCCCGGCGAGCCGTATCCTCAACGCGATGCCCCCTTGTTTTTCTTTGAATGGCGCGAGGGGCGCACCCTGCCCGAGTTCTGTCTGGCCATGGTTCTCAAAGGCGCGGGCGAACTGCAAACCCGGCGGTACGCGCGCCGCGTGGAAGCAGGGGATGTCTTTCTTTTCGCCCCGGGTGAGTGGCACCGCCACCGTCCCGTCGCCGCGACCGGTTGGGAGTTGATGTGGATTCATTTCAACGGCGATAGCCCATGGAGCTGGGAACGAAGCAACTCCTTTTGCGTGGATCGAAGTATCGCCCAGATCGAGAACACCACCGCATTCAGAAATCAATTCGTCAGCCTTCTGGAGATGGTACACCGCAATCCGGCCACCAACTCTCCGAACTGGGGGCTTCTGGCGGGGGGACTGCTTGCGCATTTGCTGGCGGACCGGACCTCATGCGGAGAGCGGAGGGTGAGCGTGGATGACGAACGCATTCTTGCCGCGGTGGAATACATCTGGAATTTCAGTCACGACGTTCTCGATGTGCCGACCGTTGCCAACCGCGTCGGGCTCCCGCGGCGCACACTCGATCGGCGCTTCAAGGAGGCAACCGGCCGAAGCGTGCTCGAAGAGATTCAGTTCTGCAGGGTGTCTCGCGCGGCGAAGTTGCTCGAGGGCACTCACATGCCCATCAAGCAGATCGTTCACCGCGCGGGCTTTCGCAGTGGCGAACACCTGCGCCTCGCCTTCCAAAATGCGTTCGGGAATTCGCCCCTCGAGTTTCGGAAACGCAAAACCAGCAGAAACAAGCCGCCTCCGGCGTGAGTGAAATCACATGCAAGACTGAGTTGTGTGCCACGCGGTTCCGTTTTGGTGGTCGCGTAAACGGGCTTCGAAGTCGGTGGAACAACCGGTGTAATACACGCCGGACTGAAGTTTGAGAAGGTAGGTGAAGGGGGTGCCCCTCGACAGGCTCGGGACCATTCGACGCGCCTCCGCGACCAGACCAGAAGTCATCAATCCACAAAAGGTCGGCCGTAGGCCACGAGCAAGCCGAAGCGTTCCTTCGACAGCGGAGGCGCGTCGAATGGCTCCGGAGGTAGGATTTGAATCCCGACTTCGTCGAGGACTTTCAGCCTACGACCAATCGGTTAATCCCGAAGGCTTTCGGGACTCTACCGCTGAGCTACTCGCACTGCCCGAGAAGCTTGAGACGGATCATTCGCGACGATTTCCATCCCTTGATCTCTTTTTCACGAGCCATCGCTGCCGCCCGGCTCGGATGGGGTTCCGACCACACAAGAGTCCACGGGCCATTGTTTCGAGTGAACTTGCCCAGAGTCTTGTATGTGCGGTTATGGCTCTCGACCCGCGCCTCCAAATCCTCGGTCTGGCCGATGTAAAACCCACCCTTGGGATTTTGCAGGATGTAGGTCCAGAACACGGATCGGCGATTTGGCTCCGGAGGTAGGATTTGAACCTACGACCAATCGGTTAA
>CAZKHB010000004.1:0-168269 GCA_964552635.1 uncultured Chthoniobacterales bacterium
TACGCGAGGGCGTTCTTACCCGAGCCGGCGGGCTGGCTGTGGACGACCCAGGGCTTGCGCCAAAGCGAAGGCGGCACCTTGCCACATGCCCATGACATAAACACATCTTCCCTCAACACGCTGCGCAGCGGCTTAGTTCAACAATGCGATCTACCGAATGGCTGCCCGCGGAACGCTCCGTGCTGGTTGTGCTTCGCTCCACTGGCACGCAGTGCGCGCGGGGCAGCCATCGGTGATCGGGGACGTTCGCGGAGACTATCACCACTGGACATGTGTTGCGTTTGTGATACAAGAAGCCCATGTCACAATCCGCAGTAGTTCATGCCAGAATCGACCAAGCCACGAAGACCGCCACCGAGAAAGTCCTCGATTCCCTGGGGATGACTCCAACGGAAGCAATCCGGCTTTTTTATCGCCAGATCGCAATCAGGAAGTCATTCCCACTTGAACTGCACGTTCCCAACACGCTGACCGCCACCGTGCTCGAAAAAAGCGATAAGAATCAGGAGATTGAGACCTTTGAGACCGCCGCTGACCTTTATGCCTCGTGGGACAAATGAGGCTCAGCCAGACCAACCAATTCAAGAAGGATATCAAGCGATTGCAGAAGAGAGGTAAGGATCTCGAAAAACTCAAGTCCGTGATAGGCCTTCTTATTGCAAAGCAGCCCTTACCACCGAAGCATCGAGATCATCAGCTGAGTGGAAACTGGGCAGGGCACCGAGACTGCCATATTGAGCCGGATTGGCTGCTGATTTACAAACCTCTTGAGGATGAGATTCGGCTCGAAAGAACCGGGAACCACTCGGACCTGTTTTAAGGCAAAATTGCGAACGAAAATGGGCTGGCTTCGACGGCAGCGTCGAAGTTGGCCGCTGTGGAACAACCCCGATGGGGAGGGGCCTGCCAAGGGGATCCAGCGGAAAGCATTGCCTCCAGCGGCTCTCCGCGCAGAATGAAGCGCATGAGATACGCCTTGGCTTTGGCGGTGCTTGTGTTCACCACGATGCGGGTCAGTGCGGAGCCGGTTCCGCGCAGCGAGTTTCCCCGCATCGGAGCCTCTTACCGGCTCACGTATGCCACAGTGCCGGAGGGGGCCTATTTTCCGCTGGAGGTCAAGATTCTCGCGAAGGGGGATGGACAATGGGTTCTCGTCGAGTATGAGCGCACGGACTTCCGGCGCACATCGATCCGGAAGGTTGGTTCTCAAGCGCCACAGGAGCCCACTCCTTCCCCGACGCCTTCGCCCACGCCGGTGGTGACGATCGAGCGGAAATGGATCAATTTCGCGACGCTGCTGGCTGCGGATGAGGTCAAGTAATCCGACCAACGCCGGGGTGAGTGGGAGTGCGGACCGGGCCTGAAGGGGAGACGAAATGCTTCACGATCCGGTTGATGCCTTTTTTCAGGGCATGAGTTCTGCGTTCGTCAGGGTTCCTCTGGCGTTTGTGCCCTTGCTGGCCGCGCTCTCGTGTTTCGCGTTTCCGAATGCCGAGCTTGGGGTGTGGGCGCTGGCCGCTTTTCCGCTCGTCGTCCTTGGTGTCGTCCTGACATGGGCGGCGAAGGGCCTTGTCTTCTTCGTTGGCCTCTGCGCCCTTCTCGCTTACCTTGTCGTTTCCTGGCGGTTCCTTCTGACGAGCCACCCCAAGGAGATGTTTCTCGGGCTGTTCGTGGCCGCGTTCGTGCTCTTTCTCCCATTGGCTTGGGGCAGCGAGGGCATGGAATGGAAGCCGTATGCGCTGGGCATGGCTTTCAGTATTATCTACATCCTCGGGGCCTACGGGCTTCCGATCTTGCTCGAGCGCCTGCACAGCCGGAGGAATGCCGACTAGGCATTCTCCGTTCTCCGGGGAACGGGCACCTGCATGCAGCACCCGTTGGCAAAACCACGGGCAGGGCCTTAGAGCGTATCGTCGAGAGCGGCCAGAAGAGCGGAGATGGTCTCTTCCGTCTCGTCACCCATGTTGGAGAGGCGGAAGGTTTTCCCCTTGATCTTGCCGTAGCCGCCATCGATCGCGATGCGGTGTTTTTCGCGCAGGGTCTTGACCCACGCGGCCACATCGATATCGCGGTTGTTCTTCACGCAGGTGAGCGAAACCGAACGGTAGCCTTCCGGGGCGAAGAACTCGAATCCGTTCGCGCGCACCCACTCGTGGACCATGCCGTTGAGCTTCGCATGACGCGCGTAGCGGGCTTCGAGGCCCTCCGAGAAAATGTCGTCGAGCTTGGAAGCGAGGGCATAAATGAGCGAGATGGCAGGCGTGCTCGGCGTCATGTCCTCGGCCTGGTTCTTGGCGAACTCGACAAAATCGAAGTAATACCCGCGGTCGGGCAGGGTCTTCGCGCGGTCCATCGCGCGCTCGGAGGCGGCGAAGAGGGCGAGGCCGGGCGGCATGGCGAGGGCCTTCTGGCTGCCGGTGAGCAGGACGTCGATGCCGAGTTCATCCATGGGGATCGGCTGGGTCGAGAAGGACGACACGCTGTCGACGATGAACAGGACTTCCGGAAACTCCTTCATCACTTCGGCGATCTCGGGGAGGGGATTCCGGATGCCACAGGATGTCTCGTTGTGGATGAGGGTGAGGGCGTCGAATCCGCCGGCTGAGAGCTTCTCCCGGATCTGCTCGGGGCGGATCGGTTGACCCCACTCGACCTGCAGGGCTTCGGCCTCCTTGCCGCAGCGTTTGCTCACATCAAACCACTTGTCGGAGAACGCGCCGCACATGCAGTTGAGCACCTTGCGAGCGACGAGGTTGCGCAGCGCGCCTTCCATCACGCCCCATGCCGAGGAGGTGGACAAAAAGACGGGGCGGCTCGTTCCGAAGAGCGTTTGCAGGCGGGGCTGGATGCCACCGTAGAGTTTTTTGAAATCCCCGCTGCGGTGGCCGATCATCGGAGCGCACATCGCGCGGTAGGTCTTTTCTGAGACGTCGATCGGGCCAGGGATGAAGAGCTTGATATGGTCGGACATGGTGAGCAGGGGATGTTACGATGCGACCCGCGCACCGCGCGAAGAAAAAATGTGAGACGCGCGCGATGCGGGCACAAAAAAACCGGGCGGTTTCGGCCGCCCGGTTTCCTTGAAACTGCCTTTATCCCAGCTCAGGCCTTCCGGCGACGGCGGAGCAGGAGGAGTCCGCCGAGACCCGCCCCGATGAGCGCCCATGTGGAGGGCTCAGGAACAGCCGTGATCGTGAGGTCGCCCGTGCCGTAGTCGAATGTGCCCTCGATGCCCGGATCACTGAATGTGATCGACGAGAATGTGCCGGTCTGGCTCGTGAAGCCGCCGAAGAGGTCGAAAACCTGCGAAACTGTCGGTGTGAAGCTTCCGAAGCTGAGGCTCAGCGTGCCACCGTAGTTCAGGATGCCGGAGACAAGGATGTTGTCATATCGGCCCGGGGTCGTGTCTTGGAATGTCGTGGCCTGCGTGGTCCCGAGGATGTCCAGCAGGATGGTTCCTGAGGAGAGGGTCAGGTTGCCGCCCTGGATGCTGGTGCGTCCGGCGGTGCCAACGTCGCCCGGGGCGATGCTGGCACCGTTGTTGATGATCGTGCCGGCGGCATCCGAGATCGAACCGCGAAGGTTGGCCGCTTCGATGCGCCCTGCAACAAGTGTGCCGCCTGTGAGGGAGAGGACTTGAACAGCGCCTGCCTGCATTCCCGCGATGCCGCCGGTTGTACCGGGATTAAATCGCGAGATGAGTTTGCCTGTTCCGGAGAGAGAAAGGGTGACCGTTCCATTTCCATTCGAGTTTGCACCAAGCTGCAGCCAGCCGTTCGTGTTGGTGGTCGCGTTGCCAACGTCAAGAGTTCCACCCGAGAGGTTATAGGAAATCTGCAGTCCGGATGTCGTGTCATTGCCGCCCATGCTGAAGACAGTTGTCGAGGCACCGTTGCCTATCACGGTGACCGTGCCGCCCGTTTGGTTTCCGGTGAAGCCGAAGGCACCCGATTGGTTGGGGCCGTTGGCTGCGTTACCGAGTCGAAGTCCGAAGGATGTGGCTCCGACGTTCAGAGCGCCCGACGTTACTGTAAGGGTGGAGTTTGCGTTGTTGAACGTCATTCGGCTCGCAGGGGCGTTCACGTTCAAAGTTCCTCCGTCAATGAGGATGGAGGGGTCGATATTGCGTCCGCTGACCGTGTTCACCGTGCCGCCGGAGACCTGAAACAAAGAAGTCGCTGTGCCCGTTCCCCAGCCACTGGCGGTATCCGCCATTGTCAGGTTGAGCTCACCTCCTGTAACGCGGACCGTGGTTACAGCACTTGCGTTGCTGCTGAAGTTCAGACCACTGGAAACTGTCGTGTTGCCGCCCGAGAAGACGACATTTGATCCGGCTTCGTTTGTGTTGTTGAGCGTGCCGATCACGTTGGTTCCGCTGAATGTGGCCGTGCCTGTGCCCCGCTTGGTGACCGTGATCGAACTGGCACCGCCCGCGGCGATGTTCCCGGAAATGTTGTAGTCTCCGTTCTTTGTGCCCGTGCTCCCAAGTGAGAGGGTGACAATGCCGGGTGTTCCACCGGTGCCGCCGGTGATATTGCCTGTCACTGCAAGCATCACATTGGCCACGTTGGAGGTGAGGTGGTGGGTGCTGACGGATCCGTTCCCGAGGACAATATTGCTGCCGACGGTGAAGGTGGTGTTTGCAGAACCGGCAAGAATGCCGTCGATAACTCCGTTGAAGAGGTTAATCGTTCCGCCCGTGATGGTCATGTTGGAAGTGCCTCCTGCCGCGATCTTTCCACCCGTTCCCGTGAAGGTGTAGGTCGCATTGACGAGAGTCGTGTTCCCTTGGGCTCCGGGTCCGTTGATCTGCAATGTGGAGTTTGTGCTCAGCGGTGCGCTCCAGTTACCCGCGTCATTAAAATCATTGCTGAGATTTCCGGTCCATGTTTGCGCAAAGGAGTGCGAAGCCAAGGCCAAGGTGGCTGCGAGGAGGGGGAGCTTGGAGAGCTTTTTCATAAAAAGTGGCGGCGGGTATAAAATGCGAAAAATCAGACACCTGCTGCAAGATTTTTTCTGAGATCGCACGGGTTTTTCCGGCATCGCCTTGCGGCGGTCCGGGCGAAGCTTTTGCTGCAAGGTTTTTGCGCAACGCACCGTTCCCGATGCGGTGACGGGCTTGCGGCCGGCGCTCGGGCCGTTTTGCGAGAGCTTCTGCCGCGGGCTGGCCTAATCGATGAACCGCCGGGTGATGTCGGCGTAGGCGTCGATGCGGCGGTCGCGGAGGAAGGGCCAGTGGGTGCGCTGGGTGTCGACGGACGAGAGGTCTGCGGGAACGACGAGGACCTCGGGTTGGTCGGACGAGGCGCGGGCGAGGATCTGGCCGGCGGGGTCGCAGACGAAGCTGCGGCCCCAGAACTCGATGCCGGGTCCGCCGTCCGGGGCTTCGTGGCCGATGCGGTTGGGGGCAACGACGTAGCATCCGTTCGCCACGGCATGGCCGCGTTGGACGGTTTCCCACGAGGAATGTTGGCGCTCGCCGTGTTTTTCCTTCTCGGACGGGTGCCAGCCGATGGCGGTCGGGTAGAAGAGAATCTGGGCACCCTGGAGGGCCGTCAACCGGGCGGCCTCCGGATACCATTGGTCCCAGCAGACGCAGACGCCAATGCGGCCGAAACGGGTATCCCATGCGCGGAATCCCAGGTCGCCGGGCGTGAAGTAGAACTTCTCGTAGTAGAGAGGGTCGTCCGGAATGTGCATCTTCCGGTATTTCCCGAGGAAGGATCCGTCGGCATCGAGGATGGCGGCGGTGTTGTGGTAGAGGCCCGGGGCGCGACGCTCGAACAACGACGCGACGAGAACGATGCCGAGTTCCTTCGCGAGGGCGCCGAAGTGCTCGGTCGACGGACCCGGGACCGGCTCGGCGAGGTCGAAGTATTTGTGGTCCTCGACCTGGCAGAAGTAAACCGAACGGAAGAGTTCCTGGAGGCAAACGATGTTCGCGCCGCGCGCGGCGGCCTCGCGGATGCCGCGTTCGGCGGCGGCGGTGTTGGCCGCGATGTCGCTCGAGCAGGCATTTTGTACGACTCCGATGTGGACGATGTGTTGCGCCATGGGCGGGAGACTGCCACATTCCGGCCTGATGAAAAACTGCGTTTTCGCGATTCTTCTGGGTTTGACTTTCGGCGCCATCTCCACGACCAACGCGGGTGATATGGAAGACATCCGCATTGTGGTCAAAACCGACAAGGGAGACATCGAGGGCACACTCTATGCTTCGAAGGCTCCCGTCACCGTGGCGAATTTTCTCAACCTCGCGCGGCGCGGATACTACGACGGCATCACATTCCACCGAGTGATCCCGGATTTCATGATCCAAGGGGGAGATCCGACCGGCACGGGTGGCGGGGGGCCGGGATACACCTTCGAGGACGAGGTCAAAACGGGGCTCAAGCATGACAAGCCCGGCGTTTTCTCGATGGCGAACCGGGGGCCGGCGACCAACGGCAGCCAGTTTTTCATCACACATGTGCCGACTCCATGGCTTGACGGGAAGCACACGGTTTTTGGACAGGTGACGAAGGGGCAGGACGTCGTGAACGCCATCAAAGGCGGCGACAAAATCCTCAAAATCGAGATCGTTGACGCTCCGGACGCCCTCTTCGCGGCGCAAAAGGCCCGCATCGATGAGTGGAACGCTGCCCTCGAGAAATAGAGCGGGCGCGACACCGCGCGAAATCGCTCGCCTTGCGTGGGGAAATCTGATTTTCTTCCGCTTCCCTCCACTCAGCATTTCCCCCCATGCGATTGATGGTCTGTTCCCGGGAAGCGTTGCCGAAGTTTCGCGACTCGCCGGTCACGCATTTCGTTAGCCTTGTCGATCCGGACGAAACCGGAGCGATGGATCACCGTCCGCCCTCGGCGAGTCACAAGATCCAGTTGGTCTTCAGCGATCTGGACGATATCGAAGTGAAGCTGCCGCAATTCGCGAAATACGAACCGCCCACCGTCGGGCACGTGGAGGAACTCGTTTCTTTCGGCCAGTCGCTCGACACATTGCCCGACTGGGGGCTGCTGGCCCACTGCGAGGCGGGCATCAGCCGCTCGACGGCGGCCGCGATCACGATCCTTACCGCCGCGGGTTACAAGCCGCAGACGGCTTTTCAAATTGTGCGCCGCATCTGCCCCGAGATGCTGCCGAACCGCCGCATCCTGCGCTTTGCCGACCGTTGCCTCGACACGGGCGGCACGCTGGCCCACATGGCGGAAGTGCACCGCCGCAAGTCTTTCGCGCGGGCCGGCTACGAGGATCCGACAATCGTCCGGCTGCGCGAGGCCGTTGCCGCGTCGTCGACGCCAATGGGCAGATTGAAGCGGTTCTTTGCTTATCTGCTGGCGAGCCCGGATCGCCGCGAGCGCATGCTGCCGCTGGCCTTCGAGATCGAGCCGCCCAAACGTTGATCCGACGCGCGGGGAACGCCGGGTCGGATGCGATTTTCGTCGGCAGAAGGCTTGACCCGTCGGGAGATGATCCCCATATTGGAGTATTCCCATGCATGAACGCCCGGCGGGACACCCTCCCGCCTTTTTCATCTCGGGATCCCAAGAATTTTTATGAACTCCGATCTTATTGCGATGCTCGATTACCTCGAGCGTGAAAGAGGCATCAAGCGCGAGATCCTCGTCGAGGCCATCTCGACCGCCCTTCTCGGTGCCTCCAAGAAGAGCTTCACGTCCGGAACCCGCGAACTCCGCATCGACATCAATCCAAAAAGCGGCGCCATCCGCGCGATGGCGAAACTCATCGCCGTGGACAAAGTCGAGAATCCGCACGACGAAATCGCTCTCTCGAAGGCGCGCGCGATCAAGGCCGACGCCCAGGCCGGTGACGAAGTCGAGGTCGAGGTCACACCGAAGGACTTCGGCCGCATCGCCGCGCAGGCCGCCCGGCAGGCGATCAACCAGCGCATCCGCCAGATCGAGCGCGAGATGATCTACGACGAGTTCAAGGACCGCGCCGGTGAGATTGTGAATGGCACCGTGCGCCGCTTCGAGAAATCCGACGTGATTGTCGACCTCGGGAAATTCGAGGGCGTGATGCCCTCGCGCGAACGCGTCGTGACCGAGGACTACAACATCGGCGACCGCATCCGTGCTTATGTCGTCGCGGTGGACAACGGGGCGCGCGGACCCGAGATCATCCTCTCTCGCAGTCACCCGAACTTCGTGCGTCGGCTTTTCGAGCTTGAGGTGAGCGAAATCGCCGACCGTACGGTCGAGTTGAAGGTCATCGCCCGCGAGGCAGGGTACCGCACGAAGATCGCCGTCCACAGCGCGGACGCGAAGGTCGATCCGGTGGGGGCCTGCGTGGGAATGAAGGGCGCCCGGGTCAAGAACATCGTCCGCGAACTCAACAACGAGAAGGTCGATATCATTCGCTGGGATGCCGATCCCGTGAAATTCGCCGCGGCGGCCTTGAAGCCGGCGAATATCTGCAGCATTTCCGCCGACGAGAAGGCCAAGACGATCCACGTGCTTGTGAAGAAGGACGACCTCTCGCTGGCCATCGGACGCCGCGGCCAAAACGCGCGCCTCACTGCCAAGCTCACCGGCTGGGAAATCGATATTCAAGAGGACAAGACGGCCGAGCAGGTCATGGAGTCCCGCAAGGCCGAAGCCGCCCACTCGTTGGCCGGCGCGCTGGGAATCTCCGAAGAAGACGCGCAGAAGCTCGCCCAGGAGGGCATGACGTCGCTGGAATTGGTGGCCACCGCCGGACCGGACGACATTGCCGGCATCCTTGGCTGCGACATTGAACAGGGCCAGCGCATCCTTGATGCCGCCCTCTCCTCGTCGCACGCGACCTCCTGACGGCGATGAAAGCGCCCAAGCACCCATTTTATGGCAGAGAAAGCAAAGACATCAGCGAAAGACGAAAAAGGCTCCCGCACAAAGCGTGCGGCCTCTGCCGCGCCCGCATCCCCACCGGACAAAACCCCGGCTGAGCCCGCCAAGAAGGCGGTGAAGACCGAGGCGGTTGACCTCCTCGAACCCAAAAAGAAAACGAAGGTCAAGGTCTCCACATCGACCACTCTCAAACCCTTCGTCGCTCCGATCGGCAAAACGCCGGTCGAGATTCCCCCGATTCCCGCAGTGGAGCCCGAGCCGGCCGCGGAGCCTGAAGCGATCGTCGAGGCGGCCGCGGAGGCCCCTGTGGAGGACAATCGCCGCGTGCTCCACCTCAAGCCGCCGATCGTGGTGAAGGAATTGGCCGAGCACCTCGGCCTCAAGCCGTTCCAGCTCATCAAGGATCTGATGAACCTTCAGATCTTCGCGAACATCAACCAGACCATCGAGCCGGACATCGCGGCGAAGGTGTGCGACCTGCATGGCGTGGTTTTTGAGCGTGAGAAAAAAGACACCTCGAAAGGTCACCACAAGGTCGAAGTCAAGGTCGAGGCGCCGAAAGCCCCCGAGAAGCCCAAGGCCGACGAACTCGTGACCCGTGCCCCGATCATCACGTTCATGGGACACGTCGACCACGGCAAAACTTCTCTCCTGGATGCGATCCGAAAGGCCCGCGTTGCCGCCGGAGAAGCAGGCGGGATCACCCAGCACATCGGGGCTTACAGTGTGGAGCGGAACGGGCAGAAAATCACGTTCCTCGACACACCCGGCCACGCAGCGTTCACCGCCATGCGGGCGCGGGGCGCGAATGTCACCGACATCGTCGTTCTCGTCGTCGCTGCCGATGACGGCCTCATGCCCCAGACGCTCGAGGCCATCTCGCACGCAAAGGCGGCAAAGGTGCAGATCATGGTCGCCATCAACAAGGTCGACCTCGCCGCGGCGAATCCCGACCGCGTCAAGCAGCAGCTTCAAGAGCAGGGCCTTGTTCCGGAAGACTGGGGTGGGGAAGTCATCTGTCTCCCCGTCAGCGCCACCAAGGGCACCGGCATCCCGGAGCTCCTCGACATGATGACCCTTCAAGCCGAGGTGCTCGAGCTCAAGGCCAGTGCTTCCACGGCCGCCCGCTGCACAGTGATTGAAGCCCAGGTCGAGCAGGGACGCGGACCCACGGCCACTGTGATCGTGCGCATGGGCACGCTCCGTGTCGGAGATGCCTTCATCTGCGGAAACTACTGGGGCAAGGTGAAACAGCTCATCGACGACATGGGCAAGCCCGTGAAGGAGGCCGGTCCTTCGACCCCTGTGAAGGTCCTCGGCCTGAGCGGGCTTCCGAACGCGGGTGACGAACTCGCCGTGATGGAGTCCGAGAAATCCGCCCGCCTCCTCAGCGAAGAGCGCCTTGAGGAGATCCGCAGCAACAAGCTGGCTGCCCCGCAGCGCGCCACACTCGAGAATCTTTTCGCCAACCTGGCGGCCGACCAGAAGCCGACCCTTCAGATTGTCGTGAAGTGCGATGTGCAGGGCTCGCTCGAAGCGGTGGTGAGTTCGCTCAAGGACATCCCCCAGAAGAAAATCAACCTCGAGATCATCCACTCCGCCGTTGGCCCGATCACGGAGTCCGACGTCCTCCTCGCGAGCGCCTCGAATGCGGTCATCATCGGCTTCAACACAAAGACCGAAAACACGGCCGCGCAGTCGGCGAAACGCGAGGGCGTGCAGATCAAGCTCTACAGTATCATTTACGAATTGCTGGATCAGGTGCGCGAAGCGATGAGCGGCATGCTCGAGCCCGAACTCCGCGAGACCGTCATCGGCCACGCCGAGGTCAAGCAGGTGTTCGACCTCACGAAGGGCAAAGTTGCAGGATGCATGGTGCTGGACGGCCGCATCAGCCGTACGGCCCGCGCCCGCGTGCTGCGCAAGCGCCAGCCGATCTACGACGGTGGGCTCGCGACGTTGCGCCGGTTCTCGGATGATGTGAAGGAAGTCCGCGCCGGCCTCGAATGCGGCATCAAGCTCGGGGATTTCTCGGAGTATCTGCCCGAAGACATCATCGAGTGCTACACACTTGAGAAAGTGCCGCAACAGCTCTGAGGGAATCCATACGGGGCCCGATGAAACACCGACTCGAGCGCGTCTGTGAGGTTCTCAAGAGGGAACTCGGGGTGCTGCTCGCCCGCGAATTCGACTTCGGCGGCGCTCTCGTCACGATCAGTGCCGTTGACATCACGCCGGATCTCAAGCAGGCCCATGTTTACATCTCCGCCCTGGGTCCGAGGGGCGACCAGCGTGCCGCCTTGGAAAAACTGAACCACCAACGCGTCCATCTGCAGGCGGAGTTGTCGCGCCGTGTGATCCTCAAACACACGCCCCATCTTCACTTCAAGCTCGACGAATCGATCGAACGCGGTTCCCGTGTGCTGGACATCATGGACCAACTCGGATTGGGGGACGACAAATGAACGGCTTTGACGGCATCCTCGATGCACTGCGCGATGCGCGGACCGTCGGCGTGGCCAGCCATCTCCGGCCCGATGCCGATGCCCTCGGCTCGACGATTGCCTTCGCACTCTGGCTCGAGGCCTGTGGAAAGACTGTGCTCGCATGGAACGAAGACGGCGTGCCCGAGAAGTTCCGCTACCTCCCTTGCAGCGAAAAAGTTGTCCGGCCCCCGGAGGCTCCCGTCGCCGTCGATGTCTTTGTCGCGCTCGACACTTCCGTGCGCAAGCGCCTCGGGACAGTGGACGCGGCGATCGGCGGGGAACCGCCGCTTCTCAACATCGACCACCACGTGAGCAACGAAGGGTTCGGCTCCCTCAATTACATCGATCCCACAGCGCCCGCCACGGGCCAGATACTCTTCGAGTTCTTCCGCCATGCGGGTGCTGTCATCACCCCCGAGATTGCCGGCAATCTTTTCGCGGCGATCTCGACGGATACGGGGTCGTTCCAATATGCGGGGACGAATGCCCGCACCTTTGATGCGGCGTCCCACCTCGTGGCCTGCGGCGTGGATGTGGCGACGCTCTCCCGCGAGATGTACGAGCGACAGCCACGCCGCCGTTTCGAGTTGCTCCGCTACGCACTGAACCGCGCGGAGTTCTGGTGCGACGGCCGCGTGGCGACCTTCTCGCTTCCTTTGAAGGATGCGGAGGAACTCGGCGTGCAGCCGGAGGACAGCGAGGGCATCATTGATCAATTGCGCTCGATCGAGGGCGTCGAGGCTGCTGTGTTTTTCGAGGAACTCCCCGAAGGCCGTGTGCGCGTGAGCGCCCGCTCGAAGAATCCCCGCGTGGACGTCTGCCGCGTCTGCCAGGTGTTCCGCGGTGGCGGGCATCCCATGGCCGCGGGGGCCCGCATCCGTGGCACACTCGAGGGGGTGCGCGGGGACTTTCTGAAGGTCGTGGAAGATGCCATCACGAATTGACATCGACGGCGTTCTGCTCGTGGACAAGGAGCCCGGGATGACGTCGCACGACGTCGTCGCAATCACACGCCGTGCGCTCAATACGAAAAAGGTCGGCCATTGCGGCACTCTTGATCCGTTGGCGACCGGCCTTCTGCTCATCACGATCGGACGCGGCACAAAGATTCAGGATCTCCTGATGAGCGAGGACAAGGAGTATGCGGGAACGATGCGCCTCGGTGAGACGACGGACAGCCAGGATGCGGACGGAACGGTCCTCGCGACGCAGCCGGTGCCTGCTTTGACGCGCGGACAACTCGACGCGGCCTTCGCGAAGTTCCACGGGGATTTTTACCAGACCCCTCCCATGGTGAGCGCGATCAAGAAGGACGGGGTGCCGCTTTACAAGCTCGCGCGGCAGGGAAAGGAAGTGGTGCGCGAGCCCCGGTTCGTCCACGTTTATGCCCATGAGATCACCCGCATGGAACTGCCCGAAATCGACTTTCGTGTCGTGTGCAGCAAGGGATTCTATGTTCGCACCTATGCCCATGATGTCGGGGCCGAACTCGGCTGCGGAGCCCACCTCCGCGCGCTGCGCCGGCTGAAGTCCGGCAGGTTCAGCGTCGACGGAGCGGTGACCATCGCCGAGTTGAAGACCTGCCCCGCCGAGGAAATTGCCGCACGGGTGCTCAGCCTCCCCGCCGTCTCGCGGTTGCGCGGTGCCTGATGCGCGTGCTGGGCGAAATCTCTTCGCTCGGGGAAATCTCCGGGCCGGTGGTGGTGGCGGCGGGCGTTTTTGATGGAATGCACCTCGGACATCTCGCCGTGATAGGTGAAGCTGTGCGCGAGGCGGCCGAGATCGGCGGGACGCCGGTTGCCCTGACATTCGATCCGCATCCCCTGAAGGTTCTTCGTCCGCTGGACGCTCCGAGACTTCTCACATCCACCGCGCAAAAGCTCTCTCTCATGCACCATGCCGGGATCAGGGCGGCGCTGGTTGTGTCGTTCGATCCTGAGTTTGCTGCGACGCCTGCGGCGGATTTCGTGAACCGATTGGCGTCTTCCGCGCGGCCGCTCGCCGCGATTTGCGTGGGCGAGGGCTGGCGATTCGGCCGGGACCGGGAAGGCGACGGCGTGCTTCTCCGCACACTGGGGGAGCGGCTGGGATTCTCCGCCGTCGAGGTTCCGCCCGTGCGCGTGGAGAACCTCACCGTAAGCAGCACCATGATCCGGCAGGCCCTCGCCGGGGGGGATCTCGCATCCGCCCAGCGCATGCTCGGGCGGGAATTTTCCGTCACCGGTCGCGTCGTGCGGGGCGAGGGGATCGGGCGAACGCTCGGGTTTCCCACCGCCAATCTCGAAATCCCGGACGGCCAACTCCCCGCCGACGGAGTCTATGCCGTGCGCCTTTGGCGGGATGGACAGCCTCTGCCGGGCGTGGCAAACATCGGATTCCGCCCCACGCTTGCCGGCGCCACACGAACATTCGAGGTGCATCTCTTCGGCGAACCCGGCGATCTTTACGACGCGACCGTCGAGGTGGCCTTCGTCTCCCGACTGCGGGACGAGCGGAAGTTTGGATCCCTCGAAGAGCTGAAACAGCAGATTGCAAAAGACTGTCTGGAGGCTCGGGCGGTGACGGGGGCAATTTGAACCTTGCTTCGCCGCCCCCGTCCGATGAACTATCCCCATATGATCGAGCTGGAGGTTTATGTCGCCGGTGTCCGCCAACCCGACAAAATGATGGGTGTTGCCCTCGAACTCGAGTGTATCCCCGGACTCCGCTACAAGGTCGATACGAACCATGACATCATCTACATGGAGTTCAGCGACGTGACACCGTCCCGCCACGATTTGGAATCCGTCTTCCGCAAGATCGGCCTCGAAGCGAAATTCGTCGGCAAATTGCCGCCGGAAGTCTCCTCCAAGCGGAAAACCCAGCGTCTCGCTTGACCGGTCCGCTCAAAGCCTCGACGTCGGGAGTGTCGGCTCCGGCAGGGTTTTTCGCATCGTGGGTCGGTGCGATTCTGGAGTTCCTCGGCCAAATCGCGCTTCTGGCTTCGGAAACCATCACATCGATCGCGAAGGGCAGGATCCGTCTCGGCCTCACCTTGAGGCAAGTGGCGGAGATTGGTTTCGGATCCCAGCTTGTCGTGGTGGTCACCGGAGCCTTTACCGGGGCCGTGTTCACCGCGCAGGCGTATTTCCAGTTCGCCAGCCTGAACATGGAAACCGCGGTCGGCCCGGTGGTAACGCTTGCGATGTTTCGCGAACTCGGTCCGGTGCTCACCGGCCTCATGGTGGCGGGACGTGTGGGGGCGGCGATGAGTGCCGAGATCGGCACAATGAAAGTCACCCAACAGATCGATGCGTTGCGGGCTCTGGCGGTGAATCCGGTCGACTACCTTGTTGTTCCCAGGGCGCTGGCAATGTTCATCTCGATGCCGCTCCTCGTCATCGAGTGCGTCGGTTTTGGAATCCTCGCGGCCTACTATGTCGGTGTGGAAGTGCTGAACATCTCGGGGGTGTATTTCCTGGCGAACATGCAGAAGTTCACCGAGGGCAGCGATATCGTGATGGCTCTCATCAAGGGGTTCGTCTTTGCCGGAATCATTGTCTTCATCAGCTGTCGCGAGGGACTCCGCGCGCGAGACGGGGCCGTGGGAGTCGGCCGCGCCACGACGAACACTGTCGTCACGTGCTCCCTCTGCATCCTCATCGCGAATTTCTTCCTGACGATGGCACTCAATATTCTTTTTCCTGCCGGACAACGATGAGTGCCCTGATCGAGGTTCACGGACTTGTCCAGAAGATCGGTGCCCAAGAGATCCTGCGAGGCCTCAATCTCGACATACGCGCCGGCGAGACAATGGTCCTTCTCGGCAAAAGCGGCGGCGGGAAAAGTGTCTTCCTGCGCCATCTCATCGGTCTTATGAAGCCCGTGTCCGGCCAGATCCTGTTCGAAGGCCGCGACATCACGGGACTCAACGAACGGGAGTTGGAACCTGTCCGGAAAAAAATCGGAATGCTCTTCCAGGATGGGGCATTGTTCGACTCCATGAACGTCTTCGACAACGTGGCGTTCCCCCTCCGCGAGCGCGGCGAGAAGAATCCCCGCACGATCCGCGAAAAAGTCGCTTCTTCCCTCGCGTTGGTCAACATGACCGGCCACGAACACAAGATGCCCGTGAATCTCTCCGGGGGCATGCGCAAGCGCGTCGCCCTCGCGCGCGCGATCATCTCACCGCCGGACGTCATTCTCTACGACGAACCCACCGCCGGGCTGGACCCGATCGTCTCCGACAGCATCAACAAGCTCATCCGGAGCCTCCAGAAGGAACTGCAGGTCACGTCCATCGTCGTCACCCACGACATGGTAAGTTGCTTCCATGTGGCCGACCGGGTCGCCCTCCTCAACGAGGGCCGCATCTACTTCCTTGGCACCCCCCGTGAACTCCGCGAGACCACGGATCCCGTGATCCGGGATTTTGTGGATGGACGCTCGGGCGAAACCGTTTATTGAACATCCACGCATGACCACAGAAGACAGGGGCATCCAGACCAAAGTCGGCATCTTTCTCCTTCTCGGCCTTGTTGCCGTGGGGACGATGGTCATCTATTTCGGGCGGCTCGGAGAAGGGGTGAGGGACTACTACACGCTGCGTGTCGAGTTTCCCTCCGCGAGCGGTCTCTTGCGGGGTTCCGAAGTCCTTTTGGCCGGTGCACGCATCGGGCGTGTGAGCGACGGACCGACCATTCTTCCCGAGATGAACGGGGTTGTGGTGGACCTGCGCATCTTCGGAGATGTGAAGATTCCGAGCGCGAGCGAGTTCCACATCGGAAGTTCGGGGCTTCTCGGGGACAAGTTCATCGAGATCCGCCTCAAGAAGGATGCAAAGGCTTCGTCGCCGATCAAGCCGGGAGAGACGATCGTGGGAACGGTGGACTCGGGGGGATTCGGCGAGATTGCGCAGAATGCGGACGGGCTCATCACCGAGCTCCGGGCTGCTGTGAAGAACATCAACGAGGCGGTGGAAAAAGTGAACACCGGCGTTCTCAGCGACGAAGGTGTGAAAACCCTCGCCGCGACTCTCCAAAACCTGCGCGACACCACGGAGCGCGCCGCACGCGCCTCGCAGCAGATCGAATCCGTCGTGGCCGAGGCAAAGACCGTTGTTGAAGGCGGGAAGACGGCGATGGATTCCGCCAAGGGCACCCTTGATTCCGCCCGCAAGGCGGCGGAGGAACTCGAGCGCTCTCTCGCTGATGTGCGCGGGCTTGTTCGGGACATCCGCCAAGGGCGTGGAGCCCTCGGCATGCTGGTGGCAAACAAGGAAGTTGCCGAGAACCTGCGTGCGCTCGTAGCCAATCTCCGGCGCTACGGCATCCTATGGTATCGCGACGGCGAGAAAGCCAAGTCGCCCGCTCCCGAACCGTCGCGGTGAACCCCGGCGAGGCGTGCTCGTTTTTTCGTTGTTGATCGCACGTCCACTTCGCAGAGTCTTGGGAATTGCATGACGAAGACACGCGTCGCCATTGTCGGGGCCAACGGATATTCCGGTGAGGAATTGTGCGCTCTTCTCGCACGCCATCCCGGAGTCGATCTCGTCGCGGTCACCTCGCGGCAACATGCAGGCCGCCCGGTAGCCGAGGCTCTCCCCCGGTTTGCGGGGAATCCGGCGTTCGCGAACTTCCTGCCTTCCACCGTCGACGCTCTGCTTGCAGTTCAACCCGACTTTGCCTTTCTCGCGCTGCCGCACGGGCTCGCCGGCGAATTTGCCGGTCCGCTTGTCGAGGCCGGGGTGCGCGTCATCGACCTCAGCGCAGACTTCCGGCTGCGCGATGCGGCAGTGTATGAAGAATTCTACGGATCCGCCCACCCGGCTGCTCATTTGCTCGGGGAAGCGGTCTACGGGATTCCCGAGATTCATCGCGATGCGATCCGCGGCGCCCGACTGGTCGCCTCGGCCGGCTGTTATCCGACGAGCATCCTTCTTCCGCTCGTCCCTCTCCTCGCGGCGGGACTCATCGACAGTGGCGACCTCATGGTCTCCAGCGCGAGCGGAGTGAGCGGGGCGGGGCGCAAGGCCGATGCGACGCTTCTCTATGCGGAGTGCAACGAGAGTCTCCGTGCGTATGGCATTCCGAAGCACAGGCACCTCTCGGAGATTGAGCAGGAACTCACACTGGCCGCCGGCCATGCGGTGCGGGTGACGTTTGTGCCGCACCTTGCCCCGATGACGCGCGGCATCCACACCACGATCTTTGCAAAACCCGCGCCGGGCGTGGCGTCCGAGTCTGTTCTTGATTTTCTCTCGTCAGCTTATGCGGATGAGCCGTTCGTGCGGGTCTCGGCAAACCTTCCGGACACGAAACATGTCACGGGCACGAACTTCTGCGATCTTTCCCTGCGGTTCGATACCCGCACCGGGCGCCTCATTCTTCTCTCGGCGGAGGATAATCTCGTGAAGGGGGCTGCCGGCCAGGCGGTGCAGAACTTCAACCTCATGGCAGGCCATCCCGAGACGACCGGACTTCTATGACTCGCATTCGAAAAATCAAGGGTGGCGTCTGTGCCGCCAAGGGGTTCCTGGCGGGAGCCGTCACCTGTGGAATCAAAACAGGCAAACTGCTCCGTGACGACCTGGCGATCGTCGCTGCGGAATCGGCTGTTCCCGCCGCGGCCACGTTCACGACGAACCGTGTGAAGGCTGCACCCGTTCGGCTCTCGCAGGAGAATCTGCGCCGCGGCCGTGTGCGTGCGGTCGTTCTCAACAGCGGGAATGCGAACGCCTGCACCGGCGACGAGGGCATGGCCCATGCACGGGCCACAGCGGTCTGTGCTGCGGACGTGCTCGGGGCGAAACCCCACGAGATTCTGGTCTGCTCGACCGGACGCATCGGCGTGCAGCTTCCGGTTGAGCGCCTCTTCCGGGGACTCCGTGCAATCTCCCTCGCTCGCACCAGCAGTCCGAAGGCCGCTGCCGCCATCATGACGAGCGACACATTCCCCAAGGAGATTGCAGTCGAGGTTACCACCGAGGATGGCATTTTCCGCGTCGGTGGCATTGCCAAGGGCGCGGGCATGATCGATCCGAACATGGCGACGATGTTGTGCGTCGTGACCACAGACGCCGTCATCGCACCCAAGGCGCTTCGCACGGCGCTTCGTGCCTCAGTGGAGGATTCTTTCAATCGCATCACGGTCGATGGAGACATGAGCACGAATGACACGGTCATTTTGCTCGCCAACGGGGCGAGCGGCGTCTCGCCGTCGCCATCCGTCTTTCGCGAGGCGCTGGATGCCGTCACGCGCGAACTGGCCCGCATGATTGTTCGTGACGGTGAGGGGGTTTCGCGCTTCGTTGAAGTCGAGGTCCGCCGTGCGGCATCCAAGACCGATGCGCGTCGGGCTGCCGAGGCGATCGCGAATTCGATGCTCGTGAAATGCGCCTGGGCGGGTGGGGATCCGAACTGGGGACGCATTCTGGACGCCGCCGGATACAGCGGGGCGAAGTTCCGCGAGTCTGCCGTAAGTATTTTCTACGACGACGTCCGTGCCGTGAAAAACGGGATCGCTGTCGCGGAAGCCGGCCCGGCTCTCCGCAAAGTCGCGGCCAAGAAGCAGTTTCAGGTCACGGTCGATCTTGCCGCCGGATCCGCTTCTCACGTCGTGTGGACGACGGATTTGACGGAGGAGTATGTGCGCCTCAATCTTGGCGAGTAGATGAGATCGTCCCTATCCCCTGAATCGCGTTCGGAGAGCCTGATCGAGGCGCTGCCCTACATCCAGGAGTTTCGCGGTCAGACGTTCGTGATCAAATACGGCGGGGCTGCCATGGAGGACGAGCAAATCGTCGACAAGTTCCTCCGAGACGTCGTCTTCCTCGAAGCGGTCGGCATCAACCCCGTGCTGGTCCACGGCGGAGGCAAGGCGATCACCGCGCGCATGCGCGAGGCCGGACTCAAGGCGCAGTTCGTGAATGGCCTTCGCGTGACCGACGAGACGGCGATCCGCATTGTGGAGAGCACGCTGGACGGGCAGATCAATCCGGACATCGTCAAAACGATCGCCGAGTATGGCGGCCGGGCGACAGGTTTTTCCGGAAAGAATGTTTTCCGTGCGACGAAACTCGGGCCCCAGGCGAGCGAGGACGGAGGATTGGCCGACATCGGCTTCGTAGGCGAGGTCGAATCGATCCGGACCAAGGAAGTGCTGGCGGCTGTGCACCAGGAGATCGTGCCTGTCATCAGTCCGATCGGTGCCACTCGTGACGGGACGGTGCTCAACATCAACGCGGATGTCGCAGCGGCCGCGCTGGCCGCCGAGGTGAAGGCGTCGAAGCTCATCTTCGTGAGCGACGTCCCCGGCCTCATGCGCAACCCGGCCGAGCCGGATTCCCTGATCCCCACCGTCACGGCCGAGCAGACCGAGACACTCATCAAGTCTAAGATCATCGCCGGTGGAATGATCCCCAAGGTCCAATCGGCTGTGCGTGCTCTCCGGAATGGCGTCGGGAAAATCCACCTTATCGGCGGTCATGTTCAACATTGTCTGCTTTTGGAAATCTTCACCGATGCCGGAATCGGCTCGGAGATTGTTCCCTGAGAAATCTCAGCGGAACATGAAGTAGACCGCGCCCACCAGGCACAGCCCGGCCCAGAGGAAATCCAGTTTCAGCGGCTGCCCCATGTAAAGCACCGCGAAGGGCACGAATACGGAGAGGGTGATCACTTCCTGAAGAATCTTGAGTTGAGGCAGCGTGAAGACTCCCGAACCGATGCGATTCGCGGGCACCTGCAGAAGGTATTCGAAGAGGGCGATGCCCCAGCTCACCAAAGCAGCCACCAGCCAGGGAGAGGACTTCATGTGCTTCAGGTGGCCATACCACGCGAAGGTCATGAAGGTATTTGAAAGCGTCAGGAGAACGATGGTGGTGACGGACGGAGACATCCCCGCCTCATAGCACCCTCACGCCCTGCGGTCGATGGCCGCTTCAGATCTTGCGTTCGCCGCGGGAGCTGCGGAGGTGGATCGTCTTCGCCGAGAGGTTGTGCACGGCGCGGATGTAGCGGACGGTCTTGCTCCGGGCACGCATGAGGATCGAGTGGGTGATCGCGGTGTTCCCCACGAGCTTCACTCCGGGGAGAAGGGCGCTGTCACTGATTCCCGTGGCGCAGAAAATCGAGCTCTCTCCGGCGACGAGGTCGTCGGTGTAGTAGATGCGCTGGATGCTCGACTCGGTTGTGGTCTGCAGGAGTTCGGCGCGCTCGTTGTCATCCCGAGGCCACATCCGGAGTTGGATCTCGCCGCCGAGAGCCTTCAACGCGGCCGCCGTGAGAATGCCTTCCGGTGCCCCGCCGATTCCGGCGTAGAGATCGACCCCCGAATCCGGCAGCGACGGTGCGACGGCGGCGGCGATGTCGCCGTCGGAGATCAACCGCAGCGAGGCCCCCTCGGCGCGCACCGTGTCGATGTAAGGCTGGTTGCGCGGTCGGTCGAGAATGACGACGACCAGATCGCTGATCCTTTTCCGCAAAGCGGTGGCAGCGACGACGAGTGTGCGGTGGAACGGGGAGTCCAAGCGGATCGGCGCCAGATCGTTCTTGCGGATCGCCTGCGCCACCTGCGGACCATAGGCGATCTTTTCCACGTAGAAGCTCGGGATGTTGACCATGCAGCTCGTCCGTTCCTCGGGAACGAAGGCGGCGGACATCACGGAAATGGAATTCGGGAGGCCCTTGGCGATATTGCTCGTGCCGTCGATCGGATCGAGGGCGATGTCGAAGCGGGGGGCACCGTCAACCCATGTGCCGAGTTTGTCACCGAGGAAAATGCCGGGCGCGTTGTCCTTGATGCCTTCGCCAATCACCACCTCTCCCCGGATTTCCACGGAGTCAAAAACTCCGTAGATGGCATCGCATGCTGCAGCGTCAGCCGCTTCTTTGTCTCCACGGCCCATCCAGTGGATCGCATTGAGGGCGGCATTTTCCGTGGCCCGAACGAATTCGAATTCGATATTGCGTTCGACGTCATTGAAGGGAGTTTTCATGGGGAAATCAGTCCTGATGGGCCAGCGAGGCGGAGATGAAGCCGCGGAAGAGGGGGTGGGGGGCGTTGGGTTTGGATTGGAACTCGGGATGGTATTGGCAGGCGACGAACCAGGGATGGGTCGAGAGTTCGATCAGCTCCACCAGGTCGCCCTCCGGCGATGTGCCGGCGATGACGAATCCGCGTTTCTCCATCATTTCGCGGTAGGACATGTTGAACTCGTAGCGGTGCCGGTGGCGTTCAAGGATCTCGGGGCGCCCGTAGATCTGGCGGGCGAGGGTATTCTCGGCAAGGAGTGTGGGCCATGTGCCGAGGCGCATGGAGCCGCCTTTGTCGGTGATGTCCTTCTGCTCTTCGAGCATGCAGATGACGGGGTGGGGCGAGGCGGGGTCGAACTCCGTGCTGTTCGCCCCCTCGAGGCCGCAGACATTCCGGGCGAACTCGATGGTGGCAACCTGCATTCCGAGACACAGTCCGAGGAAGGGTGTTCGGGACTCACGCGAATACCGCACGGCCTCCACCTTGCCCTCAACGCCGCGGTCGCCGAATCCCCCGGGCACCAAAACACCGGCGACACCCTTCAAATACTTCTCGGGGCCTTCGTTCTCGATATCCTCCGCATCGACGAGGACGAGATCGATGCCGCAATCGTGCGATGCGCCGGCGTGGGTGAGGGATTCGTAGATGCTCTTGTAGGCGTCCTGAAGCTCGATGTATTTGCCAACAATGGCGATACGGACCCGTTTTTTGGGAGCGATGACCCGCTGGACAAATTTCCGCCAGTCCGACATGTCCGGTTCTGGCGTGTCGAGGCGAAGCAGCTTGCAAACGACTGTGTCGAGGCCTTCGGCCTGGAGGTTCAGGGGCGCCTCGTAGATCGTGTATTCCACGTCGCCTGCTTCGATCACCGCTTCGAGCGGGAGGTTGCAGTAAAGTGAAAGCTTTTGGCGCACGTCCGTGTCGAGCGGCATTTCGGTGCGGCAGATGAGAACCTGCGGCTGGAGCCCGATCTCGCGCAGTTTCGCGATGCTCTGTTGCGTCGGCTTCGTTTTGAGCTCCCCGGCCGCCTTGATGAAGGGCACGAGGGTCACGTGCATGATGATCGCATTCTCGGGACCGACTTCGAGGATGAACTGACGGATCGCTTCCAGGAAAGGCAGGCCCTCGATGTCACCGGTCGTCCCGCCGATTTCCGTGATGATGATGTCGCCTCCCGCCTTCTCGCCCAGTTCGCGGATGCGGCCCTTGATCTCATCGGTGACGTGCGGGATCACTTGCACGGTCTTCCCGAGGTAATCGCCCCGGCGCTCCTTCTGGAGCACAGTCTCGTAAACCTGACCGCTCGTGAGGTTGTTCGAGCGGGTGAGAACGCAGTTCGTAAAACGCTCGTAGTGCCCGAGGTCGAGGTCGGTCTCGGCTCCGTCGGCCAAAACGTAAACCTCGCCGTGCTGGAACGGGTTCATCGTGCCCGGATCGACATTCAGATAAGGATCCAGTTTTTGAAGTGTGACGCGGAGCCCGCGGTGTTCGAGAAGGGTTCCGAGCGAGGCGGCGGCGAGTCCTTTTCCCAAGGAACTCACGACACCACCGGTCACGAAAATGTATTTCATGCGGGGCGATAGTAGGGCTGCCGGAAAGAAAATCCAGTCCTCTCCTCAATCGGATTTGGTCCCGGGCGGGGGAATCGTTGTGTCGGCCGAGGTTCCGGCTTGCACAGAGGGGGCCCGAGGCGGTGTTCTCGGGGGGTGCGCCAGACACTGAGAGCGGTCGTCGATTTGTTCCGGGACCCTGCGCTCCGCTACGGAATCAAATTCGGGGTGGCGGGAGTCATCGCGGTGGCGATTTCGCTTACGCTTCGTCTTCAGGAACCGACTTGGGCCTTGTTCACGGTTTTCGTTCTGATGATCGCGCAATACGTCGGGGCTGTCGCTGAGAAGTCGGTCTTCCGTCTCATCGGCACGGTCATTGGCGGAGTGCTGGGCTTTCTCATTACGGGGGCGCTGGAGCAAAATCCGCTGATTTTTCTGCTTCTGAACGGCACTGTGGTAGCCGTTTGCTCGGCGATGTTCGGTCAGAGCCGTTATCCCTATGCTTTCTTGCTCTGCGGTCTCACGACAGTCGTGGTGTCCAGCAACGGGATGGCGAATCCGGAGTTCTCATGGCAGTACGCGTTGTGGCGCGTGGAGGAAGTGGCCGTCGGCGTGATTGTCGCAGTCGTCGTCCAAAGCGTGCTATGGCCACGCTATGCCCGGGTCGAGTTTCTGCGCAACCTCCGGGGAGCTTTCGGCGATCTCGCGGACGTGTGGGACGAGTCGTTTGCCCATCTCAGCTCGGGCCGGGGCCAATTGAGGGAGACAACCCCCATTGGCAATTTCCCCAAGCGCATCGCGGCCATGCGTGGGCTTCTCGAGTTCGGTGCTCGGGAGAGCCAGCATTTCCGCGACCGGCTCGACAGCTTTTTTGGCCTGACCGTCTGCCTTGCGCGAATCGCGTTCGCATTGTCCACGGTGCGGGAGGCCGTCCAGGAGGACTCCCCGCTTGCAAAGGTCCTTGCCTCGGAAGCCGAGGAAATTCGCTCGACCCTTGAGGCCGCCCTCAGGGAGTTGGGTGAGGAAACATCCTCTGGAGCCTCGCGGGCACAGAGGGCGGATGCGATTGGGGAGGCGGTTCAGCGCTACGAACTCGCCCTCGTGAAGTTCCGAAACGATCCGGAGTTTTCCAAGGTCACCGCAGGCGATTCCTTTGCACTGGCGGCTTTCACATTGGCGGTGCTCGAGGTGCGCGATCAGATTCTCGAGGCGCATCGGATTCTAGACGCGTTGCATGCGCAGGAATTCCGGCCGCAGAAGTTCCCCGAGCCCTTGGTTTCGCCGTGGCCGTCGCGCTTCTGGCGGCACACCGGCCTGCGGGCCGGTCTGGGAGTGGGCTGTGCGCTGTTTCTTGCCAATTGGCTCCAGCCTCCGGGCGAGACACTTTTCGTTCTGGGGACCTGGGTCTTCACAACACTGAATTCAGCGAGTCCCTCGGGTCGCGGCGACCAGAGAATTTTCCATGCGACGGTTGGCTCGATTGCGGTTACGGCTCTTGTGTGCGTGGCACTGCTCGCGATGACACCGCTGCTGGCGAGCTACTCGGTAATGAACATTGTCCTCTTCACGTGGCTGTTCGCCTGGGGATATCTGTCGTTCGGAATCACTGGAGTGAACCTGCCCATGCAAATGGCAATGCTTCTGATCGTCGGCATTCTGAGTTTGAATGCCCAGGTACCCGTGCAGTTTCCTCAAGTTGTCGGGCTCTTTTTCGGAATCTCTCTGGCCGCGCTTCTGGGGGCGGTCATCCAACGTGTCCTATATCCCTCTCTGCCGCAGTATGAGATGCGGGACCGCCTCGTCGAACTCACGGACTTGGCGCGACGCATCCTGGCGGCCGGCACCCCGACTCTTCCCCTCTGGCAAAAAACGCGCTGCGCCTTGATTCCCGCCGAGGTGCGACTGCGGACCCGCTATGTCACGCTCCCGGGCTTCCTTCCAGAAACCTGCGGGGAGGTGGACTCTCTGGTGGATGCGCTCGAATCGGCAACCGGCCATCTCGTGGCGGGGAGTGGTCCGCTCGCCGGTGAACTCCGTGGCGAGGTTGCTGTGACAGCGCTCAAGCAGGCGATGGATCAGGCGCTGGGCAGTCTGGGCCGGGGCCTCGCGAATCCGGCTCGGGAGAGTGTGGC
This sequence comes from uncultured Chthoniobacterales bacterium, assembly GCA_964552635.1. Taxonomy (GTDB): domain Bacteria; phylum Verrucomicrobiota; class Verrucomicrobiia; order Chthoniobacterales; family Terrimicrobiaceae; genus CAZKHB01. The sequence goes on from CAZKHB010000004.1 coordinate 25,030, forward strand.
CGACGCAAAATGCCTCGACGAGCCATTGAAAAACCTCACGGAATGGGGTGGGGCGCGGCGCTTGAGCCTCCTCGCTGCGGGAGCTTCACCGAGTCGGACCCTCGGACTTCTCGGGGCGGTCGATCGCTACCGTCTGGCGGCGCTCGACCTGGCGAAAGCCCTCAAGGCCGCGAAGGGTGTGGCTTCCGAGCTTTCGGGAGACCCCGTTCTCTAAAAAAAACCGGATGCCGGGCGTTTCGGGCCCGGGCATCCGGTTTCGTTGAGTTCTGGCAACCTCAGACGACCGACTCCGCCTTCGGGCGCTCTTTTTTGTTGAGCGCTTTGCGAAGTTTGTTGAGGGCAATGTTTTGGAGCTGGCGGATACGCTCGCGCGTCACTCCGAACTTCTCGCCCACCTCTTCGAGCGTCTTGGGCGTTTTGCCGTCGAGTCCGAATCGTGAGTTGATGATACGACGTTCGCGGTCGTCCAAGACATCAAGCAGGTCACCGACTTCGTCCCGGAGGTCTTTGTCGCGGAGCATCTCAAAAGGATCTTGGGCTTCCTCGTCGCCGACAATCTCGCTGAACTCCGTGGAGTCGTCGTCGCCGATCGGTTGGTCGAGCGATGTGGGTCGAATAGCCGCGCTCTTCAAAGCTGAAACCTTGGCGGATGAAAGGCCGATCTCTTCGGCCAGCTCGTCATCGGTCGGCTCACGACCAAGTTCCTCGGTCATCTGCGTCGCCACGCGACGCATCTTCGCGATCTTGTCGACGAGGTGAACCGGCAGGCGGATCGTTTTGCTCTGGTTGGCAAGGGCGCGTTTGATGGATTGCTTGATCCACCACGCGGCATACGTGCTGAGTTTTCCGCCTTTTTTCGGATCGAAACGCTCGACGGCCTTCATCAGACCGATATTGCCTTCCGAGATCAGGTCCAGAAGGGGCAGGCCGTAATTCGAATAGTCCCGAGCGATTTTCACGACCAGACGAAGGTTGGAACGGACCATGATGGCCCGCGCTTCGGCGTCACCTTTCTTGATCCGGCGCGCAAGTTTCACTTCCTCCTGTGGAGTGAGGAGGGGAAACTGTGCAATTTCCCGGAGGTAAAGTTGGAATCCTGTGTCAGAGTCTTCGATGGCCATAGGAGTGGGGTTTCTTTGGATTTTACGATTTTCGATGCGGTCCGGATTCCTTCCCGAGCCGAATAGTTAATCGCGTTAACAATAAGACACGGGGCACGCGAAAACGTTCAAAGATTCTTTTGGGGCCGGACCCAAAAGAGAAGGTTGCGAGCAGTGAAATGCAAAACATTGGAGGGAAGCGAGTTAGAATCCCCCTGCGTCCCGTGGGATGGAGATGTTTTCCTCAGGATCGCGCTTTACAGCAGGGGTGCGCGACAGCGATATTCCTCGCTTTTCGATGAATCCAATTGAAGTCGGCATCGGGTTGGCAGGACTGGGAACCGTGGGTACGGGGGTCTACAAAAACCTCCAGCGCAACGGGGCTCTGATGTCCGACAGGCTGGGCGCGCATTTTCACGTGCGGAGGGTGGCGGTGCGTTCGATCCAGAAAGCCCGGGAGGTGGAGGTGCCGAAGGAGATGTTGACTTCATCGCTCGATGACCTGCTGAACGATCCGGGAATTTCGGTCGTGGTTGAACTGATGGGCGGGATCGAAGGACCGCTGGCTTTTGTGACCGAGGCCCTGAGGCGCGGGAAGATGGTGGTCACGGGAAACAAAGCGCTGCTCGCCGAGCACGGGCACGAGATTTTTTCCCTTGCCCGCGAGAAGGGAGTATCCGTTTTTTACGAAGCTGCGGTTGCCGGGGGCATACCGATTATCAAAATCGTTCGCGAGGCCTTCGTGGGCAACCGCTTCGAGTCCATCCATGGCATCCTCAATGGTACGAGCAACTACATCCTCACACGCATGACAGAGGAGGGGCTGGATTTTTCGCCCGCCCTCGCCGAAGCGCAGCACCTCGGCTACGCCGAGGCCGACCCCGCTCTAGATGTCAACGGCTGGGACGCTGCTCACAAGGCGATCATTCTCGCTTCGCTGGCCTACGGGTTCTGGGTCGATCCGGCCGACGTCCTCGTGCGGGGCATCGAGACGGTGACGGCTGCGGATATCCGGTTCGCCGACGAACTCGGGTACCGCATCAAGCTTCTCGCGACGATCAAGGTCGGAGACGACGCGGCGATCGAAGTGCGTGTTGTTCCCACATTGATTCCGAAATCCCACGTGCTGGCCTCGGTGAATGGGGTCTTCAATGCGATCTCCGTGCGCGGCGATGTTGTGGGAGATGCGTTGTTTTACGGACGGGGGGCCGGGCAGGATCCAACCTCCAGCTCCGTTCTCGGCGACTTGGCGGAGGTGGCCTCCGCGCTTCGTGCGCCGCGTGCCTGCGTGGGGTTCACGTCGCATTCGCTCTATGGAAGGTGCCGTCCTGTGAACGATTGCGTATCGCGATACTACCTGCGTCTCGGGGTCGAGGACCGGCCCGGAGTGCTGGCCCAGATTGCCGGAGCTCTCGGCGACGCAGGCATTGGGATTCTCTCTGTCATCCAACCGGAAACCACCCAAGAGGGGCCGACACCGCTTGTGCTCACCATTCACGATGCGCCATACGGCCGTATGACAGCTGCTGCGGCGCAGTTGGCCTCACTGCCTTGCGTGACTGCCGAGCCTGTGTTGTTCCACATGGAGGCCTTCGCGTGATGACTCCCTCCCTCCACGATCGCGGCGTTATCAGCCGCTACCGGGCCTTCCTGCCCGTGTCCGATGCGACGCCGGTGGTTTCGCTAAACGAAGGTTCGACCCCATTGATCCATTCGCCGCGCCTGAGTGAGAAAACGGGTGCGGAGGTCTACCTGAAGTTCGAAGGTCTCAACCCGACGGGCTCATTCAAGGACCGCGGAATGACCGTGGCTCTCTCGAAGTCGATGGAGGATGGAGCGCGGACCGTCATCTGTGCCTCGACCGGTAATACCTCAGCTGCCGCAGCCGCCTATGCCGCGCGGGCAGGGATCCAGTGCGCGGTCATCCTGCCCGCCGGGAAAATCGCGTCCGGAAAACTTGTACAGGCCTTCGCCTACGGAGCCAAAGTCGTGGCCATCCGCGGCAACTTCGACGACGCCCTGAGAATCGTGCGGGAGTTTGGCGGAGTCGAAGGTGTTGCCATCGTGAACTCGATCAACCCCCATCGCATTGAGGGGCAGAAGACAGCGGCTTTCGAGGTCATTGATGAACTGGGCGATGCACCCGACATCCACATTCTTCCTGTCGGCAACGCGGGAAACATCACCGCCTACTGGAAAGGCTACCGTGAGTTTTCTTCGCTCGGCCGTGCCACCAAGCTGCCGAAGATGGTCGGCTTCCAGGCCGCCGGTGCCGCTCCTCTGTTCCATGGGGCTCCGGTTGAGAAGCCAGACACGGTGGCGACGGCGATCCGAATCGGAAATCCCGCGAGTTGGGAGGGTGCGCAGGGTGCCGTGCAGGAGTCGGGGGGATGCATCGACATCGTGACGGATGCGCAAATCCTCGAGGCGCAGGGATGGCTTGCTTCGAATGAGGGGGTTTTCGTTGAACCCGCGAGTGCCGCGAGCGTGGCCGGGCTTTTCAAATGCCTCGGCTCCGATCGCTGCGCCGCATGTCCTTTGGGGATCCGTCCCACTGCGGGGGCGAAAATTGTTCTCACCGTCACGGGCCACGGACTCAAAGATCCCGAGGCCCCCGTGCAGCACGGGCGCTTCCAACCCCTCGAGGCGGATGCGGACTTGACCGCTGTCCGCCGCGTGCTCGATAAGTCCTGACCTTTTTCCCATGGCACTCGTTGTCCAAAAATATGGCGGCACGTCCGTCGGAACGCCCGAGCGCATCGTCAACGTTGCGCGCCGTGTTCTGGAAACCCAGCGCACCGGCCACTCGGTCGTTGTCGTTGTTTCGGCGATGTCGGGCGTCACTGACGGACTCATCAAGCTCGCCCGGGACGTTTCGACAAGGCCCACGGACCGTGAAATGGATGTCCTGCTCGCGACCGGGGAGCAGACCACGATTGCGCTCACCGCGATGGCGATCAACTCGCTCGGCGGTCGCGCCATTTCTCTCACCGGCGCCCAAGCCGGAATCACCACGGACGGGATCCATACCAAGGCCAAAATCGCGAACATTTCCCCCCGCCGCATGAAGGCCTATCTCGACGAGGGTTACATTTGCATCGTTGCCGGATTCCAGGGGCAGACCAACGAGGGCCGCATCACGACGCTCGGGCGCGGGGGCTCCGACCTCACCGCCATCGCCATCGCCTCGGCATTGAAAGCCGACAACTGCGAGATCTACACGGATGTCGACGGGGTTTACACCTGCGATCCCCGCGTTGTTCCGGAAGCCCGCAAAATCGACGTGATCGACTACGACGAACTTCTGGAAATGGCGAGCTCGGGCTCGAAGGTGATGCAATCCCGGTCGGTCGAGTTCGCCAAGAAATTCAAAGTGCCTTTCGAAGTCCGCTGCAGTTTCAACTCCAACCGGGGAACCATTGTGAAAGAAGAAACCCTTGAGAATGTCGTCGTGCGTGGCCTCAGCCTCGAACGCCGTCAGGCCAAAGTCACCATCAGCAACGTGCCCGACAAACCCGGGACCGCTTCCCGCATCTTTACCACGCTCGCCGAGGCGGGTGTGATCATCGACGTCATCGTGCAGAATGTCTCGGTGAGCGGCACAACGGACATTTCGTTCACGATGAACGCCGACGAACTCGAGAAACTCGGGAGCCTCATCGATGATGTTGCCCGCGAGATCGGTGCAGGCACCGTGACGCGGCAGGGGGGGATCGCCAAGTTGAGCGTGGTCGGCATCGGCATGCGGTCACACTCCGGCGTGGCGGCGAAGCTTTTTGAGTGCCTTGGAGCCGGTGGCATCAACATCCAGATGATCTCGACCTCGGAGATCAAGATCGCGGTCATCATCGAGGAGTCCCGCATCGAGGAGGCCGCGCGACTGGCGCACGCGGCGTTTGGACTCGCCGCGGCCTGACTTCAGCGCCGCAGTCGCTCAAGCCATTCCAAGGCTGCGGAACCTCCCGCAGCTGAAAGGCAGCGGCCGGAGCGCCCTGCCGGACAGGTGTTTTCTTTGCGACACTCGCAGGGATGCTCAAGAAAGCGTCCCTCGCTGTTGAGAGGATACCAGTGGTCCGGCTTCGAGGGCCCGAACTCCACGAGCATCGGCTTTTGGAGGGCAGACGCAATGTGGCTCGGCGCGGTGTCCGCACCCCAGAAGGCATCAGCCGCCGCGATCAGGGAGACAAGCCGGGACCACGAGACATCGTCGAACATCCGCACACGGTCGCCGGGGAGCGTCGCTGCGATGGCGGCCACATGCTCGCGTTCGCTGGCAGCCCGCCCCGATGTGAAAACCACGGAGCCTCCTCCGGAGATTTGGGCTTCAGCCATTCGGATGCCCGAAGCGACCGGGAGGGACTTCTGCATGTCGCGCGAGGTGGCGTGTACGTGAAGGATCGGACGGGGAAGCCCTGCGATCGCGGCTGCCGCCCACGCCGTCTGCGTGGCGACAAGGCCGGTTTCAAGGCCGGCTGCTGGGACACCCAGGGCAGCGAGCAACTCGAGGCGTTGGACCACGATGTGGGGTTTGCGAACCTTCGGAGGCACGCGCAGGGTATAGGCAGCCCGACGAAGCGACCAACGGGGGAGTTTGGGCCGGTCATAGGCGACGCGAACGGGAGCGCGTGAAGCCAACACGGCAAGCGCCGTGCGGTCATTGCCGGTGAAGTCCACTGCCCAATCATAGCCCGTGCGGAAAAGCCCCAGCAGCACTCCCAAACTGCGACGGCGGGGCCATTCGATAACGGTGTCCACATCCGCGCATCCCTCCAGTGCGCATACCGTGCCCTCCGCCACAAGGATGTCGATGCGGGCATTCGGATGCGCGCGGCGTAGGGCCCGCAGGGGGGCCCGCATCAAAAGTGAGTCACCAATGTATCGCACGCAGACCAGAAGGATGGATGAAGGAGCCCTCAAGGCCTCGCCTCCCAGAGTTCGAGTGTCGCATCAATTACCCTTGCGGGCGTGATGTTTTCCATACGTGCATCCTCCGGACGTCTGTATCCGGCAGGTTTCTCCAGCGGGATGATGCGGTGACGGTCGGCCTCCCAAAGCGGTCCCACGCGCGCAGGGCCCGGGCGCGGATGCAGCAGAGCCACGGTCGGAGTTCCCAGCGCAAAGGCAAGGTGCATGATCCCCGTATCGGTCGAGACGACGCAGTGGCTCGAGGCAATCAACGCGGCGGCGAGGGGAAGCGAAAGTTTTCCCGTCAGGTTCCAGGCCACGCCTTCTCCCAGTGCCTTCATTACTTGCCCGGCCTTCCCGACATGGTCGGGACCACCTAGCAGGAAGATCGGTCCAACTCCGCGGGAGTGCAGCGCTCGCACCAATTCGATGAAGTGCGCCGCAGGCCAGTCCCGGTAGGATGCCCCGCCCCCGCCAAGTTGAAGCGTGATTCCCCTTTCCGAAGGATATCTCATGCGTTCGAGGGTGCTCGCGAGCTCGGTATGCTCATCGGCCTTCACCTCATATACCATGCGGGGAATCTCGTTCCGCGCTCCCGCGGCTGCGGCAATCGCTACCGCCTGTGCGGCAAGGTGGGCGCGGCGCAGGGTTTTGCCGTCAAGATTCGTTGCGCAGAGCCATGGAAGGTCGGTGCGCCATCCGGGGCCGAACGTGCGGTCGCGTGCCAGAAGGTAACCCAGGCTGCGAGCTTCGGGGTCCAGACAGCTCAGAAACACAATCGCATCCCACGGACCCGCACGTCGGAGTTCGGCGAGCAGGCGGAGGAATTCGAGCGGTCCCTTCCTGAGAACAAAAAGGCGTTCAAGAAACGGATTATGCGAGGCGATGTGCGGGCGGCGATGGTGCACAACAGCCGAGATTCTCACGCCGGGAATTGTTTCTGCCAGTGCACGGATGCCGGCCGAATCCAACAAGGAATCTCCGATGCCCGCAGTGGAGAAAACGAGCACGCGCGAACCGTCCCCAAGCCCTGCTTGCCGCGCTCGAGGCGGGCACAGCCTGGCCGCCACGCCGATTGTTGCGGCGAAGAGGCCGAAGTTCAGGCGCGACGACAGACTTCGGGAGCGCTTGCCCGTTTTTTGCATTCGGGACATTGAAACCGTCGCCGCCCGACGCTGTCGAGGGCATTGCGTGAAGATAATGATTGCTTTGTCCGTCCACCCGTCGGATTCTCACCTCTCGCAGTCGGGCCGTGGCTCAGCTTGGTAGAGCGCCTCGTTCGGGACGAGGAGGTCGCGAGTTCGAATCTCGCCGGCCCGACCATTTCGGTTTCAGTGCATTCAGCCTGAATCTGGTTCCGCGAGGCGGGACACCCGCCGAATCTCGTGATTCTCTGTCTCCCCAACGCATGGCTGGCTGGCCGTTTTTCCTTCCCCGGCAGACGGGAAAGCCCGAAGATGATTCCTTCTGGAGACCATGGAACCGACCCTGCTTGTGCTCGCCGCCGGAATGGGCAGCCGCTACGGCGGCTTGAAACAGATGGATCCCCTCGGGCCGGGGGGCGAGACCTTGCTGGATTACTCGGTCTACGATGCGATGCAGTCGGGATTTGCGCGGGTGGTCTTTGTCATCCGGCGTGATTTCGAGGATGACTTCCGCGAGCGCGTCGGGCGCCGCTTTGAAGAGCGCATCGATGTGGGATATGTGTTCCAGGAACTCAACGACCTACCGGGCGGATTCGGGGTTCCGGAAGATCGTTTGAAACCGTGGGGCACAGGGCATGCGATTTGGTGTGCGCGGGAAGCGGTGGATATGCCTTTCCTCGCCATCAATGCCGATGATTTTTACGGGCGACCCGCGATTCACGGGGTGGGGGAGTTTCTGCAAGGCCAGCCCCTTGACGGCACCGCGTTCTGCATGGCGGGTTACCGATTGGCCGCCACGTTGTCTGGGGCCGGCACCGTGTCGCGGGGAATTTGCCGCGTGTCGAACGACGGAGTGCTCGAATCCGTCAAGGAGTTCACGAAACTGGAGGCCGACGGCGGCCATATCGTTGATCGCTCGGTTGGGGCTGTCTTTACAGGGGAGGAACGCGTGTCTTTGAACTGCTGGGGGTTTACCCCAGCGATTTTTCCGAAACTCGAAGAGTTGTTCGAGGCATTCCTTGCAGGCTCCGCCTCCGGAGGCAGCGCCGAGTTTTACATACCCAATGCGGTCGAGGAACTCGTGCGCACGGAAAGGGCGGTGGTGCATGTGCTTCCCACCGAAAGTCCGTGGTTCGGCGTGACGTACCGCGAAGACCGCACGATCGTCGTCGCGGCGCTGGCCGGACTCTCTGCGGATTACCCCTCGCCGCTCTGGGATTGATTCGATTCGCCGAGCACTTCGAGATACATCCGGCCATCGACTTTCCGTGTGTTCGGGTCCAGTCGCTCGATGCGCATCTGGCGGAGCATCCAGCGGTCCCCCAGCTTTTGGACCGAGACGACTTTGAAGCGCTTTACGAGCCGGCCCTCTCGATCGAAGCCCTCGATGGCCACCAACGCCCCGTTTTCCCTGCCGATCCATACCCGCACGACACCATAGGCTGATTCTCCGGCGGGGGCTTGGATTTCGATCTTGTAGGAAGGAATGCGCTCCACAGTCTCCTCTCCAAGCAAGCGTGCCTGCGGCCAATAGAGAAAACGGAAAGCAAGGTCTTCGTAAGTCAGCAAGCCTCCACGCACGGGATCATCGAACCTTGCGGCGGAGACAGTCCCTCCGCCGCCACCTCTGCGTTCTTCCAGGGTCGAGCTGTCGTCGCCCAGCGTGAGTCGGATCTCTTGATCCGGCGAGCGGAACAGGTAAGAAACCGCTCCGTCGCGGACTTGAATCCGGAAGGGGACCTTGCTGGAACCGGAGCGCAACTGGGCCTCCAAAAGAATGGGCTGGCCGAGCGGATTCACGCGTGCGGCTTCCAGAATCTCTCGCGCATCCTGTGCCCAGGCGGATCCGGCCAACACGAAGGCAAGGAAAAGTCGTTTCATCTTTCGGCACGCTAGGCGGCTTCCTGCACGGCGTCAAAAAACTCCCGTATTGTGGAATTGCCCGGCCCCTCGCCATGCGGCACGCTCTGTGCCATGGCCGTCCTTGGAATCACCGGAGGCATCGCCTGCGGAAAGTCGACTGTGCGAGACCTCCTCGCCGCATCGATCGGTGCTGCGGTCTTCGATGCCGACGCCGCGGCGCGGCACCAACTCGCGACGAATCCCGCCGTTCACACGGCCCTGCGTGACGCATGGGGGAATGAGGTCTTCTCTTGCCAAGGCATCCCCGATCGCCAGCGCATTCGGGACCGCATTTTTTCCGATCCCGAAGCGAAAGCATTTCTCGAGGGTTTGCTGCATCCCCTCGTGCGAGCGGAATGGATGGCACTTGCGATTGAGGCCCGTCATCAGGGGACGCGCTTATTGATCGATATTCCGCTCCTTTTCGAGACAGGAGCTGATACCCACCTTCCGGTAGTTGTCACCGTGGCGGCCTCTCCGGGCATCCAACACGAACGCCTTGCTCATCGCGGGCTTGAGCCCGCTCTCGGACAGGCCATCATTTCCTCCCAGCACCCTCTGGAGGAAAAAATTCGCCGGTCGCGCTGGGTGATTTGGAACGACGGATCGCGCCAAGCGCTCGCGGACCAAGTGCGGCTGCTCGCCGAAGACTTCCTTCAGTTACCCCCGCAGACGTAAACAAACGCCGGGGGGAAGTTTCTCAGAATGACAGGCGTCTTTTCAACCTTCGGGAAGAATTCATCCAATAAGCGGCGAAATTTTCTCCCCTTCGGAAGAGCGTGGGGACCAAAATACGCGAAAGTAGCAAATCTCGCGGACTTCGCGGTTAATGCGGAGAGTTGTCCAAGGATTGTGCGCTGGAGAGGCTCGGGGAAAATCGCCCACGGAAGACCGGAAACAATAGAGTCTGGCGTTCCAAAATCCTCTTTGTGAAGTGTTTCCCCAAGGTTTGTGGCACACCCAAGAACAACGCGTGCGGACGGGAAGCGCTCCGAGACCTTTGCGGCAAAGTGGGGATTTTTCTCCACAGCAAGGAAGCGGGCAGAGGGCGGGAGAGCATTCAGAATCTCCGAGGTAAAGGCCCCGCAACCCGGTCCGATCTCAAGAACCCGGCGTGCGGCGGGAACGTTCGCTGCGGAAACCATTACCCTGGCGAGGGCGGGAGAGGATGGCCAGATGGCACCCACGCTCCCGGGTTGGCGCGCAAACTCCCGCAGGAAAGAAAGGGACATGCCCTCCACCAAAGCGCGTCACGCCACAGAGCTCAATCGAAATCGGGAGAAAGCCACCTTGACGCCGTTCAATCGTGCGGATACTCTCATCGTCCCATTTATTCCAAAGAAAGTAGGTGAAATTATGACGGAAGTGATCGTGAGAAAAGGAGAGCCCATTGACCGTGCGCTGAAGCGCTTGAAGTCGAAGGTGGACGCCGACGGCCTGATGGACGAAGTGCGTCGCCTGCGGGCTTTTGAGACTCCGACCCAGCGTCTCCGCCGCAAGGCCAAAAACAATGCCAAGCGGGCGAAAATGAAAATTCGTTTCAACTTCAATCCGGCGAGCTGATTTTCAGCTATGCACCGGAAGGTGGTTATCGCCGGCTGCGGCTTCGTTGGAGAAGCCGCAGCCGGTTTTTTTATGCGGTCGGGCTGGCGTGTTCTGGGACTGACGGTTTCCGAGGTCTCCGCGGATGCGTTACGGGCGAGAGGTCTCGAATCGGCGGCTTGTGATATCTCACAGCCGCTCGTGATTCCCGCAGGATGGGAGTCGCCCGACGTCCTGATCCACGCAGCGAGTTCGGGGCGGGGGGGAGCCGATGCGTACCGGGCCGTTTACCGGGATGGAATGCAAAACCTGCTGGCCGCCTTCGCTCCCGGGCGGGCAATCTTCGCGGGCAGCACATCGGTCTATGCCCAGACGGATGGCAGCATTGTCACGGAGGACTCTCCGGCGGAGCCAGATCGCGAAACGGGACGGATTCTTCTCGAAGCCGAGCGTGTGGCGTTGGATTTCGGAGGATTCGTGGCCCGATTTTCCGGTCTCTATGGCCCGGGGCGTTCGGTGCTGCTGCGGAAGTTTCTCTCCGGCGATGCGGTCCTTGAGGATGGGGGCTCGCGCTGGATCAACCAGATCCATCGGGATGATGCCGCCCGCGCGTTGGTGGCGCTTGCAACGACCTCCGCGGCGGGCGGGATTTTTAATGTCTGCGATGACACACCCGCCACCCAGCGGGAGGTTTACGGGTGGATCGCCGGATTCTTCAACCGTCCGCTTCCTCCCGAGGGCCCTGCGGACTTTTCCCGCAAGCGGGGCTGGACAAGCAAGCGGGTGGACAACGGACGCCTTCGGCGACTCGGCTGGGCTCCGGAATTCCCTTCCTACGCCGAGGCACTTCCCCTGCTCGTCGCGCAGCAGGATTCCACCCAAGCTCTGTAAGGCCCGGCGACCTGTGCGGGTTCGAACGCCGCGATTTCGGGGACTTCGTAGGGATGAATCTCCTCCAGACGTCTCATGAGGGCATCGGGCAGCGTCGTTTTCAACAGGAGCAGGGCTTCGTCGGACTCCTCGATACGGCCCTCCCATCGGTAGATGGAATGGACGGAATCAACCACCGACGCGCATGCGGCCAGGTTCTCCTCGACGAGTTGACGTCCGGCGGAACGCGCCCCTGCAGCATCTGGAAAGCTGGTGAGAACGAAGCGCATCACGCGGCGACCGGAGCAGGCTGCCGGAGAATCCATCCTCCGCCCACCACGCGATCACCTTGGTAAAAGACGGCGGCCTGTCCCGGGGTGACGGCGCGTTGAGGCACGTGGAGCCGCACGCGGGCTCGCCCGTCGCCGAGGTCCTCAAGCGTCGCGGGTGTGCCGGGGTGGGCGTAACGGATTTTGACCGTCACTTCGCACCCGTCGCGGGCCTCGGGGGCAAGCCAGTTCAAGCGATCCACCTCAAAGAGATCGCGGACAAGATCCTCCTCGTCGCCGACAATGACCCGCGCGGTGTCGGGATCGATGTCCACGACGTAGCGTGGACGCGGCGAGCCGCCGGGGAGCCCTTTGCGCTGACCGATGGTAAACATTTCGATTCCCTCATGCTCGCCAAGGAAATTTCCCTGCGTGTCGAAAATCCCCCCGCGGTGGAACTCTTTCTCACCGAGGTGGCTCTTCAGAAAGGCTTTGTAGTCGTTGCCGGGAACGAAGCAGATCTCCTGGCTGTCCTCCTTGTCGGCGACCTTGAGTCCGAGATCGCGGGCGATGTCGCGGATTTCCGGTTTCGTCATGCCGCCAAGCGGAGTGAGGGAATGGCGGAGTTGGTCTTGGTTGAGGCTGAAGAGGAAATACGACTGATCCTTTCGCGCGTCGCGGCCTTTGCGCAGAACGGCCCGATCGGCGTGGTGTTCGATGATCGCGTAGTGGCCGGTGGCGATGAAGTCGGCACCGAGCGCGCGCGCCTTGTCGCGCAGGTTGCCGAATTTCAGCCGCTCATTGCACATCACGCAGGGATTGGGCGTGCGTCCGGCTTTGTATTCGCTCGCGAAGTAATCGATGACAATCCGCTCGAATTCATTCGCCTCGTCGACCACGTAGTGGGGAACGCCGAGCTTGTGCGCGACCCCGCGGGCGTCTGCGATGGCCGAGGGGCCGCAGCATTTGTCCTCCGCACGCGAGATACAATCCTGCGGCCAGACCTTCATGGTCACGCCGATCACATCCCATCCGTCGCGTTGAAGAAGCCACGCGGTCACGCTGGAGTCCACTCCTCCGCTCATTCCAACGAGCACGCGTCTGCCGTTTCCGTTCATTCCCGCAGGTTACCTCCGTCCGCTGCGCCGCGAAAGCGGCAAAATCACTTCAATGCATCTATGGCGGCCTGAACCTCGGCGGCGTGGTCGCCGGTCTTTGCTTTGGGCGCGACCCAGACGATCAGACCGTCTTTGACCAAAAACGACTGGCGGGCGCTCACGGGAAGCCCGAGCATCGAAGGAACGCCGAAGGCGGCCGCGACTTTGCCGTCGGCATCCGCGATGAGATCGAACGGGAGTTTGTATTTCTCCTGAAACTTCCGCTGGGACTCGACCGAATCGCGGCTCACGCCGAGGATTTGGAGGTTGTCGCCGGAGAGGTCGGCAAACGCATCGCGCAACGAACACGCCTGCGCCGTGCAGCCCGGTGTGTCGGCTTTCGGATAAAAGTAAACGAGCGTCGGGCCTTTCGCATAAACCTCGGCGAACGAGACCGTTTCCCCGCGTTGGTTGGGAGCGGAAACAACGGGGGCCGCGTCTCCCGGTACGAGGGCGTCGGCTTTCTGGGTTTCAAAGAGATTCCACATGACAAGTATCAATACGATTGCGCGGAGCGGCATGGCCGCACGATAGTCCGTCCCGCGCCCGGCGCAAATGCTCCCGCAGTGAAAATCCTTCTTCCTGTCCTCTCTCTCGTCTCCGCCCTTTTCGTGATTGCACCGGCGGCGCGGGATGTGCCGTCCTGCCTCGGCGCGGTTGCCCGTGTGCGGCTCGGCGAGCCAGCGGGTTTCGGTGATCACGCTTTTGCCGGTGCCGTTGCGGCACTGGGCTGGGATGGCGCGCTGCTTCTGCGGACGGCTGTCATTTTCCTGATCGTCTTTGCGGCGATGGTCGCGGCGGGGTGGGCTTCCAACAGGATCGCTCCCCTTCGTTGGCGGTCGGTTGTTCGGAGGGGTTACCTCATCCTGATTGCTTTGATCGGCCTTGTCGGGGCCATCGGATTCGGCCGCTCGCTTTTCGCTCCCGCGGTCAGTCTCTCCGACCTCTTGCCATCCGGTCTTCTCTCAGCCGTTCCGGCGGGTTCGGCGGTTTTCACAAATCCCGCCGCCGCCACCGTTATTGCCGCGGTGCAGCCCGCCCTCGTGACGGGCATTCCCGTGGCGGATCGCCTCGCTGCGATCGCATCTCCGGTGAAGTGGAGGGAACTGGACCGCACCCACCGTTTTGGAGCGGTGGTGCTCGCCGGAAATCCGGGTGAGGCCCGGGGATTGATCGAGCATCTCCTCCAATCGCCGGACTGGCGACTGGCTTTGGTTGACGATGATGGAATTCTCTTCCTGCGCGGGGCCGGATCGCGCTATGTGCCGCCGTCTCCCGGGGCGAACGACCCCGGGTTTTCTGCCCGTTTGGCTCTCAACCTCCAGTTGGTCGGGTTCAAGACCGAGGCGAGGGCGATTCTTCAGAGTGCGCTCGAGAGGAGTCCCGGGGATCCGGCCGTGCTTGCTGCAGCGGCATCTCTGAATGGCTCGCAAGGACGATGGGAGAAAGCCCGCGAGCTGGCCGAGCGGGCGCTGGATGCGGATGCTGCGCGCTTCGAAGCGCGCTACATTCTCGCCTGTGCTCTGCTTGAGACTCGGAATCCGGGAAAGGCACTCACGGAAACCGATCGCCTTCTGCAGCAGCGCCCCTCGGATGTGCAAACACTCCTCCTTCGGGCGCGCGCGGCGCGTGCGGTGAACGATCCGGATACCGAGATCGATGCCCTCGAGCAGCTTCTTGGTTTGGTTCCCACTTCATCGCCTGATGCCGCCCGACTTCGTGTGTTTCTCGGCCAAGCCTGGGCAAAGAAAGGTTTCGCCGATCGCGCTGTGCAGGCTTACGAAGCCGCGCTCAGCGGGAGTCTCGACCCCGCCGCGGCGAATGATGTGCGAGACGCCATTCGGGCGATCCGGGAGAACCGCCCCCCGGCGGCCCCTTGAGATCCCTCCGCGCGGCAAGCTTGCGCGGGCGCTGCGGCGCTGCTTGGATGACTGGGCATGAATTCCAGTAAAGCTTTCCGCATCGCCGTTCTCGCAGGCGATGGCATCGGACCCGAGGTGATGGCAGAGGCGCTCAAGGTGCTTGCCGTGGTGTCGAAAAAGTTCGACGTCCGGCTCGATCTCGACAATCAGCTTGTAGGGGGTGCGGCGATTGACGGCGCTGGAAAGGCCTTGCCTGCGGAAACATTGGCCGCGTGCGAAAAGGCGGATGCCATCCTGTTCGGCTCAGTGGGTGGTCCGAAGTGGGAATCGCTCCCGGCGGCCGAGCAACCCGAGCGGGCTGCCTTGCTCCCCCTGCGCAAGCATTTCTCGCTTTTTGCCAATCTCCGCCCGGCGGTCTGCCTGCCGGAACTGACCCACGCCTCGCCCTTGCACCCGCGTTCGGTCGAGGGCGGGTTCGATGTGCTCTGCGTCCGCGAACTCACAGGCGGGCTCTACTTCGGGGAGCCGAAGTATTTGAAAAAAGAGGGAGGGGAGGAGTTTGCCGTGGATACGATGGTCTATTGGGAAAGCGAGATCCGTCGCATTGCGAAAGTCGCCTTCGAGGCCGCCCGGAAGCGTCGCGGACGCGTCACCTCGATCGACAAGGCAAACGTTTTGCAAAATGGCGTTCTCTGGCGCCGGGTCGTCACCGAAACCGGACGCGATTATCCGGAAGTCGCCCTGAACCACCTCTACGTCGACAATGCTGCGATGCAATTGATCAAAAACCCGAAGGCTTTCGACGTTGTCCTCGCCGAAAATCTCTTCGGAGACATTTTGAGCGATGAGATGGCCATGATTGCCGGATCGCTCGGTATGCTCCCCAGCGCCAGCCTTGGGGAGTCAACCGGCGGCGCCATGCGCTTCGGGATGTATGAGCCCAGTGGAGGGACGGCACCGGACATTGCCGGCAAAGGTGTCGCCAATCCGATCGCACAGATCCTCTCCGCAGCCATGATGCTCCGGTTTTCGTGCGGCCTTGAAGAGGCGGCCTCGGCGATCGAGAACGCGGTGAAGAAGGTCATCGCGGACGGCCTGCGCACGGGGGACATCCACACCGAGGGCAACCGCCTCGTCGGCACTGCGGCGATGGGCGATGCCATCGCGGCTGCGGTCTGAAGGACCCTACGCGGCAAGGTCCGTGCGCGGACTCGTCGGACGAAAGCGGAACCGCTCGTCATACCGACCGCCGCTGAACTTCCGGCAACATCGCACGCAGGCCACGCGGCGCTTGAGCGCGTGGACGCGGGCGAGCACGGTGCCGCACTCCGGGCACTCGTAGAAAAAGCGGCGTTCGATTTTCCGCCGTTTGAACGGAAGATCATGGCAGCGCGCTTCGTTAGGGATCCCGAGGTCCGCACAGGCCTTCCGCCATTCCGGTCCGTGCGCGGCGATCCGCCGGCGTCCGGCACGATGCTGGGCGAGAAAATGGGCGAGTTCGTGGCGCAAGGTGCGCTGAACCTCGGCCGCGGAAACCTCAACGAGTTTCGGATTGAGAAGAATGGTTTTCTCGGACCACAGGGCCATGCCGGCCGTGGTGCGCAGTGCAGGGTTCCATGCGACGCTCACGCGAAGGTCGCGCGTCCCGGTCGCGCGGAGGAGTTGGTTGGCAAAATCCTCAAGCAAGGGATCCGGCCGCAGTCGTGCACGGCTCCCACGGCGCTTGCGGAGCGGAAGGGCGTCGGGGGGTGTCTTCACCCTGCGCATCACGGAACGTCCGAAATCAAGAAGGAGTTGGATGTTTTTCATGCGGCCAAGGCATTCTGGCGGGGGATGACTTTTCGCAGGGCGGAAACGGTTCTCCGGATGTCCTGGGGCGTCGTGAGGCGTCCCATCGAGAAACGCACGGTCGCGAGGGCAAGCGTCGGGGGGAGGCCGGCGGCGAGAAGAACGTGCGAGGGCTGGATCGAGCCGACCATGCAGGCCGAACCACTCGAAACACAGATGCCCTCGAGATCCAGTCCGATGAGCAGGGCTTCGCCGTCGCAACCGGGAAAACTGACGTTGAGTGTGTTCGGGAGAATCTCCGTCGCGGGAGTGTTCCGAACGGCCCCGGGGGCGAAAGTTGCGATCTCTTGCCACAAAGTTTCACGCAGGGGGGCGAGGCGTTCGGCTTCCTCTGCAGCATGTGCGCAAGCGAATGCTGCTGCAGCACCGAGCCCGGCGATGGCCGCCACATTTTCAGTCCCGGCGCGCCGTGTATTCTCGTGGGCCCCACCAAAGGCGAGGGGGGCGATGGATTGGCCCGCCTGCAGCCACAGGGCACCGGCGCCCTTCGGACCATAGAATTTGTGGGCCGTGAGTGACACGGCTCCGAGTCCGGCTTCGCGGGGAATGACGGGTAACTTGCCGAACGTCTGGACGACATCCGAGTGGAAAAAGACACCATTCTGCCCGCAGATTTCGCCGAGGGCCTTCAGGGGCTGGAGCGTTCCAGTCTCGTTGTTTGCGTGTTGGATGGAAACAAGCGTGGTGTCCGGACGCAGTGCCTCAGCGAGGGCCTCGGGGTCGACGCGCCCTGCGCGGTCCACGGGCAGGATGGTCGTGTCGAAGCCTTCGTGCTGCGCGAGGTGTTCTACCGCATGGAGCACGGCATGGTGTTCCACCGAGCTGGTGATGACATGGCGGCCTTTCTCCGAAAGCGCCCGAGCGAGTCCGATCACGGCGAGGTTGCACGACTCGGTGCCTCCGCCGGTGAAGATGATCTCATGCGCCTTTGCGCCGAGCAACGAAGCCAACATGTCGCGCGCGTCGTCGATGGCTGCCCGCGCCCGGCGGCCGGACGCGTGGATCGAGGAGGGATTCCCGTATTCCTTCGAGAGATACGGCTCCATCGCCTCGAGGGAGGCGTCGCAGACCGGCGTTGTGGCGTTGTAGTCTAGATAAACCACTCGATGTCCCCCCTTCGTCCGCGATCCGCTTTGTCCAGGATGCGGAGTTGTTTTTCTTCGTAAATCACCAGCGAGCCCGGAGGCACGCTGTGCATGAGGAAAACGTTGGCCCCGATGGTGGTTCCGCTCCCGATCACCGTTTCGCCGCCAAGAATTGTGGAGTTCGGATAGATCGTCACGCGGTCGCCAACATCGGGGTGGCGCTTGCCGCCCTTGACAATGTGGCCGGAGTCGTCCTTCGCGAAACTCCGCGCCCCGAGCGTGACCCCGTGGTACAGCTTCACGTGCTCGCCCAAGCGGCAGGTCTCGCCGATGACCACACCCGTGCCGTGGTCGATGAAAAAATATGCGCCGATGGTGGCTCCCGGATGAATGTCGATGCCCGTTCGCGCGTGCGCCCACTCGGTCATCATGCGCGGCAGAAGCGGAACCTGTTCGAGGTAGAGCAAGTGGGCCACACGCTGGATGGCGATGGCCTCGATGCACGGATAGGAAAGGATGATTTCCTCGCTGCTCAATGCGGCGGGGTCTCCCTCATACGCCGCCTCGATATCCGTCCGCAGCAACTCCCGCACGGCCGGCACGCTGCTCAGCAGACGCAGAAGAACATCGCGGGCCTTCGCTTTCGGGCAACGCGGATCGCTTACCCGAAGACTCTTGGCGATTTGGTCCTCAAGTTTCGCGGCGACCAAGCGCAGGCGTTCTTCCGTGAGGTCGCCCAATTCGCCTTTGTGAATCGGCTTCTCGTCATGAAAACCGGGGAAGAGCACCTGCAACAACTGTTCGCAGATTTGTCCAAGGGCCCGCTTCGACGGAAGATTGTGGCCGTCCGTGTTGTTCAACCCCCCGACCTTCTCATACGAGGTCAGGATCTCGGCAATGAAAGCGGGCGAAACACGGTCCATGGGGCGAGAAATATGCCCCGCTCCGGCTGGATGTCGAGTGTGGGGGCAATAACGACCGCTTAGGGCGAGGATCGAATTGACTCCGCCACTGCGTGGAAGGCTGGCTTGGGCGCGAGATGCCGGTCAAAGAGGAGAGCGGCCCCCTTTTTGCCCTTGGTGAAGCGCGGCAACCAGCTCACGCCATCGTGCAGCCCCCAGAGGGTGAAGGTCGAAAATCCCCCCTCCCGAGCCAGTGCCAAAAAGGCGCTATAGCAATCGGCTTGAGAGGCCAATTCGCCTCGAGAGACACCCCAGGAAAGGGGAATCGCGGCATCGAATTCCGTGATCCCGACTTCCAGTCCCGAGGCTTGGAGACGTCGGGCATTCGCCAACACTCCCGGCACAGGCCGTTCGTGGTGGTCGAAATGACTCTGCCAGCCCACACCGTGCACCGGCACGCCCGCGGCGCGGAGGGTGCGGACCAACTCCCGGGCGGCATCGGCTTTCGGACCGGGAAACTCCATCCGGTAATCATTGTAGTAGAGGCGGGCGGAGGGGTCGGCCGCATGAGCCCATCGAAACGCGTCCGCAATGTAGTCCGGCCCGAGCGTCGCGAGCCAAAATGTGTCGCGCAGGGGAGGGCCTCCGTCTGCCGGATTCGCCAGTGCCTCATTCACCACATCCCACTGCCAGATTTTCCCCCGGTAGCGGGAAACGAACGCCGTGATGTAGTCCCGCACAAGATCCCGCACCTCGTGAGGAGGCAGATCGCGGAGAAAATCGGGCACGCTCTCGTGCCAGAGCAAGGTATGTCCACGGACCAGCTGTCCGTTCTGTGCGGCCCAGTCGACGAGCCAGTCTGCTTCGGCGAAGTCGTATTCCCGCGGCCCCTTCCAGACGTGAGCCATTTTGAAGTGGTTCTCCGAGACCACAACATCGAAGTGGTCCGCCACTGCGCGGGCGTAATCGGGGTGACGCTGGATGTAGTGCGAGTCCTTGACCGCCACCCCGAGCAGTGGGCCTGCTCTCCCTGTTCCCGTGCGAAGCGGAGGCACGTCCTCCACCGTGGCACATCCTGCAAGCACCAGCGCGCCCCCAACTGCAAGGGAAGCAAGACATCGCATGGCGCGACCTAATCCCTCCGCGGACTGCCAGTAAAGAAAAACACGAGGTGGAGTGCTCCGCCCGGCAGCCTACTTACCGTCGGCGAGTTTTTGAAGGAAGTCATCCGCCCACTGCCGGACGGCAGGATTCATTTTCACCAGTTGGGGCCAACCGCGGTGATAACCTTCCGAAGGCAGTTTGCGCGTGGCATCAAAGCCCATATGGGACCCGATATTGGCAAGGGTGGGGGCGTGGTCGAGGGAATCGGAGGGGTTCTTGACGAAGGTCGAATCGCGCTGCGGATCGGTGTTCGCACAAAGTCGGAAGAGGACTTCGCTCGTGTTGTGCACATCACAGTCCTCATCCACAACGACGATATACTTGGCGAACATCATCTGTCCCATACCCCACAGGCCGTGCATGACCTTGTAGGCCTGCAGGGGATACTGTTTGCGAATTGAGACAAAGACGAGATTGTGAAACACGCCTTCGGCGGGGAGCGCCATGTCGACGATCTCCGGAAAGTTCATTTTGAAGACGGGGAGGAAAATCCGCACACTTGCCTCGCCCATGTAGAAATCCTCCATCGGGGGAATCCCCACGATTGTCGCGGGATACACGGCATCGCGGCGGTGGGTGATGGCGGTGACGTGGAAGACCGGGTAGTCGTCGACGTTTGTGTAGAACCCCGTGTGGTCACCGAACGGACCCTCGGGGCGCATCTCTCCCGGTTGAACGTAGCCCTCGAGGATGAAATCCGCCCCGGCCGGTACATTCAGGTCGACTGTGACGCCCTTCACGAGTTCGACAGATTTTTTTCTCGCGAATCCGGCAAAGAGAATCTCGTCGAGTCCATCGGGCAACGGTGCGGTGGCGGCGAAGGTGAGGGCGGGATCGCCGCCGAGGGCGACTGCGACGGGCATTTTCTCGCCGCGCTCGTAGTATCGCTTCCCGTGGCGGGCACCCACTTTGTGAACCTGCCAGTGCATTCCCGTGGTCCATCCATCGTAGACCTGCATGCGATACATGCCGACATTCCGCTCCCCGGTGTCCGGATCCCGTGTGTAGACGGTCGGCAGGGTGATGAAGCGGCCCCCATCATCCGGCCAGCAGAGCAAGACAGGAAGGTCGTGGAGCGAGAATGCCCCACCGGGACGGTGGACGACCTCCTGACACGGTGCTGAGCGCACATGCCGCGGCTTGGCGTGAATCACGTCGATGCCGTTGCGCAGCAGGGTGATCGCCTCACGCAGCGTGCGCGGGGGCTTGGCCTTGAGAAGAAACTGCATCTGGTCCGCCAACTCATCCACCTGCTCGAGCCCGAGTGCCATGGCCATGCGGCGCCTCGATCCCATGGTGTTGATCGCCAGAGGGAAGGCCGAGGGCTTTCCGTCGATTGTCGGTTTCTCGAACCACAAACCCCGTCCCCCGCCAGGCGCCTTCATCTCGCGGTCGGCGAGCTCCGTGATCTGGAGTTCCGTGGCGACCGGTTCGGAAATCCGGCAGAGTTCCCCGGCCGCATCGAGGCGGGTGCAAAAATCGCGGAAGGATGGGTAGGACATATCGAAAAGATCAGGAAGCGGTTACCGGTTGCAACGGGTGGGGGCGCTCCGCCGTGGGGCGGGTCAGGCCCTGGCACTCGGCACGAAGCCAGGCGAGCGCGCCTCGCAGGACGAGTCGGAGCACACGGGGCGCGGGTTCGAAGCCGGGCACCATGGCGCGTCTCCTGAGGTTGTTTTTCCCAAAGGTGCCGAGGGCACGGCGACGCTGTCCGAGCACTGCAAGTCGCCGGTTGTAGAGGGCCATGAGGCGCGCGACGAAACCGTCCGCGGGTCCGTCAAAGGGGAAGCGGCCGTCGGAGGCGGTGTCGGAGGTGTGCAGTTCGCGAACCGGTCCGAAAAAAAAGAGTCCGAGGTCCATCAGAAAGGCGGCTTCCATGAGGTCGAAGTCGCCGAGGTAATGGTATTTGTCCTTGTAGAGGGCTTGGAACCAACCGAGGTAGGACTTCCGGAAGCGGAGATTGGTATCCGCAAAATCCGGTGTCTTCCCATCCAGCACGGCGAGTGTTTGCCGAACGGCTGAGAGCGAGGTCCACGAGCAGTAGTCCAACCCCGCGCTGTAAAGCGGATCGAGAAATCCCGCTGCATCTCCCACGGCATGCCAGCCCGGACCGCAAATTTCCTCGGAGAAGTAGGGAAGAGCTGAGTAAGCCTTTGCATCCCCTTCCACGGGCTCGGCATCCGCGAAAAGCGCGCGACCGACGGGATGGGTGAGCAAATGGTCTTGCAGGCGCGCGGCGAGGGGGCCGTTGCCGGGAAGTTCGAAGAGACGGCTGTCGTAAACGATTCCCGCACTGGTATCTCCTCCCTTGAGGGGAATGATCCAGCACCACCACCCGTAGCCCGCCAGGTGGTTCGTCGCGGCGGCGCGGCCGGTCACGCAGGCCCGCCGGTAATTGTCGCACCGTGTCCGCAACGCATGGCCATCGAGGTCGGCCACGCCGCGGAACCGGGCCCAGACCGCATTTGTCGGATGCTCGGGGAGAGGCCGCAGCGCGCCGATTTTCCGCGCCATGAAGGCAGCGCGTCCGCTGGCGTCGATGATTTGGCGGGTCTCAAGGGTGAGGCGGGCGCCGCCGTGCTCTATGGAAACCGAGGCCCCCGGTTCGCAGGCCAGCACACGTGCCGGACGGTAAAGCACCGCGCCGGCCGCCACGGCCTCGTCGAGCAGGTGCTGGTCGAGAACTTCCCGGTCAACCTGGTAGGAGGGCATGCGCACCTGGAACTTCGCCCCGAGTTCCCCGCAGTCCTGAAACACATCGTCCGCACTTCGGGAAAACCAGAAGCGGAGTCCCTGCTTGGGAAGGTGATGGTGGAGGAGGTGCTGCGTCTGATGCAGGCGGTGCGTGAGAAAATGCCCGCTCACTTCGGTGGTGGCCTCTCCGACTTTCCGGTCGAAGGCGGTGCTGCGCTCCACAATCGCCAGTCTCAGGCTGGGACGTTCCCGGAGCAGAAGCAGCGCCGTCGCCGCGCCGGAGAACGCGCCGCCCATTACCACCACATCATATGCCAGACCCATTGTCGGCAGTCGTAGCCTATCCCGGTGGCCCCTGCAAACCCTCACCTCTTGAGCCAATCGAAATTTCCCTAGTCGCAGGGATTGATGAAAAGGCGTTGACATCCGGGCGCTGCCGGATTTCACTGATCATGTATTTCGCACTGTAGCCCGGCAAATCTTCCGGGTCATCGTCGAGACTCACAACCCCGTCGCAAGACACTTCCCCTCCTTCGCGGTATGATTTTTCCGCAGGAGGAATCCCATCACTATTCCGATTTCATGGCCGGCCACAACAAATGGTCGAAGGTGAAGCGTTTGAAGGGCGCTTTGGATGCAAAGCGTGGCAAACTCTTCTCAAGACTTTCCAAGGAGATCGCCGTCGCGGCGAGGCTCGGAGGTGGCAACGCCGCCTTCAATCCCCGTCTGCGGGCTGCCGTCTCCGCCGCCCGTACTCAGAGCATGCCCAACGACAACATCGAACGCGCCATTAAGAAAGGTCTCGGCGAGACCGAGACCGGTGCCATCGAGGAAATTGCCTACGAGGGCTATGCGCCCGGGGGGATCGCTGTGTTGGTCGAGACGGCCACGGATAACCGCAACCGAACCGCCGCCGATATGCGGTCGATTTTCTCCAAGCATCATGGCAATCTCGGCAGTTCCGGCAGTGTTGCGTACCTTTTCCGGCGTGTTGGCCAGATCACTCTGCCGCTCGCGGCGGCTCAGGAAGACCGCGTGCTTGAAATCATTCTCGAGGCCGGCGCAGACGAGTTGTCCTCCGATGCCGAGCACCATACCATTCTGACCGCCCCCGACCACCTCTACGCCGTCGCCGAGGCGCTCAAAGCGGCCGGACTCGATTGCGACTCCCAAAAGCTGACTTACGTCCCGCAGACAACCACCCTCGTCAGCGACGGCGAACTCGCCGGCCGCATCCTGCGGCTTTGCGATGCCCTTGATGACAACGACGACGTCCTGAACGTCCACGCCAACTTTGAAATCCCCGACGAGATTCTCGCCGGACTTGCCAACAATTGACCCATGACTGAAGACACCCACACACCGGCAGCAGAAGCCGCCGAAACACCGGCCAAGACCCCCCGCGCACGCCGGCCGCGCACTACCGCACCGCGTGCTCCGCGTCGCCGCAAGGCTGCCGCCGAGACTCCGGAAGCCGCCGCGCCGGTCGAGGCGTCACCGATTCTCGAGACCGAGCCTGTGGTGGCTCCCGAAACTCCTTCTGTGCCGGAACCTGTCAGTGTGTCCGCGCCGGCCCCCGCGGCCGAGGCCCCGGTTCCCGCGTCACCCAGTGCACCTGCCGTTTCACAGGGGCCTCCCGCCGCACCACCTGCACCACCGGCGCCGCCCACCTATGCAGAAGGTATTGTCGAGGTGTCCGGCAAGGGCTTTGGGTTCCTGCGGGAATCCCGCCGAAACTACGCCCAGTCGAACAACGACATTTTCGTCACTCCGGAAGTCGTTCGCAAACACGGTCTCCGCGACGGCGTTTGGATCCGCGGGGAAACGCGCCGCGGAAGCCGCGGACCCCAGCTCTTCAAACTCACCGAGATCGAGGGGGAGGATCCCGAAAAGTTCTCGAATCTTCCGGTTTTCGAGGAACTCACGACCATCAATCCGAACAAACGGATTCGCATGGAAACCGTTCCCGACCGCTACACAACGCGCGTCATCGACCTCATGACGCCCGTCGGCAAGGGCCAGCGCGGACTCATCGTCGCGCCTCCGCGGACAGGGAAAACCACCCTGCTCCAGCACATCGCGGATGCCGTGGTGAAAAACCACCCGGAGATGAAACTCATCATCCTGCTTGTGGATGAGCGTCCGGAGGAAGTGACGGAGATTCGCCGCACGGTGCCGACCGCCGAACTTCTCGCAAGCTCGAACGATTCGGACATCAAGACCCACACCCGCATCGCCCAGCTCGCCATCGAACGCGCGAAGCGCCTCGTCGAAATGGGCAAGGATGTGTTCGTCCTCATGGATTCGCTTACCCGTATCGGCCGTGCGTTCAACAACGCCCAAGGTGGGGGGGGACGCACGATGTCCGGCGGTGTTGATGCCCGTGCACTCGAAATTCCCCGCAAGCTCTTCGCTGCCGCGCGGAACACCGAGGAGGCCGGTTCGCTCACCATCATGGCCACCGCACTCATCGAGACGAACAGCCGCATGGATGAGTTGATCTTCCAGGAGTTCAAGGGCACCGGCAACATGGAGCTCGTCCTCGATCGCAAGATCAGCGACCAGCGCATCTACCCGGCGGTCGATATCTTCCTCTCCGGCACGCGCCGCGAGGAACTCCTCCTCGGCGGGGAGGAACTGCACAAGATCAACGTGATCCGTCGCGGACTGGCCGGCCACAAGCCCATCGAGGCCATTGAGCGCCTGCTCTTCTTCATTCGGAAGTATCCGACGAATGCGGAGATGCTGCGCAACCTGCCCGGCTGAAGCGTTCAGCCGCCCGGCGGGCAGCGTTTCTCCTTTTCAGAGGCGGGGCGATCGGGTTTGATCACCAGACCGAGCGCCCATGTCATCCATTCCATCCCCACGTTACAAACGCGTCGTCCTCAAACTCAGCGGCGAAGCCCTGCGTGAAGTCGGGAGCCGCGACAACATCTCTCCGCAAATCGTGTCTGCCGTCGCGTCGGAGATCGTGGAAGTCAAAAAACTCGGCGTCGAGCTCGCCATTGTGATCGGCGGCGGCAACATCTGGCGCGGGCTGGCGGCCAGCCACCGCGGGATGAACCGCACGACGGCCGATTACATGGGTATGCTGGCGACGGTCATCAATGGCCTCGCCCTCCAGAGTGCCATCGAAGACCTCGGTGTCAGCGTGCGCGTCCAGACCGCTATCGAGATGAACAATGTCGCCGAACCGTTCATCCTTCGCCGCGCCACGCGGCATCTCGAACTCGGGCACGTTGTCATTTTTGTTGCCGGAACAGGGAATCCGTTTTTCTCGACCGACACCACGGCCGCGTTGCGCGCGAACGAGATCGGGGCCCAGGTGATTCTGAAGGCGACCAAAGTCGACGGCATCTACGACGCGGACCCCAAGACGAACCCGGATGCGAAGAAGTTTTCCCACATCACCTACTCCGATGCGCTCTCGCGGCGGCTTCAGGTGATGGACTCAACTGCGTTCAGCCTCTGCATGGACAATCGGATGCCGATCATCGTATTCGACATGGGCAAGCCGGAGAACATCCGCAAGGCTCTTGCCGGGGAGCCGGTTGGAACGCTGGTTTCCGACCGCCCGCAATAAAGAGAATCTATGACGATCGACGAAGTCCAATTCGAAGCCGAGGAAGGGATGGAGAAAGCCGTCGAGTTCATGCTCCATGAATTCGCCGCCATCCGCACGGGAAAGGCCTCGCCCGCTCTGGTCGAGAACCTCGATGTGGAAGCCTATGGCTCGAACATGAAACTCAAACAACTCGCGCTCATTTCCGCGCCTGAACCGCGTCTGCTGGTGATTCAGCCTTTCGACGCGGCGACCGTCCGCGACATCGAGCGTGCGATCAACGAGTCCCGTATTGGCATCCATCCCGCGGTGGACGGCAAACTCATCCGCATCCCGATCCCCGAACTTTCCGAGGAACGCCGCAAAGATCTCGCCAAAACTGTCAAGCAACTGGCCGAAGAATGCCGCGTGCGAGTGCGCTCCTGTCGCCGCACGGCGATCGATGCGGCCAAGAAGATGCAGAAGGACGGTGACCTCACCGAGGATTCTCTCCGCGATGCGGAGGACGACATCCAGAAACTCACCGACAAGTTCGTCGCCGAAGTCGACAAGCACGTTGCGACGAAGGAAGCCGAACTCATGAAGATATGAAGTATTTCCTCACATTCCTTGCCCTTGCCGTCTTTGCATTGTCCCCGGTGACGGCCGAAGTCGTTCGACCAGCCCCCGAGTTCCGTTGGACCGATGCTTCGGGTGCGGTGAAATCGTCGCGCGACTTTCTCGGACGTCCGTTGGTTGTGGTCATTGCGAATTCGCCCCGCCAATGGGCGTTCCGTTCCCAAGTCGGCCAACTCCAGCGCATGTATGAACGGTTGGCCGCCCAGAGACTTGTGGTTGTTGCCGCCTTTTCGCAGGAACCGGGTGTGATCCGCTCCAATATCCCGTTCGTCACAGTGCCTGACGGTGCCAGAGTGGCTTCGGATTTCGGCGTTCCTTCCGGCTTTGCCATAGCGGTGATCGGAAAGGATGGAAACTTGGACCTCTTCTCGGACCGTGTGGTGCCGGTCGAGCGCGTTCGCGATGCAATGCAGAACTCGTTCGTTGTCCAAAAGGCCATGCGTCGTCCCTGAGGCGAATCGCATCCGGCACTTGCGCGGTTCCGTTCGATCTCATTAACTGACCCACCATGTCCTCGGATCCCGACGCCCTGTATTCCCGTAAAAACCCGTTTCCTGCCCGCCTTGCGGCAAACCGCAAGCTGACAGCCGACGGGTCGAACAAAGACACGCGGCACTTCGAACTCAGCCTGGAAGGCTCGGGTCTCCGCTACGAGGTGGGGGATTCCCTGGGAGTCTTCCCGCGGAACGACCCGACCCTTGTGGACGCTGTGCTCGCGCGCCTCGGTCTTGGCGGTGATGAACAGGTGGCCTCTGCGGACGGTGCGCCGCTTTCTCTCCGCGAGGCGCTCTCGACGTCCTTCATTCTCACGGAGCCTTCCAAGCAACTCCTCCAAGCCGTGGCAGATCGCGAACCGGCGGCCGCAAAACTTGCCGGGCTGCTGGATCCCGCGGCCAAGGCCGCTCTGGAAGAGTACCTGTGGGGACGCGACGTTCTTGATGTGTTGGAGGAGTTTCCCTCGGTCACCTTCCATGCGGAGGAGTTCGTCAAGGTCCTGCGTAAACTTCAGCCCCGACTCTATTCGATAGCATCCTCCCAGAAAGCCGTGGGCGAATCGGTTCATCTCACCGTGGCTGTTGTCCGCTACAGCGTGCCGCACAGCCCGCGTCCGCGCGAGGGTGTTTGCTCGTCGTATCTGGCGGGCCGTGTCGAGGCGGGTGTGCCCGTCTTCGTTCACACGGCGAAGCATTTCCGGGTGCCGGAAGATCCCGCCACGGATGTGATCATGGTCGGCCCCGGAACGGGAATTGCCCCCTTCCGGGCTTTTCTGCAGGAACGCGGACAATCCGGGGCCACGGGCCGCAATTGGCTCTTCTTCGGCGACCAGAAAGCGGCGACGGATTTTCTCTACCGCGACGAGTTGGAGGCTGCGGCGGCCTCAGGTTTGCTCTGGAGGCTCAGCACAGCCTTCTCGCGCGATCAGGCGGAAAAAATCTACGTGCAGCACCGCATGGAGGAGCAGGGGGCCGAGTTGTTTGCGTGGCTGGAGGCGGGCGCGATTTTCTACGTGTGCGGCGATGCCAAACGCATGGCGAAGGATGTTGATGCCGCACTGCACCGCGTCGTCGAAGTTCATGGCGGCCGGAACGCCGAGCAGGCCAAGGAGTACGTCGAGGCATTGAAGAAGGCCAAGCGCTACCGGAAGGACGTCTACTGATGGGCGCCGCGTCGCGTCCTCATCACGCGGGATGGCCGGCATTTGCCGTGGCGCTCGCGATTGTCACCGGCAAGTGTCTCTTGATGCTCTGGCTGGGCTCGCGCACGCCGCACATCCCCGAACCGGACGAGGAGGGGCGCTGATGGACACCCCGCGGCGCGTTCATTTTCTCGGCATCTGCGGCACGGCCATGGGCTCTGTCGCCGCCGCCATGCACGATGCGGGCTTCGCAATCTCGGGGCAGGATGACAAGGTGTATCCGCCGATGTCCGATTTCCTGCGCGGGAAAGGGATTGCGATCATCGAGGGCTATGACCCGGCGGATATTCCGGCGGCGGATCTCATCGTGGTGGGGAATGCCATGACCCGTGGCAACCCCGCCGTCGAGAGCGTGCTCAATCGCAAGCTCCCCTACGCGTCGCTTCCCGAGACCCTGAAGCATTTCTTCCTGCGGGGGAGGCATAACCTGGTCGTGACGGGAACCCACGGCAAGACGACCACGACGTCGCTGCTGGCTTGGATCTTCGAGTCCGCCGGCCGTGCGCCGAGCTATCTCA
Source organism: uncultured Chthoniobacterales bacterium (assembly GCA_964552635.1). Classification (GTDB taxonomy): domain Bacteria; phylum Verrucomicrobiota; class Verrucomicrobiia; order Chthoniobacterales; family Terrimicrobiaceae; genus CAZKHB01. The sequence goes on from CAZKHB010000004.1 coordinate 53,869, forward strand.
TCGGTGGCATCCCCGCAAACCTCGGGCAAGGAGCCTGCTTGAGGGATTCGAAGCACTTCATCCTCGAGGGCGACGAATACGACACGGCATTTTTCGACAAGCGTTCGAAGTTCATCCACTACCTCCCGGAGCTTGTGATCGTGAACAACATCGAGTTCGACCACGCGGACATCTACCGTGACCTCGACGAGATCAAGACGAGTTTCCGGCGTCTGCTGAACATTGTCCCCTCCGAGGGAATGGTGCTCTTGAATGCGGATGATGCCAACTGCCTCGATGTGGCGCGCGGGTGTCCGGCCCAAGTCGTCGAGGTCGGTTTTTCGGAGAATGCGGCGAACCGTATTCGTGACGTCGCACATTCTCCGAGGGGCTCGTCGTTTTCCCTGTTCGGCGAGCACTTCACAATCCCGCTCTCCGGAGACTTCAATGTGCGAAATGCCGCCATGGCCGCCTCGGCCGCGCATTCTTATGGCATCACGCCGGAGGAAATCCGGGAGGCCTTCTCGACTTTCAAAGGCATCAAGCGTCGTCAGGAAGTTCGTGGCGTCGTCAACGGAATCACTGTGGTGGACGATTTCGGTCATCACCCGACCGCCATCCGGGAGACGATCGCCGGGTTGCGTTCCCGCTTCCCCGGTTCGCGACTCTGGGCGATCTTCGAACCCCGTTCGAACACAACGCGTCGAGCCGTGTTCCAGCATGACCTCCCCGCGGCATTTGCTGATGCGGATGGCGTGTTCATTGCCCGTGTGGCGCGGCTCGATCAACTGCCCGAAGACGAGCGACTCAACCCCGAGCGCGTCGTTGCCGATATCGCGTCCGCAGGAAAACCCGCGTTTTACGAACCCACCGCGGATGACATCGTCGAGAGGTTGAAGCCGTTGGCCGGGGCGGGCGATGTCGTGGCGGTTTTTTCCAACGGGGGATTCGACGGAATCCATCAGAAGCTTCTCGAGCGTCTCTGAGAGATGGAAGCGCCGGTGGTGCTCATCGACGCGGAGTGCCTGTTCTGCAATCGCGTGGCGCAGGTTGTTCTTCGAAACGACGCCTCGGGGCGGATCCGTTTTGCGGCGCTTGGATCTCCAGCGGCCGTCCGTTTGCTGGCCGCCCGGGGCCTTTCCGAGCCGCCGACGGGCACGTTTGTTTTTCTGGATGAGTCGGGCGCCCATGTGCGCAGCGAGGGTGTAGTGCGTTTGGCGGCTCACCTGCGGTCTCCGTGGTGCGGACTGTCCCTTTTCCGATGGATTCCGCGCCCGCTGAGGGATGTCGGCTACGACATCGTGGCACGCGTTCGGTATCGGTTGCTTGGGCGGATTGCCCCGTGCAGTCTTCTTTCCCCCGAAGAGCGGGCCCGCTTTTTGGATGACGGAGTCTAGCTCTGCGCCGGGCTGTCAGGGAGGCCGAGACCTTCAAGCGATGCGGCCAGCACTGCATCCGGAGCCATCCGCACATCAAACACGAGGGCATCGGCCGGTTCCTCGAGTGTCTCCAACTGGCTCCGGAGAAGGCTTGCCGGCATGAAGTGCCCGGCGCGGGACTCCATTCGTGCGTGGAGTGTCGCGTAGTCCCCCCTGAGATAAACAAAGCGCAGACCGGGAAGGGCATCCCGCAGACGTTGGCGGTACGAGCGCTTGAGTGCGGAGCAGGAAAGAAACACCGGCCCGCCGTGCTCCATGGCGGATTGCATCGCGGCGATGAGGGTGGCATACCAAGGGTCCCTGTCAGCGTCGGTGAGCGGAATCCCGGCCGCCATTTTCGCCTTGTTCGTGAGCGGGTGGAAGTCGTCGCCCTCAAGGAACACGCCGCCCGTAGATGCGGCGAGGCTGCGGGCGAGAGTGCTCTTGCCGCAACCGCTCACACCCATGACGACAACGCAGGGGGATTTCGAGGACTCGGTTTTCAGGGCGGAAAGCCCTAGCAGCTCCGAACCGGGAAGGCGAGTGCCGATTCCCTCGACTTCGAGAAATCCGGCATCGTTTTGCTTGAAGCCCGCGTAGGAAAAAAGGATAGCTCATGCGATGACTGAAACGACGACCCGACAGGCCGATGCGGTGACGCCGGATTTTGAGGCGGAGGTGGACGAAATCGTCACGCACTATCCCGTGTCGAAGCGCAGCGCGTCTCTCCCCCTGTTGCATCTCTGGCAAAACCGGTTCGGGTTCGTCGACGACTCGGGCGTCGAGTGGATCGCCGCAAAGCTCGGACTCACCCCGGTCAATATTCTGGAGCTCGTTACCTTTTACCCGTGGTTCCGCAGGGAAGCTGCCGGGAAGACAGTGATCCGTGTCTGCCGGACTCTCGCCTGCGCAATGGCGGGAAGCTACGAGGTGAAAGACAAGTTTTGCGAGGCTGTCGGACTTGATCCGCACGCGCACCACCATGGATTCGGATGCGCCCCGCCGACGACAGCGGACGGGAAATTCTCGGTCGAGTTTGTTGAATGCCTCGCGAGCTGCGGCAGCGCGCCGGTCGCGCTGATCAATGACGACCTCGTGGAAAACATCACGCCGGCGGACGTCCCGGCAATTGTGGATCGATACAATTAAGCCATGGTCTCCCTTATCAACACCCCGCATCCCAAAGAGCGGCGCATCATTTTCGAAAACATCAGCAAGCCCGGCTATGCGCCGGACATTGACACATATCTGGCTCACGGCGGTTATCAGTCCTTGAAAAAGGCTCTTGGCATGAAGCCGGCCGAAATTGTCGATGCCATCAAGGCCGCCAACCTCCGTGGTCGTGGAGGTGCGGGATTCCCGTGTGGGACGAAGTGGAGCTTCATCAAGTACGACGATGGCAAGCCGCATTACATCGTGGTGAACGGCGACGAATCCGAGCCCGGAACGTTCAAGGATCGCTACATCCTTCATCAAGATCCGCATCAACTCGTCGAGGGACTCGCCATCGCGGCGTACGCCACGAACACGCACCTCGCCTACATTTACATCCGTTGCGAATTTCCCCATGCCGCACGCATCGTTTGGAATGCCATCAAAGAGGCCCGTGCCAAGGGCTTTCTGGGGAAAAACATTCTCGGAAGCGGTTTCGACCTGGATATCTATGTTCATCAAGGGGCCGGAGCCTACATCTGCGGTGAGGAGACCAGCCTGCTGGAATCCCTTGAGGGAAAGCGTCCGTATCCGCGCATCAAGCCACCCTATTTTCCCGCTGTGCTCGGCCTCTACATGAAGCCGACCATTGTGAACAACGTCGAGACCCTGTGCCACGTGAAGCACATTCTCCGCCTCGGCCCCGAGGAGTACGCGAAAATGGGAACCCCGGGAGACGGCGGCACACGAACAATGTGCGTCAGCGGTGATGTTGTTCGACCCGGATTCTACGAGCTGCCCTGCGGGGCGGTGACGCTGCGCGAACTCATCTTTGACATCTGCGGCGGACTCAAGCCGGGACGGACACTCAAAGCGGTGATCCCTGGAGGCAGTTCGGCGAAAGTGATGCGGGCGGACGAGGTCTACACCATCAAGGTGAAGGGAGCCGATGGCCAGATGGTCGAGAAAAAGGTGCCCATGCTCGATGTCGTGATGGATGCCGCATCCTTGCAGGCGGTCGGGACGATGGTCGGCAGCGGTGGCGTCATGGTGATGGACGACTCACGCGACATGGTCTGGGCTCTTAACAACTTGAACCAATTTTATGCCCACGAGAGCTGCGGCCAGTGCACTCCCTGCCGCGAGGGTTCGCTCTGGATGTCGAAAGTCACCACCCGGATTTTGGATGACGGCGCTCGTGCGGAGGACGCGAGGAACCTCCGGAACATCGCCGACAACATCGCGGGCCGGACGGTTTGTGCTTTTGGTGAGGCATGTTCGTGGCCGACCCAGAGCTTCCTTGAGAAGTTTCCGGAAGAGTTTGCCGCCCGCGTCAAGACTGGCGCTTGAGCCTCCTCCTCATGCGAAGGGGCTTCAGTCTTTTTCTTGCGCTCCGGTACCTTAAACCGAAGCGTACTTTTCTCTCTGTCATCACGCTGATCTCGATCGTCGGGGTGACCCTTGGCGTGATGGTGCTCATTCTTGTTATTTCCGTTATGACTGGCTTCGAGCAGGAACTGCGGCGAAAGGTGCTCGGATTCGATGCCCATCTCGTGATCTCGAACTCCGGTGTGATGGAGGATTGGGAAGCCACGGCGGAGAGCGTGGCTGCAAAGGATCTCGTCGTCGCAACAGCACCATTCGTCCAAGGACCGGTCATCGTCGAGTTTCAGAACCGCCGGCTGGCCCCGAAGATTCGCGGGATCGATCCGGAGCAGGAGGAGAAAGTTGTCAGCATCCGTGAGTTTCTCATCGCTGGCAGCCTCGACCTTGAAGGGGACAAGACAGTGATGGGCTCGGAGCTGGCCCGCACGCTGGGCGTCGGGGTGGGGGATACAGTCACCGTTTTTTCTCCGGGAAACATCGGGCAGATCCTCTCCGAAATCGACCGGCTGGAAAAAGACGGGGCGAATCAAGCCTCGATCTCCGAGCTGAAGCAGATGGTTCTGCCCAAGGAGCTGGAGGTCTCGGGCATCTTTGAAAGCGGTCGCTACCTCTACGACAGTGAGTTCCTCCTTGTTCCGCTTCACATTGGCCAGGAACTCTACAACCTGGGTGGCGGCATTCATGGTCTTGCGGTCAAGACGACCGATCCCTACCAGGCTCCGCAACTCCGCGATGAACTCAACGCCTCACTGCCCGCTCCGGGCTATGCGCTCACATGGATCGATTTGAACAAGCAGCTCTTTGATGCGATTCGCATGGAGCGGAATGTGATGTTTTTCCTTCTGATGTTCATCATCCTTGTGGCGGCATTCGGTATCATGAACACCTTGATCACTGTGACTGTTCAGAAAACCCGAGAGATCGGTGTGATGAAAGCCCTTGGAGCCCGTATCCCGCAGATCATAGGGGTCTTTCTTGCCCAGGGAATGGTTGTCGGGGTGTTCGGAACCCTCACCGGACTCGGCCTCGGGATCGCCACGGTGCAATACCGCAACGAAGTGAGTCAGTGGCTGGCCACAACGCTCGGTGTCGAAGTCTTCCCGCGCTCAGTCTACCAGTTCAGTGCCATTCCGGCGGAGATCGTGCCTTCCGATGTCGCAATCATTTGCGTGAGCGCGTTTCTGGTCTGTTCGGTGGCGGCCCTGATTCCTGCCTGGTTCGCGGCACGTTTGGATCCGGTCAAGGCCCTGCGCTACGAGTGAGGGGAATTGACAACTCTGCAACCCCGGCCCTACGTTTTCCCATGCTCGATACGAAGGACCCTGAAGACCGCTTGATCCGCATGATCCTCATCGGTGCCGCCAGCGTTGCGGTTCTCGGACTGGTTTTCACAGCAACCGTTGTCGCCGTCTTGGTGTCCATGAATTTCAATGTGATGAACTGGCTCGAGTAGCCGTCTCCTCACGATCCGCCGGTCTCAGATTCCTCTTCGCGCAGTTTCTCGGGAGCCGAGCAAAGGCAGGCTCCGAGAATGATCACGACGCCCGATACGTAAACCCAGAGCAGCAGAAGCATCATCACGCCCACGGAGCCGTAGATGGCGTTGTAGTTGATGAACTTCGGCAGGTAGTTCACGAAAGCGGTCTGCAGCACCTGAAGGGTGACCGTTACGAAGAGCGCGGGAAGCCAGATTTCACGGAACTTCACCCTCCGGCTGGGTGCCAGCATAAAGAGCAGGGTGAAGGCATAGAACAGCACGAATCCGGCAACCACGTAGCGGCTGAAGTCAAAGATGGCGACGACCAGATCGAGGTTGGCCCCCGGCAGCTGGGCTTCGATGAAGTCCTCGAAGGCAAGGAGAATTTTCTTCGCTCCCTGAACGAGCGCGGGAGCGATGAGGCCGATAAGGAGGGCGCTGGCGAATACCGCGACCATCGAGAGATTCTTCAAAGGCATCTGCCACCACGGAATCTCCTTGGTATGCCATGCACGGTTCACCCCCCGCACCAAGGCTTGAAAAAACCGCAGGGAACTCCAGAGCAGGATCGCTCCGAAGACCAGGCTGATCCCTCCGCGCGACCTCTCCAAAGCGCCCACCATCTGCCAGATCGTCTCCCGTTCTCCGCCGGCCAAGGGAATGAAGCGCTCGATGCCCCGGATGACCACGGCCGGGTCGAAGAACAGCGAGCCTGCAGACAAGAGCAGGGCCACCAGCGGAAACAGGGAGAACAGGGCATAGTAGGCGAAGGACGCCGCACGTTGCTCGCCGTCGATCTCAACGAATGTCTTGATCGCCGTCCATACCATTGTTCCGACACGCCTTGGCATGTTCACCAACCCCACAATAAATCCCCACTCACAGCTGGCGAGCCCAGAGTGAATTCCCTTGATTCGCAGGGAACGCGAAGTGTAGGGTGTTTGGAATGAGCCTGACTTTGGGGCAATACATCCGTAGTCTTCGCGAATCCGCCGGTTTGACGCAACGCGCTCTCTCCCAATCGGTCGGCTTCCGGAGTCTCGCCCACTTGAGCGATATTGAGAGCGGAAAGCGGCATCCGGCCCGCGAGGTGCTGCCAAAGTTTGCTGAGGCCTTGGGAGTGCCGCTGGAGGAACTCGAGTCCCGGGATGAGCGGGGTCCGGTGGAAGCCCTGAAGGCTCTTTTCGTCGCAAAGCCTGAGATGGTCGCGGCATTTTTGCGCATCGCAGAGCTTGCGAAATCCCTGGACGCGGAGGAGCTGGTCCGACGCGTCGAGAAATCCCGCGCGGCCACGCCGGTTCCGCGTTCCGTTCCTGCGGCTGCCGGAGAAGTTGAGCCACCTGTTGCTGCTACTGCAGCGAAAGTGGCAAAGTCTGAGGAGCATCCGACCCTTTTCTGAATGGGTGTCCCCACGGCCGAAAGGCTGCGCATTCTTCACGGGCTCACCGGGAATGGGATCCCGACCGGCGCCCCGCTTCTCGCAGGACCAGATGCTCCGTTCCTGGAGTTCGATGCGGATCAGCGCATCGGGGAGTGGACTCTCGGATCGGCATCTGATTTTCGAATCGCGGTTTTCGGCAGTCCGGCCGAATCCATAGGTCACCTGACCGAGCGCGCCTACGGGGAGTTGCTCGAACTCCTTCGCGATGGTGAGCATCTTCTGCGCGTCTGGCATTTTGTTCCCCGCATCAACGAGACTCATTCCGGCGTTGAAGAATATCGCTTGTTTTGCGAAGGACGAATGAGGGCCTTTGAGAAAAGGGGGTTAATACAATTTCCCGCGGCATCAGCTGTGGGATCGAGCACTGAGCGCTTCACAATGATCGCTATTGCGTCACGTGCATCTGTTGTTTTGTATGAAAATCCGGCGCAAGTCCCTGCCTACAAGTATCCTAAGATTTATGGAGAAAAGCCTCCTGGATTTAGTCGCGCTGCAAGCATCGCGAATAATGCGAAGTCCGCATATATTTCCGGAACTTCAAGTATCCGTGGACATGCCAGTGTTTGCACAGGAGATTTTTCCGGACAATGGGAGGTGACTGTGGAGAACTTGCAGGAGCTCGCGCGCGGGATGCCTTCCATTGATCTGGCAGCGGAGGGCTCCCGAGTCGTATGCTATCTCCGACGGGAGTCAGATCTTGGTGCCGCCCGAGAGGGAGTGAGGCACTGGTTGGGAGAGGATGCCCTCCGGCGCGCGCGCTTCTTGCGGGCTGACATCTGCCGGGCAGACCTTTTGGTCGAAATCGAGTGGGAGGGGGTCACTCCATTTCGCGCGCCATGAGAACTCTGGCGAAAATCAATGGGTGATGGTGACGGGTGTCCCTACCGGAGCATTTTCAAAGAACGTGGCGGCGGCTCCCTTTGGAAGACGGATGCAGCCGTGGGAGGCTGGATAACCCGGTAGGTAGCCGGCATGGAGACCGACAGCTCCCGCAACCCGCATGAAATAGGGCATGGGGGCTCCCCGGAAGCGGGTGCCCGGGGGGCGTTTGTCGCGATGCACCCCGACGTTGGCCACGACGACGGCGCCGTTGGCATCCACATAATCACCGTAGAGGTTGGAGAAGTGGTTGGCATTCTTTTGGGTGACGCGGAACGTCCCCGTGGGTGTGCTGTAACCTTCGCGTCCTGTGGAAACGGGGCTGCGGCCGACTTCGACGCCATTGCGGTAAAACGTGGCTGTTTGTGTGCTGAGGTCGATGGTGATCGAGGGGGAGCCGCTGACTCCGTTGCCTGTCCATGTCCACTGCGGCTCCGGCGTGGGTGGTGCGAAATTCGTGGGATTTCCCCCACGTCCACTCCCGCGCCCGTCCGTGAAACGGATGCTCCCGTCCGGTGCAAGATAAGCCGTTGAGTAATCCGGAAAAGGACGCGAGGCGGGATCAGGCGCGGCGCAGGCTCCCAAGCCCAGGGCAAGAGCGACGGGAAGCAGGAATGCGCGCATATTCGGGCTCAGGAATGGTATTCCTGAAGGCTCTTTACCGAGTAGCCGGCGGACTGCATGGCGCGGATCGCTGCGATGCTTGCGCGGGCGCCGCGCAGGGTGGTCATGGTGGCCACGCGGGCGGCGACGGCAGCGCTGCGGATGATGACCTCGTCTTTGCGGGGTTGCTGGCCGCTCGGTGTGTTGATGATGAAGTGGATTTCACCGTTCTTTATGAGATCGAGAACGTTTGGCCGGCCCTCCTGAAGCTTCAGAAGGGTACGAACGGGCAGGCCCGCTTCCGAAAGCAGTGAGGCTGTTCCTGATGTGGCCAGGACTTCAAACCCGAGCTCCACAAACTCGCGGGCGAGTTCCACGGCAGCAGGTTTGTCTGCATCCTTCACGCTGATGAAGACACTGCCGCGGAGCGGGAGTGGAGGTTGGGCAGACATTTGGCTCTTCGCGTAAGCGATACCCAGGTCCGGATCGATTCCCATGACTTCGCCCGTCGACCGCATTTCCGGGCCGAGAATGATGTCGACACCCGGGAACTTTACGAACGGGAAAACAGCCTCCTTCACGGAGTAATGGGTCGGGACAATCTCGCGCGTGAAGCCGAGTTCTTCCAGCGTGGCACCCGCCATCACGCGTGCAGCCAACTTGGCAAGGGGAACGCCAATGGCCTTGCTGACGAACGGCACGGTCCGCGAGGCGCGGGGATTCACCTCGAGAATGTAGACATCACCGTCTTTCACCGCGAACTGGACGTTCATGAGACCGCGGACGTCCAACTCCTTTGCCATCGCTTTGGTGGCGGATTTGATGGTTTCCACGACCTCCGCGGACAGAGAGAAGCTCGGGATTACGCACGCGCTGTCGCCGGAGTGGATGCCTGCCTGCTCGATGTGTTCCATCACGCCTCCGATGACACAGGTGACTCCGTCGGAAATGCAGTCCACATCAACCTCTGTCGCATCTTCCAAGAAGCGGTCGACGAGCACCGGGCGTTCGGGGCTGGCCGCCACAGCGGTGCGGATGTAGCGGCGCAGGTCGGCCTCGTCGTGGACAATTTCCATCGCCCGCCCGCCGAGGACAAAGGAGGGCCTGACCAAGACCGGGTAGCCGATCCGGGAAGCAACGGTGACAGCCTCGTCTTCGTTCGTCGCGGTTCCACCCTGCGTCTGGCGAAGCCCGAGTTTGTCGAGCATGGCAGAGAAATGCTTGCGGTCCTCCGCCATCTCGATGCTGCGGGGTTGGGTGCCAATGATGTGACAACCATTCGCGGCGAGGCCGGCCGCGAGGTTCAGTGGCGTCTGTCCGCCGAATTGAACGATCACGGCATCGGCATTCTCCCGCTCGTAGATGTTCAGCACATCCTCAAGCGTCAACGGTTCAAAGTAGAGCTTGTCGCTGGTGTCGTAGTCGGTCGAGACGGTTTCCGGATTCGAGTTAACCATGATGGTTTCCCACCCGGCTTCCTTCAGGGCAAACGCAGCGTGGACGCAGCAGTAGTCAAACTCGATTCCCTGTCCGATCCGGTTCGGACCCCCGCCGAGGATGAGGACTTTTTTCTTGTTGCCCGGGCGGGTTTCATCCTCGTCCCCGTAGGTCGAGTAGTAGTAGGGCGTGTAGGCTTCAAACTCGGCCGCGCACGTGTCGACAAGGCGGTAGGTGGGCAACACAGCAGCCTCCTTGCGGGCTTTGCGAATCCCGGCCTCGGTGGTTCCGGTGAGGTGGGCGAGTTGACGGTCGGAGAATCCGAATTTCTTGGCCCTGCGGAAGTCGGTCACGCGGCCCGCGGAGCGAAGCGATTTCTCCTCCTCCACAATCAGCCGGATGTGTTCGAGGAACCAGGGGTCGATCTTTGAAAGCTCGTGGATTTGCGCGACGGTGAAGCCGGCAAGAAAGGCATCACGAATGAAGAAAATCCGCTCTGCGCACGGGGTGCGAAGCTTTTGACGGATGGTTTCCGCGTCCGGTTCGGTGTCTTTGCCGTCCGCACCCAGTCCGAAGCGCCCGATTTCGAGGGAACGCAGGGCTTTCTGGAGGGACTCTTTGAACGTGCGGCCGATGGCCATGGCTTCGCCGACACTCTTCATCTGAGTCGTGAGCACGGGGTTCGCCTGGGGGAATTTTTCGAAAGTGAAGCGCGGGATTTTGGTGACCACGTAGTCGATCGAAGGCTCGAAGCAGGCGGGGGTCTCCCGCGTGATGTCATTGCGAAGTTCGTCGAGAGTGTAGCCCACGGCCAGCTTTGCAGCGATCTTCGCGATCGGGAAGCCTGTGGCCTTCGAGGCCAGGGCCGAACTCCGCGAGACGCGCGGATTCATTTCGATGACCACCATGCGGCCATTGGAGGGATTCACCGCGAATTGGATGTTGGATCCGCCTGTTTCCACCCCGATCGCGCGGATCACGGCGAAGCTGGCGTCGCGCATGGCCTGATACTCCTTGTCCGTGAGCGTTTGGATGGGTGCCACCGTGATTGAGTCGCCGGTGTGAACCCCCATGGGATCTAGGTTCTCGATCGAGCAAATGACGACGCAGTTGTCGGCGCGATCGCGCATCACTTCCATCTCAAACTCCTTCCAACCGAGCAGCGATTCCTCGATCAGAACTTCACTCACGGGTGACATATCGAGCCCGCGGCGCACGATCTCCTCGAGTTCCTCCCTGTTGTAGGCGATCCCGCCGCCCGCTCCGCCGAGCGTGAAGGCGGGGCGGATGATGAGCGGGTAGGTGCCGATCTCGGCCGCAACGGCGTGGGCTTCGGGCAACGTGTGGGCAACCCCCGATCTGGCGCAGTCGAGGCCGATCTCCAGCATGATGTCTTTGAAGATCTGACGGTCCTCGCCACGGCGGATCGCATCCGCATTTGCCCCGATGAGCCGGGCTCCATGACGGTCCAGGGCGCCGTTCGCGACGAGGGCCATCGCGGCATTCAGCGCTGTCTGGCCGCCGAGTGTGGGCAGCACCGCATCCGGCTTTTCGCGTTCGAGGATTTTCTCGATGACCTCGGGTGTGATGGGCTCGACGTAGGTGCGGCGGGCGAACTCGGGATCTGTCATGATCGTGGCCGGGTTCGAATTGACGAGCACGACCTCGTATCCCTCTTCGGCGAGGGCTTTGCAGGCCTGCACGCCGGAGTAGTCGAACTCGCAACCTTGGCCGATGACGATCGGGCCGGAGCCGATCAGGAGAATCTTTTTGATGGACGGGTCCTTGGGCATGACGCGGCGGGCAGACTACGCCAAGCGTGAACAACAGGGCAACGAAATGCTTGCCCCCTTACGGCATCGAGGTCGCTCCTGTCTTTCGGCAGGCCTCGGAAAAACTCGACACCCGGCCGAGAAGTCCGGCGAGGTACGCGTTCGAGGGAGGAAGAGAACGCACCCGCGAGAAAGTCTCCGGAGCCGTGATCCGGGAAAAGAGCATGCGGGCCACGCGGGAGAGGGGAATGGACTTTTCCCCGTAGCCCGCCGGTTTATTCGAGGACCAGAAGCGTATGTGGGCAACGCCCTCCCGATCCTCGAAACCCAAGAAAACCACAAGGTGTCCGCGTTCGGATTTCCCGACGGCATCGGTCCAGAAAATCTTGAGAAAATCGCCCGGCCGTGCGGCTGAAGGATCGGTGAAGTTTTTCCCGGCTCCGAGTTCATGGATCAAGCCGGCTGCGCCGGGTCCGTTGGCGTTCCACCGTCCCCAGGCACCGAAGCCGTCGGGCATGGGTGACGGCCGCAGGGCTTCCCAGTCCTCCGCGTCAAGATGCACCAACTGTTGACGTTGGGCGTCGCCCAGGGCGCGGAGCAAAAGAAGGTATGTGGCGCCGGAGCAATAGCTAGGGACAGCACTCCCGGCACGGATCCGCACCCCGTCCGCCGCGACAGTGACCGCCCCAGCCAGTTTCGCATGGGCCTCGCGGGTCGTTGCATAGCCGCCTCCCGAAGGCATCGAGGAAATCTGTGCAAGAACTACATCGTTGAAATCCGCGCCCTGCAGGACGACCGTGGCGGCGAGAAGAAGGAAGACATGGCGCACGACGCAACAACCCACTCGAGAGTCCGTTCCGCAAGGCCCTTTTTGCTCCTTGGCGTTTTGTTGGGCGGAAGCCTTTTTGTTCTCTGGGCGCTTGCGGGCTGGATGGAGAAAAAACCGACCGCGTCTTCGGGCGGGCTGTTCTTTCCTGGTCGTCTTGTGCTGCCGGTGCCGCATTTTCTGCAGGGTGACCCCGTCTGGGGACGGCAGCCTCTTGGACCCACGGCGGACACATTGGGCGAGGTCGGATGTGCGGTTGCCTCTGCGGCCATGGTGCTGGCGTTCCACGGAATCGATACAGATCCCGGACGACTGAATGCATTTCTCACCGACCTACCGGGAGGCTACACGCCGCAAGGCTGGATTTATTGGGAGAAAGCCGCCGAGATTGATCCGCAGCTGACGGCCGGGCTGCTTCCTCATTACGAGGACGCGCCCTCGCATTTCCTCATCGACTGGAACCTCCTGCAGGGAAACCCGGTGATTGTCAGGCTGCGTTACCCCAACGGGGTGACGCATTTCCTTGTGGTCTGCGGCAAGCAGGGCTTCGACTATCTGGTCCTCGATCCGGGTAGTGGCGGTCGCCGCGGGCTGTATCCGCTCAGAGAGTTCGGGAGCCCGATCGAGGCGCTGCGATTTTATCGCAAGCCCGCCTGAGGATCCGGAACTGGGCCGCATGCATCCGGCGTGCGTCCTTCGGGCTCATGTCGTCGTGGCCCGCGAGATGCAGAAGTCCGTGTACGGCGTAGAGGGCGAGCTCGTCAGTTGTCTCCATTCCGAACTCACGGGCCCGATCGGCAGCCACGGCAGCGCAGACGAGAACCTCTCCGTAGGGAAAGGTGATCACGTCCGTTGTTCCGGGGATGCCCAGAAAATCGCGGTGCACCCTTGCCATGCGCCGTGCGCCGATGACGCAAATGCTCACCTCCGTCAACCCCGCAAGGGAACCCTGCGAGTCTTCGCGGAGACAGAGCGGCAAAGCGGCGCAAACGATGGCTTCGAAGCGAGGCCTGTCAAAGGAGATGGAGCGCGTGAACGATTCGAAATGGAGCTGCATGATCAAATCCCCGGTCGCCTTGGAACGGGCACAGGCCGCCAGGGAAGCACCTCTCAGGCTGCGGATTTCTGGTCCCGCTTGTCAGCCGCAGGCTCTCTGTCCTCTTGCTTCGGATAGGCGATGCGTGCGTGGAGCATGTTGACGAGGGTGAAGCGGAACGACTCTGCTGCCCGGTGGATTTCCGAGAGTGTGAGCGGGGCCTCATCAAGTTGGTGTTCCGCGATTCGTCCCTCGACAATGTCATTCACGAGGTCCTCGATTCGCTGGGGTGTTGGGCGTTCAAGACTGCGCGAAGCGCTCTCGATCGAGTCGGCGAGGCTGACGAGGGCGGCCTCCTTCGTGCGTGGCCGCGGACCCGGATAGCGGAAGGACTCCTCGCGCACTTCGGGCACGTCGTCGGCGCGCATATTCATGATCTTTCCGCCGAGGCGGGCGTCGTCCTGCTGCTGGAGGGCCCGCTTGTAGAAATAGCTCACGAGAGAGGTCCCGTGATGCTGGCGGATGATGTCGATGATCTCGCTGTTCAGACGATTTTTCAGGGCGAGATCGATTCCCTCTTTCACGTGCGCGATGATGATGAGAGCACTCATCGTCGGGGTGAGATCGTCATGCGGGTTCTCACCCGGCGGCATGTTCTCGGTGAAGTAGCCCGGCTTCACCAGCTTGCCAATGTCGTGGAAGTAGGAGCCCACGCGGCAGATCGTGGGGTTCGCCCCAACGGCTTCGGCAGCGGCCTCTGCGAGGTTGGCCACGGCGAGGCTGTGGTGGTAGGTGCCCGGAGCTTCCATACTCAACCGGCGGAGGATCGGGTGGTTGAGGTCACTCATCTCCAACCACGAAATGTCGGTTGTGATTTTGAAGACGTTCTCGAGGACCGGGAGAATGCCGCTGACGACGACGGCCGTGGCGATTCCGAGGCCAATGGCAGCAAGGCTCTGGAACCCGATCATCCGCCAGTCGGTCTGCCCGAGAGCTTCCCAAACGACAGGGCCGATCTGGCCAAAAGCTGCTGCAAGCATCCATGTGGCGATGCCGACGTAAACACCTGCTCGAATCAACCGGCTGCGGCGGCGCACTTGCAGCGTGACGAACACGGCGATGAAGCCGGTGATGAGCGAGATGACGAGAAAGACCGGATCGATGCGGCCGACGAGGAGAGAGCCCCACAAGCTGGTGAACACCGCCGCGTAAAGACCGTGGTTGCGCCCGAGCATCACCGAGAGCACCAGGGGAGCGAAGGCGTAAGGAACGAGCAACGGGGCAAGCTGCAGGTCGATGTGCCCTCCGGCAGCCTGCATGAGCACGACTTTGATCGCCGCCAACTGGGCAAGCATCACGCCGAGCAGCAGACAGAGCCGGGAATTCACCGCAAGCGTTTGCGGGTGGTTGATCCAAAGCTGGGCGACCGCGGTTAGGAAGATCAGCAGGCAAAGGAGAAACTTTTTGGCCGGCTCGTCTTGGTGGCCGGTGAAAATCAGCAGAGCCAGTCCGCAAACGAAAAGTCCCAGAAGTACCGAACGGGCAGGCCATCCGGTCTGGAGGGCCTCGGCGAACTCATTCTGCTCAAGCGTGCGGCGGCGCTTGCCGCAGTCCATGCCTTTTTCCACAAGGCGGCGCTTCCTGAAAAACTTCCACATACGTCAAATCCGGCTTTCCCGCGAGCCGCGGTGGTCTTTGTAGGCGAGGATGATCGCCTGAACAAGCGGGTGGCGGACTACATCCTGCTCCTGAAACATGTGCATTCCGATGCCCTTCACGCCCCGCAGGGCTTCCACAGCCTCGATGAGTCCGCTGAGTTTGTTCCGCGGGAGATCGATCTGCGTGCGGTCCCCGGTGACGACGCATTTCGAGCCGGCTCCGATACGCGTGAGGAACATGAACATCTGCTCGGTCGTGGTGTTCTGCGCCTCGTCGAGGATCACGAACGAGTTGCTGAGCGTGCGGCCCCGCATGTAGGCGAGAGGGGCGATCTCGATGACCCCGCGGTCCATGTATTTCTGGATCTCCTCGACTTCGAGCATGTCGTAAAGCGCGTCGTAAAGCGGGCGCAGGTAAGGAAGGATTTTTTCCTGCAAATCGCCCGGCAGGAATCCCAGTGCCTCCCCCGCTTCGACCGCGGGTCGGGTGAGGACGATGCGGTTCACTTTCTCCTGCTTGAGCGCGGCGACGGCCGCGGCCACGGCGAGGTAGGTCTTTCCGGTGCCTGCCGGTCCGACTCCGAATGTGATGTCATGGGTGAGAACGGTCTGGACGTAGGCCTTCTGCGAGGCCGTCTTCGGGACCACGGGCGGTTTGCGGGCCGAGACCTGGATCTTGGTATCGAGCAGCTTCCCCAGACCCCCTGCGGCTTCGGCGGATTCGCTCTCGACGGACGAGAGGGCGTAAAGGAATTCGTGGCGTTTCACGGACACCCCGCGGCGGATGGCGTCTTCGAGTTGTTCGAAAACTTTGCGGGCGCGGTCAACGCCGGGTTGGTCGCCCTCGATGCGCAGCCATCCGTCCCGCGTGGTGACGCGGACCGAGAGGCGGGATTCCAATTCGCGCAGAAGCTTTTCGTCCCCCGCGTAGAGGGCGTTCAGCGTGCGGGCGTTGTCGAATTCGAGGACGGCGCTCTCCATGCCTTTCGCCTATTTGTAGGCGTAAACGACCGCCCAACCGGTACGTTCCTCGGGACTCTTCTCGACGGTGATTACCGCGTAGTAGGTTCCTGTTTTGGACGGGACGACGCGGGCCCCTGCAAAGCGGCCGCGCTGCCACGACTCGGCCTCCGCCAGTTTTCCTTGGGAGTCATAAACGTGGAGGGTGACCGTGGCGCCACGGACCTCTGTTCCGAGGCAGAACCAGTACTCGTTGCCCTTGAATAGTTGTGCTGTGACGGCCTGCTGGTCGCCGACGCCGAGGTCGCCGCCCCAGGCGTCCTCACGGACGGTGAAACCGCGCTTTACATAGGGAATGGCGGCTTCGTGGGCAAAAGAGAGGGCGTCGTTGACGTAGGCGAACACCGGCGCCAGAGCGAGCGCGAAAAGGAGTATGGAGAGCGTGCGTTTCACGGGGGGTCAGCCGGCTTTCGGCGAGGTGATCGCCGTCACGACCTCGGAGGTCAGGTCGTTGATTTTGCGAACGTTCTCCGGTGAGATTTTGGATCCGTCTTCTTTGCCGATCAGAGGACGGATGGCGGAGAGGAGCTTGCGGACCCGGACCACAAGTTCGTCACGGCCGAGTCGCGTGGCTTTGATGCTGTCCAGTTTGCCGCTGAAGTAAGTAATGAGCTCGGGCTGATGCAAAAGCTCGGCGCCGTCCTGAGAGAAATTCTGGCCGACGATCGCTGTAAGCACCTGTGTGCCGCGGATCCATCCGCCCATGGAGACCAACTGGGCGAGGTCGGCGTCTCCGAGTTCCATCATGGCACCGCGGACGTCTTGCAGGGCCCCGTCGAATTCCACCCGCACGGCCCGCCAGTCTTTGGCCTCCGCCTTTTCCGTGATGCTTTTGCTGCGGGCGAGGACGGCTTTGCGGACATTGATGGCCTCGGCAAGGGTGAGCACCTCGCGTCCGATCGTCTTTACGCGCTCGGGGTCCTCCGCCTCGACGGCAATGAATCCCTCCGCGATCACCGTGCCGAGAAGGAGGGCAACTTGAGGGCGGTTACCGGAGTTTTTTCCGAGCGAGTCGCGAAGCTGCTCGCGCCAGTTAGGGGTCCCGAGTTTGTCGAGGACGGCAAAGATTTCGCTCGGCACGGGCACGACGACGTCCTCGACCTCCTGCGCGGGGAATTTGGACAAATCAATCGACTCCGCCGGTTGGGCGAGGAGCAGGGCCGCGGGAGCCAGGAGGCCCGCCAGCAGCAGTGATGCAGTTTTAACCATTCGTGGAAAAATCCGCCTTGTGGCACGCCCGAAGGCGGCTACAAAGCTCCGCAACAGTGCGATGAATCCCGCGAGATTACAACATCTTCTTGGCGAGGCCCGGAACCGGAGACTGCTCGTGATCGGCGACGTGATGCTCGACGAGTTTGTCTGGGGGAAGGTCGCGCGCATTTCCCCGGAGGCCCCCGTGCCCGTGGTCGAGGTTCAATCCGAGTCGGCTTACCCGGGAGGCGCAGCCAATGTCGCGAGGAACCTCCGGGCCTTCTGCGCCGGAGTCTCGATCTGTGGTCTGATCGGGGAGGATGCTCAGGGCCGTCAGTTGACCGGTCTCCTCGAGGCGGAGGGCATCTCGACCGCTACGCTCGTGGTCGGGGCGGATCGTCCGACCACCGTGAAGACCCGCATCGTCGCCCGGCAGCAGCAGGTTGTGCGTGTCGATCGCGAAAAGCGCGGACTGCCCACCGGGGCGACTCTTGCGGATGCGTTGGAGAAAATCTCGGCGATTTTGCAAGATGTCGACGGTGTTGTGCTTGAGGACTATGGGAAAGGGTTTCTGAGTCAGGAATTGAAAGACGCGGTTTGCCGGAAGGCGAAGACAGCCGGCAAGGTGGTGACGGCTGATCCGAACCCGGGAAATCCCCTCGACTGGTCCGGGGTGAATCTTTTGAAACCGAACCGGCTCGAGGCCTTTGCGATGGCCGGGAAATCCGACCCGGGCGCGGCGGAAGATCCGTTGAAGGATCAAGCATTGCAGGATGTCGGTCGGATTCTTCTCGATCGCTGGGGGTTGGAGGGGCTTCTCATTACCCTCGGGGAGCATGGGATGATGCTTTTTGCCCGAGGCGGCGAGCCCTATCACACGCCCACCCGAGCGAGGGAGGTCTTTGATGTTTCCGGGGCAGGGGACACGGCGATCGCCCTCTACACTCTTGCAGTGTGTTCCGGAGCGACTGCCTCCGAGGCCGCTGAAATCTCGAATCACGCGAGCGGGGTCGTCGTGGCCAAGTTGGGGACGGCCACACTCACGCCCGACGAACTCCTTGCGAGCTTTCAGGATACCGAGGGATGAGTGACGCGCCCCGCCGTGCGATCTTTCTCGACCGCGACGGTACCCTCATGGAGGAAGTTCACTATTGCCGGGATCCGAAGTTCGTTCGTGCGATTCCCGGTGCGCGGGCTGCCTTGGAACAGGCCGGCGCTGCGGGATGGCTGCGGATCATCGTGACAAACCAAAGTGGAGTCGGCTCCGGGCGTATCCATCCGTTGGAATACGAGGCCGTGCAAAAAGAACTTCTCTCGCAACTTGGGGGAGCCATCGATGCGGTCTATTTCTGCCCCGATCCCTCCCATCTTCCGACAAGACGGCGCAAGCCGGGCCCCGGCATGCTGGAGGAAGCGGCGCGGCAGCACGGACTCGACCTTGCGGCCTGCTGGATGATCGGCGACAAAGCGATCGACGTCGAAGCCGGCCGCGCTGCCGGGTGCCGGACGGTCCTTGTGCAGACCGGCTATGCAGAGCAGGAAGCCGGAGCGGACTTTCGCACAACCGACGTCGTGGAGGCGATCCGGTTGGTGCTCGAAACCTCAGCGTAGCAGGGCGGCAAGCTCGGGCTGGTCGCGGTAGGCGGCGAAGGCGGAGTCCCCCATCAGAAATGCGAACGTATCTTCCGAAAC
This sequence comes from uncultured Chthoniobacterales bacterium, assembly GCA_964552635.1. Taxonomy (GTDB): domain Bacteria; phylum Verrucomicrobiota; class Verrucomicrobiia; order Chthoniobacterales; family Terrimicrobiaceae; genus CAZKHB01. Next base: position 72,836 of record CAZKHB010000004.1, read on the forward strand.
CAGCGCCCGTGCCGCCGCAAGGATGCGGGAGGCCGCTTCGGGATCGTCTTTGCGAAGCAACACGTAGGCCGCAGCGAAGGGATTGGCAACCGTGGGCGCCTCGGGAAGGTCCGAGGTCGAAAGACTCTCCAGTCGGATGAGTTCCATCGTGACGGAAACGACAATCTGGCTGTCGGTTGGGAGCATGCGTCGCCCTGCGGCAGCCAACAAATCCATTGCTTCACGGGTGCGGCGTTCTTTGCGAAGCAGGCTGGCGAGTTCGAAAAGGGGATTCGGGTTCATTGGATCGGCTGCGATGGCCTTTCTCAAGTAGTCCGACCGCGCTGTCAGTGTCGCGCTGAGCGAGCGGTCGAGGGCGCCTCGCAAGGCAAACGAATCCGACACGCGCTGACCGCCAGAGATCGATGCCTCAAGCAGATCGCGAGCCATCGGCTCGTTTCCGGCCTCGATGGCGCACAAAGCCGCCACGTAGCGGAGCGAGGGAAGCTCGGGCTGTGTGACCAACAGATCGGAGAGGTGCTCGAGGGCTTTCGAAGGAGCGCCCTCGGCTTTTGCGACCAATGCTTGTTCAAGAAGAGCTTGTTGCTCATTGCTCCAGAAAAGCAGGTTTGGTTTCTGAACGGGAACGGATGCAGAACGTGAGGTAGTCGCTCCCAAAACCCAACCGACCCCCAAGCAAAAAATGCCAACAGCGAGATACGCTAACCAAGGGGAAACGTCCGTTCGCGCGGGAGTCACGGAAGTCGGTGAGGTTTGATCCGCCGCTGCGAGTTCCGCAACAGGGCGACGCTCGACGATGTTCCCCATTTCATCGCGCCAAATGAGATCCCTTGGTGCTTTCTTCGCACGGCGTGCCTCCCGCCAACGCTCGGTTCCGGGCACCATTTTCTGTGGCAGGGAGTGCTTGTGAGCGTCTGCTTTAAGAACCGAGTCGGGTTCGGTGTACCGGGTAACTTCGGAAGGAGAGTGCGACATGAATACGATCTGACGAACCCATCGCGCGATGCTCTCAACGTCCACTTCAATAAAGTGACATTTTCGTCACGAACGGCGCATTCGGGGTTGACGCTCCCTCCTGTCGCGGGTCGAATCCCGGCCACGGCTTCCCGGGGGTCCGGCGGCCACATGCCATGACTGTCCTCGAAGTATTGACCGCCGCCACGGAGTATCTTGCCCGGCACAACGTGGAGAGCCCGCGTTTGAATGCGGAGTATCTCCTCGCTCACGTGCTGGGGCACCGGAAAAGGATCGAGCTTTATCTCGAGTTCGAGCGGCCGCTCGGCGAGAAAGAGAGATTGCCGCTGCGCGAGCTGGTGAAGCGTCGGGGGGAGGGTGTTCCCTTGCAGCATTTGCTTGGGACCGTTGAGTTTTGCGGACGCGTTTTCCGCAGCGACGCCCGGGCATTGATTCCCCGTCCGGAGACCGAGCAACTCGTCGAACTGGTCTTGAAGCTTGAGACTGCACAGGGGCCGCGGGATGTCGTCGACGTCGGCACGGGCAGTGGCGTGATCGCCCTGAGTCTCGCTGCCGGGCGCTCGGATTGGACGGTGAAAGCAGTGGATGTTTCCGAGGAGGCTCTGGCGCTGGCGCGGGAGAATGCGGAGGCCCTCGGCCTTGCCGCGCGGGTCGAGTTCGTTCAGGGCGATCTTCTTGGACCCTGTGTCGGACCTTTTGATGTGATCGCGGCGAACCTCCCCTACGTTCCCACGGGTGATCTGGCTGAAGTCTCCCGGGAGGTCCGGCACGATCCCGTTCTCGCCCTTGATGGCGGTGTGGACGGACTGGATCTCGTGGGCAGGCTGGCCGGGCAGGCGCAGACTCGCCTGCGGCCGGGCGGCTTGCTGGCCTTGGAGATCGGTCATGATCAAGCGGCGCGCACGCGGGAGATCCTCGCCGAATACAATTATCGGGACATCGCCCCGCACCGTGACTATCAAGACATTGAACGATTTGTGACAGCCAGGCATGGATAAGATTCTCGTACACGGCGGCGGAACCTTGAGCGGTTCGGTGCGCATCAGCGGCTCGAAAAACTCGGCCCTGCCGATTCTCGCAGCGACTCTCCTCACGCGCGAACGCTGCGTGATTTCCCGCGTTCCCGACCTCAGCGACATCCACTACATGCTCACGATCCTGAGCGAACTCGGCTGCGATGTGGAGCGGGCCAGCGGGGTGGTGACGGTGAAGGCGGAAAAAATCCTGACCTCCGCACCCTACGACATTGTGCGCAAAATGCGGGCCTCGGTGTGCATTCTCGGACCGCTTCTCGGCCGTGAGAAAGAGGCAACCGTCTCGCTGCCCGGGGGCTGCATTATCGGCGACCGCCCGATCGATCTGCATCTCAAGGGCTTTGAGGCTCTTGGCGCAGCGGTGCGCGTCGAGGCAGGAAATGTGAAGGTGCTCGCGCCAACTCTGCGCGGAACAACCATCCCCCTGCGCGGGAAATTCGGATCCACCGTGCTCGGCACGGACAACGTGATGATGGCTGCTGTGCTGGCCGAAGGAACCACTGTGATCGACGGAGCCGCCGAGGAACCCGAGGTTGTGGACCTCGCGAATTTCCTAACCAAGATGGGTGCGCGCATCGACGGGGCAGGAACACGCCGCATTATTATCGAGGGTGTTCCCGAACTTCACGGGGCCGAACATGAAGTGATCCCGGATAGAATCGAAGCGGGAACGTTTCTGGTTGCTGCGGCGATCTGTGGCAACGGAGTGACCCTCAGACGGGTCGATCCCGAGCATTTGCGCGCGGTCAGCGAACCGCTTTCCGAAGCAGGTTTTGTCATCGAGACAGGTGTCGATCACGTGACGATCCGGCCGGGGTTGTCGCGGAAGCCGCTGAAACTCGACACGCAGCCGTATCCGGGATTTCCAACCGATATGCAGGCCCAGATGTGTGCCCTGCTTGCGACGACCGAAGGAATCAGTGTCGTGAACGAGAGCGTGTTCCCTCAGCGCTACATGCATGTCGCCGAACTCAAGCGCATGGGTGCGGACATCGAGTTGCAGGGGGCGACGGCCATCATTCGCGGCGTGCCGCAGTTGAGCGGAGCCCCGGTCATGGCGAGTGATCTGCGGGCTTCCGCGGCCCTGGTGCTTGCCGGACTCAGTGCTTCGGGCACGACCGAGGTGAACCGTGTTTATCATATCGACCGTGGCTACGAGTCGATCGACGATAAACTGAATAGTCTCGGAGCCCGCATCGAACGCGTGAAGGTTTGAGGCTCACGGGCCGGCGACCCGGAAACCCTCCGTGAGAAAAAATGCGCGGACTTTCTCCGCGATATCGCCCTGAAGTTCGATCTCGCGGCCGGTTACTGTCCCCCCGCATCCGGCCGATTTCCGTGCCTTGCGCGCCAGTTCCTCGATTTCGCCATCGCGAATCGATGGATCGAAATCCGCCGCGACAATGACGGTCTTTCCCGCGCGACCGGATTTCTCCCTTCGCAGCACCACGCGTCCCTTCTTCGCAGGCGGCGCAGAAACCGCCGGCGCTTCGGGCTGATCGGGGAGGCCGGAGAGTTCGAGCGAGGCGAACGGGGACTGGAGCCCGCTTTGCTCCGCCGACACCGGGATGCGTTCCTTCTTCATCGCTCGAAAGGATACAAGGGTAAGCCGGTTCCGGCAATCTGCGAACCGGTCGAGAGAGGGATTGACGTTTCGTCGTGGCGGAGGAGCATCGGAAGATCATGCTACTCATCGTCGGAGCGGGACCGGTCGGCCTCACACTGGCCCTGGCGTGCAAAAAATTCGGCGTCCCCTTTCGCTTGATCGATCGTCTCGATGCTCCCTCGGGACTCTCGAAGGCGTTGGCGATCTGGAGCGGGACTCTGGAGACACTGGATCTCCTTGGTATGGCGGGAAAGATCCGGGCGGCAGGACTGGGAGCTTCCGGTATGCGGATTGCCCGTGGCAAACAAATCCTCGCTGAGGTTCCTGCGGGGGCGGGTGTGGACAGTCCGTTCCCCGAACTCATTCTCCTTCCCCAGTTCGAGACGGAAAGCCTGCTCGCGCAGGCCCTCGGAGAAGGGAACATCGAGCGCGGAGTCGAGCTGACGGGGTTGGATGTCCCGACAACAACGGCCGAACTGCGGCATCCGGATGGACGCATCGAGTCCTTCTGCGCGAGGTGGATTGCAGCGTGCGATGGCGCCCACAGTGCGGTGCGCCACCTTGTCGGCGCGGACTTTTCCGGTGAGACGCTCACCGAGTCCTATGCCCTGTGCGATGCCCGGATCGAAGGCTGCTCGGAGATGTCTTGGGCACAGCTTTTCTGGGCGAGTGACGGGCTCCTTGCCGTGTTTCCCGTCCTTCGTGGCACGTGGCGCGTGATTGGCTCGATGCCCTCCGGTGAGGCCACACTCGAAACGATTCAGGAGCTTGTCGACCGCCGCGGCCCGGGGGGATGGCGTCTTGCCGATCCCACTTGGATCGCATCGTTTCGTATCAACGAGCGCCGGATCGACTCGTTCGTGCACGGACGTGTTCTCTTCTGCGGCGATGCGGCCCATGTCCACAGCCCGGCCGGCGGGCAGGGGATGAATCTCGGCATGCAGGATGCCTTCAATCTCGCTTGGAAACTCGCCTTCCTGAATGGCGGACGCGGAACAGAGTCGGAGGTGCTGGCGAGCTACCACGAGGAGCGGGCTCCGGTCGTCGATGCGGTCATCCGCGAGTCTGGCCGCATGATCCGTTCCGGGCTGGTCGGGCATCCCCTGGCGCAGTGGGTGCGTGACGTTGCAGTGCGGCTGGCGGGGACATCGCGCACAGCGACCTCTCGTATGGCAAGGCAGCTTTCCGGCACCCTCGTGCGCTACGGGAAGGGAATCTTCACGGCGGCGGACGACGCCTGGCACGAAGACTGGCGACCGCATGGATTCGCGCCGGGCACGCGTCTTCGCGATGCGCCGCTCTTACGGGGAGGAGAGCCAGTTTCCCTTTGGCGGGAAGTGGTCGGCTCGGAGTTCACCCTTCTTCTGTTCTCCGGTCGGCGGCCGATCTACCGCGATGTCGACCGATTGGCAGCCACGGCGCTCGTGGGGGAATCCTTCGGACTCCGCAGCGTGCGCGTGTGGCGCGGGGACGATCTTCCGCCGGGCGAGTGGCTTTGCGATCCCGATGGGACGGCCCACCGCCGCGCGGGGGCTGAGTTTGCGTCCGTTTATATCATCCGTCCCGACGGCCACGTGGCATTCCGCAGTCAGCCTGCTGAGCCGGGGACACTGCAGGGATGGCTGGAGAAGCTCTTCCATCCGCGGTCGGAATGAAGCGCGGTCACTCCTGCGATTGCCTTTCCGTCTGCGGTATTCGATTTTAACGCACCCATGGTTCGCCGACTGCTTAAATCCCGCCGGAAAAAACCGGAGAACCATGTCGACATGAAGCTGGGAGACGGGTGGCACCGCCGCAATTTTCTGGCCGAGGTCGTGATCCCTTCGCTTTTCACCAAGAGGCATGGGCGTCGGATCAAGCCCGAGTTTCCTCCGCTCGGCGCCGGAGAGATTTGCATCACATGGATCGGGCACGCTTCGTTTCTAGTGCAGACCGCAGAGCATAGTGTGCTGATTGATCCGAATTGGGCACGCTGGCTGAAGGTCATCAAGCGCCTGAAGAATCCCGCTTTCGAGATCCACGACCTTCCCGCGATCGATCTCGTGCTTGTCACACACGCCCACTTCGACCATCTCGACCGCCGCACATTGCGGGCCGTCGCTTCGGAACAGCCGATTGCCGTGCCTGAGCATTGCGGCCGTCTGGTGCACGGACTCGGTTTCGAGCACGTGCGTGAACTCCGTTGCTGGGAGAGCTTCTCCCACGGGGATCTGCGGATCACGCTGACGCCCGCGCGGCACTGGGGCGCACGCGTGCTGCACGACAACCACCGGGGATTCGGCGGATTTCTCATCGAGTATGCCGGACGTTCGGTGCTGCATTGCGGGGACAGCGCGTATTTCGAGGGATTCCGGGAAATCGGTGAACGCGCCGACGTGGAGATCGCGCTGCTGCCGATCGGAGCCTACGACGCCCCGACAAAGAGGGACGTGCACATGAATCCCGAGCAGGCTCTGCAGGCGTTCGTGGAGTTGCGGGCCCGTGTGATGGTGCCGATGCATTTCGGATCGTTCCGCCTGAGCTACGAACCGCTCCACGAGCCTCCGCTCCGCCTTGCCGCACGGGCCGCGGAGATGGGATTGCAGGACCGGGTCTGCGTGCTGCAGGAGGGCGAGCCCCGCGTGTTTTGATGCCGCTTGCGCGGTGCCCGATTCCCGCTATCGTTTCCGCCATGTTTGACCTGACGCGCCGGGAGCAGGCGTTGCTGGCGGGAGTCATCGCCGTGTTTTTACTCGGACTGGGAACGATGCATTGGCGGAGTGTCTCCGCCCCGCAGCCTCCGGCTCCCGCGATGCCGGTCGATTGAACCCCATGCAGACCGTAGGATTCCAGGAGGCCGTCGAGGCCCTTGCCAAAGAGGACAGCCGTTACAGCGCGGAGGCTTATGCATTTCTGCGCGACGCGTTGGAGGCGACCCTCAAAAAGCGGAAGAAGCTCAAAAAAGAAGGCGGCGGACACGTCAGTGCGGTGGAGTTGCTTGAGGGCTTCCGCCAGCACGCATTGCACGAGTTCGGTCCGATGGCTGCGACGGTGTTCGAGTATTGGGGAGTGCGGAATTGCGAGGATGTGGGGCAGATGGTTTTCAACCTTGTGCAGGCAGGGGTGTTCGGAAAGACCGAGGATGACCGTCCCGAGGATTTTCGCGGGCACTACACTTTCCACGAGGCGTTCGTTCTTCCTTACCGTCCCGAGCAGAAACCTTTGAACGCGGATGGCCTGGATGAGGTCGGAAGCGCTGAATGAATTTTTTTCCCATGGCTCTTGCCCTCTCCCTCGTTGCCACAGCCGCACATGCCGCGGAAACGGTGCCGACCGTCCCGAAGACAGACGCACAGGTTTTCAACTTCGAGAATGGACTCACCCTGATCGTCGAGGAAGACCGCTCCGCTCCGGTTGCCAGTGTGCAGGCCTGGTGCGGCACCGGCAGCATTCACGAAGCAGAATGGATGGGCGCCGGCCTCTCCCACATTCTCGAGCACATGCTTTTCAAAGGTACCGCCAAACGGCCGCCCGGGGCCATCGCGAGGGAGGTGCAGGAACAGGGCGGCTACATCAATGCCTACACATCGTTCGACCGGACGGTTTACTGGATCGATGTTCCGGCCGCCGGAGCCGCCGTGGCCGTCGATATCCTCGCCGATGCCATGCAGAATGCCACGCTCCCCGAGGACGAGTATGTGAAGGAACAGGAAGTGATCCGTCGCGAGTTCGCGATGGGCTTCGATGACCCGAACCGCCAGAGCACCCAGTTGATGCTGGACACCGTCTTCACCGAGAGTCCTCTCCGGCATCCCGTGATCGGCTACCTCGATGTTTATAACAAACTCACGCGGGACGATGTCCTTCGCTACTATCACCGTCGCTACGTCCCCAATAACCTGACATTTGTCGTCGTGGGAGATGTCGATGCCGGAGCGTTGCGCGATCAACTGGGCAAACTCTTCGATACCGCGCCCCGCCAAGCGCTCGACCCTGTTTTCATCGCCCCCGAGCCTCCACAAATGGGGCCGCGCGAGATTCACCGTGAGTTTCCCGCGACCGAGTTGTCCCGCCTGAATCTGGCCTGGAGAATTCCCGGTCTCACGCACCCGGACACCCCGGCGCTCGATATTCTCGGGGATATCCTTGGTTCCGGCCGCAGTTCGATCCTCAACACCGAACTTCGGGAAAAGAAACCGCTCGCACACAGCATCGGTGCGGGCATGTATGCCATGCAGAACGAGGGAGTTTTCGCCATCCAAGCGGTGACGGATCCCGACAAGCGGGACGCGGTCGAGACCGAATCGCTGGCTCTGGTGGAAAAAATCAAGACCGATGGGGTGACTCCGCAGCAACTGGAGCGTGCACGCAAGTCGCTCCTCGCCTCCCAACTCGCCACGCTCACCACAGCGCGCGGTAAGGCCTCCGACCTGGGATCGAACTGGCTCCTGACGCGCAATCTGGACTTTGGCCGACACTACCTCGATGCCGTCGCCTCAGTGACGGCAGATGATGTGCGTCGCGTCGCACGGGAGTATTTGTCCCCGGACAAAATCAACATCACCTCGCTCAATCCTGTTGGCACCAAGGAGAAATCCGGAAACGCTGCCTCCCGGCCAGACGAGCCCGTGATGACGAAATTCGAGCTCCCGAACGGACTCCGCGTTATCGTTCGTGAGGACCCCCGTTTGCCATTGGTTTCCATCAATGCCGTGTTCCGCGGCGGACTCCTTGCGGAAACGCCCGAGAAGGCTGGCATTACACGTCTGGCCGCCCGATCGATGATCAAAGGGACCAAGACGCGGTCCGCCGAGCAGATTGCCTCGGAGATCGAGAATGTGGGTGGCTCGATCAGTTCCGACAGCGGAAACAACAGCTTCAACTTCTCGGTCGATGTCATGAAGCCGGACCTTGGTCTCGGTCTCGAGATCCTTGCCGATGTGCTCCGCAATGCCACATTTGAGGAACGCGAAGTCGAGACGGAGCGGCGCGCACAACTCGCTGCCATCAAAGCCGAGGGTGAGCAACCGACCGCCGTGGCCAGAAACCTGACCCGTGAACGCCTCTTCGAGGGGCATCCCTATGCTTTGCGGAACCTTGGCACAACCGAATCCGTCTCCGCCATCCAGCCACAGGACCTCAAAGCCTTTCGCGATGCCTATGTGACAGCGCGCAACGGCGTTGTCACTGTGTTCGGCGATGTGCGGGCCGAGGAGGTGCGCAGAGCGATGGAGAAAACCTTCGGCAAGCTTCCTGCCGGGGAGTTGGCGTTCTCCTCAGCCCCCGGGCCTGCGGCACTCGAAGGAACGATCTCCGTCGAGGGAGCCATCGACAAGAAGCAGGCCATCGTGATGGTCGGTTTCCGCGGAACCACCGCAGCCGGCCCAGACCGTGCCGCGTTGGAGTTAATCGGCGAGGCATCCAACGACCTGGGCTCCCGTTTCTTCAACAGAATCCGTGAACAGCTCGGCCTCGCCTATTTCGTCGGGGCGGCGCAATTTCACGGACTCGCCCCCGGGGCGTTCATCTTCTACCTCGGCACGGATCCCGCGAAATCCGCGAAGGTTCTCGGCGAGTTTCGCGATGAGATCGGGAAACTCGGCCGCGAGGGGCTTACACAGGAGGAGCTGGAGCGCGCCAAGAAGAAACTCCTCGGTGGGGAGGCCATTCGCAACCAAAGCAACGCTGCTTTCGCCCAAGCCTGCGCCGTCGATGAGCTCATGGGACTGGGATGGGACAACTTCCGCCAGCGCGGAGAGGAGATCGGAAAAATCACCCTCGACGACGTCCGGCGTGTCGCATCAGAGTATTTTGACAAGGCAGGCCGCGTCGAAACGCTGGTCCAACCCGCTTCCACACCGTCCGCTCCAACCCCACCTTGACATCCCATGGCTGAATTCCAAAAAACCACCGCAATCGGCGAAACCACGCAACGCTTCATCGAGTTCGTGATGATGCAGGCACAGAACGCCGCCATGTTCCTCGGGCGCTTGCCGAATCCCCAAACCGGGCACCCCGAGGTCAACCTCGAGTTCGCCAAGCTCTTCATCGACCAATTGGAGATGATCTCGGAAAAAACCCGCGGCAACCTCACGAGCGACGAGAGCGAAGTGTTGAGCGGTGTGCTGGCGGATCTCCGCATGGCCTTCGTCCAAGCGGCCTCCGCGGGCGGCGGCACCCCCGCGTCCGCGACCCCGCCGCCGGTTGAAGCGCCGGGCGACGAGCCGGCCGCGACCGCCGAGGCTCCCGAGTCCGAGAGCCGGAAGAAGTTCACGAAGAGTTACGGGGCCTGATGAGGATCCTGGACCGCTACGTCCTGGAGAAGTTCCTCCTGCCGTTCACATACTGCTTCCTCGGTTTCATCGGGATCTGGTTCATCTTCGACCTGAGCGATAACCTGCCGGACTTCCTGCAGGGGCGGGCTTCTCTGGGGATGCTGCTGGCCTACTACGGCTCCCAGATCCCCGAGATCGTCGTGATCTGTCTTCCCATCGGCACCCTGCTGGCGCTTCTGTATTCGCTCACGGCCATGTCGCGCAGCAACGAGATCATCTCCATGCTCGGCGCGGGGGTCAGTGTTCAGCGCATTCTGGCTCCCCTGCTCGTCGTCGGACTCGTGCTCACCGCGGCAACGGCGTTTTTCAATTTTGAGGCCGCACCGCATGCGCAGGCCGCGAAGAAGCAGATGATACGCGACATCCGGCGCGGCGAAAAACGCGTGCAGGGCATCGGTGGGCATATGTTCCGGAACCGTCAGGATCTCCGCACGTGGTTCATGCGCGGCATGCAGGTCGGACGCAACAGGGTTCTCGACGTCCAGATCATCCAACAAAACGCCGACGGGGACATCCTCCAGCAATGGTATGCTCGGGAGGCGCGTTTCGACCCGGCTTCCGCCTCCTGGAAGCTTTCGAATGCGAAGTATGTCGAAATGAATCCGGCGGGGGACATCACCCGCAGTGAGTTGAGCCAGGACATTGTGATCACGGGGTGGAGTGAGACGCCGTGGAGAATCTCGAGCTCCGTCATGAATCCGGATTTCCTTTCGGTCGCGGAGTTGAACGACTACCTTCGCTTCAACGCGGACTTTCCCGAGAAGCGGCTCGCCGCCTACCGCACGCACCTTTACTACCGCTACGCGCTGCCTTGGGTGTGCGTCGTGGTGATCCTTCTGGCGGCCCCGATGGGGATCGTGTATTCGCGCCGCGGCATTCTTGGCGGCGTCGCGGTAGCAATCGGCTTGTTTTTTTCACTGGTTTTCCTCAGCAGCCTTTTCATAGCTCTCGGCAAGGGCGGACGTGTCCCGCCGGTCATCGCAGCGTGGGGACCGATCGTGTTCTTTTTCTTCATCGGTCTGGGGCTGTTGTGGTTCCGGTCGACGAACCGTGACCTGCCCAAACTCAAGATTCCGGGATTCTAAGCATGCAAGCCGATTGGGAAATCAAATCACGGGCACACACCTGCGCCCGCACAGGGCGAGAGTTCGCACCGGAGGAAGTGTTCTACACCCTGCTTTTCCGCGAGGGGGAAGGTTTCCGGCGCGAAGACCTCTGCGAAGAAGCGTGGAGCTCGCGGGCGGAGGGTGAGGAGCAGCCTTTTTCCTTCTGGCGATCCCGCTACGAGCCGCCGGCCCCGCCGCCGCCGGAAGCTCTGCCTCGGGACGATGCCGAGTCGCTTCTTCGCCACCTGGTGAGCGAGAACGACCCGGCCTACCTCAACGTGCGCTTTATCCTTGCGTTGATGCTGGAGCGGAAAAGGGTGCTGCGCCCTGTCGAGAGCAGTGATGACGACATGCTCGTCTATGAACACATCGCGACCGGAGAGACTCTGGTTCTCGCCAACCCACGCCTGACTCTCGACCAGATCCCGGCTGTTCAGCGTGAGGTCAGCGCTCTTCTCGATCCCGGCGTGTGATCCTCGACGGACGCGAGGTCGGCCTTTTTCTTGCCCCGATGGCCGGGGTGACGAACTCGGTTTTCCGCAGTCTTTGCAAGGAACTGGGTGCGGAGGTGCTCACGACCGAGTTTGTCTCCGCCGAAGGCATCCTCCACCGCAACGAGCGGACCCGCCGCTACCTTGAGTTCCATCCCTCCGAGCGTCCGCTGGGCGTGCAGCTTTTCGGAGCGGATCCCGATCATCTCGCCGAGGCGGCGCGTGCGGTGATCGACTGGGTCGGCCCGGATTTCATCGATCTGAATTTCGGCTGCCCGGTGAACAAGGTTGTGTGCAAGAACGGGGGATCGGCCCTTTTGAGGGATTGCCCACTGCTCGGTCGCGTGGCGGCATCCGTGGTCCGCGCGGCGGCATCTGTGCCCGTGACCGCGAAAATCCGGATCGGGTGGGATGCTTCCTCGGTGAATGCTTTGGAGACCTCGCGATTGCTGGAGGGTGAGGGGGTTTCCAGATTGGCGGTGCATGGGCGGACAAAGGAGCAGGGATACTCCGGTGGGGCAAACTGGGATGTGATTGCGGAAGTGGCCGAGGCTGTGCGGATCCCGGTTGTGGGAAACGGAGACATCGACAGCGCCTCGACGGCCCTCAGCCGTATTCGATCGACCAAAGTCGCGGGGCTGATGATCGGGCGAGCTGCGATGAGTCATCCCTGGATCTTTGCGGAAATCCGTGCTGCAGCCGGCGAGGGGACCCGCCAACCTGTGGGGGCGGCGGAGCGGTGGGATTTCATCCTGAGACACTGCCGTGAAGAGATCGCGTGGTGGGGGGGGAAGGAACTCCAAGCCATGAAGGCAATGCGATCGCGACTCATGGCCTACACGCGGGGATTACCCGGTGGAGCCCGCCTGAGGGTGGCACTCCAGCACGCGTCCACGCTGGAAGACGTCCGACAGGCGGCATCCGGCCATTTGGCCGCTGTCGCTGCGGGCACTGTCGACTTGAGCGGCGAGGGGCTTTCGGCAAGTCTGGATCCCATCAAATGAAGCCTTCTCTTGTCTTTGCGCGACTGGCCGTGATGTGCGCGGCGTTGGCCGGGCTCCTTTCCGCGTGTTCCTCGGTGGGCGGAGACGGATCACCTTCGGATTGGATCGAACCGGTGCACACCCAGCGGGCGAGTTTTCTCTGGAGACATCCGGGCGGCACGGTGGCTGGAGAGGCTTTGATCACGTACGACATTTCGGGAAACGTGCTGATCCGGCTTACCAAAGGTCTTCCGCGACCCGTCTTGGAAGTTGTATCCACGAGCACGGGTGAGTTCTCGGCTTCCGGTCCGTTCGCCGGGCGCGGGTGGTCCGGTCCGGCCTCACGCGTTCCGCTCAGGCATGCCCTCTGGCAGGCCCTCGCCGAGGCCTGGCGAGGGGCGATTCCGGCTCGGGACGGACGCCAGGAAGTGCACGCGGCCTCGTATCGCGCAGCGGTTTGGAAGGATGGCGGAAAAATCCGGGAGCTTGCCGTGAGTTCGACGGACAACGGGGAGCTGATTCGCTTGGTCTTCGGCAGCTGAGGGAATGTCCGCTTGACGGCGGGCGGGCAAGAGGGTTGGTTTCCGCACACGTCATGAGAAGTATCTTTCTGTTGCCCGTGGGGCTGGCCGCTGTTTGGATGTCTGGCTGCGCTTCGTACGACACGCGTCTCACCAGCAGTGCAACGTCTTATCTGGGCGAGGACGGTTCCATCGTTTCGCGTTCCACAGCCTCCACTTTGGCCGAGCAGAATTCCTACTGGGACGGCGAGGGAGTCCAAGGAGCTCCTTCCATCGTCATCGACCTCTCGGAGCAGACGGCCTCGTTTTACAAAGGGGAAAAACTTGTTGGTGTCTCCGCGATTTCCACGGGTCGGGAAGGATTCGCGACCCCCGTCGGAAACTACAAAATTCTGCAGAAGAAAGTCGACTATGCGTCCAACCTCTACGGCGACTATGTCGATGCTGCCGGCAATGTCGTGGTCCGAAACGTGGGAATCAAAAAGGATCCCATGCCGACGGGGACAACTTTCCGAGGCGCCCCCATGCCCTACTGGATGCGCCTGACTTCTTCCGGTGTCGGCATGCATCAAGGGTTTTTGCCGGGTGTGCCCGACAGTCATGGATGCATCCGGCTGCCGGAGAAAATGGTTAAGATTTTCTTCGACAACGTCGCGCTCGGCACGCCCGTCAAGGTCGTTAACTGACTTCCGCACCAGCCAGACGCTAGCCAGTATGTCGCATCGCATCAGGGTTTTTGTCCCATAAGTGAGTCATTGTGGCGCACTCATTCGGATTCCATGGCTGATGGAAATCCTGACATGTTTATATTATCATCTGCACATCAGCATCTTATGGAATGAATTCTGACATGTGGAACGTCTTGTGCTTGGAGGAAAGCAACTTTGTAATTTATGGCTAAAATTCTAGGAATCGACCTCGGGACGACGAATTCGTGTATGGCCGTCATGGACGGCAGTGATCCCGTCGTGCTCGAAAACTCCGAGGGGGCACGCACAACGCCTTCGGTGGTGGCTTTCTCCAAATCCGGCGAGCGCCTTGTCGGGCAAGCCGCAAAGCGGCAGGCAGTGACGAACCCTGCGAACACAATTTTTTCGGTCAAGCGCTTCATGGGCCGAAAATACGACGAGGTTCGCGACGAGGAGCGCCGGGTGCCTTACAAACTCGTGAAGGCCGCCAATGGGGATGCTCACATTCAGGTGGAGATTGATGGCAAGCCGAAGACATTTTCGCCGCCGGAGATTTCGGCGATGATCCTCGCAAAGCTGAAATCCGATGCGGAGGCGCGCCTTGGAGAGACGATCACCGAAGCGGTGATCACCGTCCCTGCCTACTTCAACGACTCGCAGCGCAATGCGACGAAGGATGCGGGGAAAATCGCGGGTCTCGACGTCAAGCGTATCATCAATGAACCTACGGCCGCATCGCTTGCTTATGGACTCGACAAGAAGTCCGACGAAAAGATCGCCGTCTATGACTTGGGCGGCGGCACATTCGATATTTCGGCGTTGGAAATCGGTGAGGGTGTTTTCGAAGTCCGTGCCACGAACGGCGACACTCACCTCGGTGGCGACGATTGGGATAATCGCATCATGGACTGGATCATCGGGGACTTCAAAGCCGACACAGGCATCGATCTCTCCAAGCAGCCGGACGCCGTCCAACGCATCAAGGAGGAGGCCGAGAAGGCCAAGATCGCCCTTTCGTCCACGCAGGAGTACGACATCAATCTTCCCTTTGTCACAGCCGATGCCAGCGGACCAAAACACATCCAGAAGAAACTGACCCGTTCCAAGTTGGAGCAACTTACGGATGATCTCTTCGAGCGCACCCTCAAGCCGGTGAAGGACTGCCTCAACGACGCGAAGTGGTCGAAGTCGGATGTCGATGAACTCGTCCTCGTCGGTGGCATGACGCGCATGCCGAAGGTGGTCGATACCGCGCGGGAAATGATCGGCAAGGAGCCCCACAAAGGCGTCAACCCGGATGAAGTGGTTGCCGTCGGAGCAGCGATTCAGGGCGGCGTTCTCAAGGGAGATGTGAAGGATGTTCTTCTCCTCGACGTCACGCCGCTGACGCTCGCCATCGAGACAGCCGGAGGAATTGCGACGCCGATGATCTCCCGCAACACCACCATCCCCGCCAAGAAGAGCAACGTGTTCTCGACCTACAGCGACAACCAGCCCGGCGTGGAAATCAAGGTGCTCCAAGGGGAACGTCCGCTCGCCCGCGACAACAAAAACCTCGGCACCTTCCACCTCGACGGCATCCCGCCGGCCCCGCGCGGCGTTCCGCAGATCGAAGTGACTTTTGATATCGACGCCAACGGCATCCTCAATGTCTCCGCCAAGGATCTTGGAACTGGCAAGGAGCAAAAGATTTCCATCACAGGATCCAGTGGCCTGAGCAAAGAAGAGATCGAGCGCATGCAGAAAGAGGCTGAGTCCCACGCGGAGGAGGACCGCAAAGCCAAGGAAGGCATCGAGATCAGGAACAACGCCGACACCCTCGCCTACCAGTCCGAGAAGCAACTGAAGGATCTCGGCGACAAGCTGCCCGCCGAAACGAAAAAGCCCGTCGAGGAGGCCATCGAGAAGGTGCGTGAAGCCCTCAAGGGAAACGACATTGATGCGATCAAGGCCGGCTACGACGACCTTCAGGCGAAATTCCAGGAGATCAGCGCGGAACTCTACAAGCAGGCCTCGGCACAAACAGCCCAGCCCGGTCCTGCACCGCAGGCCTCCGCCCCGAAGGATTCCGACGTCGTCGACGCCGAATTCGAGATGGTCGACGAAGAAAAGAAGAAGTGAGAACCCTTTAACAAACCGCTCTGCCGCATTGCGTGGCGGGGCCTGTTAAAAACCAAAACCAAACAAACAAAGGAGGAAAGCCAACATGGCGAACGTCAACATCAAGCCTCTCGGCGACCGGGTGCTCGTGCAGCCGCTCGAAGAGAAAGAAGTCAAAAAGGGCGGAATCATCATCCCCGATACCGCCAAAGAAAAGCCCCAGGAGGGGCAAGTGGTCGCACTCGGCACCGGCAAGCGTGACGAGGACGGCAAACTCATCGAGTTCACCGTGAAGAAGGGCGACAAGGTGCTCATCTCCAAATACGGTGGAACCGAAGTCAAGATCGACGGCGACAGCTACCTGATCATGCGCGAGGACGACATCCTCGGCATCATCGGCTGAGCCGCAATACCCAACCCACAAACCAAAGACCAACACAATGGCAGCCAAACAACTCCTGTTCGACGAAGCCGCCCGCCAGGGCCTGCTTCGCGGTGTCGAAAAGCTGGCGAAAGCCGTCAAGGCGACCCTCGGGCCGTCGGGACGCAACGTCATCCTCGACAAGAAATTCGGAAGTCCCACGATCACCAAGGACGGCGTGACCGTCGCCAAGGAGATCGAACTTGAGGACGCCTATGAAAACATGGGTGCCCAGCTCGTCCGCGAAGTCGCCAGCAAGACCAGCGACATCGCCGGCGACGGCACCACCACCGCAACCGTTCTCGCCGAAGCGATTTACCGCGAAGGCCTCAAGAATGTGACCGCCGGTGCCAACCCGACCCGCCTCCAGCGCGGTATCCAGAAGGCCGTCGAGGCCATCACCGAGGAGATCGCCAAGATTTCCAAGAAGGTGAAGGACAGCTCCGAGATCGCGCAGGTCGCGACCGTTTCGGCCAACTGGGACGCCACCATCGGCCAGATCATCGCGGACGCGATGGACAAGGTCGGCAAGGACGGAACGATCACCGTCGAGGAAGCCAAGAGCATCGAAACCACGCTCGACGTGGTGGAAGGCATGCAGTTCGACAAGGGCTATCTCTCGCCCTATTTCGTGACGAATGCCGAGTCGCTCGAAGTTTCCTTCGACAACGCCTACATCCTCATCCACGAGAAGAAGATCAGCTCCCTCAAGGACCTGCT
Organism: uncultured Chthoniobacterales bacterium; assembly: GCA_964552635.1. Taxonomy (GTDB): domain Bacteria; phylum Verrucomicrobiota; class Verrucomicrobiia; order Chthoniobacterales; family Terrimicrobiaceae; genus CAZKHB01. Next base: position 89,796 of record CAZKHB010000004.1, read on the forward strand.
CCCGCTTCTCGAGAAGATCGCCAAGAGCGGCAAGCCGTTCCTGATCATCGCCGAGGACGTGGAAGGCGAAGCTCTCGCGACCCTCGTCGTGAACAAGCTCCGCGGCACGCTCCAAGTCTGCGCCGTCAAGGCCCCGGGCTTCGGTGATCGCCGCAAAGCCATGCTTGAAGACATCGCCGTCCTCACCGGCGGCCGTCTCCTCAGCGAGGACCTCGGCATCAAGCTCGAGAACGTCGGCCTCGAAGACCTCGGCCGCGCCAAGCGCGTCACCGTGGACAAAGAGAACACCACGATCATCGAAGGCGAAGGCAAGAATGCGGACATCCAAGGCCGCGTCAGCCAGATCCGCCGCCAGATCGAGGAGACCACCAGCGACTACGACCGCGAGAAGCTCCAGGAGCGCCTCGCCAAGCTCGCCGGCGGTGTCGCCGTCATCAATGTCGGTGCCGCGACCGAGACTGAGATGAAGGAGAAAAAGGCCCGCGTCGAAGACGCCCTCCACGCGACCCGTGCGGCCGTGGAAGAGGGAATCGTCCCCGGCGGTGGTGTCGCCCTCATCCGCGCCCAGAAGGCCCTCGACTCGCTCACCCTCACCGGTGACGAGGAAATCGGTCTCCAGATCGTGCGCCGCGCCATCGAGCAGCCCCTCCGCACCCTCGCCGACAACGCAGGCCAGGAAGGCGCGCTCATCGTGCAGGAAGTCAAGAAGCGCAAGGGTGCCGAAGGCTACAACGTCGCCACCGGCGAATACGTCGACCTCATCAAGGCCGGCGTCGTTGATCCCGCCAAGGTGACCCGCTCGGCGCTCCAAAACGCCGCGTCCATCAGCGGTCTCCTCCTCACCACCGAGGCTCTCATCACCGAGATCCCGGAGAAGGAGAAGGCACCCGCCATGCCTCCGGGCGGCGGAATGGGCGGCATGGACTACTAAGTCCAGCGTTCAAAGCAATCCAAAACCCAACAAGCGGCCGGGGATGCAAATCCCCGGCCGTTTTGTTCTCGAGAAGGGTGTGAGTCTCACTCCCGCCCGGGAAGAACACGCCGGCGCAACGCGCCAAGGAACACGCGCGACTCCGTGGCGACAAGTCGCACGAGAGAAGAGATTGCCGCGGGGCGGTTCTGTTCCGGAAGGATGGGAATGGTGCTTCTCACAAAGTCCCCGCCCTTGAGGTAGCCGAGGTTTCCCTCGAAGGCGAGTTGAACGAGTTCGGGGAACTTGATGAAATCGGGACCGGCAACCGGTGCCAGAGTCCCGCAGCTTTCTCCGCGCAGGCCGGTGCCCAGTGCGGCACCGAGATCCACTCCGTAGGTTCGGTCGAAATGCTGCAGGGGAGACATGCGACCGAGGTGCGAGTCGATGATCAACGGGCGGGCGTTTTCATCGAGAACGTAGTCAAACCCCGTTATTCCAGTAATCCCTCCACGCTTCGCGATGGCTCTGCAAAGTGCGCCGATAGAGTCGTCGGCAGCGCCTGTGCCATGCACCGTCGGGCCAAAGCCTTCCCGGAGGCAAACGAGCTTTCGGAATCCAACCCATGCCAATACGCGGCCTTCGACGGCGGTGAAAACGCCCGATCCCACTCTGTGGCCGTGGTCCTGTTGCGCCAACCACGCTTTCTGCGGCCCGGGGGGCTGCTTGTAGGGCGGTGCGACCACGCCATTGCCTCCGTAGCCGCGATCAGCCTTGATCAGCCATCGGCCCGGGTGTCGCTCTGCAAAGTCCTTCGCCTCGGCGAAACAGGGAAACACTCGTGACTCCGGAACGGGAAGGCTGTTCGCCAGACACCAGGAATGGAATGCCGTCTTGCTTCCCACGGCCTGTCCGAGAGGACTCTTGGATGAAAACGGCAGGAATCTCTGCGTCGCCTCGCCCCACGAGTGAGCATAGATGGCGTAGAGGCCGATCTCATCCACATTGACGAGCAACCGGTAGTCACCGGTCTCCAGCGCGGACTCAATGGCAGCCGGCCAGTCTGCGTGAGGCACCGTCCATGTCTTTCCGAATCCCTTGATGCCGCGCAGAGGGTGCCCGTTCGTAAAGACGGCGTCCATGGGAAGCTTTGCCCGCATCAGAAGTTCGGGCACGTGGACATAGCTTTGGCCGAAACAGTGAAATCCCACCAGAAGACGCAAAGGCGGGGAGGCACTCATGCGGAAGCAGGGGTGATCAACAGCGACGAAGTATTGACGATCCCTGAGTGCACAAACGTCATCTTATGTGCGAGGGATGCGTCGATCAATCCCAGTCTGAGCAAGTTCGGCATCTGGCCGCGGCAACTTCCTCCGCGATGGGCGAGGGCTTCGGGGAATGCTTTCGCCCGTCGGCCGCTGGCGGGCCGGATTCGGAGGTTCTGCTGGCCGGTTGTCGCCTGCCGCGCTAGGTTTTGCAGCCCATGAGCGGGAAATCGCCAGAGGCACGGATTGTGAACATAGCCGCCTACCGGTTTGCTCCGATGGATGACCTGCGCGCCCGTCGCGACGTCCTGCTGCACTACTGTCGCTCCGCCGGGCTGAAAGGGACGATTCTCTTAAGTCCCGAGGGGGTGAATCTTTTCGTCGCCGGCGAGGCGGCGGCCGTCGAAGAACTCCTCAAGAGGCTCCGCGAGATTCCCGGATTGGAGGGACTGGAGCCGAAGGTGAGTTACACCGCCCACCAACCGTTCACACGCATGCTGGTCCGTCTCAAAAAGGAAATCATCGCCTTCGGCGTCGAGGGCATCGCGCCGGCAGCCCGCACGTCTCGCAAGCTCCCGCCGCAGACGCTCAAGCAGTGGCTCGATGACGGCCGGGAGGTCCTTCTCCTCGACACGCGCAATGATTACGAGGTCAAACTCGGCACATTCCGCGGAGCACGCCCCATCGGAATCGCACACTTCCGCGATTTCCCCGGAGCTGTGCGGCAACTGCCCGGCGAAATGAAGGAGCAGACGATTGTCATGTTTTGCACCGGCGGAATTCGGTGCGAGAAAGCCGGTCCCTTCATGGAGCGCGAGGGATTTCGCGATGTCTATCAACTGGAGGGCGGCATCCTCAAATACTTCGAGGACTGTGGTGGCTCCCACTATGAGGGGGAGTGCTTCGTTTTTGATCAACGTGTCGGCGTGGATCCGGCCTTGCATGAGACAGCCTCCACGCAATGCTATCGCTGCCAGTCTCCGTTGACTCCTGCCGAGCAGCAGGATGCCCGTTTTGTTCCGGGTCGTTCGTGCCCCTTTTGTTATCAATCTCCGGCTGAGCAAATGGCGGAATCTCTTGCGCGGAGAGAGGATCTGATCCGCCGTCTCGGCTCGCCTCTTCCCGGCAGCGAACCCAGCCGCAACGAGCGTCCTCTCACGGTGCCTGCTGCCGCGGATGGTTTCTCCGTTTCGCAAATGCTCGCGATGGTCATCCGGCATGTTCCCGCGGTCGAGTGGGAGTCGGTTTGTGCCGAGGGACGGATTTGGGATGTAAACCGACGGCCTGTGCCTGCCGCGCGGCGTGTCCGTTCCGGCGAGCGGTTTTTTCACGTCACGGACGAAGTTGTCGAACCGGAGGTGAACGCTGGCATCCGCATTCTCCACGAGGATGAGGCGCTTGTTGTCATCAACAAACCCGCACCTCTGCCCATGCATCCCGGTGGCCGTTACCACCGCAACACGCTCCAGTATTTTCTCCACGCGGCCTACGCTCCCCAGAGACCTCGTGCGGCGCATCGTTTGGATGCCAACACCACGGGCGTCGTGCTCATCACCAGAACCCGCCACTTTGCCGGTCGGCTGCAACCGCAGTTCGAGACCTCTCAGGTGGAAAAGTCTTACCTCGTCCGAGTGAACGGACATCCTCCTGCGGACATTTTCGCCTGCGATGCCGCCATCGGCAGGGAGGCCGGAGCTTCCGGATCCCGCGCCATCGATCTTGCAAACGGTCTGGCGGCTCTAACCCTGTTCGAGGTCGTGGAAAGGGCTGCCGACGGAACGGCCTTCCTCATTGCGCGGCCTCGCACGGGCCGGACCAATCAGATCCGGCTGCACCTTTGGCACTTGGGCTGGGCTGTCTGTGGAGACCGTCTGTATTCGCGAACCGGCGAAATTGAACAGCCGGCCACGCTGGCTCTCAACGATCCTCCTCTGTGTCTTCACGCTTGGAAGATTTCTGTCCTTCATCCGCTCACCGGCAAATCAGTGACCTTCACAGCGCCTCCCCCGGAATGGTTCACACCGAGCTTGGCAAACCTCTGACAACGCCGCAGTTTCTCTCGGCTCTGCTCCTGTGTCAGCGGGTCCTGCGAAGGCGCCCGCGGCCTTTTTCCTGCGACCCGCCGAGGCAGGGCGTGTCCCTTTTCCTCGCTTTGGGTTGTAAGGGATTCGCGTTCGCCGGTCTTTATCCAAGGGGAAGTAAAAATTACGCCAATGAAGTAAAAGATGCTGGAACAATTACATTGTTTGATTTGATGGTGTGTTACCGGAAAATCGTAAACAACGTATTATGAACGCGTTACAAATCACGAAAAGACTTGGCACGGGCTTTGCGATAGAGAATCTGCAATGAAAACCTCTTCATCTCTCACCCTCTTGGCAGCCTCTTTCGTGTGGCTGTCCGCTCAAGCCGCTTCGGCCGATTCGGTCATCACGTTCGCGGAGGACCCCAAAGCCTTCTCGACGAGCCTCCAACGCGCCTCGGTGTTTGACTTCAACGACCTGACGCCCGGACTGCACAAGAATGTCGCGTGGGGTAACGTCGGCACTTTCGACCAGATCTTCGTGCTGAAGCCGAACCAATACGGTGGAGCCCCCGATGCTGCGAATCCGCGCGGAACCAACTACTCGGTCCAAGGCGTGGGCAGTCCGGTGAAGCAGACGACGCTGACACTCAACACTCCGAGTTCCTACTTCGGCATGTGGTGGTCGGCTGGAGATCGCGCGAACGAATTGACCTTTTACAACGGCAACGAACTCATTGCCCAGTTCACGACCAGGAATCTCATGGAGCTCCTTCCGAGGAGCTACTACGGCAACCCGATCGACCGCCGCATGAACTCCGGCGAGCCATACGGATTCATCAACTTCTTCGGCGACTCCAAGACGAAGTGGGACCGCATCATCTTCAGCAATGTGACCTCGTCGGGATTCGAAGCCGACAACATAACGATTCGTGAAAACCAGTGGAGTGGAACGCAAGACGGAGCTTTGCCCGGAATCCCGGTTGCGGTGGTGGATGGCGGACAAGTGACTAAGGTGACGAAGCTCTCCGGCAAGTGGCTCGCTGCCGCCCCGGGTGCCCCTGCACCTCCGCTCGCGTTGTTGGTTGCATTCGGTGTCGTTGTGGCGGTGCGCGCCCGCAAGCATCTCAAGAAGGCCTGATTTGCAGAGCCCTGAAGAGGCGGGGGAGCCGGAAGAAATTCCGGCTCCCCTTTTTTCTGCCACTCTGCCATGGTCGGCAGCGTGACGCTCTCCGGATCATGGTCCCGATTGGCGCGGGGATTGGCTCCGCTGCTTGTCGTTGGGGTGCTCGCCCAGTTTGCGGGAACCAAAGATGTCTTTGGTGAGCTAACCCGCCCCGTGGTGCTTTGGGTGCTGCGGCTCCTTGGTATCGCAGCGGAAAATGCGGGGGACGTGATGCATGTCGGGCATCTTGAGATTCCATGGACCCGCGATTGCGCTGGCACCAACCTCCTCTTGATCCTTCTGGCGCTAGCGGTCTGGATCAATCGTACGGAGAAAATCTCTCTCCGCTACTGGATGAAGATCGGCCTCATGCTGCCGGCGGCCATTCTGGCCAACATCCTGCGGGTGCTCACCCTCATCGGCTATCGTGCGATTGCGTATCCCGCGATCGAAAGCCCTCAGTTGCACTACTTTTTCGGGCTCTTTTGGTTGGTTCCCTTTGCGATGCTGGTGATCCCGCGTGGCGGGCGTCCCTTGCCGGTCCTTGCGTTGGAGCTTTTCCACGCTGCGTGTGTGGTGGCGCTTCTGGCTCCTGCCGCCACCGCCCCGGGGGGAGTCGGGCTCACGGTCGCCGTGATTCTGTGTCTTGCCAATTGCCGGGTGCCGGAGGTCGTCTCAAGCCGTCGTCTGGCGATGGCAGTGCTGTGGGTCTTTACGGGGTGCGGAATCGGGCTCGCGGCGATCGAGTCATTGTGGATGCCGTGGTTGTTGTTGTGTCCGCTGGTGGTCTCCGTTGCTTGGCTGCGCAAGCCTTACGGCGCGGTTCTGGTTCTGGCCAGTTATCCCCTGTTCGTCCTCATTCCCGGGGCGGAATGGATCACTTGGGCAGCTGCGTTGTGGGCGGTGTGGAAGGAATTCGGCGAGTCACGGCCGCAGGAAGCATTGCCTGAGGTTCCTCGACCGGCAGTGATGGCGTTTGCCGGAGTTTTTCTCGTTCTGCCCTTTCTGGCCTCCACATTTCTTTCGGGTGACACCCACAAAATCTTCCCTCCTGCCGAGTTGGTTGTCGCCGAGGTTCCCGGCGAGGGCTTCGAAATCGCATTGCCGGATCAGGATGAAAACCTGGGGCTTCTTTGGTACGGTTCTCAAGGCGCCGGACGGCACCACACACTCAAGGTGTGCATGCAGTATCGCGGAGTCACTCTGCAGGACACCCCCGGCCAGCCCTCGGTCTGCCACGACGATGAGCATTTTTTCCGCGAGTTCTTCCTGCAGGGCGGCAGGCTCATCAACACTTACGGGGAGTATCTCGCGGCGACAGCCGTGCCGCGGAGTTCCCCGGGTGTTCACCTGATCTTTGTGGCGAAGAAAGAAAGCATGAGCCCTGAGGATTTCGACCGCATGGCGACGGAAACAGCTCGCCGCTTGGTGGAGAAAATGGCTCCTCAGTAGCTCGGCAGAGACCGCACCTTTTCGATTTCCGGGTCACCGGCCGGGAACCATCCGAGAGGCGTGTGGACGCCGAGGAATGCCCCTGCGAAGCCGGTTTCAACGAAATCTCCCGATTCGCGCCAACTCGGTGTTTGCGTTGTGAAGACGGAGTCAAAATGCCGCGGGGCGACCAAACGGACGGCCGGAGTGCCGTCTTTGGTGGCGCCCGTGGAGACGAAGACGGCTGTGCGACCCCCGGTATTCATGGGGAGTTCGAAGAACTCTTCCTGACCGCCTTGTGGAGTGATGCCGACGCGCATGTGGTATTCCGCGAGGAAGGCGTGAGCCGGAAGTTCCAAGTAAGCCAGCTTCGTGCCATCGGGAAGCTCCGTCGTGACGCGTCTCCAGTCCGACGCCTGTTGCGTGCGCGGCCGGAGGAAGCCTCCGGCAGGGAGGGCTTTCTCGATCACGGTGAGTGCGGCGGCAGAGCGTTCCCGGGAACCCTCTGCCGTGACGTCGGTAAGATGCAAGGATTCTCCATCCCAGCGCCAGCGTGTCCAGATGAGGTCACGCTGCGAGGTGTCGGCGAAGACCAGCGAGACTGATGGACGTCTCTCCTGGGGAAGATGGTAAGAAACCCGAGCCAACCCCCAGTTTGCGCCGTCGGATTTCGCGAATCGGAAATTGCCTAGTGCTTCGGCCAACTGGCTGCCCGATTGCCAGAGGCGGGCGGAAAAGTCCCCGGGCACCGGCCATTGCGGCGCGGGCGGCGCCAGCATTTTCGGGAAGACATTCCGCCCTTCGGCCGCCTTCAGATCGGCCTGCGTGTTTGCCGAAGCATCGCTGCCCGCAAGACTCCAGAGGTCGTCACGGAGCGTGTAACGGGGGTTGATTCGCAGGGAGGCATCCTGCCGCGAGCGGAGTTGGAAGGTCACTTCGCGCATCCCGGCCTTGTCCGAGAAGTCGAGCCCATCCAGAACAAGCGGCGTTCCGTCCGGTGCCGTCGATGCGGACGCGAGGGCCCGACCTTCGCGGACAAACGGAGCCGTGACTTTCTCCGGGAGAGGGGACTTTGCGGGCAGCAGATCGCCGGACACCATGGCAAAGCCCAGAAGTTGGGCTCCGACAATCGATGCGAGGCCCGCCAGCAGAGCCGCCGGAAGTGAGAGCAGCCGGACAATCCCTGCGAGCCAGCGCTTGTGCACAAGGTGGTAGAGGCTGGCCCCGAAAAGCCATGCGACGGGAAGTGCGAAGATCAGCAGCGAGGAATTCGCAACCTTCGGCGCATTCCAAAAAACGCCTGCGAGGTTGAGGGCGAAGCCCAGAACGATGATTGCGACGATTCCCGCGAACTCCAGGGCAGGGGGGACTCTGCGTGGCGTCGTCACGCCGGCTCGACGGGTTTCCCAGTTGCTTCAGCAGGCTCCTCGGTCTTCTTGGACACAAAGAACTTCTCCACAAGATAAAAACACGCAGGAATGATGAAGATCGCGATCAGTGTCGCGGCGAGCATTCCGCCGATCACCGTCGTTCCCAGCACACGGCGCGAAACAGCACCCGACCCGCTCGCAATGGCGAGGGGCACTGTTCCAAGAATAAATGCGAATGCGGTCATCAGGATCGGGCGGAGGCGCAGCTTTGCTCCCGCCAACGCGGCATCGAAGACGGATTTTCCCTTCTCGTATTCGTCCTTGGCGAATTCGACGATGAGAATCGCGTTCTTTGCCGCGAGGCCGATGAGCATCACAAGACCGATCTGAGCATAAAGGTTGTTCTGCATGCCCCGCATGGATAGCGCCGCAAAGGCACCGAACACCGCGATCGGGGTCGTCAGCAGCACGCTGAAGGGCAGAGTCCAACTCTCATACTGCGCCGCGAGGATCAGGAAGACGAAAAGCAATGACAGGCCGAAGATCGCCGCCGGGGGAACCCCTTGGGCCGCCTTTTGCTCTTGATACGACATGCCGAAATAGTCGAAGCCCATGCCTTCGGGCATCGTCTCGGCGAAAACATCCTCAAGCGCCTTCATCGCCTGTGCGGTTGAGAATCCCGGCGCCACGGAGGCATTGATCTGTGAGGATCGGAACATGTTGTAACGCATGGTGAACTCGGGTCCGAACGATCTCTCCCAATCCACAAAGGACGACACGGGCACCGGTTGGTTGTCTCGGTTGGTGACGTAGAACAAACCGAGGTTGTCGATGGAAGTGCGGTAGTTGCCGTCGGCTTGGATGTAGACCTGCCACTGAAGGCCGAAGCGGTTGAAATAGTTCACAAAGTAACCGCCGAGGAATGTTTGGACGGTCTCGTAGGCATCCGTGAGGCTCACGCCCTGAATCATCGCCTGCGCCTCGTCGACCTTGAGGAAGATCTGCGGCACGTCCCAAAGTGCAGTTGTGAAGAGGCTGGAAAACTCCGGACGTTTTTGGGCGGCCGCCATGAAAGCCTGTGTGTTCTTGGCGATGAACTCGACGTCCGCACCCGTCCGGTCCTCCAAGATGAATGTCACGCCACCTGAGGTTCCGATCCCGGGAATCGCGGGGGGAGGGAAGGCAAAAGCCGCCGTGGGTTTTGCAAGGGCGGCCAGTTCGCGGTTGATGTGTTGCTGAATGGCATCGACCTGAAGCTCCGGACTTTTTCTTTTTGCCCATTCTTCGAGCGTGATGAAAAAGAAGCCGGTGTAGGTGCTCTGGACGGTGCTCAGAAGGTTGAACCCGACGATGGTCGTCACGTATTGGACACCGGGGGTCTTGCGCAGAACTTCTTCGATCTGGCTGGCTGCGAGGTCGGTTTGCTGGAGGGAGGACGCACGCGGAAGCTGGACAACGCCGAAGAGGTATCCCTGGTCCTCTTCGGGGATGAACGCCGTCGGCATGGTGCCTCCCAGACCGCCCGCCCCAAGACCCAGAAGCAGGAGGAGGCCCATGCTGATCACCAGCTTGCGCATCAAGCCTCGGCACACGGCGACATAGCCGTCGGTGGCCTTGGAGAAAAAGCGGTTGAAGCCCCGGAAGAAACTTCCGAGAGGCCCCTTGGTCTCCGTGCGCGGGCGCAGAAGAAGGGCGCCGAGTGCGGGGCTCAGGCTCAATGCGTTGAACGCGGAGATGAGTACCGAGACCGCCATCGTCACCGCGAATTGCTGATACATGGCGCCTGTGATGCCCGGAATGAAAACTGTCGGAATGAAGACGGCCGCGAGAATGAGCGCGATCGCCACGACGGGCCCCGAGACCTGCGACATCGCCTTGAAAGCGGCATCCTTCGGGGAGAGCCCCTCCTCGATGTGCGACTCGATCGCCTCCACCACGACGATGGCGTCATCAACGACAAGACCGATGGCCAGCACCAGACCGAACAGCGACAGGGTATTGATCGAAAAACCGAGCAAAGGAAAAAGGGCGAATGTACCGATGAGGGAAACCGGAACAGCAATGAGGGGGATGAGAGTTGCCCTCCAGCCCTGCAGGAAGACGAACACGACGATGATCACGAGAACCATCGCCTCGAAAAGCGTCTTCACGATTTCCTTCATGCCCTCGGTCACGGCCAGCGTGGTGTCGAGGGCGACTTCGTATTGGAGGTCCTCCGGGAAGAGTTTCGCCTGCTCGTCGAACAGCGCGCGCACCTGTTTCATGGTATCCACCGCATTCGAGCCGGGGAGCTGGTAGACGGCGACGATGGCCGCGTTTTGGCCCTGGAATCGGCCGCGGAGGTTGTAGACTTGGGAGCCCAACTCCACGCGGGCGACGTCTTTCACACGGACGATGGATCCATCCGAGTTGGCGCGGATGACGATGTTGCCGAATTCCTCCGCGGTGACGAGGCGGCCTGTGGTGTTGACCGTGTAGGTAAAGACTTGGCCTTGCGGCACGGGTTCGCCGCCAATCTGGCCTGCGGGATTGACGTTGTTCTGCGCCTGCACTGCCCGGATGACCTCCGGCACCGTGATGTTCAGCGTGGCAAGGCGGTCCGGCTGGAGCCAGATGCGCATCGCGTATTGTCCCGCTCCGAAGATGCTCACGGAGCCCACGCCATCCACGCGGGTGAGGGGATCGTTGATGTTGATGTAGGCGTAGTTCGCGAGGAATGTCGGATCGAAGGTTCCCTTGGGCGAGTAGAGGACGAACACGCCCAGCGGAGAGGAAAGGGACTGCTCGACGGTGATTCCGAAGTTGCGCACGTCGGACGGCAATTGGGATTGCGCCTGGGTCTGGCGCATCTGGGCCAGGATCTGGTCGTTGGTGGGATCCGTGGACGTGTCGAAAATGACGTTGAGAGTCATCATGCCGTTGTTGGCATTGATGGAATACATGTAGTCCATCCCTTCGACCCCGCTCATCTGCTGTTCGATGGGGGTGGCGACGGATTGTTCGACGGTGATCGCATCCGCTCCGACATAGGTTGTCTGCACCTGAATCTGGGGCGGCACGATGTTCGGGAACTGGGCGACCGGGAGGCCGGCCATCGAGACGAGACCCACGATGACGGTGATGATCGCGATGACCATCGCCACGATCGGGCGGCGGATGAAGAAATTCGACATGGATCAGGAGGCCGGGCTCGATGCAGGTTTCGCTCCGGCGGGCGGCGCGGGAGGGGTGTAAGGCGTGGCGTTCACTTTCATTCCGGGCCGCGCCTTCTCGATTCCCCCGACTATGATGCGATCACCGGGCTTCAAAGGTCCCTTAACGACCTGCATTTCGCCTTGGACCGGTCCGAGTTTCACAAAAACCGGCTTCGCCACGTTGTCTGCGGTGAGAGTGGTGACGAAGTAGTTGCCTTGGAGTTCGGCCGTGGAGGCCTGCGGCACCAGAAGAGCGTCGGGAATCTGCTCCACGGGAGCCGTGACGCGGGCGAACAGCCCGGGACGCAGAACGTTTCCGGGATTCGGGAAGAGCGCGGTAACTTGAATAGTGCCGGTTGAGGAATTCACCTGGCGGTTGACGAAATCGAAACGCCCCGGCTCCGAATAGATGGTGCCGTCGGCAAGCTTCAATGTGAGACGCGAAGGAAGCTTCGAGGTATCCGTATTTTGAAGTTGCGAAAGAAGCGGCGCCGCGCGCAGATACTCCTCCTCGGTGATCGAGAAGTTCATCTTCATGGGGTCGACCTGCGAGATCTGCGTGAGGTTCGATACCCGTCCCCCGGGGCCGACCAAGTCGCCGATCTGTGCGTTGGCGAGACCGACGATTCCATCGAACGGGGCAGTGATCGTGCAGTAATTCAGGTTCACCTGCGCCGCTTGTACAGCGGCTTGGGCGGCTGCCGCGGCCGCGATCGCAGCCTGCGTATTCTGGAAACTGGTGTCGTATTCCTGCTGACTGATGACTTTGGTTTCGAACAACTGTTTCTGCCGGGCGAGGGTGATCTGTTGCAGTTGTGCCTGCGCGACCGTCTGGGCGTAGGTGGCTTGTGCTTGGGCCAATGCCGCTTCGAATGGCCGCGGGTCTATCGTGAAAAGGACCGTGCCGGCCTTGACGAGCGAACCCTCTTTGTAGTTTTGGGTGAGCAGGTAGCCCGTCACCTGCGCTTCGATGACCGAGTTCTGGTAGCCGTCCAGCAACCCGACCCATGTGCCGGTCGCTGTAATCTCTTTCTGGACGACTTCGGTGTAGGTGACCGCCGGGGGCGGGGGTTCGACTTTGGGTTTCTTGCAGGCTGCCAAAGACAGGACGGCAGGCAGCAGGATGAGGCAAAGGCGGGGCGGCATGTGGGACACCTATCAGGCCCCCGGCGGGGAGGGCGAGCGCAGATTTACGGCCAGAAGGCGAGCTCAAGGACCCACGGGAGGAAGAAAATCCACCCGTGCGCTCAACTCCGGCACCAGCCACTTGTCGGGCTTCTTGATTTGCACCTTCACTTGCAGAGTTCCTTTTTGCCGATTCGCCTCGGGTGCGATCTCCACCACGTAGCCTTCGTATGACCTCTCGGGAAACGCCTCGGGCGAGACACGGCAGGGTTGGCCGGGCCGGATTTTCGACAGGTCGGCTTCGTTGATGTCGAGTTCCACCTGCAAGTCGGCCGGGTCTGCAATGGCCAGGAGCGCCGTGCTCGGACCGGAGTCACCTCCGAAACTTTGTGGGGAGACCAGTTCGTTTTCATCGGCCAGTTTCTCCAGAACCACGCCATCGAGGGGCGAGCGGATCACCGTCCAATCCAGTTGCGTCCGGGCGAGATCGACAAGGGCAGAGGCCTCGCGCACTCCGGCCTCTGCCGCACGGAGTTCGGCGGCGGCATCGTCCAACTGCTGCTGGGACTCGACACGTTGCTCGCGGAGGCGCTGGAAGCGCTCCATCCGGGTCGCTGCGATTTCATGCACGGATTCCGCACGGGCCAGGCGGCTTTCGGCCTCGGCCAGGCGCGCTCTCTGCTCCGAATCCTCCAGCAGCACGACGACCTGGTTCCGCTGGACACGATCTCCCTTTCGGGCCCCGACCCACTTGACCACTCCGGAAAAACGCGGGCTCAGCTCGATTCTTTCCCTGTTGATGATGTAGCCGCTTGTTGTGAGAAGGGCACCGCCGGATTTCTCCGGGGAGGGTGTGGGCGAAGTGGCCTCCGGCGCCTTGCCGACGATGCGCCGGGAATCCTCCTTGCGCGGCCAGGCGACTGCTGCTGCGACTACGGCGAGAATGGCGATAGCGCCCGCAACGAGAAAAGGAAAACGGCTGCGGGACGGACGCTCCCGATCCGGAATGCGAAGTTTTTCGAGGCGTTCAGGAATCATGGCGAGCGCAGGGCAGCAATGGTGGGGATTCTCGCCGCACGGAGGGCGGGCAGCAAGCTTCCCGCGATGCCAACTGCCACCGCGAAGAGAAGACCCTCCGCGAGCAGGCGGGGGGTGATTCGGAATGCGAACACGGCCTCGCTGAAGCTCTCGAAACTCACCGTTCCTGTCGAGTAGCCGTTCATTGGCAGGGCGAGCAGGCACCCCGCCACCCCTCCCACGAGCCCGAGGATCGCTCCTTCCAGAAGGAATCCACAAAGAATGCCCGAGCGCCGGAATCCGAGCACCCGCAGGGTGCCGATCTCGCGCGTGCGGGCGCCGATCGCAGCATACATGGCGTTCATCGCGGCAAACACGGCGCCGACGGACATCGTGACGGCAAGAAACCCGCCAAGGACACGAATGGGAATGGCCGCTTTCGTCTGTTCGGCATAGTAATCCGACTCCCGCACAACACGCAGGCGGAAACGCTTGTCCTCCTCCAAACGGCGCGCAAACGCAGCAAAAGCGCCCTCCTCTGTCATTCTCGCGAGAAGGCTGGAGTAGTTTTCCCTGTCAAAGAGCGATCTTGCCTCGTCCGCGTCGATCCAGATCTCCGAATCAAACGCCGTGCCACCCGCATCGAAGTGCCCGGCTACAGTCAATTCGGCCGGGCCGGATCGGAATGTTTCCCCGATTCCGAGATTGGCAAAGCGTGCCGCAAGACGTTGCGAGACGACGACCTCTCGGCGGCCCGGGATAAACCAGCGTCCCTCCCTGAGCTCCACGCCGGGGCGGAGACGTGCTCCTTGCGGGGAGATTCCGCGTACCGAGGCGTTGGCCTCGCCGCCGGATCGTCTCGGGAGGTTGATGACCACGACCAGGTCGGCCGAGGCGAGGGGGACGGGGTCTCGGGCGATTTCCGGAGCATACCGGATAAGCCGGAATTGTTCCGGCGTGATCTGGCTTGTGGACTCCGCTGTGGCACCCCGACGCACGACAAGGGCATTCGAGGGATCTCCGGTCGAGATACTGGCGGATTCCAGCCCCGTGGCGAGCGATTGGACGACCACGAAAACGGCGACCACGAGGGCGATTGCTGCTCCGGTGGAGGCGGTCGAGCGCCAGCGCAAGAGCGTGCTCCGCAGGTGGTAGGATGCGGCGATTTTCACGCCATCGGCAGACTCAGCGGATGAACCCCCAACGCTCGCTCACCGGCCAGTAAACAAAGAATCCGCGTCCGGCCACGTTGCGCTCGGGCACGATCCCCCAATCCCGGCTGTCCCGAGAATGGTAGCTGTTGTCACCGAGTGCGAAAAACGAGCGTGGCGGCACCGTGAACGTGGCTTGCGGGGAGCCCAGGATGGGGAACGTGCCGCCGCCCGCCGGGCCATTCGAATACCCGCGGTAGCCGTTTTGCAGACTCATGACGCGCCGGAAAACGTAGGCTTCCGGAACGACTCCGTTGACATACAGGCGTGGAGGGTCGATGCGGAGCGTCTGACCCGGAGTGCCGGCGAGCCGCTTGATGTAGTGCTGGGAACCGCTTCCCGGCGGCAGGCCTTCCTCGATCCGGGAGATATCCGTTGTCTTGAAAACGAACACGTCTCCATCCGCCGGTTTCACAAAGTTGTAGCTCACTTTGTCCACCAGAACCTGATCGCCCGTATCCATGTGCCCGCGGGCCATGATTTCTCCTTTGCGGTATTCGCGCCCGGGAAGAACGCGAAAAGCCCGCGCGAACGGTTCGGCTGGCACGAAGAGCGTGTAGGTGCGGTTGCGGCACACCACATCCGTGAAGGTGAAAAAATTCGCATACGTGCGTTCCTTGAGGCCGATGACCACATCGTCCTCCGCAGCGCGAAGTTCGAAGTAATGGCGGCCCCGGACGATCAGGTCGAAGGCGCGCACGAGCAGATTGGGCGGCCCGAAGTCGGTCGGCGTGCCGACAATTCCGTAAAGGGTCGGCTGCATCGAGCCGGTCGGAATGCGGAAGGGTTGGAGGAAGAACGCCTTGACGCCCGCAGCGATGACGATGGCGACAAGAAAGACCTCGATGTTCTCGCGAAGGCCCGCATTCTTCGGCGGCGGGGAGATCTTCCCGACCACGAGGTCCAGTTCGCGCATCGCCTGCTCGACGGGTTCCCGGCGTTTCTCCCTCATCGCCCGCTTGAGATCGTCGATCCGCTTCTCGACGCGGTCGATTTGCTCGACGGTCAGGATGTCGCGTTTGTAGTGTAGAAATTTTTTCGCGCCATGGAGGTAGTGCTTGGCCTCCTTCAGATGGCGGGGCGTAAAAAACATCATGGGTCAGCTCGTGCGGAGCACTTGAATGAAGGCCTCCTGCGGGATGTTTACCGAGCCAATGGCCTTCATGCGTTTCTTGCCCTCTTTTTGTTTCTCGAGGAGCTTTCGTTTCCGGGTGATGTCGCCGCCGTAGCATTTCGCCGTCACGTTTTTGCGGAGCGCGCTCACGTTTTCCCGCGCCACGATCTTCCCGCCGATGGCAGCTTGGATGGCGACTTGGTAGAGTTGTTGGGGAATCACTTCCTTGAGCTTTGCCGCAAGGGCGCGCCCGCGGGGTTCGGCTTTCTCCCGGTGAACGATGGAGGAGAAGGCGTCGACGGTTTCGTTGTTCACAAGCATCTCCAGCTTCACCAGTTTGCTCGGGCGATATCCGCCATGCTCGTAGTCCATCGAGCCGTAGCCGCGCGTGATGGATTTCATCTTGTCCACAAAATCGACGAGAATCTCGTTCAGTGGCAACTCGGTCGTGAGCATGACGCGCTTGGTATCGAGCGACTCCGTGTGGCTGACCTCGCCCCGCTTGTCCATGATGAGCTGCATGATCGGCGAGATGTATTCGTTCGGGATCATGATGAAACACCGCACGATCGGCTCGCGGATTTCCTCGATCACGCTGGGATCCGGGAGTTGGGCGGGGTTGTCCACGCGGAGAAGTTCGCCGTTCGTGCGCAGCACCTCATAGATCACCGAGGGGTAAGTCGCGATGATATCCATGTCGAACTCCCGCCGGAGGCGTTCGAGGATGATCTCCATGTGGAGGAGTCCGAGGAAGCCGCAACGGAATCCGAACCCCAGCGCGATGCTCGATTCCGGCATGTATTGGAAGGCGGCGTCGTTGAGTTGCAGCTTGGCCATCGCCGCCTTGAGGTGTTCGAAGTCGGCGGTGTTGATCGGATAGATCCCCGAAAACACCATGGGCTGCACCTCTTGAAAGCCCGGGAGGGGCTCGGCAGCCGGGGTACGGCCGCTTGTGAGCGTATCGCCCACCTTGACTTCCGAGGTGGCTTTGATGTTGGCGATCACGTAGCCGATATCGCCTGCCACGAGACGGTCGCGTGCAAAAAACTTGGGCTGCTGGGGTTTGAAGACGCCGACTTCCTTCACTTCATAGCTCGCGTTCGTCGCCATGAGTTTGACTGGGTCGCCCGCCTTCACGGATCCCTCGACGATGCGCGTGTAGATGACCACACCCCGATAGGTGTCGAAAGAGGAATCGAACGTCAGTGCCTGGAGACGGTTCTCGGGTTTTCCCGAAGGCGGAGGAATGCGTTCGATGACCGCATCGATGATGTCGGCAATGCCGAGTCCTGCTTTCGCGCTGGCAAGGATGGCCTCTTCAGCGGGAATGGCGAGGATGTCCTCCAATTGCTTCTTCACCGTCGGGATGTCCGCGTTCGGGAGGTCGATCTTGTTGATGACCGGGATGAGTTTGAGCCCCTGTTTCTCTGCCAAGTGCACGTTGGCGACGGTCTGGGCCTCGACACCTTGCGCCGCATCGACAATCAGCAGTGCGCCCTCGCAGGCCGCCAATGAGCGGGAAACCTCATAGGAGAAATCGACGTGCCCGGGAGTATCGGAGAGGTTCAGCTTGTAGGTGATCCCGTCTTTCGCGGTGTATTCCATCGCGATCGGATGGGCCTTGATCGTGATGCCGCGTTCGCGTTCGAGATCCATCGCATCGAGCAACTGCTCCTGGGCCTCGCGTTTCTGGATCGTGCCCGTGAACTCCAGCAAGCGGTCCGAAAGGGTCGTCTTGCCGTGGTCGATGTGGGCGATGATGCAGAAGTTGCGTGTGAGTTGGATGGACATCGGACGGGCGGGCACTATCCGTCAGCACTCGGAGGCGGTCAATCCCGCGTTGGGGATTCGCTTGCACGCCGGGCCCGGCGGCGGCAGGGTGATGCAAAAGGATGGAACCCTTTCGGATAAACCCCTCGGTCTGGCGCGTCATGGCGCTCGTTTTTCTGGCGATGGCGCTTCCGCTCACGGCAATCATTCTGGCGTTTCTGAAACCCCCGAGACCCACATCACCGGCACCGGAAGTGCCCCAGTTGCGAGCTTCCGTCGAGGCAGTGGCCGACAAAACCCTTCCGCCTCCATCGATCGATGATGGACGTCGCGAGATTTCCTTGCCCGGCACGGCCGAGGAATCGGAAAAACGGCGAGCCCTCATCGAATCCGCCGCGGCAGCGGTCGGTGGAACCGCACTCTGGTTGGATGGGAAGCTTCTTGTCACCGTCGAGCCCGACAAGGCCTCAACGTTCGAGTTGGGGGCGCTGATTCCGCCCGATCCCGCACGCAGCGCCGGATCCGGGGACTCCGTGCTCTACGAGATTTCCCTCCCCGTGGAATGATTGCGGTCGTGTTCGCCTTGGAGTTCGAAGCGGCCGAGTTCGTCAGCCGGATTGGCAGGCGCTTACGGGTGGAGCCGGTTGTTTTGGGCGTGACGGGGGAAAAAGCCGCGGCTGCCGCAGAGAAGGCGCTGGCCGGAAAGCGACCGTCGCTCGTGGTTTCCGCAGGATTCGGCGGCGGACTTCAGCCCGGCTGGAAGGCGGGTGATGTTTTCGCCGGTTCGAATGTTTCATCACCGGTCCTGCTGGATCGACTGGCGCATCGCGGGTGGAAGTGTGTTCCGTTCGCCACGGCACCCGACATTCTTGAGACGTCGGCGGACAAGCTGGCGTTCGGCCAGGCGAGCGGGGCGGTGGTGGGCGATATGGAGACGGCCCATATCGCCACAGTCTGTGCCGCGAGATCGTTTCCGTTTCTTGCGGTGCGTGCTCTGAGTGACGTGGCCGAGGTCGACTTGCCCGTGCCCGCGACGGTGCTCATCGATCCCCGGACCGGCCGGCCTTCTCCGGCCTCGCTTTTTCGTTACGCCTTTTCTCATCCCGCAAGCTTTCCGGGCGTAAAGCGATTGATATCGGATTCGGTGGCCGCCCGGCGGGCACTGGCCTTGGCGCTCTTCGACGCGCTTCCGGATTTGATGCGTCCGGGATCGTGATTCAGCTTCCGCGTGCCGCGGATTTCGTCCGGCGGATGAGCACCAAGTTCCGGATGTAAATGATCCATCCGGTAGCCTGTCCAAGGATTCCCACGATGTCCCGCCGCCAGATGAAGTAAACGAGGAGCATGGTGGCCCCGATGAGGCTCATCCACCAGAACGACTCAGGAACGACTGAGCGTTTCTCCCGCTCGCTCGACAGCCACTGCACAAGCATCCGTCCTGTGAAGAGCAACTGCCCGCCGAGGCCCAACGCGACCCAGGCCACACCTGCTGCGCTGGTGATGTTGAAGACAAGCATCCACCATGAGCCGCCCGATTTCTGCGAATAATACAACCGGGCAAACTCCTCGGGAGTCAGCAAGCGATCGGTCCCGGCCCCAAGGCGTTCGATGACAATGCCCGTGGACCCGTCCGGCAGTCGGACCACGTGGGCCGTGTTCCGCGCCCCTGCGAGATCGACCTTCATACTCACCGCAGGACCTGTGGTTTCCACCTCCCCGGCGGGACGCCCGATCGCATCCCAATCCTGACCCGCAGCCGTCGAGGCAAGGACCAGAAGAAAAGCGAGGCAGAGGGCGCGATGCATGAGCGGTGCCTTATGGCAGGGTGCGTCCGCCGCGGCAAGCGGTCTCAGCCGACGGAGGCGGGTTCTCTGGGCGGCACCGGGGGTGTCGGCGGGGCCGGGGGTGTGAGGCTGCCGCCGTCTCCATCCGCATCCCGGCGGTGGGGGTCGAAGAAATGGTCGATGGCAAGGAAGAGAGATTTCGCGTGGCGGGCGAAGAGGAGATTGAAGAGCATCACGGGAAGGATGACGCCAACCAGAAGCCATCGCAGCGGAAGGTGGAAGACGAACTCCAAGACCATGTAAATGGCGATGCCCAGCACGCTGCCTAGTCCGTAGTTCACCGCCCAAACGGCCAGAAGGAAATAACCCGTTTCCCGTTCATAGGCATACCCGCAGCGCGGACAACCATCCAGTGGCGTGAACCAATCCTGCAACGAGCGGACGCGCATCACAGGGACGAAAACAGGCTTTTTCCCGCACTCCGGGCACCGCAAAAGGCAGGCCCGCCAGAAATAGAGCAGGGCGCGCTTCACGGAGACGTTGCGGGTTGGCGCTCGAGGCGTGTCGGATCATAACCTTGCCCAACCGCCAGAGCCACGGCCATGCGGTAGGTGGGCTCATCCATCGCAGGCGTCCGCGACAGAATCCAAAGATAGCGCCGCGAGGGATGTCCGACAACGGCCCATCGATACCCGGGGTCCAATCCAATAATCCAGTAATCTCCCGAGACGGGGCCGCCGAAGTTGACACGCAGCCGCGCATTGCCGGACCCCGGCAAAACTGTAGCTGTCCCGCGAGCGGTCCGCTCGCGCCCGGACCTCTCGCGGCACGAGTTGACGACGGAGATGCGCCCATCCGGCAACGGGGTATAGACTGCCTTCGAGTCCGACTCGCAGTTTCGCTGGAAGAAGTTCGGATAGCGGGCCACCTCATGCCATGTGCCGCTGTACCGCGCCAGATCCACCGCAGGAACGGTGGCCAATGGAGGGCGGGAGGCACAGCCGGAGACCCCTAGGAGAGTAGCGCCAACGGCTGCCGTCACGGCCTGCCATCGCGGAAAAAAAGAAACCCGCATCTCCCAGCGTTCGCCCAGCGTGGCGGGGGCTGTCAACCGCAATGACACCCTGCGAAAATCGCTCCTCGCCCGCCGGGATGCGGGCTGCATAATATGGTGCGCTTAATGAAATCGCGTGCATTTGAGGAAGGCCGGGTGATCCTGCTCGTGCTGCTGGCCGGTTGGGTCGGAGCGGTCTTTGTTCTGCCTGCTGTCTCTCTTCTTTTCGCCGTGGCGATTGGATTCACGCTGTGGTTTTTCCGTGATCCCGAGCGTGTGCCTCCTCCCGGGGACCACCTTGCGGTCTCTCCGGCGGATGGCGTTGTGACGACGGTCGACGAGGTGGAGGACGCGCTCCGCCCGGGCGGCCGTCTGAAGCGCGTCGCAATCTTTCTTTCGGTCTTCGACGTGCATGTGAACCGCGCGCCGCTGGCGGGCGAGGTGACGCACTCCGAGCCCAAGCGGGGCAAGTATCTCGATGCCCGTGATCCTGCGTCCTCGCTTCTCAATGTGAGCCGCACGTGGGTTTTCGAGGGCTCCTTCGGTCGTGTGGTTGTGCGCCAAATCACGGGAGCAATCGCCCGGCGCATCTGCCCGTGGAAAGCCGTCGGCGACGCCGTGGAGCGCGGCGAGCGGTTTGGAATGATCCGTTTCGGCTCCCGCACCGAACTCCTTCTGCCGATGGACGCCGAAGTCAAGATCGCGGTCGGGCAAAAGGTCCGTGGGGGAGAAACTGTTCTCGCCAGCATGCCGCGATGAGCTCCGAACCCGGCGAGCCCAAAATTTACCTCCTGCCGAATCTGATGACGGCGGGGAATCTCTTCTGCGGATTCGCTGCCGTGCTGCGCATCATCGAGGCGGCCGTGCTCGTCTCGGCAGGGCATTCACCCGGTTCCCTTTACCACGAGGCCATCGCGTTCATCCTCGGGGCCTGTGTTTTCGATCTCCTCGACGGACGCCTCGCGCGTCTTGGCGGGCACGAGAGCCCTTTCGGGCGCGAGTTCGACTCGCTGGCGGATATCGTTTCTTTCGGAGTGGCGCCGGCCCTGCTCGTTTACCAGATCATTCTCCGCGACTTTGAACAAACCGGCTGGCTGATCGCATTTTTCTTCCTCCTTTGTGGCGGCTTGCGGCTTGCCCGCTTCAATTGCACGGCGCAGGCGCTCGGCGACAAGCCGCTGAAGGATTTCAGCGGATTCCCGATCCCTGCAGCGGCCGGTCTGATTGCCTCGCTCACGCTCTTCATGCTCTGGGTTCAGGAAGACGAGCGGGCTCTCGGTTCCTGGAAATACGGGCTGCCCGTGCTCCTCCTCTTTCTCTCCTTTATGATGTTCAGCCACGTGAAGTATCCCAGCTTCAAGACGCTGAACTGGCGGACCCAGCGCTCGATCCCTGCGTTCATCGGCCTCATCGTCCTTCTCGCCTTCACGGCGATGAATTACCGGTGGATGCCGGCCGTGCTCTTCGTGGGCTACCTCGTTTACGGTTTCGTCCGACCGTTCCTTTCCAAAGCCTGGCGTCGGGAGATCGAGGATGATCCCGGCGAGGAATCCGATCCGCCCTCCGCCGGCTGACAGCGTTTTCTTGCTTTGCGGAGCAGGAAAAGGCGTGCAACCTGTCGGCTTCCCAATGGCGAAAACGCAGACAATCCTTTTGGTGGACCGGGAGACGGACTTTCTCGAGTGGGCACAGAACCAACTCAAGAGCCCGCAGAACCGCGTGCTCAAGGAGACCTCGGCGGACACCGCTTACAAGACATTCTGCATGGAGGAGCCGGATCTCGTCCTCGCCGAGACCAATCTGCATCCCTTCACCGGCCTTGAGCTTCTTGCGCGCATCCGGAAGCACTCGCCGAACGCGATGGTCATTCTGACCAGTGCCTTCGGGACAACCCAGTCGGTCATTGAGGCGATGAAGATGGGCGCGTTTGATTTCGTCCGGAAAGAGCAGTTGCCATTCAACCTCAAAGTCGTTGTCGACTCCGCACTCAAGGCGGCGCAGGAACTCCGCAGCGCCAGTGCCTTCCAGCCCCAACTCACAGTCGAACAACACAAGGAGGAAATCGTCGGACGCTCGGACGCGATGCAGCAGGTCTTCAAAATGATCGGCCGTGTCTCGGGCAGCGAGGTGCCGGTGATGATCACGGGTGAGAGCGGTTCGGGGAAGGAACTCGTCGCGCGGGCGATCCACAATTACAGCTCGCGGAGCAGCAGGCAATTTCTCGCCATCAACTGCGCGGCCATCCCCGACAATCTTCTGGAGAGCGAGCTTTTCGGTCACGAGAAAGGGGCGTTCACGGGCGCTCACTCCCAGCGCATCGGGCGCTTCGAGCAAAGTGACGGAGGCACACTGTTTCTCGATGAGATCGGTGAGATGCCGCTCCAGGTGCAGAGCAAAATCCTGCGAGTCCTGCAAGAGGGCGAGTTTTCTCGCGTCGGAGGCAATCAAACCCTGCGCACCGACGTGCGCATCGTCTGCGCCACCAACAAGAACCTCGAGGAAGAGGTCTCCAGGCGCACCTTCCGCGAAGATCTGTTTTACCGGTTGAATGTCGTCCGGATTCACCTCCCGCCCCTCCGCCAGCGTGTGGAGGACATCACGCTGCTCGCGGAGTATTTCCTCCAGAAGATTGCGAACCGGAAACACCGCCCCCCGCTCAAACTTTCGGAGGAAACCATCCGGGCTATGGAGTCCTATCCTTGGCCGGGAAATGTCCGCGAACTGGAGAATACCATGCAGAGGGCGGCCGTTCTGGCCACCGCCGATGTGCTCCTGCCCAAGGACCTTCCGCTCGGGCAACCCGGAGCCGAACCCGGGCCGGCTGCCAGCGGCTTCGATGCCGCCACTGCTCTCGACACGCTCCTTGAGGCGGGTGGAGGAGATGCTGCCGAGCCGCTCATGGCGTGGATCGAGCGGGAAATCGCGTTGCGGGCGATGAGACGGACAGGAGAAGACGAGTTGGCCGCCGCGAAGTTGCTCGGGGTGAGCCGCGCTGCTTTGAAGAAGATGCTCGCACGGAACGGCGTCGGCGTCGCCGCGTGAACGTCTGGCGAGTTCATCCCTGCGGCACACTGGAGGCCGGAGCTTCGGTGTCGCCGGCCGATCGTGCTTTCCGTTTCGGGATGAGTGTCTTCGAGACGATCGCCATTCGGCGGGAGGTTCCCCTTTTTCTCGATGCCCATCTCGCGCTGCTGAAGGAAACCCTGCGGGATCTCGGTGGCTCCGTTCCCGCTTGTCTGTCGCAGGCTGTGCGGGATGTTTGCAAAGGTTCGGAAGATGGTGTGGTGCGGGTTTATGTCACCGCCGGGGAGGGGGATTTCGGGGCGACATTCCAGGGAGCTGTCTATCTCCTTCGCGAGGCCATGCCGCTTGGCATTGCCTCCGACGCCAAAGTGGTCACGAGCGCCGCCATGCATCTGCCGGCGCCGGGGGGACGGAAGTCGGGGAACTATTGGGCGAATGCCGACGCCGCGGTGCAGGCGCGCCGGCACGGGGCGGACGACGCATTGCTATTCGATGTCTGCGGGCAGTTGGTCGGGGCCGCCACGGCGAATGTATTTCTGCGGATCGATGGACACTGGCAGACCCCTCCGCGCGAGAGCGGAACCCGGCGGGGCGTCGTGCGCGGGTGGGTTCTCGAAAGGTTTGGCGCCCTTGAGTCCCCGCTTGGCAACGAAGCCGTCGCCGCCGCCGATGCGGCCTTCCTCACCAACAGCCGCATCGGGGTCCGTCCCGTCGCTGTGCTTGACGGGCGTCCGCTCGCCATCTGCCGGACGTTCTCCGAAGTGTATTGTGAAGACATCCTCGGAAGCTGAACGCATTTTTTCCCTCTTCGACGCAAAGATCGGGGCTGCGCGTCCGGGCGATGTCGATGAGGCGGCTGCGGCCTTCCTTACGGGATGGATGCTGCGCAGAGCCCGCGGCCGGACATGGGTTGTCTGTCGCGATGTCAGGCATCAGGAGGACTTTGCGGCCGAGCTGGCTGTCTGGAGCTCCGGCGTGCGACTTTTTCCGGAACTCGAACGTCCGGCCGGAGAGGTGCTGCCGGATCCCGAGACTGCCTCCGAGCGTCTGGAAATCCTGCGGCAGCTTGCCGGTGAAGACGACAGGCTCGTTGTCGTCATCCATGCGGCCCAGTGGGACGAGGAGGTGCCTTCTCTCGGGGAGCTGAAGACATCCATTCTGCGGTTGCAGGTCGGAAGGCGTCTCGCTCCCGACGAGGTGGCGGCGAAGCTTGTCGCGGCCGGTTACGAAGCGGCGCCGCAAGTCACCGCACGCGGACAGTTTGCCCGCCGGGGAGGGATCCTCGATGTGTTTTCGTGGCAGGCTGCACGGCCTGTGCGGCTTGATTGGTTCGATGACACACTCGACTCGATCCGCGAATTCGATGTGGATTCACAGGCGGGGATCGGGCCGCTGGAGGTGGCCGAGTTTCTTGCTGCCGGGGTGCAGTACTCTGAGTCGCGGCTCAGCGAGTTCCGACGGGACGCGGACCGCGTTATCGACTGGGAGGATCCACGGGCGGAGGACGGCCCCGCGTTTTTTCCTCCTCCGTTCGCGGGGCTCTCTGCCGGTGACATTGTTCTGGACGAGGCCAAGAGGGCCGCCTTTTTCCAGCAGCTCGACGCATGGCTGGATGCGGGTTGGCGTGTGGTCTTTGCCGGCCACAACGAAGGCGAAATCGAGCGCTTCCGGGATCTGGCTGCGGATTTCGACTTCGATCCCTCCGCGATGGTCTTCGCCACGTTGGCGGCGACTCGCAGTTTCATCTGTCCGGATGCCAAATTCGCCTTCATCGCCGACGCCGAGGTCTTTGGACGCTCGGCCAGTGAGCGGGCCCGCCGGGCGAGCGCTCGGCGGGAGAGGCTGCGTTCGGCCCGGACGGTGATGGATTTTTCGGAATTCGAGGAGGGGGACTTTGTCGTGCACCTCGAGCATGGGATCGGGCGTTTCCTTGGCATGCAGAAGGAGCCGGGGGGCGAGGCCGATGTCCTTGCTCTGGAGTTTGCGGGCGATGCGCGGCTCTATGTTCCTCTGGAGCAGGCCTGGGAGGTTGCCCGGTACGTCGGGCTGGGACGCAAAACGCCGGAGCTCTCGGAACTCGGGGACGGAAAATGGCAGCGCGCCAAAGAAAAAGCCCGCCGGGGGATTTATGAGTATGCGGCGCGGATGCTCAAGATTCAGGCGGAACGCGAAACGGGCAACGGACACGCTTTTCCAGCCGATGGCAAGTGGCAGAGGGAATTCGAGGCCTCGTTCCTTTTCACGGAAACGGCAGATCAGGTCCGTGCCATCACCGAGACGAAGGCGGACATGGAAAGTGAACGCCCCATGGACCGTCTCATCTGCGGGGATGTCGGTTTCGGCAAGACAGAAGTCGCGATCCGCGCTGCATTCAAGGCGGTGACATCCGGCAAACAAGCCGCCTTCATCGCTCCGACCACCGTGCTTGCCCAGCAACACTACCAGACGCTGCGCGAGCGGATGAGCGATTTTCCCGTCACCATCGAACTCCTGAGTCGCTACCGCAGCGCAGCCGCCCAGAAGAAGGTGATTGCCGGACTCGCCGACGGAAGCATCGACCTCGTCGTCGGCACGCATCGCGTGATTTCCAAGGATGTCACTTTTCGGGACCTTGGTCTGGTGATCGTGGATGAAGAGCAGCGCTTCGGTGTGAAGCACAAAGACGCCCTCAAGGACAAGTTCCGCCTGGTGGATGTTCTGACGCTTTCCGCCACGCCCATTCCGCGCACGCTCTATCTGGCCCTCATGGGGGCGCGTGATATGTCGCTCATCGAGACTCCGCCGCCGAATCGTCAACCGGTCGAGACGCTCGTCTGTGCCTACGACGAGCGTCTCATCCGTGATGCCGTTGCCCGCGAACTTGCCCGCGGCGGACAGGTCTACTTTTTGCACAACCGCGTCGGCACAATCGAGAGGACGGCTGCCCGCCTCCGGGAGTTGTGTCCGGGAGCGCGCGTCATCGTCGGGCACGGGCAAATGGATGACCGCGAGTTGGAGGAGGTGATGGGGCGTTTTGTTTCCGGCGCGGCGGATGTCCTTGTCTCCACAACAATCATCGAGAGTGGTCTCGATATCCCGAACGCGAACACGATCATCATCGACCGGGCCGACCGCTTCGGCCTCGCGGATCTTTACCAACTGCGGGGCCGCGTCGGACGCTCCGGGCACAAAGCGTATGCCTTCCTGATGCTTCCGCGGGATTTGATGAGTGTCGGTGCGGCGCGACGACGAGTGAGCGCGATCAAGCAATACACCGAACTCGGTTCAGGGTTCAAAATCGCGATGCGTGATCTGGAGATTCGGGGCGCCGGCAACCTCCTCGGCACCGCACAAAGCGGCCATATCGTGGCAGTGGGTTTCGATCTTTACTGCAAGCTCCTCCGCCGCGCGGTGGACTCGCTGAAAGGGCGGCGCGGCGGCGGAGGAAGCGCCCGGGTGGCGCTCGATTTCCTGAGAACATCGGAATCCGACTTCCTTGCTTCGGAATCCGTCTCCGGGGCTTTTCTGCCATCCGGGTATGTGTCTGAGCCTTCCCAGCGCATCGAAGCCTATCGGCGACTGGCCGAGGTGGGCACTCGCGACGACATCGAGGGACTCCGGGCCGCTTGGAGGGACCGCTATGGGCCATTGCCTGCGGCTGCGGAGAATGGGCTGGTGGTGGCGGCGATCCGCGTGGAAGCCGCACGGCGGCGCATTACCTTGGTCGAGGTCCGCGAGGGCAAAGTGATGCTCACCCGGGGTGGGGCCTATGTCATGGTGGGCGGGAGGTTTCCCCGCTTGACGCTCCCCGAGCCTGATTCTAGGTTGCGCGAGGTTTTATCCCTCTTGGAAAGCATGCCTGCCCGATGACACGACGATTTGTTTTTTGCGCCCTTCTCGGGGTAGCCTCCCTGCTTTTGTGCCCAAGTCTCCGGGCTCAGCAAGCCGAGGTGGTTGATGGGGTCGCCGCAATTGTGAACAACGACGTGATTACGATCTCGCAGGTGCGCGAACTGGTCGGTGCGCGGGAGCGTTCCCTCCGGCAGATTTACAATGGCGCCGACCTCGCTGAGAAGATCAAGGAAATGCGTCTTGCAGCTTTGAAGGATCTGATCGATCGCCAACTCATCATTCAGGAGTTCCGGAAGCTTCAGGAAAAAGGCGCGAACATTCCGGACTACGTGGTGGACGACCGTATCCAATCCATCATCCGAGAGGAATTCGGCGGCGACCGCGCGGCTTTCGTTCGTACCCTCCAGGCCCAAGGCTACACCGTCACGCGCTTCAAGGAAGTCGAACGCGAGAAGATCATCGTGCAGGCGATGCGCCAGTCGAAGGTCACCGACAACTTTGTCATCTCACCCACCCAGATCCAGGCTTTCTACAACAAGAACAAATCCGCGTATGCGATCCCCGAGCAGGTCAAGCTCCGCATGATCGTACTCCGAGAGGGCGAGGGAGAGGATGTGCCCGGGACAGGGGGAAAAGCCCAGATCGCCGACGAGATTCGGCAGAAGCTTGTGGCCGGTGCGGAGTTCGACCGCATGGCGCAGATGTATTCCGATGACGAAGGCACGCGGGACGCGGGCGGCGACTGGGGATGGATCGAAAGGAATACGCTCAACGAACAGCTTTCGAATGTCGCGTTCTCACTCCGTCCCGGTCAGGTGAGCCCGGTTGTCCAGCTCGGAGACTCGTATTACATCCTCCTTGTGGAGGCCAAAAAGAACGCTTCGATCAAGCCGATCGCGGAGGTTCGCGACGAGATCGAAAAGAATCTGATGCAACAGGAGCGCATGCGCGCCCAGCAGCGCTGGTTGGATACGCTCCGCCAAAAAGCCTTTATCAAGATCCTTTCCTAGCCTCTTCGAAAAGCGTAAGGCATTTTCGGATGGCGGGTCCGAGCACCGAGAGGCACTCGGCGACGGCCTCCGGGCGTCCGGGAAGATTCACGACAAGGCAACCGCCTCGGATTCCGGCTGTCGAGCGGCTTAGGATGGATGTCGGGGCGACGTCGAACGTGCGGGCGCGAAGGATTTCGCCGAACCCCGGAAGTTCCCGCTCGATGATATCCCGTGTCGCTTCGGGAGTCACGTCGCGCGGCATGGGTCCTGTGCCGCCGGTTGTCACCACGAGGTCGCAGGCCTCGTGGTCGCAGAGTTCGACCAGCGCGTGGGCAATGCTGTCCCGCTCGTCCGGGACAAGCCGGCGGCACCACGTGGCTTGGGCGAACAGGTTCTCCAGTGCCGCCTCGATGGCCGGGCCGCTCAGGTCCTCATAGATCCCCGAGCTCGCCCTGTCACTGGCGGTGACGCGACCTATCTTCACAGCTCCGCCTTCGTCTTTTCCAGCACCCGAACGTTTTCGATGCGCATGGTTTTGTCCACGGCCTTCATCATGTCGTAAAGCGTAATTGCGGCAACGGATGCGGCGGTGAGGGCTTCCATCTCGACACCCGTCCGCGCGGTGGTTGCGACGGTCGCCATGATTTCCACGGTCGAGTCCGTTGCTTCAAACTCCAATCCGACGGAGTCGAGCGGGAGTGTGTGGCAAAGCGGGATGAGCTCCGCCGTCCGCTTCGCCGCCAGGATGCCGGCGAGGCGCGCAGTGGCAATGACATCCCCCTTCGGCAGGGCTTTTGTCCGCAGAAGCTCCAGCGTTGCCGGGTCGGCGACCAGACGCGCAGAAGCCGTGGCCACACGACGCACCGGCACTTTCGGACCGACATCGACCATGCGTGCCGTTCCCTCGTCATCCAGATGGCTGAAGTCACTCGGTTTCACTGCTTCCCAGCCTGTGCCTGATGAGGGGCTGCCGCAAGCCCGCTCCGTCGAAAAATGGCAGTTGTCAAAAGCGGGGACCGACATAGGTTGCTCCCCATGTTCCGTCTGCTGCTTGCCGTGTATTCGGCGCTGACTCTGGCGTCGATTCAGGCGGCGCCCATCGCCAAAAGTCTCGTTCGCGTGGAGGCCACTTTTCAGGACCCGACTTACAAGGCCCCTTGGAGCCCGGGTAGCGTCGGCGGTGGGGTCGGGACGGGCTTTGTCATCTCCGGCCAACGCATCCTTACCAATGCCCACGTTGTGAGTAATGCCAAGTTCCTCACGGTCTTCAAGGAAGGGGATCCGAACCCGCATCCGGCGCGCGTGCTTCATGTGGCTCATGATTGCGATCTTGCCCTCTTGGGCGTGGAGGAGTCTGACTTCTTCAAGGGCACCACCCCGCTTGCCTTTGGGGGTATTCCGGCCATCGAGTCGACGGTCTCGGTCTATGGCTATCCCATCGGAGGAAACCGTCTGTCGGTGACGCGGGGAATTGTCTCTCGGATTGACTTCCAACCCTACTCCCACTCCGGCATCGACGCCCATCTGGCCATCCAGATCGATGCCGCCATCAATCCCGGAAACAGCGGCGGCCCCGTGATGCAGGACGGAAAAGTCGTTGGAGTGGCTTTCCAAGGCTTCAGTGGAGATGTGGCGCAAAACGTCGGCTACATGATTCCGACTCCCGTGATCCGGCGCTTCCTCGCGGATGTCGAGGACGGATCCTACGACCGCTACGTCGATCTCGCGCTCCGCTACCACACGCTTTTCAATCCCGCGGCCCGTGCGGCACTTGGAATCAAGGACGATTCCACCGGCGTGCTGGTGGGCAGTGTTTTTGAAGGTGGCTCCGCGGCTGGCATCGTGAAGCCGGGGGATGTGTTGCTGGAGATCGACGGGCTCCCGGTCGCCAGCGACGGCACAATTCCGATGGACGGAGATTCCGTGGAACTGGCGGAGGTTGTGGAACGAAAATTCAAGGGCGATTCCGTGAAGCTGAAGCTCCTTCGCGGGGGGCAGCCTCTCGAAGTGGTCGTGCCGTTGAGCCATCCCTGGCCGTTCACCCTCCAGGCGAATACCTACGACGAGCGTCCCCGTTTCGTGGTTTTCGGGGGATTGGTTTTCCAGCCGGCCGATCAGAATTTCATGTCGGAACTTCAGCCGGACGAACTGCGTTTGCGCTACATGTTCGACTATTTTGTCGATGATGCCGTGTTCAAGGAGCGTCCCGAACTTGTTGTTCTGAGCAGTGTGCTCGCCGACTCGGTGAATGCCTACGCGTCCGACTTCCGCTTCTCCGTGGTCGATGAAATCAACGGCCGGAAGGTCCGACGCATCGACGACGTTGCCGCGGCTTTCGATGATGCCGCGGACTACTACGTGATACGTTTCGTCGGAGAGGGGAGGCCGATCGTGCTCGAGCGGAAGGCTGTCGAACAGTCCCGCGAGCGGATTCTCGCCCGCTACGGCGTGACTCAGGAAAGGAATCTCTCCAAATGATTTCCCGGCTTATCCTCCTTTTTGCACTCTGCAGCGGGGCTGCGTTCGGTGCCGCTTCCAAGCCCTCTGCTGCTCCGGTGATTCAGAGGTTCGACCCAGCACTTTCGATTCTCCGGGTGAATGCGACGAACCAAGCGTGGGATTTCCGGCAGCCTTGGACGAAAAAGAACCCTTTCGCCCGCCGCGGACTGGGTGCACTCATCGAAGGAGGGCGGATCCTTGTGACGGCTGAGTTGGTGGCGAATCATACCTACATCGAGATTGAGAAGGCCCGCACGGCCGAGAAGGCGGCGGCCGTCGTGGAGCGTGTTGATTACGATAGCAATCTGGCAGTCCTCAAGCCGGTGGATGCCTCATTTTTGGAGGGAATGCGCGCCATTCCTCTGGATGAGGATGCCCGCAGCGGCGACAGGGCTTCCGTCATCCAGTTCGAGCCCAACGGGGAAGTCGCCTCCACACCGGCGACCATCACTTCCGTGACGATCACCGGCTATCCGGTGGACAACATGGGCCTTCTCACATTTCGCCTTAGCGTTCCCCTTCAGCAGAAGGATGGGAGCTTCACTGTGCCTGCCGTGAGGGACGGACGGCTTCTCGGTCTGCTCATGCGCTACGATGCCCGAAGCCAAGTTGCCGATGTCATTCCTCCGCCCGTGATCCGGCACTTTCTCACGGAGCTTGCGAAGCCGGAGTACGGTGGATTCGCCCGGGCCGGATTCGCCTTCGCGACGACTCGGGATCCCCAATTGCGGCGTTTCATCGGATTGTCCCAACCCGGCGGGGTATACGTGACGCAAGTTCTGCGCGGTGGTGCGGCCGAGAAGGCCGGACTTCGTGCGGGTGATGTGGTGATGGAAGTTGAAGGGCATCCGATTGATCAGGACGGCAATTATGAGGATCCCGAGTTTGGAAGAATTGCGTTCAGCCACATCACCAACACGAAATCGCACCCGGGGGACACGGTGTCCTTCAAGGTTTTCCGCGATGGCGCCACGGTGGATGTGCCAGTGAAGCTGGAAGCCCGCGACCGGTCGAAAATGGTGAGCGAGTCGTATGTGATGGACCGCCAACCGCGCTATGTGGTGCTGGGTGGGTTGGTGTTTCTCGAGCTCTCGCGTCCATACCTTCAGGAGTGGGGGGGGAACTGGAGCAAGGAGGCTCCGCAGCGTCTCGTCTTTTTCGATGCCTTTCAGGAGGAGTTGCCGAAGGACCGCGGGAAAATCGTTCTTCTTTCCGAGGTCCTTCCGACGCAGGATACCCTTGGCTATGAGGATCTCTCCAATCTCGTCGTGGCGAAGATCAATGGGCGAGAAATCCGGAGCTTGGAAGATGTGCTCGAGGCGGCGAAGGTGCCGGTGAACGGTTTTCACCGGATTGAGTGCGACGAGGATCCGAAGCTCATCTTTCTCGACGCGGCGGCCGTGGAGCGCAACCGCGAGAAGCTCCGCGACGAATACTCCTTGCCCGCATTGGAGAACCTCCGCTGAAGGAGTGTGCATGGCCGGCTCCGAGCGGCGTTTGAGAGTGCTTCTGGCACCTTTTGGCAGTGAGGGTGATACGAATCCTCTCGTGTGGCTGGCCCGTGGTCTTCGCGAACGCGGCCACGAGTGTGAGTTCCTCATCACTCCGCACTACGCCTCGCGTGTCGAGGGGTTCGACTGGCATCCGCTGGGAACCGAGGAGGACTTCGAGCGCTTGGCGGCAGATCCGACGCTGTGGCATCCCCTCCTCGGAACCTTCCGTGTGGCCGCAGGGATGCAGGCGTCCCTGGGCGAGTATCGCCGCGCTTTCCGAATGCTTGGGGGACGATTCGATCTGGTGGTGGCGACTTCATTCGCATTTGGACCGCTCTGCGTGGCGGAGGCGCGGCGCATCCCCCGCCTGATTACCCATTTGCAGCCGGTGTGTTTCCGAAGCCTTCTTGCGCCACCGGTGATGGGTGCGGGCGGGGCTTGGATCCCGCGAGCGCCGCGCGTTCTTCGCGGAGCGGGGTTCCGCTTGATCGATCTTGTTCTCGATTCCGTGATCCTTCCCGGAATCAATCGTTTCCGCAAAAAACTCCGCCTTGAGCCATGGCGGACGTTTTACCGTGACGGACTCATGGGATCGGGACATGTGGCGGGACTCTTTCCCGAGTGGTTCTGCGAACCCCAGCCGGACTGGCCGCCCGGTGCGCGGTTGTTCGGATTTCCCGCGGCCGAGGCTGATGCTCAACCACTTCCAGAGGACCTCGAGTCATGGCTTTCCGCTGGTCCGGCTCCCGTGCTCTGGACGCATGGCTCCGCGAACTGGCATGTCAGAGATTTCCAGCGCGCGGCGTGTCGTGTTTCCGGCGTACTGGGAATCCGTGCCCTGCTCGTCAGTCGCAAGCCGCCTGCGGACCCCTTGCCCGAAGGGGTGAGGCACGTGGCCCATGTTCCGTTCGAAAGAATTTTCTCCCGTTGTTCAGCTGTTGTTCACCATGGCGGGATCGGGACGACGGCAAAGGCGTTCGCGGCGGGTCTTCCGCAACTCGTCGTGCCTCTGGCTCATGACCAGTTCGACAATGCCCTGCGGGTCGAGCGCCTTGGTTGCGGTCTGAGCAGTTCCGCGCATTCTGCGAAACTTGAAAAGCACCTTCGCAGCGTGCTCCACGATCCCCACGCCACTCAGGGGCTGGCCCGCTGCCGCTCGCTGGCGAACGTTCCGGAACGGATCGGCGACCTTTGCGCCTACGCGGAAGCCGCAGCCACGACGGCTTGAGCAGTTCGTTCCCGCAGGTCGGCGGCCGCGACCTCGGCAAGGCGCGAGGATCCTCTGTCGAAAAGAAAGACGTGGGTCGACGAGGTTTGAACGAGGGCAATCTTGGCGGCCAGGAATCCGGATTTCCAATCGACCATCGCGCCGGGAAGCGCGATCTCCACAAGGTTTCCTCCGGAAAGTTTGCGTGAGATGAAGAACACCACGCCGGGCTCATTTTCCAGCGCCACAAGCCAGCCGAAAACGTTGGACGGCACACGGGGACAGCCACCGGTTATACAGCGGATGGCCCAAGCAACGGGGTTCGATCCGGCGTGGGAGCGGCGGAGAATGGCGAGGCAGTCCGAAGGCAGATGCTTTTCCGGTTCGGCCGATTTTTCCTCCTCGGGTGGCGAGTTCAGCTTCTTCCATGCCAGCCACACCTTCGCACGCGCAGCGCGCAGCAAGCGAGGCAAGACGATCAGGATGACAGTCGTGACAACCACAACGGCGACAAGGGCGACAACAGGATTCCATGCAATCAAGCCCAAGCCTCCCAAGACGAGGCCATCCTCCGCGAGGCTCAGACCTATGTTTGAGAACGGCTCTGGCGATGTGTTGGCGGCCAGACGGGTTCCCGCTTTGGCCATGTGGGTTGTGAGTCCGATGCCGCCCGCGAGCAAGACGGCAACAATCTCCACGACGGGGTGCAGCTCTCCCAGTGCCGCTACGGCCAGCGCGGCCGCACCAACCGGACGGACGACGGTGTGCACCGCATCCCACACCGAGTCCACCCAAGGCACCTTGTCCGCAAAGAACTCTACGAAATAGAGGATGCCTGCGATGGCGATGATCGCCGGGTGCCCCAGCACAGCGAGGTCTTGATACGGGGTGGACAGGGTGACCCAGCCGAGCCGGATGGCGAGGCCCGTGACGAAAACGGTCAGGTAAAGGTTGATGCCCGCCAGCGTGGCAAGGCCCAGAGCAACGCCGAGCAGTTGGAGCAACTCCATAGAAGGCATCGATGTAGCACGGCGAGGCCGTCCCGCAAAGAAGCGATTACAAGCCGCCGTGTTTCCAGATCGAGATCACCAACCGCAGACACATGTAGCTTCCGAAGAGGAGCCCGATCATTCCCGGAATGCTGACCGTGCCGAGGTGCGGTGGTACCTTGGCAAGCAACACAATACTCGAACAGATCAAAACAGACGCTGCCAGAATGGCATTGGCCAGCCTGTTGGCGATGAGGTCGAGCGTCTGGCGGAGAGGTTCAAATCCTTTCGGGTCGATCTTGTGTTCGAGGGGGATGTTGAGCTTTCCGCGCCGGATGGTTTGGTAAAGCTGCCGGAAATCCCCCGGGAAATCGCGGAGGAAGTCCAACATCTCGAGAGCTACGCCCTTGAGAATGCCACCCACTCGGCCGGCGCCGAATTTCCCGACCAGTACTCTTGTGGCGTAGGGCTCCCCGAGTTGGATGAAATTCAGATCCGGATCCAACGTGCGGCCGACGGCTTCCACTTGAGCGAGTGCCTTGATACCGAGGTAAAACGCCGGTTTCATCCGAAGACGATTCTCCCGCAGCAGATCGAGGAGTTTGTTGAGAACGACACCGAGCTGGATGTCGCGGAGCGAGCGATTGAGATTCTGCTCGGCGAACTTTTCCACATCCGCCTGAAGCAGCATCTGGTCTTTGGCAAGCCCCTCCTCCGAAAGGTCGAGAATCGAGCGCGTTGTTTGGGTGTGGTTTCGCTCTGCGAGTCCGCTCACAAGGAGGGCGATACTCTCTCTCATCTGCGGTGTGAACTTGCCCATCATGCCGTAGTCGAAAAGAACAAGCTCCCCGTCCGCGAGAACCGTCATGTTGCCGGGGTGGGGATCGCCATGGAAAAAGCCGAAGGAGAAAATCTGCTCGTAGATCAGTCCGGCGATCGACGTGGCAAGGTCTGTGGGGGAGATGCCTGCTGCTTCGAGGCGCGCCGTGTCATTGACGGGGAGTCCGCGGATGAAGTCCATCGTAAGAACCTTTGCCGTCGACCGGTCACGGTAGATTTTGGGAACACGGATGGCCTTGTTGCCTTCGAACTGCTCGGCGAACCGCTCGGCATTCGAGGCTTCGTTTTCGAAGTCAAGTTCGCGCTGAAGGGTGTCGGTAAACTCGGTGATGAAGCCCGTCGGGTTGAGTGAGGCGCTCTCGGGAACGTGTTTTTCCACGAACCGGGCAAGGTCATGCAGGATGGCGACATCCTGCGAGATGGTTTGTTCGATGTCGGGCCGCTGGATCTTCACCGCCACTTCGGTGCCGTCGGGGAGAATGGCACGGTGGACCTGAGCGATGCTTGCCGAGCCTATGGGCGTCTCGTCGAACTCCCGGAAAAGCTTCCGCATGGGATGGCCGAGCTCCCGCTCCACGATCCGGCGCGCCTCGGCTCCGGGGAAGGGTGGAACACCACTCTGGAGTTTCTCGAGTTCGAGAAAGTAATCATCGGTGATGAGGTCACGACGGCTGCTGAGAATCTGCCCGAACTTGATGAAGGTTGGCCCGAGTTCCTCGAGCGCCAGCCGCAGGCGTTCGGGCAGCGGCTTTGAGAGAATCGCGTCGTCGGGCCGCAACCGGATTGTGGCATCCTCGATGCGGAGCACGTGCTGGAGGGCCACCAAACGCAGGACATCCGCAAATCCGTAACGGAACAGAACCGAAACGATTTCGCGGTAACGCGGCAGGTGGTTGTAGAGGTCCACCGCCGACTTGAGCGTGTCGAATATCACGGGCCCCGGTATAGCGCGGACGAAACGGCGCGGGAACGGAATTCGGCGGCCGAGTTTCTCATCGACCGGTGGGCAGGCATCACCCATTCTGGCGCGATGAGTTTTCAAGCCCGCATCGATCAAGACATCAAAGCTGCAATGCTCGCCCGCGAGAGTGCGAAGCTCGGGGTGTTGCGCATGCTCAAAAGTGCGCTTCTGAATGCTGCCATTGAGAAGCACGGCGCCGGGGGCGTGCTCGAAGATGCCGAGGCCCTCGCCATCGTTCGCAAGGAGGTCAAGAAGCGGCAGGATTCCGTGGAGAGTTTCGAGAAAGGTGGCCGTCCGGAGATGGCCAGTGCCGAGCGGGCGGAAATCGTCCTGCTCGAAGCCTACCTCCCCCAAGCTCTCACGCCCGAGGAACTGGCAGCGGTTGTCGCTGCTTCGATTGCCGAGGCAGGTGCCACCACCAAACAGCAAATGGGAGCGGTGATGAAGG
Organism: uncultured Chthoniobacterales bacterium; assembly: GCA_964552635.1. GTDB lineage: Bacteria > Verrucomicrobiota > Verrucomicrobiia > Chthoniobacterales > Terrimicrobiaceae > CAZKHB01. Next base: position 126,513 of record CAZKHB010000004.1, read on the forward strand.
TGGCGAACGCCAAGGCCGCCGGACGCGCCGACGGACGCGCTCTCAGCGCCGAGGTGGCACGTCAGTTGGGGGGGTAGCACCTTTTTGCTCGCGAATTCGCGAGAAGGCTCTGGCGAGCAGGGGCTCCAAGCGGCTCCAGTCTTGTGACTGGGCGGCAAGGGCTGCATCGGCAAGCAGACTTGCCGGATGCCGCCATGCAGCGGCACTCCCGCCGTGAAGGATCGCCAGTTGCTCCGAGATCGCCGTCTCGAGATCTTTGCGACCCGACGGGGAGCGGGAGAGTTGGAAAGTGACCAGTTCGAGTCGCGCGATGGCATCGACGGCATCGGCCGTTGGGGCGAGGTCGGCCACGGAAGCGGAGAGCAGTGGGAGCGCTTCCTCCTCCTCCGCGGCATCACGGGCCTGCAAGAGGATGCCCAATGCCCGCGCACGGTTCCATGCCATTTCCGCAGCACGCAGCGGCGGGTAGTCCAAATCAACGGCCAAGAAACGGTACTCTGAGAAGGCAGACGTCAGGAAACGTCCTGAAGAGGCCGCCCGCAGGGCTTCGGCCCGGTTCCTTGCGGCAGAGACCGGATCGCAACTCTGAAATCCGGGCGAGCGGGGCCAGAAAAGGTAAGCCGTCCCGCCCGAAAGCAATACAGCCAACAGAAGTGCAAAAAACCTCATGGCTTATTGTCGCCTGCCTCTCCCGGCAGGAAAGGGTTTTTCCTCGCCTCGGGGCGCCCGGGCGTGTCGTAGTAACTGCATGCAAGATGTCCACAAATGCCGCGTGGCGGTTATCGGGGCCGGAATGGCTGGTGTTGCGGCCGCCCGCACCCTTAGCGAGACGGGCCACTCTGTCGTCGTGTTTGAAAAGTCGCGTGGTTGGGGGGGGCGCTGTGCGACGAAGCGCTGGGAGGGGCAGATCGTCGACCATGGAGCCCAATACTTCTCCGTGAGAAATCCAGACTTTGCCTCTGCACTGGAGGCCTCTGTCGGCGCCAAGCTCGGCACCATCACCTCGCCGATCGTGACCGAGACGGGCGATGTGCTGCCGCAGGACAAACGGTTTTTCCACACGGACGGGAACAGCCGTCTCGCGAGAGACCTCGGCGCCGGTTTGGATGTGCGCCTTGAAACCCGTATCGAGAAGGTCGATGGTCTCCGCATCGCCGGGATGGATTTCGATGCGGTTGTGAGTACAGCACCGATGCCCCAAACTCTCGCCCTTCTTGGGCGGGACGAGCCCGAAGTTTACTACGCCGCGTGTCTGACGGCAGTGTTTCTTTACGAGGGTCCCTTGGATGGGCGAGCTGCGGAGCGGTATGCGCTCAGCGATCGTTCCGGAGATCCGCTGGCCTGGTCGGCTTGTGAAAACCACAAGGCCGGCCGCGTGACCGCGGATCGCGTGGCGATTGTCGCGCAGGCCTCGGAGGAATTCAGCACGATGTATCTGGACGAGGAAGGATCCTCCTGGGCTCCACTTGTGCGCGAGATGGTCGAGGAGCGCTGGGAAATCGCGCCCGCTCGTCTCCGTGCCTCGTTCGCCCATCGCTGGAGATTCGCCCGTGTGGAACCCATCGCCGAGGAACCCGAGCTTCCCGACGGTTGGTTTTTCGCGGGGGATGCGCTCACGGGTCCGCGAGTGGAGTCCGCATGGACTGCAGGAAGAATGGTGGCCCGGCAGGTGATTGAAGCACTCGCCTAGAACTTCATCTTCGGATAGGTGGCAAGATGGGTCCGGATCTCCCCGAGGAAGATATCACCGAACTGCTCGATCTTCTTCGTTCCCATGCCGCTGACGTCCTCCAAATCCTCTGAGGTCTCCGGATAACTGCGCGCCATCGCGCGGAGGGTTGCGTCGCCTACGACAACGTATGCAGGCACAGCACGCTCGTCCGCCATGCGCTTGCGCAAGCGTCGCAAACGGTCGAAAAGCACTTCATCGCATTCGATTTCGCCTGTTCTCGGCGCTCTCGGCCGCTTGGTTCCGACCGGTCGTGTGATTTGAATGACACGGCGAGAACGCAGAGCCTCCAGCCCCTCAGCCGTCAACTCGATGGTGGGGAACTCACCGGCGGTCTGTGCCAACAAGCCCCTCCGGAGCAACTCCCGTCCGATCGATGACCACTCGGGGCGGGCGATGTGCCTTCCGATTCCGTAAGTGCTCAGAGTATCGTGTCCCCAGCGGCGGATTTTATCTGTCTCCGCACCGACGAGAATCTCGACCAAGTGCCGTAAACCGACTCCGAATCGCCCGGCCTGCCTCACACGATACACACACGAGAGCAGCATCTGGGCCTCTTTTGTCGCGTCGTGGGACTCGCGCGGCTCGGTGCAGTTGTCGCAAGCGTCACAACGGGGAGAGGACAACGTCTCGCCGAAGTAGGACAGAAGGTCGTGCCGGCGGCAGGAGGCACACTCGGCGAAGTGGATCATTCGGTCGAGTTGCGCCCGTGCGATGCGCTGTTCGTCGGCATCCGTGAGTTGGTCGATGAAATGCCTTTGCTTGGCGGCATCCCCGGGATTGAAAAGCAGGAGGCAATCCGAGGGAAGACCGTCGCGCCCGGCCCGTCCGGTCTCCTGATAGTAGCCCTCAATGTTCTTTGGAAGGTCATGGTGGATCACCCAGCGCACATTCGGCTTGTTGATGCCCATACCGAACGCAATCGTTGCGCAGACGATGCGTGCCTCGTCGCGGAGAAAAAGGTCCTGATTCGCTGCTCGCTGCGATGCGGAGAGGCCGGCATGGTAGGGCACCGCCAGAAATCCGCGCGCGGAGAGAGACTCCGCCAAGCGGTCTGCGGTGGCCCGCGTGGCGCAATAAACGATCCCACTGTCCCGTGGCCGGCGTTTGACGAATTCCGCGATTTGCTTGATTCCCTGCTCCTTCGGCTCGACCCGGTAGAAGAGATTCGGCCTATTGAAACTGGCCACGAACGTCGCCGGTTCCCGCAGGCGCAGGTGACGGATAATGTCCTCACGGACCCGTGCGGTGGCCGTGGCCGTCAGGGCCAAGGCTGGAACATCCGGAAGAAGCTCTCGCAAGCGGGCGATTTGGCGGTACTCGGGGCGGAAATCGTGTCCCCATTCCGAGATGCAATGCGCCTCGTCGATCGCCAGTGCGGAGACATTCCATGCGCGCAGGTTATCCTTCCAATGGTCGAGCAGCAGACGCTCCGGCGCGGCGTAAAGCAGGCGGTAGCGCCCTTCGTGGAGACCCCGCAGCCGCGACTTTGCCTCGGAGGCCCCGAGGGAGGAATTGAGAAAAGTGGCAGGAATTCCGGCGGCCTCGAGTTGGTCGACCTGGTCCTTCATGAGCGCGATCAGGGGAGAGACCACGACGGTGAGTCCGTCGCGCAGCAGCGCCGGGAGCTGGAAACAGAGCGATTTACCGCCGCCCGTCGGAAGCAGCGCAAAGACATCCTCACCGCGCAGCGAGGCTTCCATGATTTCACGTTGGAGGGGCCGGAAACTGTCGTAGCCGAATGTTTCCTTCAAGGCCCGAGCGAGGAGATCGGAGGGCTTCTTCAAGGCGAGGGTGGTCGGCGGTTCGCCTTCCGGAACCAATTGGCGAAGTGTTTCTTGAGTCCTTCGCGCAGTGTCAGGTAGGCACCCTCCGGTCGACCACCCCTGCGGATCGCATGCAAGAGAGCCGGTACACTCACTTCCGGCATCTCGAAGGCCGTCGCACTCACCCCGACGGCGGACGCGTGGTGGGCGTCGCTCCCTGCAAGCATTGAGAGGCCGCGGCGCTGCGCGTAAGCCATGGCCCGGTCGTTGTAAGCCCGGGAGGTGACCGCCGCGTTGAAGACTTCGAGCGCGTCCGGTTCGATGGAATCGAGGACATCGGGACGGATCCCGGCCCGCCATTTGTCGAAAGGATGCGCCGGAGCAACGACTCCGCCTGCGTCGCGAACCGCGGCGATCACCTCAGCGACCGGGGCGCCCCGGAGCAGGGGGAGAGTGCAGCCCAAGCAAAGCAGATGACCCTCGGCCGTGCTCACCTCAACGCCGGGAACAACAAGGAAACCGTCGGGTTGGGCGGGCTGACGTGCCAGCCAGGCATGAGCCTCGCAGGTATCGTGGTCTGTGATGGCGATGCCGCTCAGGCCGCGCGATCGCGCCGCGGCGATGAGCGCTTCGGGCGGATCGCAGGCGTCCTTCGAGTAATAGCTGTGCACGTGCAGATCGAACCTGTGGAGCATCGGGCGTTCATTTCCCTTTGACGTCGGGAGCCTGTAAAGCATGAATTGTTGGCTATGGCTGTGGCTTTCAAAGAATGGGCGGTGGTATGCGAGGCGATGGGAACCGGTCGCCAGAGCATCATCCTCCGCAAGGGAGGAATTGCCGAGGGGCGGACGGGCTTTGGATTCCGGCATTCCGAGTTTTTCCTCTTCCCGACCTGGTTCCACGAGCAACTTGCCAAAACGACCCTTCCCGAGACGACACCGCTTCCGATCGAGCTCGAGGGCGAGGTCGAGATCCGCTTCGCCGCCGCTTTGGAGTGGTCGCGCCTCGTCACCGACCGCGCGCGGTTGGAGGCGTTGCGGGAGTTTCACATCTTGAGCGATGCCGTGGTTGGGGAGCGCTTTGCCTATGATGAGACACCCGGGGTCCATGTCGCGTTTGTCCGGATCTTCCGGATGGAACCGCCGCGTCGTCTCGCTGTCGACCGTCGGTTCGGCGGGTGCCGGTCGTGGGTCGATCTGCCGGAGATGGAAACCTCAGCGATGGTGTCGGTGATCAGCGACGAGGAGCACGATCGCCGCCGCTGCCGGCTCGAGGAACTGCTGGGGTAAGCCGGATCAGCCCTCAAGGCTGGCCGCGAAACGCTTGTTCGCAGTCTCGACGAAACCTCTCATCACGGAGTTCTCCGGATGTTCCAAAGCGGGATCGTTCCGCAACACCTCCTGGGCATGGTGGCGGGCGAGGGTCATGAGCTCCCCGTCTCGGAGAATGTCTCCCAGTCGCAGCGGAGGAAATCCCGTTTGTTCGGTGCCGAGGATGTCGCCCGGACCCCGCAGGCGCAGGTCTGTCTCCGCGATGTCGAAACCATCGGATGTCTGTTCCATCGCATGGAGTTTCTCGAGTGAGGCACCGTCCGGCGTATCATCGATGAGGATGCAGTAAGATTTCAGGGTGCCGCGGCCGATGCGTCCCCGCAGTTGATGGAGTTGCGAAAGCCCGAAGCGAGCCGCATTTTCGATCACCATGATCGTCGCATTCGGCACATCGACCCCGACTTCGATGACCGTCGTGGCGACGAGACAGGACAACACCCCGGTGCGAAACGACTCCATCACCGATTCTTTTTCCTGCGCCCCCATGCGTCCATGGACCATGCCGACCTTGGCGGGCGACAGGGCCGATTTCCAGCGCTCCACCTCGGCTGTGACCGACTTGGCAGCTGTGCGGTCGCTCTCCTCCACCAAGGGATAGACGACATAGGCTTGGCGTCCGGCTGCGAGTTCGGTTCTCAGAAACGCGATGATGTCCGGCAGCTTGGACGGAGGGCGCACGGCCGTCACCACTTTCCCCCGCGCGGCGGGGCGTTCGCGCAAAATCGAGACGTCCAGATCACCGTAGAGCGTCTGGGTGATCGTTCGGGGGATCGGGGTCGCCGTCATCACGAGCACATCCGGAGCCTCGGCCCTTTCGATCAGGCGCGATCGCTGCAGGACGCCGAATTTGTGTTGCTCGTCGATGACGATCAGTCCGGTGCGTTCTAGTGCGGCAGACTCGAAGAGGAGCGCGTGGGTGCCAACAACGATGCCGGCCCCCTGCGACTCCGCAGCCAGCCCTGGGAGCTCTCCTGCCGAGGAGTGTCCCTCCTGCCGACTTCCCGTTCTCAAAGCCACGGGAATTCCGAGGGGATCGAGCAGCCTCCGAAACACGCCGTAATGCTGTTCCGCAAGAATCTGGGTCGGAGCCATGAGGGCGGCTTGCCAGCCGCTTTCCACGGTCTGAATCATCGCTCGGAGAGCCACGAGGGTTTTTCCTGATCCGACATCTCCCTGGAGGAGGCGATTCATTCGGTGCGGCGAGGCAATGTCGGCTGCAATCTCCGCCATGACCGCCCGCTGCCCCTCGGTTAATGTGAAGGGCAGCCTCTCTTCCACTTGCCGCCAGATGACTCCCGTCCCCTCCCGTGAAACTCCCGGAATGGCGGCCACACGGGTGCGGCGTGCGCAGACGATCAATTGCACCCCGAAGAACTCCTCGAGCACCAGGAACTCGCGTGCGGCGGCGAGTTCCTCCGCGGATTCGGGGAAGTGCACTTTTCGCCACACCTCCTCAGGCACCCCTCCGCGGTTCCAGAGTAGATCCGGAGCCTGTGATTCTCTCACGGCCCGGTGAATGAGCGAACGCAGCAGGCGCGGGGAGACGCCGTCTCCGGCCGGGTGAATCGGAGTAATCCTGTCGAAATGGACCAAGCGCTCGGCGTCCTCCTCCAAAACCTCGAACTCCGGATGTTCCATCGCGAGAGATCTTCCGCGGAGGCGCGGCTTTCCAAAGAGGACGACACGGTCGCCGGTGGAAATCAGATTCCGCATCCATGGCATGTTGAACCAACGGCAGATGAGCGAACCTCCCAGCAAGCCGGCCGACTCGTCGGAGATCCGGATCTCGAAAATTCGCCGCGGGCCGAACCTGCGGTAGCTTGTGGTCTCAACAAGACCGAAGAGGCACAGAGGTTGCTCGGTCTCTCCATCCGGAAAGCGGTCGAACCGCGTGCGGTCCTCGTAGCGTCGGGGAAAATGGCGAAGGAGGTCTCCGGCAGTCTCAAGCCCAAGACGGGCGAGGGGAGCCAGCTTCGAGCGGTGCACCCATCCGAGTTCCGCCAGCGGGGTGGAGGCCGGAACGCGCATCACGCGGCACGGCGCAGGCCGACGATGCGCATCTGGGCCTCAGAGCGTCCCTGCCACACATTCCAGTCCAGAGTGTAGGCCACATCCCAAGGCGGACGGGGCAGGTCGTCGAGTCGGGCATTGAAGAACACAGCCGGCATTCTGGCCCGTCCCACGGCAAACTCCAACTTGAGGTGCTTCTCTTTCATGACCCGGGGTGCGGCGGCGGGCTGGAGGGCACGTGTGTAGAGGACAGGCTGACTGTTGGCGGCACCGAAGGGCTCGCAAAGGTCCTGCGCCTCAAGAAGCGCGGTGCCGAGGTCGAACAGCTCTACTTCGGCATCGATTCGCAATTTGGGCAGCAACATCTCGCGCGTAGCCACTTCGCGGGCCGCCTCGGCAAATGTCTCGCGGAAGGCGGGGAAGGCCGATTCATGCACAGAGATGCCGGCCGCCATGTCGTGACCGCCGAACTTTTCGAGGTGCGGAGCGCAGCGGCGGAGCAAATCAACAAGGGAAAGCCCTTCGATGCTGCGCCCGCTGCCCTTGCCGTTTCCCTCCGCATCGAACCCCACAATGAAGGCGGGACGGTGGTGCTTGCGCATCACGCGGGAAGCAACCACTCCGAGAACGCCGACGTGCCAGTCTTTCTCTCCAGCGACGATCGCCGCGTCACGGTCCGGGACGAAGTGGGCCTCGATCCACTCGTCGGCGGATCGTATCACGGCGCGTTCGATGCTTTGCCTCTCCCGGTTATGCGCATCAAGAGCGTCGGCCAGGCGCGCTGCTTCACCGGCATCATCTGTCAGGAGCAGGCGAAGGGCTTCGCGTGCGGGGCCGAGCCTGCCCGCGGCGTTGATCCTTGGTCCGATACGAAAGCCGACATCGACGCCACGGACGGGTGCCGACACGCCCGCAACCCGCAGGAGAGCTTTCACCCCGGGCCAGCGGGATTCTGCCATGCGGCGAAGGCCGTGCAGGGTGAAAATGCGATTCTCCCCGGTGAGTGGCACGATATCGGCGATCGTGCCGAGGGCTACGAGATCCAGATAGTTTTTCAGATCGAGACCTGCCACCGGTCGCTTGCGGAGCAATTCGTGGGCAAGTTTGAAAGCAATCCCGACACTGCACAGTGAGTGAAAGTCCTCCCCGCACTTCGGGTTGACCAATGCAGCGCACGAGGGCAACACGGACCCGGGTTCGTGGTGATCCAGCACAACGACGTCGATGCCGCGACGCCCGAGCATGTCGATCTCCTTCACCGATGTCGTCCCGCAGTCCACTGCCAGAAGCAGTGAGGGGCTGTGCTCCTCAAGGCATCGCTCGATGCCCGCTGCGCTGAGTCCGTAACCCTCGTCCACTCTGTGAGGCAGGAAGGAAGCCACACGGGCGCCAGCCGCCGCCAGGACACGATGCAGGAGGGCGAGAGAAGTAATCCCGTCGACGTCGTAGTCCCCGTAAAGCACGACCTTCTCCCCGGAATCAATGGCGGCTTGGGTGCGGGCCGCAGCCTCGCGGATTCCGGGAAGGGAATCCGGGGGCCTGAGTGAGGCCAGTCGCGGACTCAGAAAGGCGCCGGCGGAAGCGGTGTCGGCATGTCCACGGCGGACCAGCAAAGCTGCCAGGAAGGGCGGAAGGCGCAGTTCACGGTGGAGTCGGCCAGCGGCGATCGGGTCTGGAGACTCTGGCAGGATCCACTGGGGAAGCATCTGGGGACTTTACGCGCTTGCGCGCGGGTGACAATTTCCGTTTGAAGTGCGAATCGTTTTCCTCCTTTGTCCCCTGCTTCTCTCGGCTTGCCAGCAGGCGCCACCGACATTTCATCAGCCGATGTCTGCTGGATTTGTCGCGGGCGCGACGCTTGCCAATACGCTGCCCACGATCACCCTCCAGCCCAACGAGACGCGCCGTGTCCTCGGCAGGGGGCCAGCCTGGCCGTTCGAGCCGGCATGGACGCTGGCGAGCGAGGATCCGGAAACGGTCACGGTCTGGCGCAGCGAGCGTGACGGGCTTTTCCACATCCGTGCATTGCGACCGGGGCGAACGTACGTCCACTACGGGGTTTTTCCGCTTTCCCAGTGGAATCCCCGGGCAGATGTCATCCAGCGGGCGGCTTGGCGGGCGAAAGCACGGCGGCTCCTCGTGCCGGTGCCGGACGAAGTGTCCTACCGGAGAATCAAAGACGCCGATATCTGGCGGACCATCGTGCAGTCGTCTTCTTCGGGAGCGATGCGGGTCTATGTGGAAGACGACCGACTGGAGTACTGGCCGGGAACGCGTTGACGGCTCTCACACACCGGGCCGCAGATCGAGCAGGACCTTCCCTGTGCGCTGATCGCGGCCTGCCTCCTGCACCGCTGCGAGAAGGTCCCTCAGCGGGTGAACAGCATGGATCGGGGTTTGGAGCATTCCTCGCGTGACTGCGTCGGCAAGCGAGGCGTACATGGTGGTCCGTTCCGCGATGCTTGCCGACTCCCGCCAACGCTTCAGCCAAAAGCCACGGAAGGAGACATCGGAAAAAATCAGCAGGCCGTTGGGAATCTTCAGGGCCTGTTTACTCATGGCGCCGAACGTGACAAGGGATCCGCCTTTCGCAAGGCAGTTGGCCACATTGAGGGCGCTCGCTCCGCCCACCGAGTTCAGACCGAGTTTGGGCTTCGCCCCGCCGGTCAGGCTGCGGCCCTCCTTGCGCAACTCGCAGTCCTCAGTCACGACGACATCCGCTCCGAGAGCCTCGAGTTCTGCTCGGAGCGAGGCCCTGCGGACGACGTTGAGGGTGCGGAAGCCCAGAGAGCGGGCCAATTGAATCACGCTCCGTCCAACGCCGGAGTTCGCCGCGTTTTGAACAACCCAATCCCCCGGTTCCAATCTCACGAAATCGTGCAGAATCCTCCAGGCGGTGGCTGGATTCACTGTCAGCATCGAAGCTTGAAGGGTATCGATTCCCGACGGCAAAGGGACCACCCCGCCCGCGTCCACGATCATTTGCTGTGTCCACGTGCCGAATGCCATGGGAAGAACCACCGCACCGGGCTTCACATTCGCAACTCCCGGTCCGCAGGAGGTGACGATCCCGACACCCTCATTCCCGATCGCCGACGGGAGGTCGGGCAGTTCTCCGTATTTGCCTTCGATGACGTTCAAATCCGCGGGATTCACGGGTGCAGCCACCATTTCGATGGAGAGACATCCGGGACCCGGCTCGCGCAGAGGCAACTCGTCGACGGAAAGGGAATCGGCCGCGGGGCCGAACTGGCGGAGTTGGGATGTGAGAGGCATTCCGCCGTCAAGCCTAGCCCCGTCGGCTGCATCCGGCAATACCTCGGGGGAAGCATCGGGGGTTGATCAACGGGGAGGTCCGGATACTCTCGCAGGGTGACACTCCGCAGGTTTCTCCCCGTTGCACGTTCGGCCGCGCTCGCACTCTGCGTGGCGGCATGCGGCAAACCCCGCCCTGTTGTGGAGACCGCGTCTCCCACACCCGATCCTGACCGTGCTTGGAAAGTGGGACTGGTCGCCCCTCTGAGCGGTGAGAAGATGGTCTTCGGCCGCTCACTGCGTGAAGGAGTCGAGTTGGCCGTCGAAACGATCAACCAAAACGGTGGTGTGAACGGGCGGCCTCTGGCGCTTGTGGTGGCGGATTCCGTGGCTGCATCCGGAGGGATTGTCTCCGCAGTGAAGACGCTGGAGGAGGCCGGAGTGCTCGCCATTGTGGGCGATGTGACATCCGACGCGACTCTCGAGGCAGCTGCTGCAGCGAATGCTTTGGGAGTTCCCCTCGTGGTTCCGGCCGCCACGCGGCAGGATCTGACTTCCATCGGACCGGAAGTTTTCCGTGTTTGCTACGCCGATCCGTTTCCCGCCCGTGTGATGTCGACATTCTCCCTCTCGATCGGAGCGACACGGGCGGCGGTTTTGTCCGATCCTTCGAGTCCCTATTCCGCGGAACTCGCAGCCGAGTTCACCAAGGACTTCGAGGCTCGCGGGGGCAAGATCGTCTGCCAGGAAACCTACACGAAAGGTCAGACCGACTTTGCGGAGGCGCTCGACAAGCTGAAGGCAGCCCAGACGGACGTGGTCTTTTTGCCCGGCTATTTTACTGAAGCAGCGGCCATCATTTCCCAGGCAAGAGCACGGGGCTTGGAGGTGCCTTTTTTGGGGACCGATGGTTGGGAGGCGGAAGCTTTGCTGGAGAAGGGCGGGAAGGCTTTGGACAACAGCTACATCACCGGCCACTTCGCTGCGGACGATCCCGCTGTGGCAGACTCCTCTTTTGTTAAGGACTTCCGAGAGCGGCACGGACGCCTCCCAAATTCGCTCGCCGCGTTGGGATTCGATTCGGTCGGGCTGGTTGCGAATGCCCTTTCCCGTGCGGAATCCGGGAATCGGGAAGGTTTGCGCCAGGCCCTTGCCGCCACTGCGGGCTATCGCGGGGTCACAGGCGAGGTGAGCTACGGGAGTGAGCGTACGCCGTCAAAACCCGCCGTGATTCTTCGCATCGACGACGGGAGATTTTCGTTCCTCCAATCCCTGCCCTGATCGGGGGATTCAGACGGGCCGGTGGAGTTCGCAGTATTCGTGGCCGTCAGCTGCCACCCGGAAGTCCCTCTCCGGATGCGAGGCCTCTGTGGCTCCACAGGTTTCACAACGATGCAGGGTCTCCGAAACCGGCATCTTGGCGTTTTCAAACTCACGCCTGCGGCGCGAAGTCCGCGAGGCTTCCGCCCGTTGTCGAAAGAATGCAGGGCCGAAAAAAAACAGGTAGTTCCCCAGGCACATCGCGACGATCATCTTCTCAGCAATGGAGCCCGTCGCCAGAACGAACGCGGGCATCAGGAGGCTGAACAAGGCCACCCACTTGATTTTCACCGGCAGAATGAAGAACAGAAGAATCTCCATGTTGGGCACCAATGTGGCAACCGCGAGAAAAAGCGAGAGATTGAGAAACAGGTTTCCCCCTGATGCCCCGAAGAGGAGTGCCGAGGCGGTGCACAGCAGCATTCCCAGCAGATAATAAGCGTTCAGCCGGAATGTTCCCCACATTTGCTCCAACAAATCCCCCAGCCACCATGTGAAGAGGAGGTAGAAAAAAATCCAGAACAGGCTCGTCGTTTCGGGAAGAAAAATCCAACTCACGAGGCGCCATACCTCGCCTTGGAGAATGGCGGTTCGATCAAGCGTCAGTGCGGATGCGTAACCCTCGTTGAGGGTAACCAAGATGAACACGAGCGCGTTCATCGCGACCACGTAGCGGATGAGGCCGGGAATTGCGTAGCGGGAAAGCTTCGGTTCGAGACGGTCGAGCAGGGACATACAAAATGCCCAATGTGCCCCGCTTCGAGGCCGTGTAAAGACCTTAACCGGGACCGGCGTTCTCTACCCGGTCAGGCAAAAATGTGGTGACACCCTGTGGCGATCTGCTTCGCTTTTCTGGAATCCCCTCCCGGCAGCCGGCGTGGCGAAATGGCAGACGCAAGGGACTTAAAATCCCTTATCCCGCAAGGGGTGTGCGGGTTCGAGTCCCGCCGCCGGCAGCGATGGTGGCTTCGATGCGCTCACGGGAAAGCCCCTCCCACGGAGAGGGATCGCACGGCGTCCGGTGGAAAACCACTTTGGCCTCGGCAGGGTAGAACATGACCCAGGAGGGGAGAGGATTGCCGTCTCGACTGAACGAGATCGCTCCCGTGCCGACCGCATACTTGCCCGGCCGGTCCAAATGGAGGGTCCCCTGGGGCCTCAAAATGCTGAGCTGACCATCGGGAGAGGAGAAAAGAGCGGATGGAATGTGAGTATGGCCGAAAAAGCTCACCGGGGCTTTTTGCGCTGCAAAGTGGCGCGAGATCATGGCCGTTTTGTCGTTCTCCATGTGTGGGAACGTTCCCGGCTCGGCAAGGCCCGCGTGGGATGCCTGCCAGCCGTCTTCGGCGATTTCGAGCGGGAGATGCGTGATCCATTCACGGGTGGCGGCGGAGAGCGTGCGCTTTGCCCAGCCGAGGGGGTGCCCGATCGCAGGTTTCAAGTCGGTGAAATCAAGCCCCTCCGCGATGAGCATCGCATCGTGGTTGCCCAGAACAAACGCAGTGCAAGCTTTCCGAGCGAGAGCGAGGGCGCGTCGAGGCGAGGGGCCGTAGCCAACGAGATCACCCAAACACACGATACGGTCGGCTTTCTCGCTCCGGACGTGGGCGAACACGGCTTCGAGTGCCTCGGGGCACGCATGGACATCGGAGATGAATGCGATTCTTTCCAAGGGATTTCCTTTCCGGACGAGCGTGGCATGGCGGAAGCGTGCTGGCAAGAGGTGCACCGCGCGGGGAGCGATTCAAATGTTCTTGTGCCCTCAGATCATGGACATAACCTGTGCGCGGATCATGGAGCAATACCATCAGCGCGACGAAAACCGCAAGCTGCGGCAAGAGGCTTCAGGGACCGGAGGGGACAGTGGTTTCCACGGATCCAGTGTTCGTCTTTCACCCCCCCCGGGGCCTGCTGTCGCCGCATGATTTCTGAAAGAGAACGCGGACTTTATCACGTCTTTTCTGCGCTCGTTCTCGGGGCAACGAGCCTGCTGTTCCTTGTTTTCTATCTGGTGCATCTTCTTTTCAGGCCGGATTGGGATCCTGCTCCATCCGCGTATGTGAAGTGCTTCCTCACCGTCATGATCGCCTTGGTCGCCGAGGCCACATCGAGGGCTGAGCCGCAGCGCATCAATGCGGGACATGCCAGTCGGAGAGCCGCGCTGGCGATCGCCCAGCGTCAGGCGATCTGGGTGCTGGCGGGTTTCGGGCTTCTGCTGCTCGTTTCGCGCGATGCCCGCATCTCGCGGGTGTTCGTCTTCGGTTTCGCCGCGGCGAGTTACCCGCTTTTTTATTTCCTTCAGCGGTGCGGGCGTGAGTGGATGCTCCGCATTTCCCGGGGTGGAAGCATGCACTGGAAGATGCGCACCCTTATGGTCGGACCGAAGGGATGGTGTGACAGCATTCGCGAGCGTTTCACAGAGCAACCCGAGCAAATGAGGGTGATCGAGCTCTTGGAGCCGCTTGAAGTTGCCGAACAGTCCACTCCCGAAGAACTGGTGCAGCGTATTTCGCAGCACGAAATCGATGTGCTCGTGATGCCAGGCCGCATTTTTCCCGACCGAACGGTGATCGAGTTGCTCGGTTTGGGAGATCGGCGGGGGTTCCGGTGTTGGATCCCGCTCGAACTCTCCCGACGGTACGGTCGAAGGTTCGAACTTCAGAGGGTGGGTGGCCTATCCGTACTTTCTCCCCCCACTCTTCCCTTGGCGAATGCCTACAATCGTATGGTGAAACGCACCTTCGACGTCGTGGTCAGTGCCTGTGTGGTCTCCAGCGTTCTCTTGCCCCTGATGCTTCTCGTGTGGCTGATCCAGAGGAAGTACTCACCGGGTCCGCTGTTTTTCCGGCAGGATCGTGTCGGCGAAAACGGGAGGATTTTCCAGATATTCAAGTTCCGAACGATGACGGTTTCCAACCCCCAGGAAGACCGCCAAGCCACGAGCGACGATGTGCGTGTGTATCGCGGCGCAAGGTGGCTCCGTCGTCTGAGCATTGATGAGTTTCCGCAGTTCCTGAACGTGCTGCGCGGCGAGATGAGTATCGTGGGACCCCGTCCGCACATGGTCTCTCATGAGCGCCAGTTCGAGGAGTTTCACGAACTCTACGGAAGCCGACGCTATGTGAAACCGGGAGTGACCGGTCTCGCGCAGGTGAGAGGCTATCGCGGCGAGGTCAAGGAACGGGGAGACATCCGCGGGCGGGCCCGTTACGATCTGGTCTACGTGCGAAGGTGGTGCCTGGCGCTGGATCTCCGTCTCATTTTCGAGACGGCGATCCAAGTGGTCCGGCCGCACCGGAACGCCTACTGAGGCGTCACGCCTTCACGACAAGTTGCCGCAAAACAAAGGGAAGGATGCCCCCGTGGCGGTAGTAGTCGATCTCGATCGGGGTATCGATGCGCAGAGTGACGGACTGGTCTGTCGACGTGCCGTTTGCACGATGGATTCGAAGCGTCACCGTCTGGCGAGGCTTGATTTCATCGGAAAGTCCGATGATGTCGAAGGTTTCCGTACCGTCCAAATCCAGTGTCTGGGCGCCAACGCCTTCGGGGAACTGGAGCGGCAAGACCCCCATGCCGCAAAGGTTGCTGCGGTGAATGCGTTCAAAGCTTTGCGCCACCACAGCCTTCACTCCCAGGAGGTTTGTGCCCTTGGCCGCCCAATCACGGCTTGAGCCGGTCCCATACTCCTGACCGGCTATGATGATGAGGGGCGTGGCGTCCTGCTTGTAGGCCATGCATGCATCGTAGATGAAGGTCGGCTTGCCGGACTTCGAGGCGATCTCCTTGTCGGGAGCAGGAACGGGTTTGTCGCCAAAGTAAAGCGTGTAGCCTCCCTCGATTCCCGGCACCATGAGATTCTTGATGCGCACGTTGGCAAATGTGCCCCGCGTCATCACCCGGTCGTTGCCGCGGCGGGAGCCGTAACTGTTGAAGTCTTCCACGCTCACGCCGTTTTCGAGGAGGAATTTGCCTGCCGGACTGGTCTTTTTGATGGCACCCGCCGGGCTGATGTGGTCCGTCGTAACACTGTCTCCGAAGATCCCCAAAGGACGCATGCCGCTGAGTTCCCGGATCGTTCCGGACTCCATGCCGAAATCCGTGAAGAAGGGAGGCTCCTGGATGTAGGTGCTCTGCGTGTCCCATTCGAACACGGCACCGGTGGAGGAGGGGATCTCGTTCCATTTCGGGTTCTGCTCCGCGAAGTCCGAATACAGCTTGCGATAGACCTCGGGCTTCAGCGCGGCTGCCATGGCCGAGCGGATCTCATCCAGCGAAGGCCAGATGTCTCTCAAATACACGGCGTTTCCGTCCGAACCCTGGCCGATCGGATCCTTGGAAAGGTCGATATCCACCGTGCCCGCGAGGGCAAAGGCGACGACCAGCGGCGGCGACATGAGAAAGTTCGCGCGAATGTTTTGATGCACACGGGCCTCGAAGTTCCGGTTGCCGGAGAGCACGCTCGCGGCGACAAGGTCGTTTTTCGTGATGGCCTCTTCCAAGGCAGGGTGGAGCGGTCCGGAGTTTCCGATGCATGTGGTGCATCCGTAGCCGACCGTCTGGAAACCGAGTTTGTCGAAGTAAGGTTGCAATCCGGTCTTCTCCAGATAATCCGTGACCACGCGAGATCCGGGGCCGAGGGAGGTTTTGACTGCGGGATTCACCTTGAGGCCTTTCTCCACGGCCTTTTTGGCAAGGAGAGCCGCACCCAGCATCACACTTGGATTCGATGTGTTTGTGCAGCTTGTGATCGCAGCGATCAGGACACTTCCATCCTTCACCGTGACATCGCCGGTTTGAGTTGGGTTCTTGTTCTCGGCACCGTTGAGGTGAACGGAGACGCCGGGGGTGACCCCGGCCTTGCCGTAACCGCCCTCCGTGAGTGGCTTCTTGATCAGTGAGTTGAAGGCCGACTTCAGTTCCGGCAGGTCGATTCGGTCCTGAGGACGCTTGGGGCCTGCGACCGCCGGAACAATCGACCCGAGGTCGAGTTCCAACTCAACGGAGTAATCCACTTCGCCGCGCCGTGGGATGCCCCAAAGGCCTTGCGCCTTGTAGTAGTTTTCGAATGTCTTGCAGTGATCTTCGGGACGCCCCGTGCCGCGCAGGTAGGCAACGGTTTCCTCGTCGATTCCAAAGAAGCCCATCGTGGCACCATATTCGGGAGCCATGTTGGCGATCGTGGCGCGATCCGTCACGGCGAGGGCCGCTGCGCCCTCGCCGAAGAACTCCACGAACTTTCCGACGACTTTTTGTTTTCGGAGCACCTCGGTGACGCGCAGCACAAGATCCGTCGCGGTCACCCCCTCGCGCAGAGACCCGGTGAGATGCACTCCGACGACCTCTGGCGTCAGAAAATAGACCGGCTGGCCGAGCATTCCCGCCTCGGCTTCGATGCCCCCCACGCCCCATCCAACCACCCCAAGGCCATTGATCATCGTGGTGTGGGAGTCGGTTCCCACCAAAGTATCCGGGTAGAAAAGAGTGTGCCCGCCGGTTTCCATCGGTGCCGAAAGGACACCTCGCGCGAGATACTCCAAATTGACCTGATGGACGATGCCGATGCCGGGAGGCACGACGCCGAACGTTTCGAAGGCCTGCTGGCCCCATTTGAGGAACTCGTAACGTTCGCGGTTGCGTTGAAATTCTTTTTCAAGGTTCCAACGCAGGGCGTCCGCGCTCCCAAAATAGTCCACTTGAACCGAGTGGTCGACAACCAGATCCACCGGAACGAGAGGTTCAATTACTCCGCTGTTGCGTCCCATGCGGGCGACAGCGCTTCGCATTGCCGCGAGATCCACGAGAAGGGGCACGCCGGTGAAGTCCTGCAAAACGATACGGGCAACCACAAACGGAATCTCCTCGGGTGCTGGTGCCTTGGCATTCCAGTTCGCAAGCGCCTTGACGTCGGCCGGGCGCACTTTTGTTCCGTCGCAGTTGCGCAGCACGGACTCAAGAACGATGCGGATGCTCACCGGAAGACGCGAGATCGGGCCAATGCCGGACTCCTCAAGAGCGGGGAGCGAATGGAGGTAGCCGGTGGTTCCATTTCCGCAGGTGAACGGACGGAGCGTGTCGAAGGACGGATTCATGGGTGGCCAAATCAAGCCGTAATTTTCCCCCGCACGCAAGAAAATCGCCCCGGAAGCCGGACTTGGAATTGTCCGATGGCTGCCGTACGCTTCAGGGTCATGATCGCGATCCTTCTTGCCACGTCCCTTTTCGTGACCGACAACGCGACAACCACGCCCACTCCGGCACCGACGCCGGGCGGTGATGGATTGATTCATCTCGAGGTAAAACCCGAGATGGTGGATCTTGTTCCGACGTTTCCGGTGGCCTCTTTGCCGAGGGCGGTCGACTTCTACAAGAAACTCGGCTTTGGGGTGATCTTGCAAAGCGGGAGCTATGTGGCTGTCGGGCGTGATTTGATCCAAATTGGACTCGTAGCCGACAGGAATGCCCCCAAGGGCTACAAGCAATCCAGCTACGTCCGCATGGCCCACATCGAACCCTTCTACAAGGAGGTCATCGGAAAAGGAGTCAAGGCAACCACGGAGCTCAAACTGCAGCCTTCACAGATGAAGGAATTCTCGGTCACGGATCCTGACGGAAACGTCCTGATCTTCGGCGAGTATGTCGGACGCTAGGGCCTCCTGAGCCCGCAACCGCAGTTTTTGCCGCAGGGCTTCGCATCGGCCCTCTTGTTCCGTCGGGAGAAGAGCGGTTTCAGAAGGAACCCAGCCGAGAGGAAGAGCGCTGCCGCGATAACAAGTGTTTCCACAGGGTCACATTCGGCTGCCGACCTGATAAATCAAGACGGCCGCGACCCAGGCAAGAGCCGTCATCACGACGAAGGATCCGATCGCCCACTTCCATCCGAGTTCTTTGGCGACGATTGCGACGGTGGCTCCGCACTGCATGCAAAGAGCAAAAAACACCATCAAACCCAAGACCACAGGCAGGGTGTAAACAGGAGTTCCCTTCAAGGGGCCGGACGTCCACTTTTCCCCGGCCAAGGTGGATCTGAGATCGTCCGACGCCTCATCGACTTCGGCGCCAAGGTTGTAGATGATGCCAAGCGTTGCGATGATGACCTCGCGCGCGGGGAAGCTGGAGAGAACCCCGACTGTGATTTTCCAATCGAAACCGGCCGGTGCGAAAACAGGTTGGACGAGTTTTCCGAACCGTCCGAGATAGCTCTGCTCAATGTAGGCCCCGGCGATGCGGTGTTCGAGCTTCTCCATGGTCCCTCCATCTTCGAGTGACACGGAGGCTCCCGGATTCGCCTTCTGAAGCTCCGCCACGAAGGACGCGGTCGTTTCCTGCGCCACCCTCTCGTCGCGCGGAAAGTAGAGCAGAGCCCAAATGATCACCGAGAAGGCGAGGATGACTGTTCCGGCCCTTACAATGAACTCGCGTCCCCTTTCCCACATCCGGATCACGATGTTCCGAAGTGCCGGCACGCGGTAATCCGGCATTTCGAGGATGAACGGCTGGGGCTTTGTACGAAGAAAATGCCGGTTCATCACCCAAGCCATGGGCATCGCGACGGCTGCTCCTACGAAGTGCATGACGAACAACGTCCAGCCAGCGACAACCGGACCGTGCACCGGTTCAATGAATGTGCCGATGAGCAGCACATACACGGGGAGACGTGCCGAGCAACTCATGAACGGTGTCATCAGAATCGTTGTGAGCCGCGCTTTGGGATCCTCGAGCGTTCGCGCGGCCATGATGCCGGGAATCGCACAGGCATAGCCCGAGAGCAGGGGAACAAAGCTCTTGCCGTTCAGACCGCACCAACCGAAGAGTTTGTCCATGAGGAACGCCGCCCGTGCGAGGTAACCGGTGTCTTCCAGGATGGCGATAAAGAAGAAGAGCAACAGGATTTGGGGCAGAAAAATCACAACGCCGCCCACGCCGGCAATCACGCCGTCCACCACCAGACTTTGCAGGGCCGGTGTGGCAGCGAGTTGGGGAGCGACGGCTCCCTGGAGCCAGACAGTAGCCCCGTCGATGAGGTCCATGAGCGGCCCCGCCCATGCGTAGAGGCTCTGGAAAAGTACGTACATGACCGCCAGAAAAATGAATGTGCCCCAGACGCGGTGAAGCAACAGGGCATCGATGGAGTCGCGCGTGCGGGCTACCGGCCCCTGGCCGGAGATGACTCCCTCGAGAAGATTCTCCAGGTGGCGGTAATGCAAGACAGGTTCCGCGGACGCCGGGTTCATTCCGTTGCGGCGGATCACTTCGCGTGCAGCCCTGATGACAGGCTCGACCCGGGCCTTCGCCCCGAGCGCGTCACGGATGGCGCTATCCGTGTCGAAAACCATGCGCAGGGCATCCGCATCACTGACCGGAAGACCTGCCTGGGCAAGTCCGTTGCGGACAATTTCGCGCGCCTCGTCGATGAAGCCGGGCCATGTGATGCGGGGCATGTAGCGGGGCTCGTGGAGGGCTTGCGCGATCGCGTGGCGCAGCTCCTCAAGGCCATCCCCGCGACGGGCCACGGTCGGCACAACCGGCACTCCCAGGCGGTCTGTGAGTTTCTCAAGGTCGATCCGGAGACCGTCCCTGCGGGCGATGTCCCATTGGTTGAGTGCAACGACCATGGGGAGCCCGAGCTCGGCCGCTTCGGAGACCAGCAGAAGGTTTCTCTTCAAGTTCGTAGCGTCGAGCACGCACACCAGAAGGTCGGGAACCCGTGTTCCCGCCCGACCTTGAAGGGCATCAAGGACGACTCGTTCATCCGGAGATGTCGCCGCCATGCTGTAGGTTCCCGGCAGATCCAAAAGCTCCACTGCGCCTCCCCCGAGAAGCATCTCGCCGGTCTTCTTCTCCACCGTAATGCCGGGATAGTTGGCAATATGCTGGCGGAGACCCGTGAGGCGGTTGAAGAGCGTGGATTTCCCTGTGTTCGGATTGCCCAGAAGTGCGATGAGCGGAACGGCTTTCATAGGGACCGGACCCTGACGAGGCGGGCCTCGGACCTCCTGAGACTGACTTCGCGTCCCTCCATCTCGATCGAGATCGGATCCCCGAGGGGGGCGATGCGGGAGACGCGTGCACGGCATCCGCTCAGAAATCCGAGAGAAATAAGGCGCCCGGAGCTGGAGCAATCCCCCGGGACATCGACGATTTCCACCAGTTGGCCGTGGGCCGCATCATCCAGCGTCATCGGTTCTCCCATCCTCAAAAGGTTACGGTGGCTCTGGCTCCGATCACAAACGCATTCGGAACGGAGACCGTCCCGCCCGGTTGGATAATGTATTGCACGTCCGGCTGAACAACCAGCCACCCGGTGACTTTGGCTTGGTAGGTGCACTCGAGCACCATCTCGGCGCCAGCTGGAGGAGTCCCTTCCTCAGACAAGGAGCCCTCGGCCCCCGCGCTCAACTGGGCGTAGCCGAAAGCAACCCCCAGCGTGTCCTCTTCGCGGGTGGGTATGAGCCCCCGATATGTCAATCCGGCATCAACCGAAAAACTCACGAAGTTGCGGTCGGGATCCGTGAAGGCAAGCATCGCGAAGAACCCCAGCCCTTGGTCTGACACATGGCCCGATTCTGTTTCAACTGCAGACTTCCCGGCAGTTGGGCGGCTCTTGCCTGAACCCGGCGGCAGGGATTCGGCAGGCTCCCGGAAGAGCATTTGATCCAAGATCCCGTAGAAGCCGTAGTTCCCCGAGCCTGTCGACTCGCTGAGAGCGTCGGCAAGCTTCCCGCTCTGCGCCCACCCGCCTATCTTGAGGGCTCCGGGAAGCCCCGTGTCCTCCTGGCACCAATCCCACTGCGTTTCCATGAGAAACGTGTACCCCGTCTCTGCGCTCAACCGGTAACGGAATCCGTGACGGTTGACGTCCTGTGCGAAAACATTCCCTTGGAAGGCTGCGGCAAGGATGCTCAGGTATTCCGTGGGATGCGCGGCGAAACGCGCCCCCAGCGTGCCCATCGGATAACCCGGGCCTCCCTCGGGAAGATTCATGTAGGCGACAGCCGGCCAGCCAAACGTTCCATTCAAAAACAGCGCGGCGTAATCTGAGAGCATGAACTCCGTGTCCGCATCAAGTTGGCCAGCGCGGATCGAGACCAAACCGTCCCAGAGTTCCTGCTGGAACCAGAGTTCAAGCATCCGCAACGTGTTGAATCCCGCAAGGTTCGAGACGGTCAAAAAGTTCCCGACGTAATCCTCGCTGAGATCGCGTCCGCTCAACCAAAGCCATGTTGTGCTTAGACTTGCCCCCTCCCACCCGAAGGCCCTCTCAAGGTCCACATCCACGCCGAAGTCCAGCAGCCCCGTGTAGACCGTACCCGTGCCAAGCCCGCCGGATGTGTTCCCCCAAACCTCTGCGGAATAGCTTCCTGAGATGGAAACCCCACGGTCTTCGATGAGCGGGCGCACGCCGCTCCAATCCCCGGAGACTCTGGGCGTCGTGAGCAACCATGGTTCCGCCGGAAGAAAAGGGGCCGCATCCTCGACCGCACTGCTCCGGCCAAGGACGGAAAGGGCCACCAAAGCGCCGCAGAAGAATCGGAACATCATCTTTCTTTGCGTGTCGCAGACTGCAGGAAAATCGTCAACAAAAATGAGACAAAGTCTCAATATGCAAGGACTCAGTGAATCTCCACGGGACACTTCGGAAGCGAACTGAGGAACGACTTTCCGTAGGGTTTGCTCACGATGCGGCTGTCAAGGAGGACGATGGTTCCTGTATCTGTCTTGGACCGGATCAGGCGCCCGACACCTTGCCGCAGTCTCAGGATGGCTTCAGGGAGCGAGTAGGCCTCAAATGCTCTCCCTCCAGCGGCTTCGATGGCTTCCAATCGGGCTTCCGTGAGGGGATGATCAGGCGTGGCGAACGGCAACCGGGTGATGATCACGCTGGATAGTGCATCCCCCGGCACGTCGACACCTGTCCAGAAACTCGACACACCGAAGAGAACCGAGTGCGCATGGCTTCGGAACTCCGAGACCATCCGTGCGGGGGACATTCCTGCGCCCTGCACGAGGAGAGGCCAGCCTTTGCGCTCGAAGTGGGGAGCCATGCGCTCCGCAACGGTCCGCATGGTCTGGTAGCTTGTAAAAAGAACGAAGGCACGTCCTGCGGAGCGATCCGTGAAGTCCGCGATCCACCGCGTGAGCGCTTCCTCGTAGCTCGGATCCTTTGGTTCGGGCATTTGCCGCACCACATGAACCTGCATCTGCCGCTCGTAGTCGAACGGGCTTCCGATCTGAATTGCGGGCACTTCCTCGGCACCGACACGGTGGCGGAAATAGGAGAGATCCGGCGAGCCTACCGAGAGAGTCGCGCTCGTGAGAACACCGCATGCTCCGGGGCGGAAAAGGATGCGTCTCAGCGCATCCGCCAGATCCACGGGCGCAGCCCGCAGGGTGCAGTGCGTCTCCCGGCGCCCGGATTGCTCGACCCAATAGACATGATCTTCCTGATCGAGCGTGAGGAAGTCGGAGATGGCCGCCCGCGCGGAACGGAGCTTGCGGGCGGCGTCTTGCAACTCGGCTTGGATGGTTTCGTCCTCACACTTCGATGCGGCTGTGCCGATGAGTTCGCCAAGCCGTACGAGGGCCGAAGAGATTCCGGTTCCATCCGCCAGATCGGGCTCACGAACGCGCACTTCGCGGCCTTTTTTAAAGGTGCACCGCGCTCCCACCTGCTCGAAAAAGGCATCCGTTGCCGGAAGCATGTCGGCGATTTCCTTGCACGCGGGGCCATTGCGGAGAACCTGGAAGAGCCCCTTTTTCGTGCGTGGATTGTAGAGGCGCTGCACAGCACGACGCAGGCCGATCTGCGAGACCTCCATGCCGATGTGTCGCGAGGCGACGTCCTCGATGGTATGGGCCTCGTCAAAAACCACGAAATCGTTTGCGAAAAGCAGTCCGCCGGTACGGGTCTCCGCCTCCTCCACACCCCCAAGCAACGTAAAGAAGAGCGCATGGTTCAAAACTACCACGTTGGCCGATCCGACCCTTCTGCGGAGAGCTTGGTAAAAGCACCCGGAGGAGGGGCCGCAGGACTTCGGGGTGCACACATGCTGTTCACTGCGAACCTCCTCCCATACCGAGGACTCCGGCTGCTCGAGAAAATCCCCCAGCGATCCGTCGCGGGTTGTCTCGCTCCACTTGCGGATGCGTTCGAGTTCCCCTCGCTGGTCGGAAGTAAACAGGTCGCCGGACTGCGACAGCGCGCGACGCAGGCGCGTCGTGCAAAGGAAGTTCTGTCGGCCCTTGAGAAGCACCGCCTCGAACTCCTCGCTGACAAGCTTCTGCACAAGCGGAATGTCCTTCTGGATGAGTTGTTCCTGGAGAGCGATGGTGTGAGTGGAAATGACCGCTTTTTTCTTCGAGC
This sequence comes from uncultured Chthoniobacterales bacterium, assembly GCA_964552635.1. Taxonomy (GTDB): domain Bacteria; phylum Verrucomicrobiota; class Verrucomicrobiia; order Chthoniobacterales; family Terrimicrobiaceae; genus CAZKHB01. Next base: position 150,288 of record CAZKHB010000004.1, read on the forward strand.
GCACGGAGTGCAGAACGGACGGCACGAGATAGGCGAGGGACTTGCCGACGCCGGTCCCTGCCTCGATGACGACTTGGGTTCCGGCTTCGAGGGCGGCCGCCACGGCGCAGGCCATTTGCTGCTGCTCGGGCCGGAACTCGAAATTTGCGGCACACGAAAGCCTTCCATCCTCCGAGAACATGTCCCGGATCTCGCGCACGAATGCCGACTCCTCCCTGTTTCCCGGGTCCTCCTGAAGCGAAATCATGAGTCGGGATTCTTGCGGGCACCCCGCACACGTGCAAGTCCGGGCAAGGATTTCGCTTTCCGCCGCGGCGTGCGTTTCCGTAAAACACAAGCGTGGCTCTCCCATCCGGCATCAAGATCCGTCCCTATGCGGCGGAGGACCGTGCCGCCGTGCGGCGCCTCTGCTGCGAGACAGGCTTCTTGGGCAAGCCGATCGACCCGGTGTTCGAGGACCGGGAGCTGTTCGCGGATTACCTCACTGCGTATTACACGGACATCGAGCCCGAGTCCTCATTCGTTCTGGAGCAGGATGGAGTGGTAAAGGGCTATCTGCTCGGATCGCGTCGTCCGTTTCGCCAGCAGTGGCACGGCTTTTTCCACAATCTCCGGCTCTTCGGGGTCGGGATGGCCCGCTATCCCCGCTACAACGCCGCGACTCGGGAGTTTATCCGCTGGATTCTGCGTAACTCATGGCGCGAGGTGCCTGCCGCGCCGCGGCGGACGGCCCACTTCCACTTCAATGTTCTGCCCGAGGCCCAGAGCGTTGCCGGCACACACGCCATGCTGAATGCCTACTTCGACTACCTGCGTTTGTGCGGCGAGAAGGCCGTGTTCGGCCAACTCGTGACATTCGAATCGCGGCGGGGGGCGAAGCTTCTGGAGCGTTTCGGATTCCGGGTGATCGAGAAAAAAGAGATTACCAAATACCGGGGGCGCCATCCTGAACCGGTTTACCTGACAACAGTCATCAAGCAGCTCACCGTCGGTCCGGATGCCGCGGCGTCACGCTGGCACGCCTGAGGGTTCACTCGATCTCGACCTCGATGCCTCCGAGAATGCCTGCCAGAAGGTTGTATGCCCAGGCCCCGATGAGGCCGCAAAGAAAGCCCAGCACTCCGTAGAAGATCGGGAGTCCGATTGAAAGTCCCACGGCGAAGAGGATGCCGAATGTCGCGTTGCCGGATTGTCCGCCGCTGGGACCGAGCAGGGTGCTGGCGAGCACTCCGAGCAGGATCAGGGGAGCGAAAAGCAGAGTTGCCAATGCGTAGAGCGCACCGACGATCTTTGCAGAGGGCAGGGGAGCGACTCGACGAAGGGTGCGTTTCATGGGCGGATCGTGCGTCGTCCGGTCGCCGGGGTCAATGCGTCTGGATTTTGCATTCTTGCGCGCCCGTGCCACCTTGGCATGCATGACGCCCCTTTTGCTCGTTGTCGGATTCCTTGGTGCAGGCAAAACCACGCTGCTCAAACGACTGGCCCGGCAGCTGTCCGACGAAGGACTGCGGGCCTCACTGCTTCTGAACGATTACCAGAACGCCCGTGTCGATGCCGAACAGTTCCGTGAGCTGCTTGAGGAGGTTTCGGCGCTCAGCGGAGACTGTGTTTGCTGTGGATCAAGGGACCAGTTCTTCGAGGAACTGCGCTCGCACCGCCATGAGCCGGACAAGGTGCTTCTTGTCGAGACGAATGGCACCACGGATCCCGGCCCATTGATCGAGGCACTCTCCCTCGATCCCTCACTGACAGGTTTCACCAGTCCAATGCAGGTTGCGGTGATCGACTGCCAGCGGTGGCAGAAACGCTTCTGGCACAATGCGCTTGAACGTGAACAGGCGCGCATCGCGTCGCATGTCTTCTTCTCCAGAGCGGATGCCGTCGACGCCTCCCGCCTTGCGGATGTCCAGTCCTCGCTCGCCCGGTGCGGGGTGAGAGGAAAGGAGACCACGATTGAGGGGCTCACGAAGGATCTTCGAGCCGCTTTCGACGCTCAACCACGTCTGCAATCCGCACCTTGCTGTGGTCACCACCATCCGCACGCGGAGGGATGTCACCACGAGAGCTATCATTTCGCTTCGTGCGAGATTCCGCTACCCGGGGAAGTTCAGCGCGCCGGCTTTGTCAAGGCCCTCAAGGCCCTGCCCGAAGAGGTGATCCGCGCCAAAGGTCTCGTGCGCTTCGCAGAAGAGCCGGAGACGTTTTTCGTCTTCCAGAAAATCGGTACCGATGTGCAATTCTTCCCTGTCGGCCCCTCGCCGCGTCTCTCCACGCCTCTGGCATTGTTCATCGGCCCCTGCCTGGACCACACGGCACTTGCCGCCCGTTTCGCGGGTTTGAATACCACACCCGCGGACTAGTTGGAGCCCGGAACGGAGCGGTCGAGCAGACTGATCGTCGCCACGGCGCGGTCCAATGCGGAAGAAAGATCGGCCCGACGGATGGGCTTGCTGAGGTAGTCATCCATTCCCGCCTCAAGGCAGCGATCCCTGTCTCCGGACATCGCATCAGCCGTCAGAGCAATGATGTAAACCCTGCGCTGCGGTCCGCTTGCCTCCGCTTCCAATTGACGGATGCGCCGCGAGGCGGTCACCCCATCCATTTCCGGCATCTGGAGGTCCATGAAGATGATGTCGTACGGGTTTCGCGTGTGGGCCTCGACCCCGCGCAGCCCGTCCTCGGCCGCATCGCTGGAAAATCCCAAGGAAAGCAGCATGCGCTGTGCAAGCATGCGGTTGACCGGATTGTCCTCCACCACCAAGACGCGGCATGAGGAGGGATCGTCCATCACGCCCGTTGCCGAAAGGACTGTGGATGATTGTCGGGAATTCTCCGGAAGCGAGGGGATGGTTACCAATGGAATCTCAAGAGAAAACGTGCTGCCACCGGGCGAGGACGACAGAAGCGACACATCACCCCCGAGAAGCTCGGCCAAGCGCTTGCAGATGGCCAGACCGAGACCTGTGCCGCCGAACCGGCGGGTTGTCGAGGAATCCGCCTGCGAGAAGGGTTTGAAGAGCCTCGCGATTTTGTCCGGGGGAATTCCGATGCCCGTGTCGGAGACCTCGATGCGCAGGGGGAAACGCCCGTCCTCGTTCTGCGAACTTCCCCGACTTGCGGAGACCGTGACGCATCCGCTCGGCGTGAACTTCACCGCGTTGCCGACCAGATTGAGCAAAATTTGCCGCAAGCGGCCCGGGTCGGTGCAGACGGTGGAAGGAACCTCCTCTTCGATCGTGACCTCAAGGCCGACACCTTTCGCTTGGGCGGTGGCGCGGTAGAGGTCGACGACATCGCGCAGGCAGCTGCGAATCTCGACCGCCGTGGGCTGAATCGGCATTTTGCCTGATTCGATACGGGAAAAGTCGAGGATGTCGTTCAGGAGCACGAGGAGTGCATCCCCGCTGCGGCGGATCATTTCGATCTGTTCACGCTGGTTCTCGTTCAGTTCCGATTCGGTCAGCAAATCGGCGAATCCCAAAACGCTGTTGAGTGGGGTACGGATTTCGTGGCTCATCACGGCCAGGAACTCGCTCTTCGCGCGATCTGCGGCCAGAGCAGCCTCTTTCTCGCGGATAAGTTCCTGCTCTGCACGCTTGCGGGCCGTGATGTCGAGGCCGGCTCCGCGGTATCCGATCAGTCGCCCGGCGGTGTCCAGAACCGGAACTCCGTTCGTGCTCAGCCAGATGATTTCCCCGTCCTTGCGGATCATCCGATGCTCGAAGTCGCGGAAGACGGCTTTGCGGGAGACGAGTTCCTCGGACTGCTTGCGAACGTGGTCGACATCTTCCGGAGGTACCCACGCGAAAGGATGGCGGCCGATGAGAGCCTCGGACTCGTAGCCAAGCACGTCGCGCACCCGGTCGGAAACATAGGTATAGTGGCCCGAGGCATCCACTTCCCAGATGTATTCCCCTGCGGCATCCGCGACGTCCCGCAGCCTGCGCTCCGCTTCACGAAGCGGGGTGAGGTTGAGGATGGTCCCGATCTCCAGAGAAGCACCGGAGCCGGCCGCGACATGCTGCCCGCGGTCGAGAAGCCAGTAAACACGCGAATCTTTCCCGACGATGCGGTATTCCAGACTCCAGCGCTCGCCGGCTTGGTGGCCGGCCCATGCCTCTTTGCAGCGCGTCGCATCCTCGGGGACGATGTGGGCGATCCATTCGCTGCGGGTCGAGGGAAGATCTCGCCCGCTTTCCCATCCGAATCCTGTAAGGTTGCCTTGCCACTTGATCCGGCTGGTTTGTTTGTCGACTTGATAAATGGCTTCACCAACCGCCTGCACAAGAGCCCGTTCGGCGTCCTCGATAAGTCCGAGCCGATGTTCGTCGACGATGTTCCGCCGGCGGTAGGAGTAAACGGCGAGAGCCACTGTGACAGAGACGAGCGCTCCCATGAGCACGGAAGAGAGTGCTGCCGAGCGCAGGGATGCCAAGGTGGGCTGCAGTTTGTCGCTGGTGGATTCCACCACAAGGACATCCTTGCCTCCGTTGCTTCGCGGGATCGGGACCATCGCGAGGACGAGGGACTCGGTTGAACCCGGATACGCGATTTCGCCGACCCAGCCCTTGCCTGTGCGGCTGACCGACAAGGCACAGAAATACATCGTCTCCTTGCTGAAGTCTCCGCTGCGACCGGGAATCGCAGGCAACCTTTCCCAAGACCGCGCGGGGAAGCCCTCGGTATCGACGATCATCCGCGGTTCCTCGCCGTCGAATCCGACGGTGAACATCCGGGAGATGATCGCCTCCGAGACCTTGACTTCGGTGAGAGGGGATTGGACGCTTTCGTAGAGCGCGGCATCGAGCCGGTGAGGCGGGCTGTAACTCAGGGCTTGATGGGCCTCGGCATTCAGGGCGTTCGCTGTTCTCCACGCGACCGCTTCGAGACGCTGGCGGTTGTGGACGTTGTTCTTTGCACTCGCCTGACTGTAGATGAAGTAGGCGGATGCCACGAAGCAGAGAAGAACCGAGATGCCGACGTAAACAGCATCCCGCATGGGAGACGGCGGCCTGGAGATCTCAAGCTTCACAACATGATCAGGTGCCGGATGGTGGGGGGCGGGTCGGTCCGTATGGACCCGCAAGTTCGCTCAGAGGCCCGCCAGAGGGGTTCCTTTCATCGCTTCGAGTTGCGTTCTCTGTGCCTCCGTCAGTACGGAGAGCATGGACTTGGAGGCTTTCAGGCGCAGTGAGCGGAGTTGGTCGATACGCTCCTGCCGATCGATGCGTCCGTCTTCGAAAGAAGCCGTGATGCGGTCGGCGTCCCGAAGCTGCTTGTCTTGGATTCCCGCGATTCTGGACTGCTGGGAGGGACTCAAACCAAGCGACTTCTGGATGGCCGGGGAGGTGAGCATCGTGCCCTCCAGTTTCTGGAGCTCGATTTGCTTCAGACGCTGAATCTGGGCCTGGGTGAGCAGGGCGAGGACGGACTTGTTGGCGCTCTCCCCCGCCTTCGCCAGGGCATTGGCGGCCTCCTTGCGGGATGTCGAGGGATCGGCCGCCGAGGCGACGATCTCTCTCGCATCCGCGCGATAGGATGCGCGAATGGCATCGATGCGGCGAACTTGGCCGGAGGAGAGGCCCAGCTCCGCCTGCACCGGTTCTAGCCCCGCGAGAATGACGAGGGCCCCCGGGTGATCGGAGAGAGCCGGAGCTGCGTGCAGGGCAAGCGGGGAAAAGGCCAAGAGGCCTGCAAGGAGGAGGGGCTTCATAGGCTTTTGGCGATGATGCCTTCGAGTTTGACGATGTCGGCCCCGAACTTCCGGATGCCGTCGGCCAGCTTGTCTGTGCCCATCGCATCTTCATTGAGCATCCAACGGAAAGTTTTCTCATCCATCGCGATTTTCTGGATCGCGTCGGCCTTGGCTGCTTCGACCGTGAGTTTTCTCTCGATCGGTGCCGAGGAGTTCTTGAGCTCCTCCAGAAGGTCCGGGCTGATGGTGAGCAGGTCGCAACCCGCAAGTTCGCGGATCTGGCCGGTGTTTCGGAAGCTGGCTCCCATGACTTGCGTCGAGTAGCCGAATTTTTTGTAGTAGGCGAAAATGCGCTGTACGGACTGCACGCCCGGATCCTCGGCACCCTGGAATTCCTTCCCCGTCGTCGCCTTGTAGTAATCGTAAATCCGCCCGACGAACGGAGAAATCAGGCGCACGCCTGCCTCGGCACAGGCAATCGCCTGCGGGAGCGCGAAAAGGAGGGTGAGATTGCAGTTGATGCCTTCCTTCTGGCAAATCTCCGCGGCACGAATGCCCTCCCAGGTGGAGGCGATTTTAATGAGGATGCGCTCACGGGGCGTGCCTGCGGACTCATAGAGACTGATGAGATAGCGGGCTTTCTCCACAGTGCCTTCGGCATCGAACGACAGCCGTGCGTCGACCTCGGTCGAGACGCGGCCCGGCACGATCTCAAGAATCTTGCGACCGAACGCAATCAGAAGGTCGTCGATGATCTTTTTGACGAGTGCCTCGCCGGCCAGCGAGGACCCGCGGTTGTCGGCGACGGCTTTGTCGAGCAATGGACGGTATTCCGGCTGCTGGACCGCCTTGAAGATGAGTGTCGGGTTGGTTGTGGCATCCTGCGGTGCGAAAGCGCGGATGGATTCGAAATCGCCGGTGTCCGCAACAACGGTGGTGAATTGCTTGAGTTGATCGAGGGAGTTGCTCATGGAAAAAACTGCGAGTGCAGAAGCTCTGAGGCTGTGCCCAAGGAGCCGGAAAAGCAACTGCGAAATACCCGCCTCAGGTTGCGGCCATGGACGGGCAGGAACCCGCGAGGCGGATGGCGAGGCGCAACGCCGCGATCATGCTGTCCGGTCGGGCAACGCTCTTTCCGGCAATTCCGAACGCCGTTCCATGGTCGGGGCTGGTACGGGGCTTCGGAAGCCCGAGGGTGACGTTCACGCCTTCATCGAAGGCAAGGAGTTTCAGAGGGATGAGCCCTTGATCGTGATACATACACACGATGCCGTCGAATTCCCCGCGCACCGCCCGGTGAAAAACCGTGTCCGGAGCCTCGGGCCCCGAAACTGCAAACTCCGAGGCGAGGCCGGCGACCGCCGGAGTAATCAGGTCGATATCCTCGCGGCCGAGATGCCCTTGTTCTCCCGCATGCGGATTGAGCCCGGCGACCGCAAGGCGCGGCGCGGCAACCCCCGTTGCGCGCAGATGGGCGTGCAGCAACCGTGCGACCCTTTGGATCTCTGACGCCGTGAGCAGGCTGGGGACATCCGCCAACGGGACATGTGCCGTCACCAAAGCCACTGTCAGCGGACCGCCTGTCAGGCACATGGCGTGATTCCCGACTCCCAGCTTCTCCGCAAAAAACTCCGTCTGCCCCGGGTAGGGGAAGCCGATGTCTCTCAGAGTGGATTTGCAGACGGGCCCGGTCACGACGCCGTCAAAGCGGCCTTCGCGGAGTCCGCAAGCCGCTTGCTCCAGCGCATCCCACGCCGCCTGGGCCGATGCGGCTGTAGGCCGCCCGGCAACGTGCCCCTCGCATGAGCCGATCATCTCGGCTTCGACTCCGGGAAACTCCGAGGCGGCAAGCGCGGCACGAGCGACCTCGGGGCCGATCCCCGCGGGATCTCCCAGAGTGACGGCAAGCCGGATGCGTTTCATGTGTCTTCACCATGCATGCTGGCATCCTGTGCGGAAACCTCTTTTCTACCGGATCGTCGTGCAGGGTTGCGGAAAATCCTTCACCCGTCCGCGGCGATCTGGCGTATTACGCAGGGATGGCCGTCCAACTCTCCGCATCCCGCATCCGCCGTTCGTTCCGCATCGGGCGCGAGTCGGTTCCCGTGTTGCGCGACGTGAGCCTGGACGTGCAGGCGGGCGAGGTTGTCTTTCTGTGCGGGGCGAGCGGGGCCGGGAAAACAACGCTCCTCTACACGCTCGCCGGTCTTGAGACTCCCGAAGCCGGGACCGTGAGTTTCGAGGGGCAATCGCTCTACGCGCTCTCGACGGACCGCCTGGCGCGCTTGCGAAACACGAGGATGGGGTTTGTCTTCCAGTCGTATTTCCTGCTCCCCGAACTCACCGCTCTGGAAAACGTCACGCTTCCCGGGCTCATCGGCGGTCGGACGAATCCGGAGCGCGCCCGGGAGCTTCTGGAGCGCGTGGGACTTTCGGCACGGCTCGATCATTTGCCGTCCGAACTCAGCGGAGGCGAGCAGCAGCGCGTGGCCATAGCCCGTGCCCTCGTGAACGATCCTGCGATTCTTTTCGCCGACGAGCCCACGGGCAATCTCGATTCCCACACCGGGGAGTCCATCATCGAACTCTTGCTGGGCGTTTCCAAGCAGGATAGCCGAACCCTCGTCGTCGTGACGCACGACCAAAACCTCGCGCGTCGCGGGGACCGTTTGTTTCGGATCGAGGACGGGGCGATCGCAGCCGAGTGAGGCGCCTATGGCCATCGATTATCCTCCGGCCCTCAATGCCCTGCTGCGCGAACTCCGCCGCCTCCCCGGTATCGGTCCACGGAGCGCGGAACGTATCGGGCTTTGGCTCATCGGGCGCAAGGATGCCCGCCCGGAGTTGCTGGCCGAGGTGATTCGTGGCGCCACCGAGGCCGTGCAACCATGCCGGTTGTGCGGTTTTTTTTCCGCAGGCGATCTGTGCGAGATTTGCTCCCAGCCCGCCCGCGCCGGTCGCGAGATTTGCGTTGTCGAGCAGGCCACCGACATTTTGCCCATCGAGCGCACCGGAACCTTCGGCGGACGCTACCATGCTCTCGGCGGACGTCTTGCCCCCCTCGATCACATCGGTCCCGACCAACTGCGCGCCACCGAGTTGCTCGAACGCGTCCGCTCAGAGCAGCCCACAGAGGTCATTCTTGCACTGAGTGCGGATGTCGAAGGCGAGGCCACCACGCACTTCGTCGCCGATCTCCTGCGGTCCACCGGCGTGCAGGTGACACGCATCGCCCACGGTCTCCCCGCGGGCGGCGGGCTGGAGCATGCCGATCTGGTCACGCTCCAGCGGGCGCTTTCCGGCCGGCGCGATGTGCCCTCACGCATCGTCTGAGACGCTTGCGGCAAGCTCCGCCACGAGGCGGGAACCCGCGCCGCCGGGCCCGGTTGCCGTTGTCACCACGAAGAGTTCCTCGTGGATCGGCGGCTCGACCGGCAGGACGCTGAGCCCGTAGCGGGAGGCGATGTGTTTCACCAAGGCCCCGGGAACGGGCGCCGCCCCCACACCGCCGGCGGCCAGTTCATACATCGCCGCCGCATCATCAAACTCTGCCCGAATCTCCGGATGCACCCCGGCTTCCGACCACCACCGCTCCAATTCCCGACGAAGGGGGGATTCTTTCGCGGGGACGAGCAGCGGAAACCCCTCGAGCTCCCGACTGCGGGCAAACCGGCGCCTGAGGAGCGGGGTCGCGACGAGTTGGATGCCGAATCGCGCCGCCACGCGACTCACAAGCGGTGGTCGGCGTGAGGGACTGGCCGGCTCCGCAGTGAGAGCCAGGTCAAGTTGTCGTGCGGACAGGGCCGCGAACAACTCCGGGGACTGTCCTTCACGCACAACGATCCGCAGCCCGGGCATCGTCTTCCATGCCCTTCCCAAAAGGCGTGCCACAACGAGTTTGGGGACAGTGTCGGCGATTCCCACGAAGACGGTTTCCGCGCCCGGCGTGCCGCCGCGTTGGAGCGCGCCGAGCATTTCGTCGCCCAGTGCGAAAATGCGTGCGGCATACGTCCGAGCCAGCCTGCCCGTATCCGTCAGCACCAGGCGCCGCCCCTCTCTTCGGAACAAGGCTGTGCCGAGCATGCCCTCCAGCTCCCGCACCTGAGCGCTCAAGGTGGGCGGCGAGACGTGCAGAATCTGCGAGGCCGCCTTCACCCCGCCATGGTCCGCGACGGCCAGGAAGTAGCGAAGGTGGTGATAATTCAGCTGAGTATTCATTCGAGAAAAACGAACGATACATTCCAAACATCGTCATTTGCAAATCATCACGTTCTCTGCACCTTATGCCCCATGGCACTCGCACTACTTCTCTTCGTCGGCACGATGGCATTGTCCCTCTGGGCGTCGTTCCGTGTGAAGCGTGTTTACCGCCGCTACGCTGCGGAACCGGCAGTGAACGGCATTACCGGCGCCGAGGCGGCGCGGCGAATCCTCGATGACCAAGGCGTGACCGGTGTCGAGATCGTCTCGCATCCCGGCGAACTCACCGATCACTACGACCCCTCGCACCGGCGTCTTGTTCTGAGCGAGGGGAACTACTACGGCAACTCGGTGGCTGCCGTCGCCGTCGCGGCCCACGAGGCGGGGCACGCCATCCAGCACGCCCGGGCGTATGCGCCCCTCCATTTGCGCATGGCCGCCGTCGGTGCCACCACGTTCGCAAGTCAGATCGTGATGTGGCTGCCTCTCATCGGAATGTTTACAGGATTTATCAATACGACGACCGGAATGCTCCTCATGGCGATCGGTTGGGGGATCATCATGCTCTTCAATCTGGTGACTCTTCCGGTCGAATTCGATGCCTCGGCGCGTGCCAAACTCGCGCTCCGTCACAGCGGCGTCGTCTCTTCCATGACGGAGTCGGCCGGCGTGGACAAAGTGTTGAATGCCGCAGCCCTGACCTACGTGGCCGCGTTCATCACCTCACTCGCCTACTTCCTCTGGCACCTCCTCCCGCTCCTCATGGGGCGTCGCGAGGAATAAGGAAGGATTCCTCCCACCATGACCCCCGATTCACGAATCCACCGTGCAGACACCGTGCGGCCGTTTGGCTCGCCCGGTCAGGCGATCTCGCTCGACGACTATATTGAAAATGCCCGGCGTCGGCTGACCTACGCCGATCTCGTGCGCATTCCCGGTTTCCGTGCCGAGATCGAGAAGAAACTCGCCAGCGAACAAGCGCGGCAACACGGCGACCTCCAGCGCGGGGTAAGGATTCTGGAAGCTGTGCTCGAAGACGCCACACGCCGGTCGGGTGGTGAGCCGATTCCCGAGCATGTTTGGGAGGCTTTGGTGGCGCTGGACTATTTCGTGCGCGGCGCGGACCTCATTCCTGATCATGTCGAAGAGATCGGGCTCACCGACGATGCAAGGCTTGTCGCCAAGGTCTTTGCCCGGAATCCCGAACTCAGCAAAGACCTTGCGGCCTGAGGGGATCAGCCCAGTGCGGCTTGCACGCGGTCGCAGATCGTCTTGAGCGTCTTCACACGGGCATACCATTTGTAGTTCCCGGGAATGACCGTCCACGGGGCCTCGGGAGTGGAGGTGCGCTCGAACATTTCCTCCGCCGCGCGGTTGTGGTCGTCCCAGTGGCGGCGATTCCTCCAGTCCTCGTCACTGATTTTCCAGTGCTTGTAGGGATCCGCCTCGCGGCGTTTGAAGCGTTCGAGCTGTTCGTCCTTTGAAATGTGCAGGTAGATCTTTACGAGAATCGTGCCGTCGTCCGTGAGAAGGCGCTCAAACTCGTTGATCTCGCGGTAGGCGCGCTTCCACTCCGCCTCCGTGCAAAAACCCTCCACCCTCTCGACAAGCACGCGGCCATACCAGGAGCGGTCATACACCACCAGATTTCCCCAAGGGGGGAGCTTGTTCCAGAAACGCCACAGATAGTGGTGCTGGTACTCCTCAGGCGTGGGTTTCACGATGGAATACACACGGACCAGACGGGGATCGAGACGTTCGACCACGCGTTTGATGGCGCCGCCCTTGCCCGCGGCATCGGGTCCCTCGAAGACAAGAACCACGGAGTTCTTCTTCTCCCGGAGGCGGAGCTGCATGTTCAAAAGCTGAAGCTGGTGCTGCTTGAGCTGCTTCTTGTAGTCGTCCTGCTCGAGCGACCTGCTCTGGTCAAGATCGTCGAGGCGAATGCGGTCTTTGGCCATGTGTCGGGAAGGTTTCTGAAGCCGATAGTCGGAGAATCGGGAAAGGGGAAGCGCCGAGAGTGAAAAAGTTCAGGGCGTCTCCTGCACGGCCTTGAGGACGACGTCGCCGATTTGGAGCCCGAGCGCACGCTCGGCTTCGCGGAGAAAGCCCTCCGCCGAGTCGGTGAGGGCCACATCCAAGCGGCCGAGGCGCTCACGCGGTGCGGCCAGGGTGCGTTCTTGCAGAAGATCGCGCACCGCAAGCGCGCAGTTCTGCGCGGAGTCGACCAGAGTGACACAGGGGCCCGCCACCCGGGCGATGGCGGGTCGGAGAAGCGGGTAATGCGTGCAACCGAGAACAAGGGTGTCGATGCCTTTTGAAAGCAACGGCTCAAGATAACGGTGCAACACCATGTCCGTGATCGGGTCCTCGTAAAGTCCCTCCTCGATCAGCGGCACAAGCAGCGGGCAAGCGGTGCCGTGCACGGCGATGTCCGGAGCCAGTGCGCGGATCGCATGTTCGTATGCGCGGCTGGTGATGGTGGCTCGCGTTCCGATGACTCCCACGCGACGGGTTTGGGTGGCTTGAACCGCTGCGGTGGCACCCGGTGCGATCACTCCCTGCACGGGCACGCGGAAAAGCTGCTGCATGCGCGGGACGGCAAGAGCCGAGGCTGTGTTGCATGCCACGACAATCATCTTGGCGCGCTCGGCAAGGAGGAGTCCGCCGATCTCCACGCCGTAGCGTTCCACCGTGCCCCGACTCTTGCCGCCATACGGCACACGGGCCGTGTCGCCGATGTAGAGAATGTTTTCCGCAGGGAGCAGAGATCTCAACGCGGCAACAACGGTGAGGCCGCCGATGCCGGAGTCGAATACTCCAATGGGATCGGTTGCGGGCGGGCTGTCAGTCATGAGTCAATTCTGTGGAGTGGTGATGGCATTGGCCGCGCGGTTGACGGAGTCGTCCATGTCGGTGCGGGACCCGACGGGGGCCGGTGTGGGTGTCGGCTTGATTTCCGGAACGTTCGTGGGATCCGTCGCTGCGACCACGGCGGAGGGTCGGAAGTATTGCATGCGTCCCGCGACGGCGCTCCGGTAGCGGTTGACGCCTTCGAGGATGGCACGGGCGAAAGCATCGCGAAAGGCGGGCTGCGCGATTTGGCGCGAGTCCACGGGGTGGTTCATGAATCCGCCCTCCAAGAGCACACCCGGAATTTGCACGTCCCGGATCACGACGAAGCGGGCACGTTTGATTCCCCGGTCGAAGAGTCGCATATGGCGGAGCATGGAGGAATGCATGGCGGTGGCGAGTGCGATGTTCTCGGCATCGTTTGCATGGCCGGGGTGGGCCTTGAAATCGCTGTAACTCAGGTTTTCCTCGTCCATCGAGGGCACTCCGCGGGGAGCGAGCGCATAGGTCTCGATACCGGTGCCGCCGACGGATTTGCTTTTGTTGAAGTGGATGCTCACGAAAATCGCATTCGGGTATTTGTTGGCGAAGGCGGCGCGCTTTTCCAAGGGAATGAAGACATCGGTCATCCGCGTGAGTCGGACGTTGTAGCCGTTCTGCTCCAGCAGTCGCTTGGCCCGCAAGGCGACGTCCAGCGCCGCATCCTTCTCTCGACCGAGCGGACCCGTCGCGCCGGAGTCGTGGCCGCCGTGTCCGGGATCAAGGATGACCGTGCGCACTGCGGTGGCGTCCTTGATTTTTCCGGGGCGCAAGACCGGTTCGATGATCTTTGTAACGTCCATGGCCGAGATCAGCGTGCGCCCCCCCTTGGACTCGATTGGAAAGCAGAGGACGTATTTGACGTTATTGATCTGAACCTCCCGTCCCCCCGCGCGGCCCGTGAGCGTGCGTCCCTGTCCGGTCAGTGTGAATGCTTGCCCATCATACACGGGGGCGTTGAGTTTGTAGAATCTGGAAACGTCCTCGATCGGCACGTAGCGACGTCCTTCGTGGAGCACGACATTCCATTCGGCCGCAGCCTGTGTGGCCAGACCGAGGAGAGCCACTGTTGCGATCCAGAACCACCTCACGGCGGCGAAGGTGCGGGGGCGTGACGGGGTGCGCAAGGGGATTTTTCCTCCCTGGGCGGAGGATTCGGAATTGCATCAGCGCAAGGGGCGCGCTTTGCTGCGGTCCATGTGGCGACCGGTTTGGCCCTGGGTGATCCTTCTCGCGTGTCAACTGCTGCAGGCATTGTCGCTTCTTCCCTGGTTGGCGATGGCGGGATTCGCGGTGATGGCCTTCGATGCCCCGGGCTCGGAAAGCGCATGGCAACCTTGGGCCTTTGTGCTGGCGGTCTGGTCGTATCCGGTCTGGATCGTTCTGGCGGCAGCGGCTTCTTGGATTTTGCTGGCGAAAGAGCGCCGGGCCGCGGCTGTGGGGGTGGCCGTTGTTTTCACTCTGCCCCTTCTGGCGGTTCCGTTTCTGCTGCTTTCCTAGAAAGCGCGAGGGAGGTTCTTTCGGCGAAGACATAGCCGATAAAGAGGTCGACTTCGGCCCGCACAGGGAGGCGGGCTGCATCGTCCGAGAGCCAAACCGTGCCGGAACGAAACTTTCCGTGCGGCTCCAGGCGTCCGTCCGCCTTGAGATTGATGCGCTCGATGGAGAGCTTCAACCGGAGGACCGGGATCGGTTTTTCCTCCGAGGTCAGCACTTCCCGTCTCTCGACCGTCGCTTCAACGAGAAACGGAGAATCCCCCGGATAAATGACAAGGCCGATCCGGTCGCCGTTGCGGAGAGGTTGGCTTCGGATGAAGAGCATGCCGGAAAACAAATCCCGGACAGGAGAAAGTTTCACCTTCTTCCAACGCGTCTTTTCCCCCGTGTCGCGGAGGCGCCAGAGTCCGTCCTCGCGTGATTCCATGACGGTGCGAATTGTCCGCCGGGCGTAGCGTTCGCGTTGTTCGCTTTGATCGGGAAGAAATCGGGGAAGCAGCGACTCCGCAGCAAGGCTGGCATCGATCTGCCAGAGCCACCGCGCTGCACCTGTCGTGCCACCTGTGGCCTCAAGGAGGATGGTCTCCGGTCCGTTGGTGATTCTCGTGGTGGCTTCCGCAGCCGGAAGGCCCGACCATCCGAATGTCCACGTCGCCCTGAAGTCAGGGGGCCCCGGCCATGGCCCTGGCTTGTCGTCCGTGAGACGTGCGCGCCAGGGTTCGGCTGCGCGGAGGGTGAGGGGAGCGAGCAGTGCCAGGAGGCACAGTGTCGCCCGGGCAATTCTCACGGAGCCGGAATGGTGGGGACGATGCCCTCTGTCGAAAACCATCCGCTTGCTCCTGTTGGGGTGGAACCGTAGAACCACCGGCCGCGCTGGGAGCGAATGTCGACCGTTGCTCCCTCGGGGAGGGTTGCGATTTTTGTGGCGCTTTCGGTCGGCGCTTCAAGAAGGACGGTGCCCCCCGACGCAAGCACCGTTGCTTCATCGGCAAAACGTATGCGGGGATCGGCCTGCCAAACAACGAGTCCCAATCCCGCAGCAGCAGCCACGGCCGCCAAGGCCATTGCGTTTTTCCAGAGACGCTTTTGCCCGAACACGATCGAGAGCAAAAGACCCGCGGCCAGCCAGAACAAAACCACCGAGGTCACGGTGGCGGCATCGAACGGCAGAGCCTCCGCGGCTCGGTCTCTCCAGTCCGCCTGCCGGCGGGGGAGCGCAAGGTCTTCTTCGCACTCCTTGAGAGCCTGCCGGGCGGCGGCGGACGACGGAGCCAGCACGAGGGCTTTGCGGAAGTTCAGCGCCGCCCGCGCGGGATTCCCGAGTTTGAGGTAGGCACGCCCGAGATTGTAGTAGAGTTCCGCGGACGCAGGCGCGCCAGCGGATGCCTTCTCGAAGAGATCCGCCGCTTGGGCGAAATCTCCCTCGTCGAGACGGTGCTGGGCGGTCTGCAGGATGTCGAGGTCTGCTGCGGCCATGGGCTGCAGCGACGCGGCGACAAGACACAAGAGGAGGCAGGCGAAGAACTCAGCGCGCATGACGATCGATGGATTGAAGGGCTGCGAGGAAAGTCGTTCTCTCCTCCGGTGAAGGAGTACGGGTGGAGGTGATGCCGTAGCGGGCCTCGGTCTGGCGGGCCAGAAGCGTGCGGAGCGACTCTGCAACAGCAGGGTCCAGAGAGAGACGGCTCAACCGTTCGGGCAGAGTAAGGGCATCGCAATCAAGACGCTCGCGAAGAAACTCAACGGCACGATCGTAGAAGCCCGCGGGATCTCCCTCACCCAGGCGGTTGAGAAGGGATTTCGTGTGGCGTTTGGCCGCAAGGCGCCGACCGGACTCGGAGTGCTCGAAGCGCCGCAAGGCGAGAAATCCGAACAAGGCGAGCCAGGCCACCGCAAGAGCCGCATTCGAGACAAGGAAGTCGCGTCGCAGAAACAAGGGTTGCCAATCCGATGCTCCCGTGGGCGGTGTCGTGGGAGCGACCTCCGTCTGCACGGGTATCGGAGAGGGGGCATTGGTCGCAGCCGAAGGTTGTCCTGTTGCTACAGCCGGCGCTGCGGAGCCCCCTTTGGCCTCAACCGTCAGGGGGGCCGCCGTCAGGGTTTCGTATTTGCCCGAGGAAGGATCGAAGAAATTGAAGCTCACTCCCGGGGTGCGCGTCTGGTCTTCCCGTGCGATCAACGTGAAATCGAAGACGCGCTTTCCGGAGAACCCGATCGCATCGTCAGGAACAACTTTGTCCGAGGGAGGATACGTTCTCCAGCCTTCATCCTCGGTCAGTGTCGGGCTTCCCATCGCGTCGAGATTTCCTTGGCCGGACACAGCGACGGTCAGTGTCACCGGCTCGCCAGCTGCGACCTTTGCGGGCTTTACCGTTGCCTCCATCGTGAAATTGCCGATCGCCCCGGAGAAGTCTGCCGGGCGGCCTTCCGAGGGGAGAGGCAGCACATCGATCGATGTCGGACGGCTTTCCAGCGTCACCTCCCGCACATCGGCGAACATCCCGAGCAAATCTTGAATGCCTCCGGCCGAACGACCGGGCAATTGGAGTCGGGCGTTAAAAGTTGCCGCGGGAATCTCAAGTTTGCCCGCTTTCACCGGCGTGATGGATGTCTGGTAGGTGAAGACCACGTAGTTGGAGTCGTTCACGATCTGCTCGCGCCGCTGGGGGTTGGAAAAGCGCTGCACCGTGAATCCTTCCCCGCTGAACGTCGGCCGGTCACCGAGTTGGCCGCTCACGCGATCCGAGAAGTAAAATCGCAACTCCACGGGAACGACCTCTCCGACGTAGGCCTTCCTTTTCGAGAGTACGGTCTCGGCAAAGAAGAGCTTGTCGGGAAGGCCGGACGGCTGTGGCGGGGCATTCGGGGACTGCGGCATTGGCAGGGCCGGGTTCGCGGGAACTCTTGCGTTGCCCGATACGGACAACTGCATGGGCTGGGTTTTGTAGATCCGCCCCTGCACGGAGACCTCGAAAGAAGGGATAGTGAATTCTCCCTCGAACTGCGGCACGACCATGTAAGTGAAGGTGAGGGTCGACGTGGGCTTCATGCCCGTGCCCATCTGAAACTGACTCTGCCGGCCTGCCAGATTAATGCGGAGTCCGTTCACCGAGAGGCTCTGGGGGAGATCCGCGCTTCGTGCGTCGGTGATCACGACAGACAACTGGACGGGCTCACCTACGGCCGCTTCTCGGGCGGAAAGGCGCGTCGAAACGTCCTGGGCGTGGGCCCAGCCGGCCCAGAAAATCAGGCCCATGGCCGCCACCAGCAAGCGGAGGCAAGCATACGAAGGTGAGGGAAAGACGCGCATCATGGATCGATTACCAGTCCCGGAGCACATCCTGCGAGGTTTGCTGCTGCATGAGATTCACTTTTTCTTCCTCCGAGCGCAGGGAGTTTAAGAGCGCTCTTGCCTGGGCCGCGCTCATTTCGCCTTCCTTCTCCTGAGGCTCGGAAGGTTGGCCTCCTTGCGGCTGCGGTTGCGGCGTTGGACTCGGTTCCTCACCGGACTTGAGTTCGCCCTCCTTCTTTTCCCCCGGAGTGGGCGCAGGCGTCGGCGAAGGCTGTCCGTCGGGTGATGGGCGGTCTTGCGGTCTCTGTTTATCGCCTTGCTCCTTGTCCTGCTGGTCCTTGTCCTGTTGGTCCTTGTCCTGTTGGTCCTTGTCCTGTTGGTCCTTGTCCTGCTGGTCCTTGTCCTG
>CAZKHB010000005.1:0-162106 GCA_964552635.1 uncultured Chthoniobacterales bacterium
ACGCGCTGCCAAGCGCTTCGTTGTTCGCGGAGCCATTCTTGGAAAGCCCTGCCACGGGCAGGGATCATCCCGTACGCGCTGCCAGACAGCTCGAGTTCCTTAGAAACGTGCCTCGACTTACCTCAAACCTGCGTGCCGCGGGAGTGCTCGTGACGCACGCTTGGGACGCAAAGCAAACCGTGGCTAGACCGTCTGGAAATCCAGTGCGTTCGGGTTCAGAGTCTTCGAACGCTTGGAGAGTTGGAGCATTTCAACGCCAACGACTTCATTTTGCTCGTTGAAGTCAAGGATCACGCCGGGCGAAACCTCCTGAGAGTCCAAAATTTTGGAATCATCGAGGCGCAGGTAGAGGGCATCGGCCTCTTTGTCGACGTGCAGTCTCATAGTTTCCCCTTCATCTTACGATCGAAAAACACGCTGACAATCCGAATCGGATCAACCGCGACGTTCACAGCCACTCTCAAGACGCGATTCTCACATTCTGGGATTCTCCGGAATCTTCGCTCCACCGTGGGATCGCCCGGTTCCGGAAGGACAAGTTCCGGTTCACTCTAGGTGAGGGAGATCCACGCGGGGAGAATCTCTCTTTCAGCGGCAGCTTCCTGTGCATGTTTGGTGAACTCAAACTCCATCAGAACCTGTGAGCGGAGGTTGATCGTCACATGAGAAGCCTATCCAAACCAGCCCGGAATCGAGAGCACCGTGAGTCCGAGGGTTCGCAGCAACTCCGACAAATCTCCCTTCACTCCCGAATCCCGGCATGAACCACCGGGGCGACTCCGCTCCAGCGCCGGAAGGCGGTGCTGAACGCGAAAGGGTCCGCATACCCGACTTCTTCGGCCACCGCGCCGACCTTCAGGCCCGAGTGGCGCAGCAGGTGGGCGGCGCGCCGCATGCGCAGGTGGGTGACGTGGCGCATCGGGCTCCGCCCGGTTTCCGCAAGACAGATCCGGCGGAATTGCTCGCTGCTGAGGCCCGCCATGCGTGCCAGTTGCCCGACGCTCCACGGGTGTCCGGGCCGACCCTCCACCTCCCTCCACAGGGAGGTTAACCGCAGGTCGTTTTCGCCCCGGGCGGTGACCCGCTCGAAGGCCGTCTCAAGAAGTTGGATCCAGGCGCCGCAGACGGCCGGGTCGCCACTTCCCGAGAGTTCCGCGTGGAGTCCGGTGATGACGTTTGCAAAAAGGTCGGTGTCCGTCTCACGGAGCATGCACTCCGGCGTGTGCGCCTCCGAAGATCCGCCGCGATGGAACATCCATGCAAACCGCCACCGGCCCCGTCCGGGGTGGAAGCCCATCGCCCGCCCGGGGGGTGAAACGTAGCACTGGCCGCGGCGGCACAGGTGCCATCTTCCTTCGATGAGAACCGACCCGCTGCCGGACACACAGGCGAGCACATGCCAGTGGCGCGGCCCGGGCCGGAGCATGCGGTAAGGTGCAGCGGCATCGGAGACACCGACGGCATTGAACCCCCGGCCGGCGAGAGCGGGACACGCATCGCGGGAAACGATCCACTCCCGGGTGTTTGGTCCAATAATGTGGGTTTCACAAAGGTCCATGGGTTTTCAACCATGGCCATTTTCCGCGCGGAAAGCGAGAGTCTCCTCGTGCACACCCTCCGCATCCACACCGACCGCCCCGGCGCGAAAATCGATCCCAACATTTACGGCCACTTTGCCGAGCACCTCGGCCGCTGCATTTACGAGGGGCTTTGGGTGGGCGAAGACTCTCCTATCCCGAACACCCGCGGCATCCGCAACGACGTGGTGGAGGCGCTGAAGATGCTCGAGATCCCCGTCCTGCGCTGGCCGGGCGGCTGTTTTGCCGACGAATACCATTGGCGGGATGGAATTGGACCGCGGGAGCAACGTCCCTCGATGATCAATACGCACTGGGGTGGCACGGTGGAGAACAACCACTTCGGCACCCACGAGTTCTTCGATCTCTGCGCACAACTTGGCGCGAAACCCTACATTTGCGGCAATGTCGGGAGCGGTTCCCCCCGCGAGATGATGGAGTGGGTGGAATACATGACGAGCGATGCGTGCTCGCCGCTGACCGAACTGCGGCGCAGGAACGGACGCGAGGAACCGTGGGACCTCCCCTACTTCGCTGTCGGCAACGAAAGCTGGGGCTGCGGCGGCAACATGCGCCCCGAATACTACTCCGACCTCTACCGGCAGTACAACACCTTCGTGAAAAACTACGGGAAGAGCCGTATCGCACGCATCGCCTGCGGGGCGGCCTCGGAAGATTACCATTGGACGGAGGTCGCCATGCAGCAGATCGGGAAGCGAATGGATGGGCTCGCCCTGCACCACTACACGCTTCCGGGCCCGTGGACCTCGAAGGGTCCCGCCACCGGATTCGACCGGGATGGGTGGTTCAAAATCCTCCACGAGGCCCTGCGCTTCTCCGAAATCATCCGGCGCCACGCTGCGATCATGGACAAACATGACCCCGAGAAAAAGATCGCCATGGTCGTGGACGAGTGGGGCACGTGGTACGACTGCGAGCCGGGCACGAATCCGGGCTGGCTTTACCAGCAGAACACGATGCGGGACGCGGTCGCGGCCGCCATCCACTTCCACATTTTCCACGCGCAGGCCGACCGGATCACAATGGCAAACATCGCGCAGACCGTGAATGTGTTGCAGGCCATGGTGTTGACCGACGGACCCCGCATGCTGCGGACCCCGACCTTCCACGTTTTTGAAATGTACCGGGTCCATCGGGGAGCAGCGTGGATTCCCACGGACATCACAGGGCCCGCACTCACCCACCGCGATGCGGTGGTGCCTGCCGTCCACGCCACAGCTTCGCGGAACGCCGAGGGAGCCCTTCACGTGTCGGTCGCGAACCTGAGTCCGGACTCGGCAGCCACCGTCCAATTGTCCTGCCCCGAAGCCCTTCATCCCTCGGGTGCCCGCCTCCTCAGCGGCTCCGACATGGGGGCATTTAACACCTTCGACCGCCCGGATGCGGTCCATCCCGCGAGCTTCATGGCCTTCACCGGCACTCCCGAGGCGGTCGAGTTTACCCTCCCCGCTCACTCGATTCTCGTTTTCCGGGCCTGATCCGGCGTTCTACGCCCGGCGCGGCGGTTCCGGCAGGGGAACGCACGCTTCATTCTCCGGGAAGGGGGCTTTCGCACCCGGTGGCAAAAGCAAACAATTCGATTGACGCCGTGAGCAGTTGGTGGGTAAAAGTGGGGCGTTGTGGCAGATTTTGCCACGAAAAACCTAAGATGGGATGCTTCCGGAACCCACAACGCGGCTATATTCAGGGACGTATGAGCGAACGATGGACGCGAAGAAGCGTGTATCGATTCCGGCTCCGTGGCTTGACGCCGAAGAGGTAGAGTTCCACGTCGTCCCGCATCCGACGGACGGATTTCTGATGGTGATGCCGCGGGAGGAGTTCGAGCGGTGGGAGCAGCGGTTTCTGTCCTCCTCGGCGAGTCCCGTGGAGAAGCGCCGCGCAGTCCGGATGTTTTACAGCCAGGCCTACACCGTGATCACGGACAAGCAGGGGCGGATTCTGCTGCCGGACACGCATTGCGAGAAGGCGGGCCTTCAGGGCGAGATCGTGTTCACCGGTGGCGGGAGCCGGTTCGAAATCTGGTCGAAGGAGCGGCATGACAAAATGGTCTCGAGCGACGTCAAGGTCTTCGAGCAACTCGCCGGGGAGATCGGCCTGTGAGTTTCCAGACGATGAAAGGGAACATTCCATGAGGAGGGGCGGCTGATGGCAAAGGGCGGCCGGTCGTTTTTCTTCGGTTTCAACACCGACAAAACCTCCGACGGGAAGCCGCCCGGCCAAGCCTGCATCAAAATCCGACCCCGGAACGCGTATGAATATCTTGGACTTCGAAGACCTGCTGGGACCCGACTTGGAAAGAGCTGACGACGACAACACGGTCTACCACGTGCCGGTGATGCCGGACGAGGTGGTGGCCCTTCTGCGCCCCGCCCCGGGCATGCTATTCCTTGACGGGACCGTTGGCGGAGGCGGCCACTCCGAGCGTCTTCTCGAAGCGGGTGCCGAGGTGGTCGGTCTCGATCAGGATCCCGAGGCGCTGGCCGAGGCCGGCGGGCGTTTGGCCCGTTTCGGCAACCGTCTGCGCCTTCTTCAGGCGAATTTCCGGGAGGCCGCGGGTGTGTTGGAAGCGGCCGGTGAGCGGCGCGGATTGGCCGGCATCCTCCTCGATCTCGGCGTCTCCTCCCACCAACTCGACTGCGCCGCGCGCGGATTCGCCCTCATGAAGGATGGCCCGCTCGACATGCGCATGGGAACCTCCCCCCGCACGGCTGCGGATCTCGTGAACACGCTTCCCGTGCCCGCTCTGGCAAAAATCTTCCGCGAATACGGCGACGAGCCCCGCGCGATGCAGGTCGCCGCACGCATCGCCGCGCTGCGCACGGAGCACCCATTCCGCACCACGTTCGATCTCGCGGCGGCGGTTTCCTCCGTTGTTCCGCGCACAAGCGGGAGGCACCCGGCGACTCGGGTGTTCCAGGCACTGCGCATCGCGGTGAACGATGAACTCGGCGCCCTGCGCGAGGCCCTCGACACGCTGCCCGCTCTGCTCGCCCCCGGTGCACGCCTGGCAATCATCACGTTCCACTCGCTGGAGGACCGCATGGTGAAGCATTTCTTCCGCGCGCGGAGCCAGGAGTGGATCGACCGCCCAGAGTGGCCCGAACCACGCCGGAATCCCGACAGACTCTTCCGTCTTCTCACCCCGCACCCGATCGATGCAGGCATCGACGAGGTGCAATCCAACCCCAGGGCACGGAGCGCCAAACTCCGCGTTGTGGAAAAACTCGTCACCGAACCATGAACACAAACCGTCGCCGCCAGGTCAACCCCGTCCAATTCTCCCTGCTGTGCCGCTGCCTCATCGTCGCCCTCTGCATCGGGGCCGGCGGGTTGTTTTTCGTTTACATCAAAAACCAGCAGTTCGCGCTGGCCGAGCAGATCCGGCAGGTCGAGCGCCGGATCAAGGAAGTGCGCGCCTCGAACGAGGTGCTTCTCGCGCGCGTGACCGAACTCTCGTCACGCCGGGCCCTCCAGCAGCGCATCGCCGAGGGATTCATCTCCGTGAAGCCGATCTCCGACATCGCCATCGCCCGCCTTACCCCTCCCGCAGAGGCCGGGCGCGACGGCGTGCTCCGGACCGCCTTCAATGAAAGGTCCCGCCAATGACGCGAAAGGCCCGGTTGCGCGCGTTCCTTCTTTGCGCATTCGCCGCCTTGCTCTTCACCGGCTACTCCTACCGACTGGTCCACCTCCAGGTGGTCAAACATGACGAGTTCGCCGCGATGGCGGCGGAGAAACACACGCTGAAGCAGACGATCCACGCCCGGCGCGGATTGATCTTCGACCGCCACGGCGAACTGCTCGCCTCGAATCTCCCCGTCCGCACCATCACGGCGGACGGCTCGCACATCAAAAACCCCCGCCAACTCGCAGAAGCCGCAGCCGGGCCCTTGGGCATGCCTGTCGCCGAACTCGAGGAGAAACTCTCGACCGACCGCAAATACATCGTGCTGCGCCGGGGCGTGCCGGAAGAGACCGCCCGCGGCCTTTTGAAGGATCTCCAAGCCAGAGGCCTCCGCGGGATCTACAGCGAACCGGATGCGGTGCGCATTTATCCGAACGGTCAAATGCTCGGGCATGTGCTCGGATTCCTCGATTATGAAGGCAACGGAATCCAGGGAGTCGAACTCACCATGGAACGCCACCTCCGCGGTCGTGACGGATACCGCTACATCGAGCGCGACCGGACGGGACGCGAGATCATGCTTTACCGCGGACAGGAACAACCCGCCGAAGACGGTCTCAACGTGCGCCTCACGATCGACATGGGGCTCCAGGCAATCGTCGAAGAGGAAATCGAAACCGCCTACAACGACCTCAAACCCACATCGGCCGTGGCCGTGATGCTGGATCCAAAAACCGGCGAGGTGCTCGCACTTGCCAACCGGCCCACATTCGATCCGAACGCCCAGAACGACAGCCCGGAGGACCACAAACGCAACCGCGCCGTCACCGACATGGTCGAGCCGGGCTCGACATTCAAAATCGTGGTCGCCTCGGGTGCGCTGAACGAGGGCAAAGTGAACGACCGCTCGATGATCTTTTGCGAAAACGGCCGCTTCCTCTACGGAGGCCGTATCCTTCGTGACCACCACGGCTACGGATCCATGACGGTGCATGAAATCCTTGTGAAATCCTCGAACATCGGCTCGGCGAAGATGGCCCTCATGATGGGGGAGGATTCATTTTACGAGTATGTGCGCCGCTTCGGGTTTGGGGAAAGAACGGGTATCGAGCTCCCGGGCGAAATTCCCGGACTCGTCCATCCTCCACACCGCTGGGACACACTCACCATCACACGCATGCCGATGGGGCACGCGCTGGCCGTGACTCCGCTCCAGATCGCCGTGGGCATGTCCGTTATCGCCGCACAAGGCAAGCTGATGGCCCCCACGGTTCTCAAGTCCGTCGAGACCGCGGACGGCGATGTTGTGGAGGAAAACAAACCGCATGTCGTGCGTGAAGTCGTCCCCGAAGCCACCGCGCGCTACGTCAGCGATGCCCTCGCGGAGGTCGTCGGCGAGCGCGGCACCGCGCGGCTCGCCACTGTGGCCGGATTCACCGTGGCGGGGAAAACGGGCACAGCGCAAAAAGTCAGTCCCACTGGCGGCTACGCGCCCGGAAAATACGTCGTCTCGTTCGCAGGCTACCTTCCCGCGGAGGATCCCAGTTTCGTCTGCCTCGTCATCATCGACGACGCCAAAGTCGCCTCGGGATTGAACTATGGCGGCACCGTCGCCGCGCCGATTTTCTCCCGCATCGCGGAGCGCGCCGCGCGGTATCTCGATCTCGTCCCCGCCCTCCGCGCCGAACCCGCCATCCCGCTCGCGCTGGGGCAACAACCGGAGGAACGCACGAATTGACCATGAGGCTCCTGACGCTTCTTGCCGCGGCGGGTCTTCCGCCCGTTCTCGCCGACCCGGAGATCACCGGGCTCGCCTATGATTCGCGCTCCGTGAAGCCTGGCGACCTCTTCTTCGCCCTGCCGGGCGCGCACACCGACGGGAGTGCCTTCGCGACCGATGCGGCCTCCCGGGGTGCGTCAGCCGTCGTTGCCGCGACTTCGCTGGCGGACCTTTCCTGTCCTGTCGTGGTGACACCGAATCCCCGCGAGGCCATGGCTCGCCTCGCCGCCGCATTCCACGGCCATCCCGCCCGCGCGCTGCGCTGCGTCGGGATCACGGGCACGAACGGAAAGACCACGACGGCATTCCTCGCACACCACATTCTTGATGCCGTCGGACTCCGTGGCGGCCTCATCGGCACGGTGAAGTACATCGTGGCCGGAACCGAACTTCCCGCCCCGCGGACGACGCCGGAGTCGGCCGACCTTCAGGAAATGCTCGCCGCAATGGTCGCCGCGGGCGGACGCAGCGTCGCGATGGAGGTTTCAAGCCATGCCCTCGTGCAGCATCGCGCCGATGCCATCGAGTTTGATGCCGCGGTGTTCACAAACCTCACGCAGGACCACCTGGATTTCCACCGGACCATGGAGGCGTATTTCGAGGCCAAGGCCAGGCTGTTCGAGCTCGCAGCGGCCCAGGCATCCAAGAAATGCCGCGCGGTCGTGAACTCCGACGACCGCTACGGCCACCGACTCATCGAGCGCTTCGCGAAGACGCTTCGCGTGGTCACCTTCGGGCAGGGGGCCACAGCGGATTTCCGTGCGAGCAACATCAAGTTCGACGCCAATGGCACGACCTTCCAACTCGACGCGCGGGGCAAGAGCTATCTGGTCCGTCTCCCGCTCATCGGACTCTTCAACGTTTACAACGCGCTCGGTGCCCTCGCCGCGGCGAACGGTTGCGGTGTCGACCTCCGGGCAGCCATCGGCGCCCTCGCCCGCGCCCCGCAGGTTCCCGGACGCCTGGAACGCGTACCCGGAAAACGCAATTTCCACGTCTTCGTCGATTACGCCCACACCGACGACGCTCTCCGCAATGTGCTCCGGACCCTGCGCGACCTCCAACCCGCCCGCCTGCTGACCGTTTTCGGTTGCGGCGGCGACCGCGATCGCGCCAAGCGCCCGCTCATGGCCGCGGTGGCTTCCGAACTCTCCGACTGGACGATCCTCACATCCGACAATCCGCGCAGTGAGGACCCCGAGGCCATTCTTGCCGACATCGAGGCAGGGATGACATCCGACCGCTACACGAAGGTCACCGACCGCGAGGCGGCGATCCGCGACGCGATCGACCGGGCCGGCCCCGGCGACATCGTCCTCATCGCCGGCAAAGGCCACGAGACCTACCAGGAACGAAACAGTGTTCGCACCCCGTTCGACGATGTCGAAGTCGCGGCGCGCGCACTCACCACCAAACGTGCCACAACCTGATGGACCCACTCCCGCTCTCTGAAATCGCCGAAATGGCCGGCGCCCGCCTTCTTCGGGAATCCGGTGATCTCCGGATTTCCCGTGTGGGCAAGGACACGCGATCCCTCGCGCCCGGCGATCTCTACGTCGCACTTCGTGGCGAGAATTTTGACGGCAACACCTTTGCCTCCGAGGCTGTCGCCCGCGGCGCGTCCGCCGTTCTCCTCGATTCGGCCGAAGCCGCAAAAGGTCTCGAGGTTCCCGTGCTTCTCGCGGATGACGGACTCGAAGCCCTGACCCGCTTGGCCCGCTCATGGCGGAACCGGCTGAATCTCCGCGTGCTCTGCATCACGGGAAGCAACGGAAAGACGAGCACGAAGGAATTTGCAGCCGCCGTGCTCGGGACGCACCACGCAGTGACAAAGACTGCCGGGAATTTCAACAACCACATTGGCGTTCCTCTCTCGATTCTCGCGGCTGAATCCTCCCACACCGCGGCGGTCTGGGAGGTCGCCATGAACCACCCGGGCGAGATCGCCCCGCTGGCCGCACTGTGTCGGCCCGAGGCCGCCATCATCACCGGCATAGGGGTTGCTCACATCGAATACATGAAGACCCGCGATGCCATCGCCCTCGAGAAAGGCATGCTCGCGGAAGCCGTGCCCTCGACGGGATTCGTCGTCCTCTCGTCCGATGATGACAAAACCGACGGGATCGCCGCCCGCTGCCGCGGCTCGGTCGTGCGCGCCGGATTCTCCGGAGGCGACTTCACCGCCGCGAACGTCACCGAATCCGATGCAGGCTGCACGTTCGACATCCATCACGGTGGCGAACGCATCTCCGCTTCGATTCCGGCCAACGGACGCCACATGGTGCGCAACGCCCTGCTCGCCGTTGCCGCGGGAGTCCATCTTGGCATCCCGCTGCCCGATGCCGCGGCAGGATTGGCCGCAACCCGCCTTGCAGGCGGACGATTGGAAAAACGGATCATCCGCAACGTTGTCTTCTACGACGACACCTACAACGCGAATCCCGATTCCATGGAGGCCGCCCTCGTGACTCTGCGCTCGCTGCCGGGCAGCGGGCGGCGTATCGCCGTGCTCGGCCGCATGGGAGAACTTGGCGACTACGCGGCGGAAGGTTACCGGCGCACCGGTGCCGCTGCGGCGGCGCATGCGGACATTCTTCTCACGGTCGGTTCCGAAGCCTCCGCCATCGCCCGCGCGGCCTCGGAAGCCGGGCTTGGCCGCATCCATGAAGCAACCGATGCCGCCGCAGCCGCCAACATGCTCGCGCAACTCGCCCGGCCGGGAGACATCGTGCTCGTGAAGGGCAGTCGCTCGGCGCGCATGGAAGCGGTCATCGCCCATTTTTCACCCTGATGCTCTATTTCCTCTACGACCTGAGCGAAACGCTCCTCAAGCAGGGCTTCACCAGCGATCTGGTGAAGGCGCTGAACGTTTTTCAATACATCACGTTCCGCGCGATTTGCGCTGCCGTCACTGCGTTTCTCCTGTGCCTGATCTTCGGCAACCGCGTGATCCGAAAACTGATCTCGCTGAAGTTCGGTCAACCGATCCGGACCCAGGAAGAGGTCCATAAGCTCTTTGAGTTGCACGGAGCGAAGAAAGGCACGCCAACGATGGGCGGAGTCCTCATCCTCGGCGCGGTCGTCGTCTCCACCCTCCTCTGGGCGCGGCCGACGAACGGGTTCGTCTGGCTTGTTCTCATCTCCACACTGTTCCTCGGCGGCATCGGCTTCTACGACGACTACCTGAAGGTTGCGAAAAAGAATTCGGACGGCATCAGCAGCCGCCTGAAGTTCGGTCTCCAGTGCCTGCTCGCGGCGGGATTCACCTTCTACTTCTGGCACAATCCCGCACTGTGGCAGCAGGCGCAGTCGCTTTATGTTCCGTTCCTCAAGGAGCCCTTGCTTGTGAACATGGGATTCCTTGCCTTCTTCTTCTACCTGTTTGTCATCGTGGGAACATCGAATGCGGTGAACCTCACCGACGGACTCGACGGGCTGGCCGCGGGCTGTACGACAACGGTGGCGGCCACCTACGCCCTCCTCTCTTATGTGGCCGCGACGGGAGCCGCCGCGCGCTACCTCCAGATTCCGGAAGTTCCCGCCGCGGGCGAGTTGACCGTCGTGTGCATGGCACTCGCCGGGGCGTGCCTCGGGTTCCTCTGGTGGAACTGCCACCCGGCACGCGTCTTCATGGGGGATACCGGCTCGCTGGCCATCGGAGGACTCCTCGGCACGGTCGCCATCTGCACCAAGCAGGAACTGCTTCTCGTGATCGTCGGCGGCGTGTTCGTGATCGAGGCGATGTCGGTCATCCTCCAGGTTGCCAGCTTCAAACTCACCGGGCGCCGCATCTTCAAGATGTCACCCATCCACCACCACTTCGAACTCAGCGGATGGAAGGAAAACACAGTGATCGTGCGCTTTTGGATCATGTCCGTCCTCTTCGCCCTGCTGGGCGTCGCCACTTTGAAACTCCGATGAAGGACAAATCCATCGCCGTTCTCGGACTCGGAAGCAGCGGGGAAGCCGCCGCGACGCTCTTGCTGCGCCGCGGCGCGCGCGTGACCGTGCTCGAGAGCGGAACGGATGCCGCCCTCCGCAAACGGGCGGAGGCTCTCGAAGCGGCCGGAGCGCATGTGGTGCTGGGTCCGGCCGCCGAAGAGGCGGGCGGATTCGATTTTGCGGTGATCAGTCCGGGGATCGACCCGGTCGTTCCGCTTGTGGCAAACCTTGTCCGGACCGGAGTGCCTCTTGTGGGCGAACTCGAACTCGCCTTCACCGAGTGCCGCTGCCCGGTCATCGCCATCACCGGAACGAACGGCAAGACGACCACCACCGAGCTCACGGCCCACCTTCTCACCGCTGCGGGACTCCGCACGCTGGCGTGCGGCAACATCGGCCTTCCCTTCTCGACTGCCGTCGAGCAGAGCGGGAACCTCGATGTGATGGTCGTCGAAGTGAGTTCTTTCCAACTCGAAACGATCCGCACGTTCCGCCCGAAGGTCGCGGCATGGCTGAACCTCAGCCCGAACCACCTCGACCGCTACCCGGGCATGCCCGAGTACCGTGCGGCGAAATTGCGCATTTTTGAGAACCAGACAGCCGACGACCACGCGGTTGTGAATGCCGTGAACGATCTCCCGCCGCTCGTGGCGCAGACCGTCACATTCAGCGCCGCACGCGACGGGGCCGACTTCACGCGGCGCGACGGACGGATCTTTTTCCGGAACGCATTCCTCCTGGATCAGGCGGAGACCTCGCTGCCCGGTGTCCACAACGCGGAAAACATCATGGCCGCTCTGGGCATCGGCATCGCTCTCGGATGCGATCCGGCCGCGATGCTGCCGACCATCGCTTCCTACACGCCGCCCTCACACCGGTGCGAATTCGTACGCGAGATCGGCAACGTGCGCTGGGTCAACGACTCGAAGTCAACGAACCTCGACGCTATGGAAAAGGCCCTCCGCTCGCAGGACCGCCCTGTCGTGCTCATCGCGGGAGGGAAAGACAAGGGATTCGAATTCGACCCGATCGCCCCCCTCGTGCGCGAAAAAGTACACCGGGCCGTCCTGATCGGTGAGATGAAGGACCGCATCGCCGACTCGTGGACAGGTGTGGCATGCGAAAGGCATGAAACACTCGAGGCGGCTGTGCGGGCGGCGCATGCGGCGGCCCGGGCGGGCGATGTCGTCCTCTTCTCCCCGGGAACGTCCTCCTACGACATGTTCCGAAGCTACATCGAACGCGGCAATCTCTTCAAATCCCTCGTCCACGAACTGCAAGCCAACTGAAACACCATGAAAATGAAACCGACCCCACGTCCCCCGTCGCCCCGCGTCGCCCCGCGCCGCATTCCGCCCCGGCGGAAGCTTCAGGCCCGTGCGGCCTCGAACCCGAAGGAAGTCGAGGACTACGAGGAAGAATATGAGCCGAGCATGAAGCTTTGGCAGGCATTCTTCGTCGTCTTCCTGCTCCACGTGCTCGCGGTGGGCGGGATCTTTGCCTTCAACTCGCTCAAGTCCGGCCGTGAGAAGCCGGTCGCGGCCAAGCCTGCGGCAACGAAGACGGCCGAGCCCGCAAAAGCCGAAGCGCCGGTGGCCGCCGTTCCCTCAAGTCCCGCAGCACCGGCCGTCGACGCCAAGACCCACACCGTGGTCGCGGGTGAGACACTCTCGCGCATTGCCAGCCAGCACGGGACCAGCGTCCGCCTCCTCGAAGAAGCCAATGGACTCGCCTCGGGGGCAACCATCCGCGTCGGACAGGTATTGAAGATCCCAGCCGAGCCGGTGGCGAATGCCCGGCCGGCCCTTCAACCCGCGACTGCCCCCAAGGTTCCGGCCACCGCCCCCTCGACGCCGGCACCCAAGCCGGTCATGGCGAAAACGGAGGCGAAGCCCGCCACGGCAACCGCCAAGCCGGCTGTCGCCAAGACCGAGACCCAAGCGGCCTCCTCACCGAAACCGGCCGCCCAGGCCGACGCGACGGCGAAACCCGCTGCCGCTCCGGCGGGTGCATCCGGAGACGTCTACGTGGTTGCCAAAGGAGACAACCCCTACTCGATCGCGAAGAAGCTGAAGGTCAGCTACAGCGATCTGCTGAAGAAGAACAACATCGAGGACCCCACGAAGCTCCAAATCGGGCAGAAACTCATCATTCCCTGAACCGTCCTGTCGGGCGGCTTCTCCATGCAGAAACACAGCATTCACGTCCTTCTGTTGACGGTCGCGGGCCTTGTCGCCCTCGGCCTTGTGATGCTTTTCAGCACGAGCGCCTTCGCGCGGGATGCCCACGGAGACATCTACTTCTTCGTCAAACGCCAGGGCCTCTGGCTCGGCGTCGGACTTGTGGCCGCAATGGCAGCGGCCTGGCTCGACCATGACATCTGGCGGCGCACGTGGGCGATCTGGTTCGGCGGGGCCATCGTGCTGCTGATTCTCTGCTTCATCCCGCCGATAGGCCTGCGGATCAACGGCTCCTCGCGATGGATCAATGTCGGCATCGGCGTCCTGCAGCCGAGCGAACTTGCCAAGATCGCCGTTATCTTTTTCGTCGCGTGGTGGTTCTCGAGGCATGAGGCCGAGTCCCGCCAGTTTCTCAAGGGCTTTGTGTATCCGCTCGCAATCCTTGGGGTCCCCCTCGTCCTTATCCTTGCCGAGGTGGACATGGGCAATACGGCCCTTATCGGAGCGACCGCCCTGTGCATGATGTTCGTCGCCGGAGTCGCCAAACGATGGCTCGCACTCGTGGTCGCCGGGGGCCTCGCCGGCGTGCTTGCACTCGCCTTCCACATCGACGAACGGCAGGGACGCCTCCTCGCGTTCATGGATCCGGGTCGGTACCGGCTGGGCGAGGGACTCCAGCAATGGCAGGCCATGATCGCTCTCGGATCCGGGGGCGTCGAGGGGCTCGGACTCGGCGAGGGGCGGCAGAAAATGCTCTACCTGCCCTACGCTCACACGGATTTTATTTTTCCCATGATCGGCGAGGAACTCGGGCTGCGGGTGACCCTGCTTGTCGTGGCGGGCTATCTGATGCTTTGCCTGTGCGGCGTGCTGGTCGCATGCAATGCAAGGGATCGCTTCGGCTTTCTGGCCGGGATCGGATGCGTGATGATGATCTGCCTGCAGGCGGCAGTGAACATCGGCGTGACCACCTCGTTGCTGCCGAACAAAGGAATGCCGTTGCCATTCATCAGTTACGGAGGTTCCAATCTCATGGTTTGCCTCTTCATGATCGGTCTTCTCGTCAACATTCACCGCAACGGCCGCCCGCTGGCACCGAAGTTTGCCCCTGCCCTGGCGCGGGCGCGCATTCCCACCCGCGTATGAGCTCCGTCCCTCCCTTTCGTGCAGTGATCGCCTGTGGTGGTACGGGCGGACACCTTTTCCCCGGCCTTGCCGTGGCGCAGACCCTGCGCGATCGCGGGCACGAGGTGCTTCTTTTTGTTTCCGAAAAAGAGATCGATGCGACGGCACTGAAGGCGCATCCGGAGTTCCGCGCGGAGAAGTTGCCCTCAATCGGCATGCCGTCGATGTTGCTCTCGCCCGCGATCGTGCGCTTCGCACGCCGCTCCTGGGAGAGCCTGTCGCTCTGCCGGGCGAGCTACCGTCGCTTCCGGCCCTCCGTTGTTCTCGGCATGGGCGGGTTCACTTCGACCGCACCCATTCTCGCCGCCCGCATGGCGGGTCTGCCGTGCTTCATCCACGAGTCGAACGCCGTCCCCGGCCGCGCGAACCGTCTTGCGGCCCGCTTCGCAACGAAAATTCTCGTCGGTTTCGAGCAGACGGCCGCCCGCTTTCCCGACCGCGATTGCGTGGTGACGGGCACGCCCGTCCGGAAGAATCTGGGAGCCCCGCTCACGCGCCAGGAGGCCTGCGCTGCTTTCCGGCTGGACCCCTCGAAAAAAACACTGCTCGTAACGGGAGGCAGCCAGGGTGCCGCCGGGATCAACCAGCTCCTCTTCAAGGTTGCGCCGTTGCTTGCGGGCAAGGACGTGCAGATCATCCATTTCACAGGCGATCGCGAAGACCGCCTTGCCGCGGCGAATTACCTGCGCGAAACAATCCCGCATTACGTCGCCGCTTTCCACCACCGGATGGAAGAAGCGTATTCGGCGGCGGATGTGATCGTGTCCCGGGCAGGCGCCTCAAGCCTGAGCGAGATTTCCCAGTTCGCGATGCCGTCGATCCTCATTCCGTATCCGCACGCCACGGACGACCACCAGACCGAGAACGCCCGCATCTATGTGGAAGCGGGCGCGGCGGAGTTGCTGGGGGAGAAAGACACCTCCCCCGAGGCGCTTTCAGCGCTCATCCTCAACCTCCTCGGAGACGATGCCCGGCGTGAGCGCATGGCGACCGCAGCGCGACGGATCCCTCCCTCGTCGGCTGCGGCATGTGTGGCCGATGTTTTGGAGAAAGCCGTGAAGGAGGCCGCGAAATGACGCAGGCCGAGCTCCGCGAAGCCCTCACCGGCGCCGCCTCGCGCCGTGTGCATCTCATTGGTGTGGCCGGCTCCGGAATGAGCGGCATCGCCGCGCTGCTCCTTGCGCTGGGAAATCAGGTGAGCGGATCCGACAGAGTGGACACGGTCGAGGTTGAGCGGCTTCGGAAGAAAGGTCTCCGGTTTCTGAGCCCGCAACAGGCCTCGGACGTCCACGACGCGGAGATCGTGATTTATTCTTCCGCCATCAAGGCCGGGAACCCCGCGTTCGACGAGGCGCGGAGGCTGGGTCTCCCGATGTTCCGCCGGGCCGACGCCCTCGCAGCCATCATGGCGGCGAAGAAGGGGATCGTTGTCTGCGGCATGCATGGGAAGACGACCACCTCCGCGATGGCGGCCCACGTGCTGCGCGCGTGCGGGCTGAAGCCCTCGCACTATGTCGGGGCGGAGATTCCGATTCTGGGCACAAACGCCCGGTGGGACTCGGAGGGCGATTACTTCGTGGCCGAGGGCGACGAGAGTGACGGCACGCTCATCAATTACCATCCGGCCCACGCGATTGTGCTGAACATCGAGCCGGAGCACCTCGACTTCTACAAGGACCTCGCAGCCATTGATGCGGTCTATGCGCGTCTCATCGGGCAGACAGCGGGCAAGGTCTGCTATTGCGGAGACGACGCAGGCGCGGTGAGGGTCTGTGCGGCGCATCCGGGAGCTGTCTCTTACGGCCACGACCCCACATGCCACTACCGCCTCGACGGACTCGAGACTCAGAATTTCCGCTCAACCTTCCGCGTGCTCCGCGGCGGCGAGGTGCTCGGGTCGGTCGCACTCAACATTCCGGGTGCACACAATGCCGTGAACGCGCTGGCCGTCGTCGCGCTGGCCTGCGAACTCGGTGTGCCATTCGAGAAAGCGAGCGCGGCACTGGAAAACTTCCGCGGAGCGCGGCGCAGGTTCGAGATCCGTTACGAATCCCCTGCCCACTTGGTCGTGGACGACTACGGCCACCATCCGACCGAGATCGCTGCAACGCTGGCCACCGCCCGCACGGGTCCGTGGCGGCGCATCATCGTCATGTTCCAGCCCCACCGGTTCTCACGGACCGCGGCCCTGAAGGACGAATTCGGCCGCGCCTTGCGGACTGCCGACCATGTTTTCATCTCCGATATCTATCCGGCAAGCGAGGCCCCGATCCCCGGCATCTCCGGTCTCACGATCGTTGAGGCCGCGCTCGCGCACGGCCACCCCTCGGCACGCCACATTCCGGATGTGGCCCATCTGCACCGCGCGGCAGCTGCCGTCCTGGAAGAAGGCGATCTCATTCTGAGCCTCGGAGCGGGCAACATCCACGAAGCCGCCACTCGCCTCATCGCCGATCTCTCGTTCCGGGAAAAACTTCTCGAGACGATGGGACCGGGCGTGATCCGCCTGCACGAACCCCTCTCGAAACACACAACGATGCGCGTCGGCGGCCCTGCACAGTTCTGGGCCGAACCCGAAACCGAGGAAGGTTTTGCGGAATTGGTCCGCCATTGCTTCGATGAGGAAATCCCGCTCATGGTCATGGGACGCGGATCGAACCTGCTCGTGAAAGACGGTGGAATCCCGGGCGTCGTCGTTCATCTCGCCCGCGGCGAGTTCCTCCGCCATGAGGTCGACGGACTAGAAATCTCGGCCGGCGTGGGCGTGAAGTTCAAGCAGTTGAGCGCCCTGGCACGGAACGCGGGGATCGGCGGATTCGAGTGGATGGAGGGGATTCCCGGAAATCTCGGCGGCGGGCTCCGTATGAACGCAGGGGCGATGGGAGTACAGACGTTCGATCAGGTGGTGCGGGTGCGCTTTTGCGACCAGGACGGGAACATTTTCACCCGCACTCCGGAGGAGTTCGAAGTCCACTACCGGAGCGTGCCCATGCTGCGCGAGAACTTTGCCCTTTCCGCGGTCCTTCGCGGTGGACCCTCCCCCCGGGAGGAGATCGACCGGCTGCTCGGGCAATCGATGGCGAAACGGCGCGAGACCCAGCCGATCGCGGCGAGTGCGGGATGCATTTTCAAGAATCCGGGACCGCTCCCGGCGGGACGCCTCATCGAGGAGCTCGGCTTCAAAAACTTCGCGGTTGGCCGCGCGCGGGTCTCGGACGTCCACGCGAACTTCATCGTGAACGACGGCGGAGCCACTGCGCACGATGTGTTGACCCTCATTCAAGAAATCCAGGCCGCTGCGGAGCGCGAGAGGGGAATCCGGCTCGAGACGGAAGTTCAAATTGTGGGAGTCGACGCATGAGAAAGAATTACTCGGGGCTTTTGGACGGCAAGAATGTCGTCGTCTTGATGGGGGGTCCGGGCGCGGAGCGGGACGTTTCGCTGCGATCCGGTGCCGCCGTTGCGAAGGCGCTGTCTGCCAAAGGTGCGCGGGTCTCGACCCTCGACGTGCGGGATGCCGCGTTTGAGATTCCGGTGGCCCCATGGCTCGCGTTCAACATCATCCATGGAACCTTCGGCGAGGACGGGGAGATTCAGACTCTCCTTGAAGCGCGGGGGATTCCCTACACGGGTGAGGGTCCGTCGGGAAGCCGGCTTGCCTTCGACAAAATCGAAACCAAGATTTTCTTTGACCGGGCGAAAGTCCCGACCGCCGCATGGCACATCCTGGGCGAAGGCGAAGCGCCGCGTTTCGAACCCCCGTATGTGGTCAAGGCCCCGCGCCAGGGATCGAGTGTCGGCGTGCACATCATCCGCTCGGCCGATGAACTTCCCGCAGCTCTGGCGGATTGCTTCCAGTATGGTCCCCGCGTGCTTGTGGAGGAGTTCTTCCGCGGCCGCGAACTCACCGTGGGCATCCTCGGGGACGAAGCCCTGCCGATCGTCGAGATCGTGCCGCGCGAGGGTTTCTACGACTACACGAACAAATACACCAAGGGGGCGTCGGATTACTTCGTGCCGGCCGCGCTCACGCCTGCCGAAACGAGCGCGGTGCAGAAAGCCGCCCTTGAGGCCCACCGCGCGCTGGGATTGCAGGTTTACTCGCGCGTCGATGTGCTCCTCGCGCCGGACGGCCGCCTGAGTGTGCTGGAGATCAACACGATTCCGGGAATGACGGAAACAAGCCTCCTGCCCAAGGCCGCGGCGGTCGTGGGGCTGGATTTCCCGGACCTTTGCGAACACATCGCCGGACTTTCCATGGAGAGAGACGCATGAAACGGCGCACCACGATGGGAAACAGACGGCTCGGCAACTCCCGCCGCAAACACCTGCTGGATGTCAAGGTCCGGGCGGTCACCGCGCGCCGCCAGCGCAGACAGCTCTTGGGCGGCATCTTCTGGAAGGTCACCCTCGTGGTTGTCCTCTGCGCCGTCGGTTGGTTGGGCATCGGCACGGCCCTCGACAAGTTTTTCTTCGCAAATCCGGAGTATACACTGCGTCGCGTGACGACCGAACTCGATGGGGTGATGACGCGTGAGGACGCTCTCCGCGAGGCAGGAATCCGGGAAGGCGACAACATTTTCCGCATCGATCTTGCGGCGGCCAGTCGCGCGCTCCGTGCAGTGCCGCAGGTTGAGAATGTCGTGATCGAACGCCACCTTCCCAACACCCTCGCCCTCACCCTCACCGCCCGCCGTCCGGTCGCTTGGGTGGCACCGCCCGACAAGGACGCCGATCCCTTCGACCCCGAGCGGGGGATGCTGGTCGATGCCACGGGATTCCTCATGCGCCCGCGGCTGATCCAGAGCGAATACTTCCACCTGCCTGTCATCTACGGGGTCCAGAGCGACAACATCCAGGACGGTGAACCGCTCCACAACGAAGATCTGCGCCGCGCGCTCCTGCTCATCGACCAGGTGGCCCGCACGCCGGGCACGCCGTGGCGGATCCGTTCGATGGACATCGCGAAAGGGTACTGCTTTGAAGTTGTCAGCGACCGGAATGCCCGCATCACGTTTGCACCGGAAGACTTCGAGAGCCAGCTTGCGAGACTCGCCCGGCTTCTGGAATACTGTGCCAATACGGGGCGCGAACTCGACACCGTGAACCTGATGGTGCGGCGCAACACACCGGTCACCTTCGTGATGGCCGAGGCTCCGACTTCACCGAGCAGCACCCCGAAGCCCAAACGAAACTGATGGCACGCGACGAGATACAAGTCGGATTGGAGATCGGCACGACGAAGGTCTGCGCTGTCGTGGCGGAGTGCCGTCGGGACGGCGAATTGCGGCTCCTCGGCGTGGGCGAAGCCCCCGCGCGCGGCGTGCGAAAAGGCGAGATTGTTGACTTCGAGAACGCATCGAAATGCGTGCATGAGGCAATTTCGGACGCCGAAGACAAAAGCGAAGTCGACATCAAGAGCGTCTGGCTGGCTGTCACGGGCGCCCACATCCGGAGCTTCAACAACCGGGCGGCCGTTGTCCTTCCCGATGAGGCCGCCGAAATCACCGATGAGGATGTCGAGGCCGTCGAATACAAGGGTAAAGAAGTCACCCTTCCCCGCGAGAACGAAATCGTCCACTCGATCATCCAGCACTACTACGTTGACGGACAGGAGGGTGTCCTCAACCCCGTGGGAATGCTCGGCCGCAAGCTTGAGGCGGATTTCCACATCATCCACGGCGTCGCTACGCGGCTGCAAAACACGATCCGGTGCGTGCGTGAATTCAACATCGAAGTGGACGAGGTTGTAGTGAACTCGCTCGCCTCCGCGCAGGTCGTTCTCGATGCCTCGCAGAAAGAGGCCGGTGCGCTCGTGATCGACATCGGCGGAGGAGTCACGGACTACATCGTCTACGTGGACGGCACGGTCCGGCTGAGCGGCGTGCTGGCCGTCGGAGGCGACCACATTACGAACGACATCTCGATCGGACTGCGTATCCCGATCACGCGTTCCGAGCGATTGAAGATCGAAGAAGGTTCGGCAATCCTCGGCCTCAGTCGCCCCGGCGAGACCATCACCCTGAAGAATGACACCGGCTTTTCCGGCAAAGAGGTCGAGCGCGAGATGTTGAACATGATCATCCACGCGCGGCTCACGGAGATTTTCCAACTCCTCAAGAAAACCGTGCTCGCCGAGGTGCCCGAGCATCAACTCGGCGCAGGCATCATGCTCACCGGCGGGTGCAGCCTCATCAAGGGCATCCGGGAGATCGCGGAGGAGGTCTTCGGCATTCCGGTGCATCTCACCCGCGCCCAAGATGTCTCGGGGCCGACATCGGCCTTTGAAAACCCCCAATTCTCAACAGCCATCGGCGTGGCAAAGTATGCGCAAGCCATCAGGTCGGAAATGCCGGAGGAAGGCCTGCTGGGCGGCCTTTTCAAGAAATTCCGTCTCCCGTTCGGCCTCTATTAGCCATGATTCCGATCCCCCGCTTTCTTGACCGTTCGAAGGAACCTGCCGTCCTGCTTGCAGGGCTTGGCAATGCCGGGGTCAACCTTGCAGACCGGATCGCGATGCAGGAGATCCCCGGCCTGCGCGTCGTGGCGATGAACTCCGACATGCAGTCGCTGTCCTCCTCGGTCTCGCCCGTGAAGGTCGCTTTGGGCGGAGTAAGCACACGGGGATTGGGCGCGGGGGGAGACCCGGAGGTCGGTTTCGACGCCGCACGGGAATCGCTCACCGAGATCGAGGAATCCGTCGCCGGTGCGGATGTCGTTTTTGTTTGTGCAGGTCTCGGGGGAGGCACATCCTCGGGTGCGTTTGCTCCAGTGCTGGAGATTGCCCGCAAGTCCGGCGCACTGACCATCGCCGTTGTCACATCCCCGTTCTCGTTCGAGGGGCGTCGCCGCGGCCAGCAGGCCGCAGCGGCATTGTCGGAAATCGGCCGCTTGGCAGATGCCGTGATTCATTTCGAAAATGACCGCATGTCGGACCTCACCGCTCCGCGAGCCGGGGTTTCGGAGACGTTTGCAGCATGCGACGACCTGCTCTCCGCATCCATCCAGTCTCTCATCCGCCTCATGGTTTCGGAGGGTCCCGTGCCGGTCGGATTCCCCGATGTGCTGTCTGTGCTTCGCTCTGGCGATGGCACTTGTCTCTTCGGGGTCGGGCTGGCCACGGGGAGCAATCGCGCCCATGCCGCTTTGGAACAGGCGCTCCGCAGTCCGATTCTCGAGCGCGAGCGCCTGGCGGGCGAGGCCGGCCGGTTGCTCATCCACGTGCAGGGTCCGCGCGATCTCACGTTCGCGGAGGTCAGCACGATTTTGGAAGAGGCCTCGCGCCGCACAGCCGAGCAGGCATCGCTTTGCACAGGCATCTCGATTCTGGACGATCCCTCGGCACCGGTCACCGTCACATTCCTGGGCAAGTGCGGAGAGGTTCGACAACGCGCCGCGAAGTCCGAAACGGCTCAGGAACGCCCGACTGCGCAACCTCCGACGGTCACGCCTCCCCGGGAACAGGAGCCGAAAGCCGAGGAACCGGAGTTGATGCCCCAGCAGGATCCCGAACCAGTCGCCCCATCACGCCCCCAGCAAACTCCACGGCCTACACGACCTGTCGAAACAGAGAAAGCCAAGCCGACCGCCCAGAAGATCAAGCAGGAGACGCTCCAATTCGAGCCGGTGGCCCGTGGGCGCTTTGAAAAAATCGAGCCGACAATTGTCGAGGGGGAAGACCTCGACGTGCCGACCTTCCTCCGCAGAAAGATTCCACGGAAGTAATCTTCCGGGCCGCACCCGATGCGCGGCCCGGATCACATGGTGAAGGGACGCCGCGCCTCAGCGGCGGCGGAAATCACGTCCGCCACCCCCGCGCCGATCGCCACCACGGCGGTCATCGCGGAAATCACGGCGGGGACCGTCGAAGCGTCCTCCTCCACCACCACCGCCCGACGGACGGTCCTCGCGGGGACGTGCCTCGTTCACGGTGAGCGCCCGGCCGTCGAACTCCTTGCCGTGGAGAGCGGCAATGGCGGCTTGGGCCTCTTCGTCGCTGCCCATCGTCACGAAGGCAAAGCCTCGGGAGCGTCCGGTGAATTTGTCATGCATAAGCATGACTTCCGAAACGCTTCCGCTCTGGGAGAAGAGGTCTTGGATTGCGATTTCTGTCGTGTTGAACGACAGGTTTCCGACATACAGTTTGTTGCCCATGGGCTTCGTTTTTTCGATGCATTGGGATCGAAGACTGTTCCCGTTTACCGGGTTTCAAACCGCCGCCGGAATCTTCCGCTCGGCGTCCACCAAATCGCGACCACACCTGCTCGCCGCCTTTTTGTCCCATTTCGTGCGATTTGCAAACGATTTCTCACCGGATTTCTCACGGCGATTGACGGGCGGCGGGGATTTCCGGATTGTTCCCGCCGTGATTCGAACCGGCCTCGTGGCGATCTCGGTGTATCTCGTCCTTTGCGGCGCCCTCCGCGCGGCGACGGATCAGGAGATCCGTGTACCCTTCAACTTCCAGTGGGGCGAATCTTCGCAACGACTGGAGGAGGGTCTTTTGAAAGTCAAAGCGCGCATCGTGGAGCGCAAGACCGTGGAGGGCCGGAATGTTCTCGTGGTTGAGGGAATCCCGCAGAAACTCCTCCAGCGCGCCCTTTTCTACTTCGAGAGCGACGCGCTCAACGAGATCGAACTTCATTACGGCGACCGTTCGTGGGACTCCGTTCAATACGGCCAGTTTTTCGACCAGACGCGGAGGAACATCGACAGCAAGTATGGGATGGGGCGTGTCATCGCCCGCCAAAAGACAAGGGAGGGCGAGATCCTGCAGACCCTGATCGGCTACCAGTGGGTGCAGGCGACCACCTCGCTCCAGCTTTTTCTTTACACAGCCGAGAAAGGCGCCGACTCGCTCCGCGTCCTGAGCTTGCACTACCGGGGTATCTGAGCCGCACCCTCCGGCAAGCAGCCTTCACAGGTATTAGTTTTTCTAATTTAACTCTTGACCCCTTCCGTGGTCTTGTGGCCTATTCGGACTTGGCGGGCGCTGTCCGCCGTTGCTCTTTTCAGAAACCAACCAATCCGTCGGCCTAGGAAAGCGGGGTGAAAGTCCCCCACTGTCGCGCAAAGGTCAAAGTCCGGGTTCGAACCGGCGGAGAAAACCACACTGTGCCTGAGATGGCACGCCGGCGGCGCATGACCGTCCGTGTGGGGGGAGTCCTTTTTCTAAAACGGGGGAAAGGCTGTCCGAGAACATTGCCCCGTAATCAGAAAGGATTGAGATGAAGAGAATGATTGTGGCCGCCGCACTGGCGGTCTTGTGGAGTTTGCAACCCGCCCGTTCACAGATCACGGGCTTCGACGACATCACGGCATGGGCCGGCACGGGCACCAACCGAGCGGGTTTGGTGATGTCCTTCAACGACGGGTCCCTGCGCTCGTCATTCGCGTTCGGCTACCGGTGGAATGGCAGCGCGACGGGCTTGGATATGTTGACGGCGCTCAACGGCCTCTTCGGGCTCACACTGTCCTCGCCCTCGTATGTGTTCTCGGCCTCCTTTCTTGACGCCGTGACCGGCGTGACCCACACGCAAAGCGGGGGGGCATTCAGCAACTATCCAACGGATTGGATCAGTTGGGGATACTTCCTCGCGGGCGGATCGGCGACGGTGTTTGACTCGAATCCCCCGTATGGCCCGGTGGGCAGCCTCAACCCTCCGGGTGGCGGCACGAATCTGCCGGTGTCTTGGACAATCTCTCCGTCGGGCAGTGCCGACAGGCAACTGGTCGATGGCTCGTGGGATGCCTTCAGCTTCGGGGAGGTGAATCTCTCGTTCGAACCCACGGTGCCCCCCGCTGGGACGGTCTTCGCGGCGGTGCCCGAACCCTCGTCAGCCCTGCTCGCCTTGGTCGGTGTGGCGTTGATTCTCCGGCATGTCAGAAAAAGGCTTCACACTGCTTGAGATGCTTGCGGCGGTGGTGATCGTCGCCCTCCTCGCCGTGATCACCGCCGGGACCGCGCGGCAGGTTTACCAGAACGCCTCGCTGGCTGTCTCGGCGAACAACATCCGCCAGCTGGCGGCAGGGGGCGTGAACTACCTTGCGGAGAACAACAACGTCTTCTGGCGCTACCGCGGACCCGGACCCGATGGACGGGCCGGGGTGGCGTGGTGGTTCGGCTTCGAGCCGGCATCCAGCCTGGGCGCACGCGAGGGAGCACGGGAATTCGACCCGGAGCTGGGCCCGCTCGGCGGGTACGTGCCGAAGGGTATCCGGCCAGACCCGAGCTTTGCCATAGGCGCCCGGGCCTTCAAACCGAAGTATCGCAACGGCTACATTGGTGTGGGCTACAACGTATTGCTCGGGGGCGGATTCTTCGGGGCGCTTCCAAGGGTCCATGCCCTCCAGTTGCAGGATCCTGCAAACACCGTTGTTTTCTTCACGTCGGCCCAGGTGAACACCTTTCAGACGCCGGCCTCCTCACGAAATCCGATGCTGGAGGAATTCTATGGCATCGATGAGAAAGAAGTCACAGCCCACTTCCGCCACAACGGCAAGGCCATGGTCTCCTTCGCGTCCGGCAGCGCGGGCTTTCTTGAGATGGATGAATCCACAAGGGACACGCGCATGCCCAAGGCCAACGTCGGCCGCTTTGCCCCGGTGGGGGATACGAAGTATCTGAAGGGGAGTCCCTAGAACGCCACCCCGAAATGCACCCCAAGGACCGTGGCGTTCGCCACGCGGCCTTCGGCCCCGGGACGAATCACGTATTGAAGGAAGGGTTGGACGAACGCCCACTTCGTCAATTGCGCGCGGTAGTCGAACTCCAGCACCCCCTCGAATGTTTTTGCTGTCGAGAGGCCCGCGTCGCGGTTTGCAAGGATGCCGTAGTAGCTGTAGTCGCCGAGCGCAAGAGCCACTCCGATCTGGTCGTGGTCGCGCGTCGGCACCAGCCCCTCGTAGATGAGTCCGGTGGAGAAGAAGAAGGGCATCGCGTTGTTGTATTTCGGCGCGAGGTTTGCAAAGCCCAGCCAGCGCAGGCCCTGCGAGGCCGCAGGCTGGTTCTTCGGAGCCAAGCATGTCTTGCCGCTGCCCTTTCCGCCGGGCTCGGCACGGTGCGGCTCTTCCAGAAAAAGCGTTTGCTCCGCCATGGCATAGAGGCCAAATTTTCCGTCGTAGGTCGCGCCGAAGAACGAGGCATTCTGCAATCCCCAATAGTAGCCGCCCACGGCATACTTTCCCGGGAGCCCCGCAACGCGCGGAGTCACACCGGCTTCGCCGAGTGCGTACAGTCCGTTTGACGAGGGCGGCGATGCGCCCGCCATCGCGAATCCATGGTTCGCCGTCTCGGCATCCCCGGGAATCGCCATGTAAAGCCCGGCTTGGACATACGACCATGTGGTCGGGGCGACTTTGACGAATCCGCCCCATGCCACATAGCTTGAGGACCATCCGACGCCGTTGGAACTGATGCCCTTGCCGCTCACGATCACGTTGTTTCGGAAGAATTTCGCATCCTCCTGGCGTGCAAAAAAATCGTACGGATTCTGCCACCCGCCCGAAATCGTGAGAAATTTCGGCACGCCGAACATCTCCGGGGTTGTGTATGTCAGGTAGAACGGCATGAGGCGCCATTCTTTTCCGCCTTGATACGACGAGACATTGAAAGCCGGCGAGGCCCCGACGAACTTGTTCACGTTCTCACCATCCCTCCATCGCACACCTCCTGTTGCTGTGAGGCCTTCCAAGGCACTCCAGCCGGTGAGCTTCGCGAAATCCAGACGCGCATCGAACTTGATCTCCTGATCGAAAGTTCCCCGTCGCTCCAAGCCTCCATCAACCACGCCATAGACCGTTCCCAACCATTTGCCATTCACGGTCAGACCGCGATCCGCCAATTCCTCACGCACACCGAACCAATTCCCGGTCACCCCGTCGGTCTCCCACCAGCGAGACTCCCCGCGGACCAACCCCACGCACACCACGGCCATACCAATGCACAAAAGATGCCTCATGAATAAGATTAACTTATTCCAGACACATCAAAGAGGTGCCGAGGCGGAAACCCCGATTCCTTGCACTGGATCAAGAAACCGTGCGGATCAGGCGGCGGGAGCGGAGGCCAGTTCGATACGGGTCCACTCGTCCAAACGGTGGAAATCCATCACCGGGTGGGAGGTGGTTGATGAGAGGACCGGGGCCCGCCCCGGCGTGGCATCATAGCGGCAAAACGAAACATGGAGACGGTCTCCGGGAAGGAATCCCTGCTTGCCCAAAATGCTCGCCGGAATCACCGCCCGAGCACTCCACCCCGTCTCGTGTCGGCTCGTCGAGGACGTGAAACCCACAGGCCAAACCAGCATTTCCTCGAACGGGACCGGTGGACCGAGCGGCGTGCGGTATCCACGGGGACCGGGCAATGCAAGATGGAGGCGGATGTTGCCCGGTGCGACATGGAGCTCCGTGTACTCGGCGCGACCATCGACTCTCACAAAGATCTCAAAAAGGTCACCCAGTTCCCACAGGCGGTCGTTGTCGTTCTCCGCTTGCGTAAAGACACAATCGTCAACGAGCACGGCGTCCACAAGAAGGGCTTCAAAAGTCCAGATCAAATGGACTTCCCCGGGC
Source organism: uncultured Chthoniobacterales bacterium (assembly GCA_964552635.1). Classification (GTDB taxonomy): domain Bacteria; phylum Verrucomicrobiota; class Verrucomicrobiia; order Chthoniobacterales; family Terrimicrobiaceae; genus CAZKHB01. Next base: position 26,887 of record CAZKHB010000005.1, read on the forward strand.
CGGAAGGCGGGTTCCACGGCATCGCTCCAGGAACGGGCGAGCGGCAGCCGCAGACCAGCGACGTCATCCACGGCCAGATATCCTGCTCCTTGAGACATGTGTGTTGCCGGTCCATTCCCTGCGCTGCCCACTGCAAAACTGCACCCGGCGAGGCTTGAACTCACAACCTTCGGCTCCGGAGGCCGACGCTCTATCCAATTGAGCTACGGGTGCGCAGGAAAAGGCAGTGTGCTTGGGAAGAGGGGAAACATCAAACGGAAAACTCGCCCTCCGGGCGCAGGCTGTGTTCAATGGCGGCCATGAAAAGCTGCAGCGTCCGCGTTCCCGCCACGACGGCCAACCTGGGGCCGGGCTTCGATTGCCTTGGCGTCGCCCTCCGCATCTCGAACACCGTCACCGTCCGCAAAGGCCCGCCTGCCGAGGAACCTGGTGAAATGGCAAGGGAAGCTGCGGCAGCGTTTTTCGAGGCGGCGCACAGCGATCCGTTCGAGTTCGGCTGGAGCGTGGAGGGCGAAGTGCCGCGTTCGAGGGGGCTCGGCAGCAGCGTCACGGTGAGGCTCGGGATCCTGCATGCCCTCAACGAAATTGCGGGTGAACCACTCGGGCGCCGCTCGCTTTTCCAAATCTGTGCCCAGCTCGAGGGGCATCCCGACAATGCCGCGCCGGCGGCATTCGGCGGATTCACGGTGGCGGCACCGTCGGGGACATTCCAGCGTTACAAGGTCGATCGCGACCTCTCATTCGTGCTGTTGATCCCGCCCTTTGAGATGAAAACCGAGGATGCCCGCCGCGTATTGCCCTCCTCCGTGAGCCTGAAGGATGCCGTTTGGAACACGGCACATGCCGCGTCGATCGCTGCAGCCTTCGCATCGAAAGACTACGACAGCCTGCGCGGCTGCTTCGAGGACCGCCTCCACCAACCCTATCGTGAACCCCTTCTGCCGTGCCTGGGCCCCGTGCTCACCGCCGGCGTTGACGCGGGAGCCCTCGGGGGCTGGCTCAGCGGCTCGGGATCGACCATCGCCTGCGTCACTCTTGAAAAACCGAAACGCGTCGCCGCCGCGATGCTTGAGGCGTCCGGGCTCGAGGGGGCCTCGGTCCACATCACGCACGCCGACAACTCGGGGGTCGACATCCTCGGATGAGGCGTTGGATCGAGGGGCTCGAGTCGTTCGCGATCGACGTCATTCTCGAGCGCCGTTACGGCCGCCGCGCCGACGTCCTGCGCTGGATTCTCGGAGCGCTCTCGGTCGTTTACCGCGCGATCGTACAGCTCCGCCTGTCGCTATACCGCCACCGTGTGTTCCGGAACCACTCGCCCGGCTGCCTTGTGATCAGCGTGGGGAACCTCACGGTCGGCGGAACCGGAAAAACACCCGTGGTCGAACTTCTCGCCCGCGCGCTCCAGCAGGGCGGACGCAAGGTCGCCATCCTCAGCCGCGGCTACAAAAGTGTCCCCCGTCCGCTGGCCCTCCGTCTCCTCGACAAGATCACGCGGAAGAAGGCGGTTTTCGTGCCGCGGATTGTGTCCGACGGCCGCTCGCTGCTGCTCGATTCCCGGACGGCGGGCGACGAGCCGTTCATGCTGGCGAACAACCTGCGCGGCGTGGTGGTGCTGGTGGATCGCGATCGCGTGAAGAGTTCGCTCTACGCAGTGCGGGAGTTCGGCGTGGACACGATCATTCTCGATGACGGCATGCAATACGTGCGGATGCGCCACGGGTTGGACATCGTCCTTGTCGACCGGCAGGCCCCCTTCGGCAACGAACACGTCCTGCCGCGCGGGACGCTCCGCGAACCGCCCGCGAACCTCCGGCGTGCCACACACATTTTTCTGACCAAGTGCGATGGCTCCGACAACTCGGAGATTATTGCGCGCATCCGACGCTACAACCGGACGGCGGACATCATTGAGTGCTCGCACCGGCCCCGCCACGTGCGGAATTTCGTGACCGGGGAGATCCTTCCGCTGTCGATGCTCCAGGGATTGCGGGTCGGCTCGCTTTGCGGCATCGCCGTGCCGGAGAGTTTCGAGAATGCCCTCCGCGGCCTTGGTGCCCATCTGGAGATCACGAAAAGCTACGCGGACCATCACCGGTTCACGACGCAGGAAATCGAACGCTTCATCCGCCGCTGTGCCCGGCGAGAGATCGAGGCGATCCTCACCACCGAGAAAGACGCCGTGCGCATCCCCCGCATTCTCGATCCGGAAGTTCCCATCTTCTACCTGCGCGTCGAGATCGAAATCCTCGCCGGACAAGCTTCTTGGGAGAGGTTCGTCGACCGGCTCACGAAACCCCGGGATGTGATGGCGCCGCGTCGTGTGTGAACGCCCTTGCCAAGCCGCGCGCATTCAGGCATGAGGCCCGCATGGAATTTCCCAATGTCACAGCGGTCGCGAAAGCGAATGTCTATTTTGAAGGCAAGGTCGTCTCCCACACCATCCTGGGTGCCGATGGTTCCCGAAAGACGCTCGGGCTCATTTACGCCGGCGAGTACCATTTCGGCACCGAGGCCGCGGAGTTGATGGAAATCACCGACGGCTCGTGCGAGGTCACGCTCGACGGCACCGCGGCGAAGCAAACCTACGCAGCCGGAACAAGCTTCCGGGTTCCCGCAAAATCCGGTTTCACCATCGCGGTGCCCGCCGGAATCTGCCAGTACGTGTGCTCGTTTCTGCCCTGATCTGTCAGGCGGCGGCCGAGGTCGAGCGTCCGCAAAGGCGTGCGTAGAGCTCCGCATGCCGGCGTGCGGCGGCGGACCATGAGAAATCCGACGCGCGCGCGGCGGCCATGACGGCCTCGTGGCGATCGGGTGCCGCATCCATCGCCCGCCGGATGGTGTCGCACAAAGCGGAGACGCCGCGGGCATGGAAAACGTAGCCATTCCCGACTTCGCGGGTCGGATCGTCATCACGCACGAATTGGGAGAGCCCGCCGCAACTGGCGGCGACGGGGATCACCCCATTCCGGAGGGCCAGCATCACGAGTTCCCCGCCGGGTTCGACAGCTCCCGGAAGGAGAAGAAAATCCGCTCCCGCAATGGCCGATTGGAAGAACGCGGCATCGACATGCTCGCGGTGCGCAAACCGCGCAGCGTGGCGGCGCACGGCGATCTCGAGTGCCATGCGGTCGGCGGGATCCACCGGCCCGAGCAGCAGAACGCGGGCTTCATCGGACGGCAACCGGTCCAACGCGGCAAGGAGATCCGAGATGCCCTCTCCCCTCGTCGCGGCAGCATCCGCAAGAAAGACTCTGTTGCCGGCGGGCAGTCCGGCCGCTGCAAGCAAAGCAGCCCGGGCCTTTGTCTTTGCTCCCGGCACATCGGGCAGAACCGGCCAGGCCGAGGCATCGAGTCCGGCGGGGATACCCTCGAGCTTCCAGGCATTGTCACGCAGCACGCCTTCGAGTCCGCACCCGAAGAGAGGGGTCTGCATTTCCGTCACGTAGCGGCGACTCGGCAGGACAACGGCATCGGCGAAGAGAATCCCCCCTTTGAGGAAATTCATGCTCCCGTAAAATTCGACTCCGCGGGCAGAGAAAAACTCGCCGGGAAGGTTCGTCAGGGCGAAGTCGTAGCTCCAGAAATTCCCCTGATAATCCAGCCCGTGGGGCGAGAGAACAGTCGGCACGCCGAGTCGGCCTTCGCGGGCGAACACAGGGGCGAGGGCAGGCTGCCAGCCGTGCACGTGCAGGACGTCCGGCGAAAGACGCCGCGCGAGTTCAACAACACACTTGGTGAAGAAAAGGAACCGCGCTGCATTGTCCTGATAATCCCGTCCGTCGGCCCCATACAGGCCGGTGCGGTCGAAGAATTCGTCGCGGGCGATGAGAAGGAGCTTCACCCCCTCCGGCGTGGTGCCTTCGTGGAGTTCACACGGCAGTTTGGCCGCACCGACCGGCACGGAGAATTTCGCTTTCGATTTCTTCGTGCGTACCGCCTTCCCCTCCCGCACGCAGCGGTAGAGCGGCAAGGCCACGGTGACCTCATGCCCGTCGGCCACAAGGTGGTTCGCCAGCTCCCGGAGATCGTCGGCGAACTCGCCGGTGCGCGCCAGCGGGGAGAACTCACTCGCAGCGATGAGAACGTTCATGCCGAGAGCGTGCCCGTGCGCGCCATGCGAGTCGATCCGAAATCCGTCCCTCAGGCCGTCATCCCGCCGTCGGGAAGAGTCCGCTGCGCGTCAATCCATTCACGGATCGATTCGCGCAGGTCCCCTGCACGGGCGCGCAGATCGCGGCGCTTGGCCCGGCGGTGTGTGCGGTCCCCGGCTTCGCGGGCGGCGCGGTGAGCTTCCAAGGCGGCTTCCCAACGCTCGGCGGCCTCATGAACCCGGGCCCGCGCGGAGGCGAGCAACTCGCTCACGGCAGCGGGGAGAGTGTGGCCTTCGATGCGCTCGGCAAGGCGACGTTCCTGCTCGGCAATCTGGGCCTTGAGAATACGCTCCTCGGGAATGCGCCGGAGGTTCTTCACCAGACCGAGACGGGCGAGGATCCAGATCGTCCACTTGGTGGGATCGAACTGCCAGGGCTTCACGCCGTTGCGGTAGTCGTATTGGAACTCGTGGTGGAAGTTGTGGTAGCCCTCGCCGAACGTGAAGATCGCCATGAGGAAGCTGTCCCGCGCCGTGCACCGGGTGGAATACGGACGGTCCCCGATCCAGTGGCAGAGAGAGTTGATGCAGAACGTCATGTGGTGGACAAAGACCACCCGCGCCACACCGGCGAGGAGAAACCCGCCGAGGGCGGCTGTCGGTCCACCCCAGAGCCAGCCAATGGCAGCCGGGAGGGCGAATCCGACGGCGACGGCGATGAGGCCGTAGTATTTGTGCTGCCACCAGGCCAAGCGGTCCTTCTGCAGATCGCGGACCCACGTGAGCGGCGTATCGGGTCCGGTGCGGAAGAGGAGCCAGCCGATGTGGGCATGGAAGAAACCCTTCGAAATGTCGTACGGATCGTCGTCATGGTCGACGAACTTGTGGTGGCGGCGGTGGTCGGCGGACCACCCGAGGGCGGAGCCTTCGAACGCGGCGGCTCCGAAAAGCAGCGTGAAAAGCTTCACCGGCCAGCTCGCATGAAACGTAAGGTGCGAGAAGAGACGGTGGTAGCCCAGCGTGATGCTCAGCCCCGTCGAGATGAAGAAGAAGAGAAACAAAGCGATCTGGAACGCGTCGAGACCGTGTTTCCAAATGTAAAGCGGCACGGCGGTCACCGTCGTGACAAATGTGCCAATGAGGAAGATGCTGTTGATCCAGCGGATTTCGTGTCGGAAGATTTTCATCGTCTGCGTCGGCGGGAACGGAAGCGGGTGCTGCCGTCCATGCGGGGTTCTGGTTTTTCCTGCCTGGGAGCAGGGGTGGCTTCAAAGCCTTCGGCGGTAAATCGCTCAATTTTCTGACCGATAAATCGCTCGATGGCGGTGAGTTTCTTCAATTCGTCGGGGGCGACAAGCGTAAATGCATCCCCCGTCTGCTGGGCGCGCCCCGTGCGTCCAATGCGGTGCACGTAGTCCTCAGGATGCTGGGGGATGTCGTAATTGATCACGTGACTCACACCCGCCACGTCGATGCCGCGCGCGGCGATGTCGGTTGCGACCATGACCTCGTAGCGGCCGGACTTGAATCCCTCGAGCGCTTCGATGCGCTGGTTCTGTGAGCGGTTGGCGTGCAGGACGGCCACGGCGTGGTTTTGGAGGCGGAGCTTCTTGGCGATTTTGTCTGCCCCGTGTTTGGTCCGCGAAAAAATGATGACGCTTTGGAAGTCGGTTTTCTCGAGCAGCAATCGGAGAAGGTCGAATTTCCGGCCGGCGTCGACAACATACACCCCGTGGTTCACGGTCGACGTGACCGTGCGCGCGGCACCGATTTCGATCCGCACCGGATCGCGGAGGGCGAAGTTCGCAAGATCCACGATCTGCGGCGGGAGCGTGGCCGAGAAAAAGAGGGTCTGGCGGTTGGCCGGACACTTCGAAACGATCCGCCGCACGGCGGGGAGAAAGCCGACGTCGAGCATGCGGTCGACTTCGTCGAGGACGAGAATCTCGACGTCTTCGAGTCGCAGCGTCCGCTGGGCGAGGTGATCCTCCAACCGACCGGGCGTGGCAACGATGATGTCGGCCCCCTCGCGCAGGAGCGCACGCTGAGCCCCGTAGCCGACGCCACCGAAGAGGCATCCCGCAACAAGATTGGTGAATCGCCCGTATCCCCTCAGGGCCGTCTCGACCTGCATCGCAAGCTCCCGTGTGGGTTCCAGAATGAGGCAGCGCATCTTGCCCCGCTGGGCGAGACGCTGAAGGATCGGCAAGGCGAATGCCGCCGTTTTTCCCGTGCCGGTTTGGGCCGACGCGATAATATCGCGCCCCTCAAGCACGACCGGAATGGAGCGGAGTTGAATCGGTGTCGGGTCGGTGTAGCCCATTGCGGCCACGCCTTGAACAAGAGGCTTGGCGAGTCCAAGCGAAGCAAAGGGCATACTGGCGCGCACCGTGGGGCCGGAAGCCTCCGATGTCAAACGGTGGTTTTCCGCTGCCTTGGCCGGAGGCGGTGGGAGGAAGTGCGAAACGGTCTCAGGCAGCACTCTTCGGACGGGGGGTCGGGGAAGGTTTCTTTAAGGGCGCGGGCGAGGGCTTCGGTGTGGCGCTCGGCTTCGGTGTGGCGCTCGGCTTCGGTGTGGCGCTCGGCTTCGGTGTGGCCACGGGCTTGGGAGAGGCGGCGGGCGACGGTGAAGGGCGGACGCGGGTGTTCGGCTGGCGAAGCACCGGGATTTCTTTCAGTGCCTCTATGCGAACCTTGGCAATCCCGCGATCGTAGGTGCCCAGCTTCTTGGCGGCAACGACACTGAGGTCGATGATGCGCCCGCGGATGTAGGGTCCGCGGTTGTTGATGCGGACGATGACGGATTTCCCCGTCTTGAGATCGGTAACACGGACCATCGTGTGGAAGGGCAGGGTTTTGTGGGCGGCCGTCATGTCGCCCGCCTTGTAGCGTTCACCATTCGCGGTCAGGCGGCCAATCCAACGCCCTCCGTACCATGAGGCGATGCCCTCTTGGACGAAGGTCGGCTTCGGCGAATACACGGGAGCCGGGGGTGCGGCTTCCTCGTCGATAATCAGGCCCGGACCTGCACATCCGGCCAGGAGGCCGACGGACACAACAACAAGAAGCGTGCGTCTCATGCCAAAGCGTGGGTGGCCAGTTTCGCCCGGAGCTCGGGCGGCACGTGGGCGCGAACGAGGGCGTCTTCCCCGTCGTAACGCAAATCCAGCACGTGACCGACACGGTGGATCTCAGCGAGCAGGGCCGATTGAGAGGGCGGGATGCGGTACTCGCCCTGAAGACGCCATGCGGCGAGGCGGAGTTGGAGTTCCTCGATGAGTGTGGAAAAACCCTCCCCGGTGTGCACCGAGATCGCAACACTTCCGGGGTGGCGTTCGATTTGGTTGCGGACAATCACGGGGTCCGGGACGAGGTCGATTTTGTTGAAAACGAGGATCGTTTGTTTCCCCATCGCGTTCAACTCGGCGAGCGTGGCCTCGACGGCAGCCATCTGCTCGTGGTGATGGGGATGCGAGAGATCGACGACGTGAATGAGAATGTCGGCGAGCTGCACCTCTTCGAGAGTCGCCTTGAAGGACTCGATGACGCTGTGGGGAAGCTTTCGGATGAACCCGACTGTGTCCGTGAGAAGGATCTTCTGGCGGTTCGGCAGGGTGACTTGCCGGGTAGTCGGATCGAGCGTGGCGAAGAGCTTGTCCTCCGCCAGCACTCCAGCGCCGGTTAGACGGTTGAGGAGAGAGGATTTGCCGGCATTCGTGTAGCCGACGAGGGACGCCACGGGCCAGTTGCGCCGCAGACGGCCTTCGCGCTGCACGCTCCGGTTTTTCCGCACCTCTTGGAGGTCGCGCTCGAGGCGGGCGATCCGTTCCTGCACACGGCGGCGGTCGACTTCGAGCTGGGTTTCGCCGGGACCTCGCGTGCCGATGCCTCCACTCTGCCGCGAGAGGTGGGTCCACATGCGCGTGAGGCGGGGGAGCAGATACTGGAGCTGGGCAAGCTCGATTTGGAGGCGACCCTCCTTCGTCCGGGCCCGCTGGGCAAAAATGTCGAGGATCAGCTGTGTGCGATCGAGAACCTTGCGGGAGGTGAGGTGCTCGAGATTGCGACCTTGGGCAGGGGAGAGTTCGTCGTCGAAAATCAGCGACGTGGCGTGTTTCTCGCCGCATTGGCGGGCCACTTCCTCCGCTTTCCCCTTGCCGATGTAGTAGGGCGCGGTCGGCTTGTCCAAACGCTGCACAACAGTATCCACGACCTCGGCCCCCGCGGAGGCGGCGAGTTGACCGAGTTCATCCAAGGAGTCTTCAAGGTCCCACCGGTTGACTTCCCCATGCTCCAGTCCGACGAGGATGGCTTTCTCGCGCGGACGCTGACCGGACGGATCAATCATTCCGCGGCAAGCAGGCGAACGGCGGCGTCCATGGGGTCGGGGTGCGCAGTCAAATCTATGGGCGGGAAGCTAAATTGGTGGCGGAACCAGGTCAATTGCCTTTTGGCATACTGCCGGGTGGCCACAACGATCCTGTCACGGCAGTCGGAGAGACGGATCTCCCCGCGCAAAAGGCTCCGGATTTCGGGAAAACCGATCGCCCGCGAGGCCGTCACGCCGACTTCCCCCAACTCCCGGACTTCGTCCACGACTCCCGCTTTGAACATGGCATCAACATTCTTCTCGATGCGGGCGAGCAGATCCTCGCGCGACCGGGTGAGAAAGATGCCGCGAACAGGGCGCCGGGGAGCGGACCACCCGGGGCGCGAAGCCGCCAGTGGTTGGCCGGTGGCGAGCACGATCTCGAGGGCGCGACGGACCCGCGCGGGGTTTTTCTCATCGATCTGATACGGGGCCTCGGGATCGCGCTCGCGCAGGCGGGCAAGGGCCTCAGGTAACGGCATGTCCCGAATGCGGGCTTTCTCCTCCGGCGGGAGGGGAGGGATCTCCGCAAGGCCGTGCGTGAAGGCCTTCAGGTACATCCCTGTCCCTCCGGTCAGAAGGGCGGACCTCCCGGAGCGGAAGATTTCCGCCACGGCGTTCTCACAGTCCGCGCACCAGAGTGCGGCTGTGGAGACCGCGCTGGGGGGGAGGTAGCCGACGAGGTGGTGGGGCACACGCTCGCGCTGGGCCGCTGTGGGCTGCGAGGTGAGGAGCCCCATGCCGGCGTAGACCTGGTAGGCATCCGCGCCGACGATCTCTGCGTCGAGGCGACCGGCAAGCTCGAGGGCGAAGGCGGATTTCCCCACGCCCGTGGGCCCGGTCACGACAAGCGCGCCGGGCCCGTGAGGCTGGTCGGGGTTACTGCTCAGGCTGGCGACTGCGTTCGCTGCGCCGTTCTTCGACGGCTTTGGCGCCGCTCACAACGAGTTTGCGGCCCATGTATTCCTTGTCGTGCAGTTCCGTGACAGCGCGCTTGGCTTCGTCGACGGTTTGCATTTCCACGAACGCGAAGCCCTTGGACTTCATCGTATGGCGGTTGGTGACCACCTCGACATTTTTGACGAGGCCGACACCGTTGAAGAGCTCGAAGAGGTCGCTCTCGACCGCGTCGAAGGACAAATTCCCAACGTAGATCCGCGAGGAGGTCACTTCCACGAGCTCGGGCTTGCGGAAGCCTGTCGGGCGTCCTCCGCCGGCTTCTTCGGAGCGCGGGGCGCGCGGGCTTTTCTCGCGGGGACGGGGGAGCTCTGTCGAAGCCGCGGACTTCGTGCGGGACGCAGAGGCGGACTTGGAGGAGGTTTTCGGTTGGAAAAAGCCGATGATCTTCTCGATCAGGCTCTTGGGTTTCTTGACGGGAGCGGCGGTAGTTTCGCTGCGCGATGGGCGGCCCCCGCGGGTGCGGCGACTGCCGCCGCGACGCGACGAGCGGCGATTCCCGCTCGGTGAGTAGTCAGTAGGCATTTCTATTGGTGTTCAGTGCATTGTGGGCGGACTCCGGGGTCCCCCGCCCGTTGGACGGGGCGGCGGAGCAATGGCGGATCCGCATGTCGTTTTCACCCCGGACGGCGCGTCCCGCCCGCAGCAGGGGCCCGAAGTGCGCTCGAAGCCGCCGGCGGGGAACAACGCGGGTGGGGAGCCTCCAGGCTGGCAGACCCGGGCTCCTCGGACCGGTGCCCGAGGCTGGCGGGCAAGGTTTCACTTCCGGCGGGTGACTTCAAGCCCCAAAAATCAGGCGGGAAAGGAAGTGGAAAAATTTCTCGGACGGGAATTGACACCCCTGCACGAACCGGTATCGTCTCCCTCCCGCCGAATTCCGTCTCTTTATGGCCAACACAGAAGTTATCCTTACCGCAAACATCCCGTCGCTCGGTGCCGAAGCCGACATTGTCAAAGTCCGCCGCGGGTATGCGCGCAATTTTCTTATCCCGCAGGGCAAGGCCCTCGAGATCACTCCCGGTTCGCTCCGCAAGATCAACCACCTCAAGGCCCGCCGCGCAGAGCGCGAGGCCCGCGAACTCACCGCCGCGGAGGAACTTGCCTCGAAGATCAACAAGTTGAAGGTGGCCTTCACACTCGAAACGGGCGAGACCGGCAAGGCTTTCGGCTCGATCACGGCCAAGGACATCACCGACCGCCTCGCGGCCGAACTTAAGAACGCCGACCTTCCCAAGCACGCCGTCGTCCTCGATCGCGGCATCAAGGAAACCGGTGAACATGAGGTTCCAGTGAAGCTGCACCCCGACGTGACGGCGACGCTTCACATCAAGGTCTCCGCTCCGGAGATCGCGAAAGACGAGGCAGAAGCCGGTGAAGACGCGCCGAAGAAAGCGCGCCGCCGGACGTCTCCCGCAGCCTGACTTCGCCCCTTAAGCCATGCCACCGGAGCCTTCCGTAGCGGACGGCGCCTCCCCGGAAGGCGGAGCGAAGCGGTCGAAAGTGCGTCGGCCCGACCTCGCGGGCAAAGCCTACCTGCCCGATGCCAACCGTTCCCTGCCGCAGAGCCTCGATGCGGAAAAAGGGCTTCTGGGGTCCATTCTGCTTTCGACCTCCGTTCTTGACGATTGCCTGACGCAGATCGACGCCGAGCATTTCCACCTCCCGGCGCACCGGATCATTTTTGAGACCCTGGTCGAAATGCGCATGGCCGGGCGGCCGATCGACCTCATTTCGCTCACGCAGACGCTCTCCGACTCCCGCAGGTTGGAATCCGTCGGTGGAGCGGGTGTCGTGACCGAACTTTTCACGTTCGTCCCGACGGCGGCGAATGCCGACTACTACCGCGAGATCGTTCGAGAGAAGCATCTTCTCCGAAAAGTGATCGGCGTCTGCACCGAGTTCGCCGCCCGATCCTACGAAGAGCAGGACGACGTGAAACTCCTGCTCAACGACGTGGAGCAGAAGGTGCTTGCGATCGGGAACGACCGCTTCAAGGGGCAGTTGCCCACGATGAAGGAAATGGTCAATGAGGCAATTGCGAGCATCGAGACCCTCATGGCCAACAAGGGGGGCATTACGGGACTTCCCACCGGGTTCGCGGAATTGGATCGGATGACGAACGGACTCCACGAAAGCGAGATGATCGTCATCGCAGCCCGCCCGTCGATGGGCAAGACCGCTCTCGCGATGAACATTGCCGAGCATGTCGCCCTCGAAGCCGGCAAGCCCGTGGCAGTTTTCAGTCTGGAAATGAGCGCCCCACAGCTTGTCCAGCGTCTGCTCTGCTCCCGCGCACGGGTCGATTCCCAGAAGGTGCGGGAGGGCTTTCTGCCAAAGCCCGCGCTTGCCGCGATTATCAACGCCGCAGGCCAACTCTCCAAGGCCAAGATCTTCGTCGACGACACGCCCGGCCTGAGCATTCTGGAACTCCGCGCCAAGGCGCGACGGCTCCGTGAGCGCGAGGGCATCGAGCTCATCGTCATCGACTACCTCCAGCTCCTCCGCTCCCCGACACGCCGCGGGCAGGACAACCGCCAGATTGAGATTGCCGAGATTTCCTCCGGGCTCAAGGCCATGTCAAAAGAACTCAAGGTGCCGGTGATCGTGCTTGCCCAGTTGAACCGGAATCCGGAGCAAAGGACCGGCGAGTCCCGAGGCCGGCCGCGCCTGAGCGATCTGCGCGAATCCGGAAGCATCGAGCAGGACGCCGACGTCGTCGGGTTGTTGATCCGTGATAAATACTACGCCGACAGCGAGGAAGAGCGCAAAGAACTCGGTGGCAAGGCCACGCTCATCATCGCCAAGCAGCGCAACGGCCCGACAGGCGACGTGCTCCTCACGTTTCTTGAGGAATGCACCCGCTTCGAGGACCGCGCGGAAGAACGCCGCGAGGAGTAAACCTCAGCCGCCCTCCCTGTGCAAGGGGAGCGGCACCCGAAGAGCCACACCAGCCAGCAGAATCACGGCCGAGGCCAGCAGCGCATGGGGGATCCCGAACTGCTCAGCGATCCATCCGCTCATCAAACTCCCGATGGCCAGTGCCCCTTGGAAGGCCACGAGATAGAACGACATCGCGCGCCCGCGCACTTCGCCTGGCACGGAGGTTTGCACGGCGACATTCAGCGTGATGAGCGCACCCACCCATGCCATCCCACCGGCGAAAAGCACGACGAGAATCGCCGGGTAACTGTGTGACAAAGCAAGCACCGTCACAACGACGGACACCACGAGGCTGGAGGTTGTCACCAGAAAGTCACCCCCGAACCGTTTTCTCAGTGACGGGACCAGACTCCCCCCGGCGAGTGATCCGAGGCCGAACGCTGCCAGAAGGCTCCCATAGCCGCTCGCCGCAAGGTCAAGGCGATCCCGCGCGATGAGGGGGAGAACGGCCCACACCGCACTCGTGCCGAATGCGAAGACCGCCACCCGAACAAGGGGTGCGCGGACTCGCGGCGCTGCAGCGACGTAACGCGCTCCGGCAACAAACGAGGCGAAGAGCCCGGTCCGCTCCGAGCTCGTACGTTCACGCTTCCACGCTGCAAGCACGCAGACGGTCGCGAGGTATGATGCGGCATTCAGAAAGAACACGGGAGCGGATCCCGCCGCTGCAACAAGGAGACCGCCAAGCGCCGGACCGACCGCACGCGCGATGTTGAAACTCATGCTGTTCAGCGAGACCGCAGCAGGCACGTCATCGATGGGAACGATGTCCTGAATCTGCGACTGCCAGGCGGGGAGGGTGAGTGCGCTCGCGAGTCCGAGGAACAGCGTCAGAATGATCAGAAGCGCGGGGGACATCCACCCCGCCCATGTGCAAACCGCCATGGCCAGAGCGGAAAGCGCCATCGCCGACTGGGTCACCACAAGAATGCGCCGCCGGTCGAACATGTCCGCGATCACCCCGCCCCAAAGTCCGAAAACGAACGAGGGCACAAAAACCGCGGCTGGCACCATGGCGACCAGCAAGGGTGAGTTCGTGAGAGACGTCATCAACCACGCCGCACCCACGGAGTGCATCATCGTTCCCAAGTTGGAGACAATCGTTGCCATCCACAGATGGCGGAAGACCGGCACGCGGAGCGGCGCGGAGAGCGATGCGAACGCCCTCACCAGAAAAAACTCAGCACCAACACAAGAAACACGAAGAAACTCACCGCGGCATAGAAGCGATTTCCCTCACGGAGATAGCCGACCGACGCCAGCCCCACCCGCAGCAAGGGGCCCAGCAGCAGGAGGACCACGCCGATCATGATGAGGCTTCGGCGGTGGCCGTCCTCGTGCACCGCCAGGGCATGGTGAACGATGGCCAGCGGATCGCGGAAATACCTCGGCTCACCACGAAAGATGTGGTCGTTCGTGCCCGCACCCGGATGGGTGGCAAGGTACCAAATGAGCCCCGCTGCAATCACCGCAGCCGCGCCGAGCGTCGAGGCCAGCATCACCCGCGCGAGAAGTGCCGGAAAGTTTTTCATCCGATCGAAACCCCCAAGCCGCGGGCAACCATCTGAACGGCAATCACAGAGACAGCGACAAGGAACACCGCACGAAGGACCGCCACCGGAGCGTAGGGCAGCAGCTTCGCCCCGAGGAAAGCCCCGGCCAGGACACCCAGCGAAACGGGAGCGACCAGCACCGGGTCGAGATACCCTTCCTTCAGATAGATCCCCACGCTCGCCGCCGCCGTCACCCCGATCATGAAATTGCTTGTGGCTGTGGTGACCTTGAAAGGCAGGCGCATGATCTGGTCCATCGCAAGGACTTTGAACGCCCCCGAGCCGATCCCCAACAGACCGGACAGTACCCCGGCAATCCACATAACAAAAAAGCCGGGCCACAGCCGTCGCATGCCGTAGCGCACCACGCGGCCATCGAGCGGAGCCTCTCCGTTCAGCCCCAAACGTGTCGCCCAGGGATCCGAGTCTTCCGGTGCCACAACACTTTCCTTCTTCCCCCGCAGAGAGAGTCCCACCGTAACCAGAAGCGCCCCACCGAAGATCACCGAGAGTGCCTTGGCGTCCAAGACCATCGCGGCCGCTGCGCCGCAGACGGCCCCGAAGGTTGTAGCGACACAAAGAAACATTCCGATCCGCATGTTCGAGATGCCATCGCGCAGGTAGGCCGCCGCGGCCCCGCCGGAAGTTGCAATCACCGAGCAAAGCGCGGCTCCCATCGCGTAACGGATATCAATCCCGAATCCCAACACCAGCAGGGGCGTGATCAGAATACCCCCGCCAAGGCCGATCATGGCACCGAGCACGCCCGCAAGGAACGAAACCCCCGCCACCGCAAGATCGAACCCGCCGCCTTCAAGCATCCCTCACCTTAGTCCATGGGGACACAAGCGAAAATCAAAATACCAAATACCCTCCCGTGGCATAGATCGTGCTTCAGGTATCCTGTCGTTATTACGACTTGATCAAAACTTAATACCACCAACGGGAGATACACATCATGATCCAACGCACTCTATTCGCACTGGCGGTTCTGGCGGCAAGCGCCGTCACGGGCCGGGCTGAACCCCTGAAAATCGCCTACAGCGACTGGCCCGGCTGGGTGGCCTGGCAGGTCGGCATTGACAAAGGCTGGTTCAAAGAGGCCGGCGTGGACGTCCAATTCGAGTGGTTTGAGTATGTGCCGTCGATGGAGGCCTTTGCCGCGGGCAAGGTGGACGCCGTGGCGATGACGAACGGTGACGCGCTGGTTACCGGCGCCACCGGTGCACCGAGCAAGATGATCATCATCAATGACTACAGCAACGGGAACGACATGGTCGTGGCCAAGCCCGGCATCGAGTCCGTGAAAGATCTCAAGGGCAAGAAGATCGGCGTTGAGGTTGGATTCGTGAGTCACCTGCTCCTCCTCAAGGCTCTCGAGGCGAATGGCCTGACCGAGGCCGACGTGACCCTCGTGAACGTGCCGACCCACGAGACCCCGAAGGCTTTCGCCTCCGGTGACGTCGACGCAATTGTCGCATGGCAGCCGAACTCCGGCCAGGCCCTCAAGGCCGTTCCCGGCTCGAAAGCGATCTTCACCAGCAAAGACGCCCCGGGGCTCATCTACGACGTTCTGGCCGTGAATCCGGCCAGTCTTTCCGCACGTGCGGAGGATTGGAAGAAAGTCGCGAAGGTCTGGTATCGCATCGTGGATTTCTTCATGGATCCCGCGACACGTCCCGAAGCGATCAAGATCATGTCCGCCCGCGTGAATTTGCCGCCGGAGGAGTATGCGGCGTTCGTGGACGGGACGAAGATTCTCACGCTTGAGGAAGCGAAGAAGGCGTTCCAGAAGGGGCCCGGGCTCGACTCGATCTACGGCTCTTCGGAGATCGTCGACAAGTTCAACGTGGACAACAAAGTCTACGAAAAGCCGCAGCCGGTCGCGGACTACATCGACAGTTCATTCATGCCCTGATGCCGGATCACCCCCGACCGGGCTGACTCGCGCCCGGTCGGGAACTCCGAATTGCCATGGGAGGCGAGAAACGCAGAAGGATTTTTGTGCCGTTCGGGGAGATGCCCGCGGCCTGGCAGGGGGCGCTCGTCTGGGCATCCTTCCTTCTCCCCTTGGCGGTGTGGGCGATCGTCAGCTACGTGCCCTTCGTCTGGCATCCGCTGGTGAAAATCACGGACCCGGGCGGCGTGTCCTATTTCCGGCCGGACACCTTGGTCGAGCGCAAGGTCTTCGAGGCGGAGAATGCGAAGATGCGAGAGGCCGGCCAGCCTCTTGCCGCTGGATTCCGCGCGAATCCGGTCTTCCTTCCCGCCCCGCACGAGGTGGCAACGGCGCTTTACAAGAGCTTCACCACGCCCCCTCGCCGCAAGGGCGAGCCGTGGCTCCACGAGAGCCTCTGGCACAGCATCCAGATCATCTTCTGGGGATTCTTCTGGAGCTCGGTCTTCGGGGTTCCGCTCGGGATCCTTTGCGGGACGTTCAAGCCGGTGGCCCGCCTCACCGAACCCGTGGTGGACTTCACCCGCTACATGCCCGCGCCGGTCTTCGGGGCCCTGGCCGTGGCGGTGCTCGGGATTTACGACGCCCCAAAGATCGCGATCATCTTCATCGGCACGTTCTTCCAGCAGGTTCTTGTGATCGCCAACACGACTCGAAAACTCGACACATCCCTCGTCGAGGCCGCCCAGACCCTCGGCGCGAACCGCCTGCAGATTCTCTTCCGCGTCGTCGTGCCGGGCGTCGCTGTCGATCTCTACAACGACATGCGCATCCTCCTCGGCTGGGCCTGGACCTACCTGATCGTGGCGGAATACATCGGCGCCAGCTCAGGCATCACCTATTTCATCAATCAGCAGGCAAAATACCGCATCTACGACAACGTCTTCGCGGCGATCATCATCATCGGCATCATCGGTTTCGTGACCGACCGTGTCCTCGACGCTCTCGGCCACAGTCTCTTCCCGTGGCAGAAATCCGCGCGGCCATTCTTCCGCAAACGCGCCACGGCATGAACACCGACTATCTCAACCAGGATCCCGCCGTGGCGGCACGTTTCACCAAACTGCGGCAGCGGCCTGTGATTCTCGATGTGAAGAATCTCACGAAACAATTTTCGTCCCACGGCCTCGTCCACACGACCCTCGACAATATCTCCTTTCAGATCTTCCGGCGCGAGTTTGTTTGCGTGCTCGGAGCATCCGGCTGCGGGAAATCGACACTCATGCGGATCATTGCCGGGCTCGACGCTCCCACATCGGGCGAGGTCTTGCTGGACGGCAAAGCGGTCCACGGTCCGGGTCCCGACCGCGGTATGGTTTTCCAGAGTTACACGCTCTTCCCGTGGCTCACCGTGAAGAAGAACGTGATGTTCGGCCTGCAGATGTCGGGCAGATCGACTTACGAAGCGGAGACAGAAGCACGCGAGTGGATTGCCCTCGTCGGGCTGTCGAAATTCGAGAACTCCTATCCCCACCAGCTTTCCGGGGGAATGAAGCAACGCGTGGCCATCGCCCGCGCGCTGGCAAACCGGCCGCGCATCCTCCTGATGGATGAACCGTTCGGCGCGCTGGACGCTCAAACGCGCGCCCAGATGCAGGCCTACCTGCTGGAGATCTGGCGCAACGTGGATGTGACGATCCTGTTCATCACGCACGATCTTGACGAAGCGGTCTACCTGTCCGATCGCATTCTCGTTCTGGGCACAAACCCGAGCCGCGTGTTGGAAATGATCGAGGATCCCGTGCCCCGGCCGCGCGAGCGGTCGCAATTTGTCACCGCGCCCTTCCTTGCGACCTATGCCCGCCTGGGCGAACTCATCCACCCTCCGACGGAAGCGCCCCAAGAGCGCCTGCCCATCACCCGCATGACGCATGTCGGCGACGATGTCGAATAGCGGATCCCCGGTCGCGTGGGAACACCTGACGTGGGAGGAAATCCCGGAAGTCCTCGCGCGCTGCGCCGGCACGGTTCTGCTGCCGACGGGCGCCACCGAGCAGCATGGCCCCCATCTCGGCACGGGTGTCGACACGACCATCGCCGCCGCCGTCTGCCGCGAGGTCTCGGCCCGCACGGGCGTTCCGTATCTGCCGCCACTGGCATACGGATGCTCGCTCGGGCACTCGCGCCGCTGGCCGGGAACGCTCTCGCTGACCCCCGAGACACTCATTCGGATGGTCTCCGATATCGGCGACTGGCTCGTCGCC
Source organism: uncultured Chthoniobacterales bacterium (assembly GCA_964552635.1). GTDB lineage: Bacteria > Verrucomicrobiota > Verrucomicrobiia > Chthoniobacterales > Terrimicrobiaceae > CAZKHB01. Next base: position 44,960 of record CAZKHB010000005.1, read on the forward strand.
TCGGGCGTGCAGCGGCTTTTTCTCGTGAACAGCCATGTGACCAATTTCGCGCCGCTGCGCTGCGCACTGGAGGTCCTCCGCTCCCGCCACGAGAGCCTCCAGATCGCCCTCGTTGCCACCGCCGAGGTGAGTGATCGCGTGCGGGCGGCCTGCTTCGCCGATGCGAAGGACTGGCACGCCAACTCCGCCGAGACGTCCCTCATCCAAACGCTGGACCCCGCGATGTTCCGGCCCGGCAAGGCGGCGGATGATCCCGACCGCACCGACGGGCTTGTCTTTGCGCATCCGGTCAACCGCACGAGCACAAACGGCGTGACAGGTTTCCCCTCCCGCGCCACGGAGGCGGCAGGCCGCGAGCTTTTCGAGTGGATGGTTGCCGACCTCGCCGCTCTGGTCCGGCGCGGTACGGACGAACACCCTCCTCTGCCCCACCCCTGGCACACACCTCTATGAGCAGCCCCACCGACATCCTCGCCCTGCGCGACCAACTCAAGGCCTCCGGCGTCAAGTACTGCGTCGGCGCCTACCCCGACATCCACGGCGTCCCGAAAGGAAAGTTCGTGCCCATCGACCACTTCGAGGACTTTGCCGCAGGTTCGGAGCTCTACACCGGCTACGCCCTCGACGGACTCGGTCAGAGCCCGAACGACGACGAAATCGCCTCCGTGCCCGACCTGGCGCGCGGCGTCCAGTTGCCTTGGAACCCGGAAGTCGCATGGTTCCCGGCGGACAACACCTTCCACGGCGCACCCTACGAGATCAGCACCCGCGTCGCCCTCAAGAAGCAGCTCGCCGCCGCCGAGGCGATGGGTTTCCGGTTCAACCTCGGCATCGAGTGCGAACTCTTCGTGCTCAAACTCACCGAGAGCGGCCAACTCGAAATCCCCAACCCGGACGACGACCTCGCCAAGGCCTGCTACGACGTGAAGCGGTTCATGGACCGCTACCGCTGGCTCGACAAAGTCAGCACCGCCATCAACGGACTGGGATGGGACCTCTACTCGCTCGACCATGAGGATGCGAACTCCCAGTTCGAGTTCGACTTCCAATACGCCGACGCGCTCACAATGTGCGATCGCTACGTGTTCTTCCGCCTCCTCGCCAAGCACTACGCGGCCGAGGAAGGACTGCTCGCGACCTTCATGCCGAAACCGTTTGCCAATCGCACTGGCAGCGGCGCCCACTTCAACATGTCGCTCGCCGACTCCGCCACCGGGCGCAACCTCTTCGCCTGCCCCAACGCCGAAGACCCGCGCGGGCTCGGGATTTCCCCGCTGGGCTATCAATTCATCGCCGGAATCCTCCGCCACGGCCCGGCGCTTTGTGCGGCGTTCGCCCCGACGGTGAACAGCTACAAGCGCCTCGTTCGCCGGGGCCTGATGTCCTACTACTCGTGGGCTCCCGTCTTCAATTCCTACGGCCGCAACAACCGGACAAACTCGGTCCGCGTCCCGATGAGCGGCGGCCGCTGCGAATCCCGGAACGCCGACGCGTCCTGCAATCCCTACCTCGCCGCCACCCTGGTGCTTGCGGCCGGACTCGAGGGCATCCGCGAGAACCTCGACCCCGGCCCCGCCCAAGAGGACAACCTGTATGAGTTGAGCCCCGCAGAGTTCCACGCGCGCGGCATCTGCGAGCTCCCCCGTACGCTCGACGAGGCGGTGAAGGCCTTCGCCGCCGATCCCTTCATTGAGGCCGTCCTCGGCAAACCGCTTCGGGATGAATTCATCCACTACAAGAGCGAAGAGTGGCGTGAGTACCACCAGACCGTCAGCCAGTGGGAGATCGATCGCTATGCCCGCCTGTTCTGAACAACCCTGCACCCGCGCGGGTGCCTGCTGCCGGAATGCCGGTGCCTCCTGCCCGGTCGAGCACGTCGTGGCCGCCTTCAATGCCCTGCTCGCCCTCGGGATCCGCGACCGCACCACTTTTGCCGGCATCCTTCGCCAAACCCTCGACGCGCGCCCCGAAATTCTCTCGGCCTGGACCGTCTGGGAACCTGACGCCCTCGACGGACGCGACACGGTCTTCCGCCACGCGCCGGGCCACGATGCCACCGGCCGGTTCATTGCCTGCTGGCACCGCGCGGGGGGCGAACCCCGCCTCGAACCCGTCACCGGCTACGAAGAACCCGGTGCCGGCGACTGGTATTGGTTCCCGAAACGCCACGTGCTCAGCTGCCACGTCGAGCCGATCTTCTACCCGCTCGGCGGACGCTGGGTCTGGCTCACGAGCCAGGTCGCGCCAATCGTTGAGGAAGGCCGCTTCGTCGGTGCCGTCGGCATCGACTGCCCGGCCCAGCCTCAGGCCCCGCGCGCCTGCGACCACGCGGCCGCCAAGCGCCCGGTCCAAGCCTCCCCACTCCACCATCCGCGCGCCCTCGACGCCCTCACCCCGCGCGAACGCGAAGTCCACCACTGGCTCACCCTCGGCAAATCCAACGAGGAAATCGGCATCATCCTCGGCATCAGCCACCACACGGTCAAAAACCACCTCGAACGCATCTTCCAAAAACTCGGCGTCAACAACCGCTTCGAAGCCATCCACGCGGGAAGCTGATTCCGGAGATCCTTCACCGCAGCCACGTGTCGGGAAAGCGGTTGTTCGCGCGGGAACGTTCCAGTAACCTCATTCCTGTAAGCCCTGACGAGAAAAGGCAATGGATGTCGCAATGGAAGGCCGCGGGGCCGGCTCTGGACGCCGTCCGCGTCGAGGAGTTGGGGCACCTGGATGAATCGGGGAACGCCCGGATTGCCGCCTCGTTTTTTCGGCCGAGAACCCCCTGCGACACGCTTCCGAGACTTCGGGCTTGGTCGAACAGTAGGCCATTTTCCAACGTGCGCGCGGTCGATGAATCCCATCCTCGCGGGGGCAGGCGAACTCCAGAAATTCTGCTCTCAGCGAAACCGGCGGTTTTGTTTCATCGGCGGGCTGGCCGTGCAACGATGGGGTGAACCACGCAATACGCAGGATGCAGATCTCACCTTGCTGACCGGGCTCGGTGCCGAAGAGCGATTTGTCGACGCCTTGCTCGCCCATTTCGAGGGTTGACGGGCCGACACGAAAGCCTTCGCCGGTCGCGAACGGGACTGGCTGGATATCGAAGGCGTACTGCTTGTCCAAAGGACGCGGCTCGATCCCAAACAGGTGCTGCAAGAGCTCGAACCTTTGCTCGCCCTCAGGGAGGAGCCCGAATCTCTCCAGAAACTCAACGGGCTCTTCGAAAAGCACCGGCTGGTCTGATTTCCGAAAAACCGAAGTGCAAAGAAGGACGCGCATTCCCGCCCGCTGAAAACGGAAATCTGAAAACTCATTCCGACACGAATCCTTCGGACAGAATCAACGGAATCGCCAGATCACGAGCCGTGGGCACCGTTTGGGTCAAGCAACGCCGCAAGGCGTTTGGAGCACGCCCGTGAACAAAAGCCCGCCCACGCGATTTCCCATGACAGCGAACGGACCCGAGATCGGTCAACCGGATCGATCGGGCGGCGTGTCGTTTGGGACTGCGTTTTTTGGCGACCGCGGCCACTGGATGGCCCCATACACCAACAGGTAAAGGCCCATGAGTAGCCACCGCTCGAGTCAGTGGAAAACCCGATGCTCAGGCCAATGGTAACGAGCAGAGCGGTCAAGACGCTCTTCATGCTGAAATGAGGATGCAACCGCGCCAGAGTCCGTCAACAATGGCCGACCCGGTGAGCCATCCCGGCTGCAGGAACGAGACGCTGGCGCGACGGGCAATTCGCGATGACGAAACACGAACTTGGGGTGTGTTGTGCGCCCTGGCCCCTCGGTTCGTGGTATTTGATTTTCAGGCCAGCGGGTTGATGCGCCGGACCCCGGCGAAACGGTCGAAGTCGCGGTCGTTGCTCACGATGGTCGCCGAGTGTTCCAGAGCGTGCAGGGCGATCAGGGCATCGGTCGAGAAATTGCCCCCTGTGCCCGCTTCTTCCAAAAGATCGAAGAAGCGGCCAAGTGCGTTATCCGTGAGATGGAGGAGCCGGACATTCGGGAAGCTCACCCAATCCTCAACAATCTGGCGAACCTGTGCGGACGAGAGCGGGTTCTCACAAATCGTCGGGTGTGTCAGCAGGCGGGTGAACGCCAGAACCACCACCCAGGCCAGACCCACCGGCTCGGATCCCGAGAGCGCCCCTTCCCACCACCTCCGCGCCTTCGCGTGCCAGGGCGAGGCTTCATCGTGTGCGTAGATGAGCAGGTTGGCATCCGGAATGATCATCGTTTTTCGACCCCTTCCGCTTCCAATTGGTCGTAGAGCTGGTTGAGGCTCAGGCCCTGATACGCCGGCTTGATGCCCACTCGGTACGTCCGAAGTCGCAACTTTTTGCGCGGAGCGCCGGAGCTGCCTCCCAAACCACGCTGGATGGTTTCCTCCAGGACTTCGCGAAAGGGACGCCGCCGTCTTCGGGCGAGTTCGCGCAATTCGCTCAAGAGGCCATCACTGATGTTTAATGTCGTCCTCACCGAGGCATCTTGATGCGCAATGACTCCGGTGTCAACGCGAGGCCTCACGGCCGTTCCGGAGCCGGGGACGCTTCTCGCTCTGGCCGCGAAGGTTTTGGGGTGGTGGATGCGTCTGGAGCCATCCCGAACAGCCGCCTCCGCGCCTTCGCGTGCCAGGGTGAGAACTCGACATCCCCGATTCCACAATCCTCATCCTCTCCATAGGAAGGTCTTCCTATTGTGAGCGCGGGCCCGGGTGGCGATGGTGGTCGGGATGAAGCGGGGGATTGAAAATGGCAGGCGCTTCCTGGCGGGGCTTTTCGAGTTCCAAGCCAGTCTGCCGTTGTCGGTAAAGGTCCCGCTGGCAGTGGCCGCGTGGCTGTTGTTCCTCGCGGTCTGGCAATTCGCCCCGCGGCCGGAGGCAATGGTCGCGTTGCTGCCGACACCGGTGCAGGTCGTCCAAACGATTGCGACATTGGTCACTGAAAAAGACTTCGCCAGCGACGTGGCGGCCAGCCTCCAGCGCATCCTGATCAGTTTCGGGATCGCGGCGGCGATCGCGCTTCCGTTGGGGATCCTCATGGGTGCGTTTCCGGTTGTGGAGGCATTCTTCAATCCGCTCGTCTCGCCGCTCCGCTACCTTCCGGCGCCTTCGTTCATCCCGCTCCTGCTGGCTTTGCTTGGAACGGGCGATGAACAGAAGATCGCCCTGCTGGTGATCGGCGTCGTGTGGTTTTTGATCAGCCTGATCATGGACGACACGAAGCGGGTCCCCAAGGATCTCATCGAGGCCTCACGCACGCTGGGGGCGACGCGGCCAAAAGTCATCTTCGCCGTCATCCTCCCGGCCGCCCTCCCGTTCTTTGTCGACACGATGCGCCAGATGCTGGCCGTGAGCTGGACGTATTTGGTCATCGCGGAAATCGTGGCCGCGACCGATGGCATCGGCGCGGTGATGATGCGCGCCCGCCGGCTCGTGCGCATGGACATCATCCTCGCGTGCATTCTGACTATCGGTGCCCTTGGCCTCATCTCCGACACCTTGGTCCGCTCGCTCCGCTGGGCCGCGTTCCCCTACCTGCGCGGCACGCGCCAATGAATCAACCCAAACCAACCATGAAAACCAAACTGCTGATCGCCCTCGCCCTCGCGCTCGCCCCGCTGCTCCACGCGGCGGAAAAACCCACCGTCCGTGTCTCGCTTTTCTCGTGGCCGGGCTACGGGTTCTGGTTCGTCGCGAAGGAAAAGAACCTCGCGCCGGACATCAACCTCGACATCCAGATCATCGAGGATCCTTACGAGAGCTACGCTCAAATGACCGCCGGTCAGCTCGACGTCACATCGAGCACGGCCGAATACGGACCGATCGCAGCCGATGCGAATACGGGCGTCAAAATGGTCACCTACACCAATCCATCCACCGGAACCGACAAGATCATCGTCGCGCCCGGCATTGAAAATGTTGCGGACCTGAAGGGCAAGGAGGTCGCCGTTCTCGAAGGCGGCCTCACGCAGATCTTCATGGCCATGTGGCTTGAGAAGAACGGGCTCAAGTTCGACGATGTGAAGTACGTCAACGTCATCATGGACGACGCCGTCGCCGCCATGGTCAGCGGCAAAGTCGCAGCGGGTGAATTCTGGGAGCCATTTGGCGGACAGGTTCTCAAGTCCCTCAAAGGCTCGCGCGTCATGGCCACAACGGCGGAACCCGAATGGCAGAAGTCCGGGCTCCTCGGTGACGCGATGTACATGTCGACCGCTTTTCTCGAAAAAAATCCCGAAGTCGCGAAGAAGGCGATGAAGGCTTATTGGGACGCCGTCGCGTATTGGAAAGCCAACCCGGACGAAGCCAACAAGATCATCGCGAACGCGATCAAATTCGAAGTCTCCGACGTGGAAGATGTCATCGGCAAAGGCACCGGTGCGGGCATCTATGTTTTCGACCTGCCGGAGGCCGCGAAGTTCATGGGCGTGATCCCCGGCGAGCCGCCGCTCGGCATGGCCAATGGCCAGGTCAAGGAACAATGGAAGCTCACCAGCGATTGGTGGCTGAAATTCGGCCTCACCAAAAAGCTTCACCCGATCGAGGCCGGTGTGAGCTTTGAACCCCTGAAGAGTCTCGCCACCGCCGAATGACCGCCATGGACACATCCGCGACGTTTTTCGGAGAAGCCACCGTCAAGGACGGCGGCTCGCCGCTCACCGGGCGGCATGGACTCGGCGGACTTGGTGCCAATTACCGGAGCCGGCAGGCGGCTTTGCCATTGGACGCCCTTCTCGACGAGATCCAGGCAGTCGCCGATCTGCCGCTCGAGCGTGGACGAACTTTCCCGGCCGAGGCTTACACAAGTCCCGAGTTTCTCGAATGGGAGGTCGAGCACGTACTGGGTGCCAACTGGATTTGCCTCGCGCACACGTCGCAAATCCCGAAGCCCGGCGACTTCATCAATGTCGACGTGCTGGGCGAACCATTGATCGTCGTACATGGCAAAGATGGTCAGGTGCGCGTGCTTTCGCGGGTCTGTCCCCACCGGGCGATGGACATCATGCCGCCGGGCTTCGGCTACGATGGTCACGGTCCGGCCGACCCACGCGAGGGGAGTCCGGGCTGCGGTCACACGCGGCTTTTCCTTTGTCCGTACCACCACTGGAGCTTCGAGCTCGACGGTTCACTGAAAGGCTGCCCGGAAATGCAGAAAGCCGAGGGGTTTTGCCGCGACGAGACCGGTCTCAAGAACTTCCGATCCGAAGTTTGGAACGGGTTTGTTTTCCTCAATCTCTCCGGCGATGCCTCACCCGTTGCGGAACAATACGCCGAACTCGCCAAGGACATCGAAGGCTGGGATCCCACCAACCTGAAAGTCGTCATCGCGAGGGAATGGGACTGTCCGTTCAATTGGAAGGTCCTCGTCGAGAATTTCATGGAGGCCTACCACCACCTCGGTGCCCATTGCAAAACGCTCCAAGTCCTCATGCCGGCCAAGAACACATGGACCGAGGCCGAACGCGCGCACTCGATGCGCGTCAACCTGCCATTCAAAGACAGCGTGAAGGCTGACCCGGAGGTTGACTTTCCGGCGATCCCGACGCTGCCGCCGGATCAGGTGAATCAAATGGCGGTCTACCTCGGCCAGCCGAGTTTCCTGCTCTTCACAGGACCGGACCGGATTTTCTGGTACCGCATCGACCCGATCACGCCCGACCGCAGCCGACTCTTGACGACTTGTCTGGTGAACGACTCCGCCATCGCGGACCCCGACTACGACAAGAAACTCGAGGTGGCAAACAAGATGCTCGTCGATTTCCATCTCGAAGACATGGAAGTCTGCACGGCCGTCCAGCGCGGATTCTATGCGAAAGGCTACCAGCGGGGCCGATTGAGCCACCTCGAAATGCCGATCTGGCTCTTCCAACGCTACCTCGCCGCCCGCGCCCGCGGAACGTATCCCACACACGATCGGCCGGCGGCACCGGCCCAGAAATGACAGGCTTTGTGGAGATTCCGGGCGGAGTTTTCTGGATGGGCGAAAATGCGGACGACAAGTTCGCCAACGACACCGAGCGACCCCGCCACGAGGTGCGCGTGCCGGGTTTCCTCCTCGCGTCCGCACCCGTCACGCTCGGTGAATTCCGCGCCTTCGCGCCCGACCACGAGCCCGGTTGCCCGGACGACTGGCCGGCAACGCAGGTGACTTGGGAGGACGCGCTCGCCTTCGCGGCGTCTCAGGGATGCCGACTGCCGACCGAAGCCGAATGGGAATTCGCCGCCCGCGCCGGTTCGACGGCGCCTTTCCCATGGGGCGATACGCTCGCCCCGTCGCAGGCGAACTTCTTCTACGCAGAGGACGGCACGCGCATCGGACCCGGACGCCGGACTCCGGTCGGCTCGTATCAGGCGAACGCGCTCGGTCTCCACGACCTGCTCGGCAACGTCTGCGAATGGACCGCCGACACATGGCACCCCGATTACGTCGGTGCGCCGCACGACGGGAGCGCATGGACATCCGGAGGCCGTACCGGATGGCGCGTGCTGCGCGGCGGTGCATGGGATTACCTGCCGCGGCTCCTGCGCGTATCATGGCGGGACGCTCTGCCCCAAACTTCCCGCCGCGATAATGTCGGTTTCCGGCTTGCCCGCGATTTGACTGCTTCATGAAGCCTGCTTTCTTCAAAACTCTCTGGGGCCACACCGGTCCGTATCAACGTGCCGCCGATCTGGCTGCCGAAGCCGGATTCACCGGACTCGAAGGCCCCTTCCCTTCCGGGCCCGACGCGCAGCGCGAGTTTGTGGAAGCCCTCGGATCGCAGGGGCTCGAATACATTGCCGAGATTTCCACGACGGGTTTCGCCGTGCCCGATCCTGGCAGCACGGTCACCGACCACCTCGATGCCTTCGAGCGCATCATCGAGCGTTCTTTGAAGGCCGGACCGATCTTTTTCAGCGCGATGGCGGGCAGCGATCTCTGGGAATTCCGCGAGAGTGTGGAGTTTCTCACGAAAGCCCATGAGATCGCCGGGCGCTATGGCGTGCGTGTGGGATTCGAAACGCACCGGAGCCGGAGTTTGTTCCATCCGATCATGACGAAGAACCTGCTCGCAGAAGTTCCACCGATCGAGCTCACGCTGGACTTCAGCCATTGGTGCAATGTCTGCGAGCGCCTCGTCCTCGACGAGCTCCCCGACGTGCTCGCACTCTGCGCGCAGCGCGCCCTCCACATCCAGCCGCGTGTCGGCCACGACCAGGGCGCACAAGTCCCTGACCCACGCGCGCCGCACTATCGCCCTGCGGTGGAGGCGCATCTTCGCTGGTGGCGGGCTGTGTGGAAAAGCCAGGAAGGGCGGGGCTTCGCCCGCTCGACGATGACGCCGGAGTTCGGCCCCGACGGCTACGACCAGAGGCACCCCTACACCCGTGAGCCGTTCGCCGATCTTTGGGAAATCAACCGCCACATGGCGGAGTTGCTCCGCGAAGAGTTCCCGGCCTAGCACAGGCTTGCGATACGGTTCGCAAAGGGGTTCTCTGAAGTCCCCCTTTTTTGAAATGAGATTCCCCCTTCTCTGCACCGTCGTCCTTGCCTTGCTGGCATGCCCCGCATGGGCTCAAAACGCGACTACCGAAACGTTCGGACTCGACTTCTCGAAGGTCCCGCAGGTGTTTCCCTCTGAGACGATCAAGTCCCCGGATCCACGGATTCGTGCGCTGTTTTTCGAAGGCGCTCCCTACCGCGGGGAACCGACGCGTGTATTTGCGTGGCTGGGCGTGCCGGACCACAAACCCGGCGAGACCGTGCCGGGCATCGTTCTCCTTCACGGCGGTGGCGGCACCGCCTTCGAGTCGTGGGTGAAGACGTGGGTGGATCGCGGGTATGCCGCCATCGCGATCGACCATTTCGGAACCCTTCCGATGGACGGAAAACCGCGACCGCGTAACCCGCAAGGCGGACCCGAGGGAGGCAGCGCAGCCTTTGCGAAACTGGGTGAGCCGCCCGGGGATCAATGGCCCTTTCACGCCGTTACGGCCGCGTCCCGCGCGCTCTCGCTGCTCCGCGCGGAGCCGGGGGTGGATCCCGAGCGCATCGGCGTGACGGGGATTTCGTGGGGAGGGTACTTGACCTGTGTCTTCGCCGGGGTGGATCCGCGCCTGCGTTTCGCGATTCCGGTGTATGGCTGCGGCTACTACCGCGACGCGGTCTTTGCCGAGGCCATTGCGAAGAAACCGGCGTCCGATGTCTGGTGGACTCGATGGGACGCCTCGCACTATCTCGGCGGCATCCGTGCGCCGATGCTCTGGGTGAACGGAACCAACGACCACTTCTTCTGGTTGCCCGCGTGGCAGCAAAGTTATCGCCGGATTCCTGAAGCCCAGCGCTCGCTGGCGCTGCGCGTCGGAATGAAGCACGGGCATCCGCCCGAAGGCGATCCGCCGGAGGTGCTGGCCTTCGCGGATGCCATCGTGCGCGGCGGCGAACCTGCCCCGCAGATTGTTTCCGCGCGCAGCGAGGGATCGGAGTTTGTTGTCGCGTTTCGCTCCGCTCAGCCGATCGCGAAGGCCGAGCTTCACTATACGACCGATACGAAAAGTCCGTGGGAAAAGCGCGAGTGGAAAAGTGTTTCGGCAGCGGTCTCCGGTGACACCGCCCGCGTCACGATTCCCGATGACGCTGCGGTCTTTTTCGTGAACTTGACCGATTCGCGCGGACTGGTCTCCAGCACGGAGCACGTCGAGCGTGCCGGGTCCGGCGCCCCTTGACGGAAGTCTGGCGCTTCAGTGCCGCGCAGCAATCTGGCGCCAGAGGTCGCGCTCGGACTCGTCGGATGGAGTCGGTACTTCAACGGAGAGAACCGCGAGCAGGTCGCCGCGCGGGCCGTCTTTTCCGGGAAGTCCCATGCCGGGCAGACGAAACTTCCGGCCGGGCTGGGAGCCCGGGGGAACCTTCAATTTCGCGCGCCCGGCCAGCGTGGGTACGGTGACCTCGCATCCGAGCACGGCATCCCAAACGGGAACCTCAAGGTCGTAGAGGAGATTCGTGCCTTCGATTTCAAAGTCGGGGTGTTTCTGGTATCTGACGCGCAGGTAGAGGTCGCCCGCACCGCCGCCGTATCCGCCGCTGTTGCCCTGCCCGGCGAGACGGATCCGCTGGCCCTCGCGGATGCCTTTCGGGATTTTGACCGTGTAGGTCTCGATTTTGCCCTCCTCGCCGCGGCGGAAGGAAATCGAACGCGTGGACCCGTTCATTGCCTCCTCGAGAGTCACGAGAATGTCGGCCTCCGCGTCCTCCCCGCGGGAGGGGCCGGGGTCGAATCCGCCAAATCCCCCGCGTCGCGCGCCGCCGAAGATTTGCTCGAAAAAGTCGCTGAATCCTGTGCCGCCGAAGTGGAACTCGGTTCCATCCATTCCGCGGGCCTGCGCACCGCCGGGGAAGCCGCCGCCCTGCCAGCCGGGAGGCGGGCCGGCCTGGTTCCAATTCGGGCCGAGGTCGTCGTATTTTTTGCGCTTTTCCGGATCACCGAGGACTTCGTAGGCCTCGTTGATTTCCTTGAATTTCTCCTCGGCGGCCTTCTTGTCCTTCGCAGTGTCGGGGTGGTATTTCCGGGCGAGCTTGCGGAATGCGCTTTTGATCTCGTCGGCGGTGGCAGTCTTGGAAACACCAAGGGTCTCGTAGTAGTCGCGGTATTGGGCGGGCATGAAATCGCGGATTTTCCCTGTTTCATTCTGCCGAATTTGTTCAATCTGTCCAACTCATGCTCGATATCCGATTTCTCCGCGAACACCCCGATGAGGTGAAGACCCGGCTCGCCGCACGCGGGGGCGGCCACGAATCCGCCGTGGACACCCTCCTTGGCCTGGACACGGAACGCCGTGCCGCCGAGACACGGCTCCAAGCCCTGCAAGCCGAGCGCAACCGCCTCAGCAAAGAAGTCGGCAAGCTTCGCGCGCAGAAGCTGGACAGCTCCGCGATCGAGGCGGAGGTAAAGGCACTGGCCGGGGAAATGGAGGGTCTTTCCGCACAGGCCGAGGCGCTCTCGGCTGAGCAGACGCGCATTCTGCTCCACACGCCGAACATGCCCCATGCGGGAGCCCCTGCGGGTCGCGAGGCGGCCGACAATCCCGTGGTGCGCGTCTGGGGGGAAAAACCCGTGCAGGCCGTCGTGAAGGACCATGTCCGTATTGCGGAAGACCTCGGCCTCATCGACCCCGATCGCGCCGTCAAGATCAGCGGGAGCGGTTTCGCCTGCTACACCGGACAAGGGGCACGCCTTGAGCGGGCACTGCTGAATTTCCTCCTCGATCTCCACACCCGCGAGCACGGCTACACGGAAGTAAGCCCGCCATTTCTCATCCGGCGCGAGTGCATGGTCGGGACCGGGCAGCTCCCGAAGTTTGAGGAGGACATGTATGGGTTCGACGGGGGCGCGATGTTCCTCGCCCCGACGGCCGAAGTGCCCGTGACGAACCTGCATCGCGAAGAAATCGTGCCCTTGGAAAAACTTCCCGTCTCCTACGCGGCCTACACACCGTGTTTCCGCCGCGAAGCGGGGTCCGCCGGCCGCGAGACGCGCGGGCTCATCCGCATGCACCAGTTCGACAAGATCGAGTTGGTGAAGATCTGCCGTCCGGAAGATTCGATGGCGCTGCTGGAAGAGCTCACCGGCCATGCGGAGGAGGTTCTTCGGCGCCTCGGCCTGCACTACCGCGTCATCGAGTTGTGCACGGGCGACCTCGGTTTCAGTGCAGCGAAGACCTACGACATCGAAGTCTGGGCTCCCGGCCAGAATGCCTACCTCGAGGTTTCGAGTTGCTCGAGTTTCGACTCCTACCAAGCCCGCCGCATGAATCTGCGTTATCGCGGCGAGGACGGAAAAAACCACTTCTGCCACACGCTCAACGGATCCGGCACCGCGCTGGCGCGACTCTACGTGGCGCTGCTCGAGACGGGTCTTCAGGAGGACGGCTCGGTGCTTCTGCCGCCGGCCCTCCGGCCCTACTTTGGTGCCGACCGCATCGCCTGATCCCGCAGCGGCCGTGGCCGCCTTCCTCGCCCGGCATGCCCCGCGAGGAAAACTGCTCGTGGGCGTCTCGGGAGGAAGGGATTCCATGGTGCTTGCGCGGGCCGTGCTGGCCTCCGGCCGCAACGATGTCGTCCTTTGCCATCTCGATCACGGCCTGCGCGGACGCGCGGCGGCGGCGGATGCCCGACTTGTTGCCCGCTTCGCAAAAAGACAGGGGTGTGGACTCGAGCTGGCAAAAGCGGATGTGAAGGCGTTTGCGGCGGCGCGATCCCTTTCGCTCGAGCACGCGGGACGCGAATTGCGGCACACTTTTTTTGCGGAATGCACCCGACGTCACGCGTGCCGTCGGCTCCTCCTCGCGCACCATGCGGACGATCAAGTGGAGACATGCTTTTTGAATTTCCTCCGAGGCACGGGGTCCGCCGGACTCGCCGGAATGCGCGAACGGACCCGCATTGGCCGCTTGGTCGTCCTGCGTCCGCTTCTTGAGTGCACACGGGCGTCCATCACTGCGTATGCCGTGGCACACGGGGTCCCTTTCCGCGACGATGCATCGAATGCCGTGCCCGGTGCCACGCGGAACAAGCTGCGTCTCGCGGTGCTTCCGGCCGTCGAGGCCGCCGTGGGGTCTTCTTTCCGGGCCACCGTTTGCCGCGCAGCACGGATTGCGCGCCTTGAGAGCGACTGGCTCGAGAGCCAGATTCCGGTGGCCCCGCAGGAGTTGACACTGCGCGAGCTCAAGGCGATGCCGGAGGCGATTCGTCACCGCTACGTGAGAAATTGGCTCAGGGACCACGGGATTGAAGAACCGGGATGGAACGAGACCTGCCGGGTGCTTGAGTTGCTCGACGTCCACGAGGGTCCCGCAAAGGTGAACCTGCCCGGCGGATGGCATGCCCGACGCCGCACGGGACGTCTTTTCTTGGAAGGCCCGACACGGTGAGACTCCGCAGGGCTCTCGACCTCGCAACCAAGGCGGCCGCAGAGAATCTCCTTCCGGGGCTGCTTCTCCAGGCAGTCTTTGCCGGCTTTCTTGCGGCGTATGTCTGGCATGAGGAAACCCGGACCGCGCTCGCGGCCGTGGCGCGCTTTAAGGAAGCGACCGGCTTCGGCTTCGCGTTCGTCTCTTACGTGATCGCGGCGGCGATTCTTCCAGAGGCTCTGCGTGTGGTGTTTTTCCAATCCGGCCGCATCCGGCCCGCCAACTTGTGGAGTGTCCTCACGGCCGCTCCGTTCTGGGGCTGCATGGGCGTGGTGGTGGATGCGTTCTACTGCCTCCAAGGCGTGTGGTTCGGAACCGACTCCTCGTGGCAAACCCTGCTGGCGAAGGTGGCGGTGGATCAGCTGATCTACAGCCCATTTTTCGGTGCCCCACTCATGGTTGCTTACTTTATTTGGAGGGATGACGGATTCCGGGTGCGAGCGTGGGGAGAGATTTTTTCATGGAGCTTCATCGTGGAACGTGTCTTCCCCGTGCAAGTCGCTGGGTGGATGATTTGGGTTCCGGGCGTCACGCTGGTCTACTTCATGCCAGGCGCCCTCCAACTTCCGGTCGCGGTCATGATCCAGTGCTTTTGGATCCTCGTCTTCACGACCGTGCAGGCCCGTTCGGGGCGGAGCCGCTTATGGAATTGACCGGAATCACGCCCACGGCCTCAATCGGAATGTTTCCTGCTTTCCAATCGTTCGGGCTGTGTTAGCAACGGCTCGCCAGCATACCATCCATGAGCACAAGCAAACGTTTCCGGGCCGGAGTCCTCTTCGGCGATGAGGTCAAAGAACTTCTCGACTACGCGAAAGCCAATGAATTCGCCCTGCCGGCGGTCAATTGCATCGGCACGAACTCTGTGAATGCCTCGCTCGCCGCGGGCCGGGAGGCGAATTCCCCGATGATGATCCAGTTTTCCAACGGGGGCGCACAGTTTTTCATAGGGAAAGGCGTGAAGGGCGAGAACCAACTCGGTCCCGTGCTGGGCGGTATCGCCGGAGCCCACTATGTGGACGCCGCTGCGAAGGCCTACGGAGTCCCCGTCGTGCTGAATACCGACCACTGCGCCAAGAAACTTCTGCCGTGGGTGGACGGCATGCTGGCAGCCGGTGAGGAGCACTTCGCCAAGACCGGGCGGCCGCTCTACAGCTCCCACATGCTCGATCTCTCCGAGGAGCCCCTTCACGAAAACCTTGAGATCTGCGCCCGCTATCTCGAGCGCATGAGCAAGATGGGAATGACCCTCGAGATCGAACTCGGCGTCACCGGTGGCGAGGAGGACGGGGTCGACAACTCCGGTGTCGAAGAGTCGAAGCTCTACACCCAACCCGAAGAAGTCGCCCTTGCCTACGAGACCCTGGGAAAAATCAGCCCGAACTTCACCATCGCCGCCGCATTCGGCAACGTTCACGGCGTTTATAAGCCCGGCAACGTGAAGCTCAAGCCAACCATCCTCCGCGACTCGCAGCAATACATCGAGCGACAGTTCGGCACGGCGCCGAAGCCCGTGAACTTTGTCTTCCACGGCGGCTCGGGATCGTCCCGCGAGGAGATCCGCGAAGCTCTGAGCTATGGAGCCATAAAAATGAACCTCGATACCGACCTCCAATGGGCCTACTGGGACGGAGTGCGCGAATACGAGGCGAAGAACCGGGACTTCCTCCAGGGACAGATCGGAAATCCGACAGGACCCGACGCCCCGAACAAGAAATATTACGATCCGCGCGTTTGGCTCGGGGCAGGTGAAGCATCCTTCACCAAGCGCCTCCTGGGGTCCTTCGAGGACTTGAATTGCATTGGGCGGAATTCCTGATCCGTCGGGGCGACAGGATTGACCTTGCGGATGCAAGGCCTCGCGGGCCGGGCTTCGCGTCTTTCTAAGGCGCTGGCGCGCCGGCGATCGAACGGCGTTCGAACCCTGTCGCAAAAAATCGGGGCGACAGGATTCGAACCTGCGACCTCGTGGTCCCAAACCACGCGCTCTACCAAGCTAAGCTACGCCCCGGATTGCGACCGCATCGTGCACTGTCCGGAGCCCGACCGCCAGTGATAAAACGTCCGAAGCTTGCGTTTTGCCAACTTCCGGAGTGCGATGGTCTCCCATGAGCCCCCGCGAAGAAGCTGTTGCCATCCTCGATTTGGTGAAGGGCGATGCCGCGGCGGCCATCGGCATCCTCCAGCACCAACTGGACGTCGTTTATGCCCGCGCTCAAGTGCTGACAGGCCTCGCAGGCATCGTTGTAACCGTCACGGGGTTCTCCGGACGTCTCATCGCATCCACACACCGACCGGCCCAGGTGCTGGTCATCCTGGGGCTGGCAACCGTGATTGTCGCCGCGTTTGTCGTCGTGCGGCGGGTCATGCGGATCCGCTGGGTCACATCGACTCTTGGCCCGGATCCCATCCGCACGATGGAGTCGACGATCGTGCTGCGGGATGCCAAGACGGTCGCCCTCCACACGGGAGGAGTGATTCTCTTCTGGGGACTCGGATTTTATGCCTTGGCCATGGCCATGATGCTCTTGAACCCGGTTCCGGTCGGTGTGCCCGTGCGGTAAATGGGTGATTTTTGCGCGCCCGGCTGGCCGTCGGGTTCGTAACGCCTGCTATCGAGGAACCCTTGAAAAGCATTTACTTCCGACCCAATCCTGCAACTCTAGAAAGCTGAAGAAATAGCCGACCGTGGCACGAGATTTATACAAAAAATGCCGGGAGTATCGCGATAGCGCGGACGCGCGCGCGCAGGGGTTCTACCCTTACTTCCGTTGTATCGAAGAACCTCACGGGAACTTTGTCGTCTGTGACGGCGAGCCCAAGATCATGATCGGCTCGAACAATTACCTCGGGCTGGCACAGGATCCCCGCGTGATTGAGGCGGCATGCGAGGCCACGCGCAAATACGGGGCGGGCTGCACGGGGTCGCGCCTGCTCAATGGCACGATCAAGCTGCATGTGGAGTTGGAAGAAGCCCTCGCGTCATTTCTTGAGCGCGAATCCGTGGTTCTCTTCTCCACAGGTTTCTTCGCCAACCAGGGTGCCCTCGCTTCGTTGACGGAGGAGGGAGATTCCATTTTCTGCGACCGCGAGAACCACGCGAGTATCATTGACGGTTGCCAGTTCGCCCCGGCGAAACTCATTCCCTACCGCCACAATTCCGCCTCTTCGCTGGAGAACCGCCTCAAGCGCGCCCCGGAGGATGCCGGCCGCCTGGTCGTGATGGACGGCGTGTTCAGCATGTCGGGCGACATCGCCGACCTGCCGCCCCTCATTGACGCAGCGAAGGCGCACGATGCCCTTGTATATGTTGACGAGGCGCATTCGCTCGGTGTGCTCGGCAAGCAGGGACGCGGCACGGTGCACCATTTTGGCGTAAACGACCGGGTGGACATCGTCATGGGGACATTCTCGAAGTCGCTCGGTTCGATGGGCGGCTTCATCGCGGGTGACGCGCAGATGATCGAGTATCTCAAGCACCGCGCCCGCTGTTTCATCTTCACGGCGGCGCTTGCACCGGCCGTCGCAGGCGGCGTGCTGAAGGCGCTCGAAATCATGCAGCAAGAGCCGGAGCGCATTGACCAACTCTGGAAAAACACCCGGAAGATGCACGAAGGCTTCAAGCGCATCGGCTTCAAGATCGGCACCACGCAGACGCCGATTGTGCCCATTCTCATCGGGAGTGAGGCGAAAGCCTTCGTCTTCACCCAGCGCCTGTTCGAGGAAGGCGTGTTCGCCACTCCGGCCATCTACCCTGCCGTGCGCTACGGTGAGGCCATCGTGCGCACAAGCTACATGGCGACCCACACCGAGCAGGATCTCGATCGCGTGCTTGAGATCTTCGAGAAGCTCGCGAAGGAACTCGGAACCTTTGATGATCCGGCCTACGTCGATCCCGGTCGGCGGCGCAATGTCTTCGACTTCCGACTGAAGGACGACGAGGTCTCAGGCACGAATGGAACAAACGGCCATTCGCCGAACGGTTCGCACGAGCTCCGCGCGGCCGTTTAGGCCATCGGGCCTAGGACGTCGGTGTCGGACTCGGCGTGGGGCTTGGACTCGGGGTCGGTGACGGCTGCGCTCCAATCCCAAGATTCTCAAGCATGTCGGTGATCGTTCCCGCCGCATCGGCTCCCGACTGTCCGGCGTTGTTCACCGAACGTGTGAGCGAGCGATTCAAAGCTGCACCGACCCGGCTTTGACCTGCGAAACCCACCTCAGCCGTGGCATTCTGCGAAGCTGCGGTATCCGGCGTGGAGGCGAAAAACACACCGCGTAGGCCGGTGGCAAGGCGCGTGTTGGTGTTTCCGCCGATGCGGAGACGGGCATTGATCGGTCCCGTGAGCTGCATGGCGACATTCTCACTGCCGGAGGTCTGCCCACTGAGCACGGCGTAACGGTCCCCGTCTCCAGCGCTCGTCACCCGGAAATACGAACCGCTCAGGAGCGAAGTCGTATAATAGAGCGAAGCCGTGTTCGGATCGTTCAAAACAAACACCGTGGAAAACGTGCCCGCGTCCAAGTCGACGATCGCGTAACCATCCTCGACGAATCCGTAATTCACCGTTGTTTGGGTGCTGTTGAAATCGAGTTCGTAAATCAGAACCTCGGCCTGTGCGACGGAGAGGAATGAGAGGAGGGCGAGAAGAGGCAGGAGACGGTTCATTGTGGTGCGGATTGGATGGCGTCGCGAATCTCCTGCTCGGTGCGCAATTCCGGCGCGGGTTTGCCGATGAGATAGCCCTGTGCGTATTCGATCTGCATTGCGGCCAGGTCGCTGAGGAGATCGGGACGCTCGACATGCTCCGCGATCGCGGGGATCCCGAGGGAAGTCGAGAAGGCATGGCAAGCTTTCACCACAGCGCGATTGAACGGGTCCTCGCGCAGATTTCGAACGAAACTGCCATCCACTTTCATCATGTCGATCGGCAGGGATTTCAGGTAATTCAGAGAAGACGTTCCGGCTCCAAAATCGTCGAGCGCAAATCGCACGCCGCGCCGCCGCAGAGAATTCATCGTCTCGCCTGCATGACGGACGTTGCCGATGACCTCGCTCTCCGTGAGCTCGAAAATGATCTGGGAGGAGCGGATCCCGCGTGATTCCAGCAACCGCACGACAAACGGCTCGAAGTCCTCCGCTGCGAAGGAACTGCCGCAGAGATTGATCGAGATACAAACGTCGTCACTGGCGTTTTCGAGCGCACTGACGGCTCGCTCGATCACGAAGCGGTCAAGTGCCGCCGTCTGCCCCGACCGGTGGAGCGAGGACATGAACGCCCCCGGCGGCACGGGAGACGCCCCTTCGCGATCGCACAGCCTCAGCAAGGCCTCATGGAAAAAAATGCGGTAGTCAACGGTCGAGACCACGGGCTGAAAAAACAGGCGGAGCGTGCCCGCCGCCATGGCATCACGAATCCGTGTCGTCCAATCGGCATCCGCCACGAGGGCGGCAAGGGCGCTTGCATCTTCGTTGTGAAGTTCCACACGGTTGCGCCCGCGGGACTTTGCGGCGTAGCAGGCCGCATCCGCCACGCCAATCACATCGGCTGCTGATTTTGTTCCGTCGATCGGCGAGACACCGATCGAGGCGCCGACACGGAAGACGCGCTCGCCTTCCGCGAAGACGAGTCCCTCAATTTTCTGCCGCAGGCTTTCCCCGATCTCCATCGCATCCTTCACCTCGCAGTCGGGCAGGATGATCACAAACTCGTCACCACCAAAGCGCACGAGGACGTCGTCTTCACGCACGGAGGAGCGCAGGATGTCCGCCACGCAGAGCAGCAGGCGGTCGCCGGCATCGTGACCGAGCGTGTCGTTCACCACCTTGAAGTTATCCAGATCGATATAGAGGAGGGCTCCGGGCAGGCCGTTGCGCGCCGCTCCAATGGCGGTATCGACCGCGACCGGGAGCCGACGTCGGTTGAAGAGCTTTGTGAGCGGATCGTGCTCGGCCAGGAAAGCGAGGTCGTGCTCAAGGCGACGACGCTCGGCGAGATTTTGAACGGCCGCCTCGGCGACTGCGAGACGCACATCGAGGAGTCCCGGATGGTACGGTTTCGCAATGTAGTCATCCGCACCGGCATCGAGAACCTGCCGGAGATCGTCGGGGCGGTTGTTCCCCGTGCCCGCGAGGATATAATACGACCTCCCTGTAGGATGCGCCCGCACGCGGCGGCTGAAGTCCAAGCCGCTGATGCCGGGGAGCTGAATGTCGAGAACGATGAGGGGAAAGAATTTCTGGCTGAGAATCTCCTCTGCGGCCTCTGCGGACTCGCAGCCATGGACGTCGTGGCCCCGTGCACGGATCATGCGCTCGAGCAGAAGTCGGGTCGGGCGATCGTCCTCCACGACGAGGACCGGAAGGGCATCGCCGGGCACCTCGACCGGTGCGGCCAGATCGAAGGGTGGAATCTCCGGTTCGACGTTCATGGGGAGCTGGGCCATGATTCCCTTTCCGTGCGGCGGGTTCAAGTCCGGATGCCGCGGCATGCGACATTCCCTCCAGAAACTCAGAAGACCCGTCCCCCGACGAATCGGGAGAGCGGGTCTTCGCGGTCGGGAGGGGAAATCCCGGATTACAGGATGCCTTTGAAGGCTTTGCCTGCGGAGAATTTGACGCCCTTGGAGGCTTTGATTTTGATCTTCGCGCCGGTCTTCGGATTGACACCGGTGCGGGCTTTGCGGGTGGCGACTTTGAAGGTGCCGAAGCCGATCAGTTGAACGGTTTTGGTTTTCTTGATGCCGGCCTTGATGCCATCGATGACGGCGTTCACTGCGCGCTCAGCGTCAGCTTTGCTGGAATCAAGGGACTTTTGGACGGCGGCGACGAGTTCGACTTTGTTCATGAGATGATTGGTAGTGGAGGTGAGCTTGTAGCTTGCGGCGAGCGTGGTCGAAAACAGCGCGACCTGTCAAGCGGCATGAGGACAATTTTTGCGCGGAGGATCAGCCGGAAACATCGGCGGGCCCTTGATCCTCGGGCTTCTCCTCCTCCTGGCCGTCGTCCTGCGATTTCTTGGCGGAAGGGTGGTAGACTTCGCGGAAGACTTTTCCGATCAGCGGCGCCGCATGCGATCCACCGTGAACATCGTTGTCGTTGGGTTCGCCTTCGTAGACCGCGGCGAACGCATACTGCGGGGCCTCCGCGGGGAGGAACCCGGCGAACCACGCTGCGGTTCGCTGCCGTTCGGTGGGTCCCCACTGGGCGGTGCCTGTTTTGCCGGCGACTTTCACGCCTTTCACCTGGGCACGGTGGGCAGTGCCCTGTCCATCGGTGGTCACGGCGACCAGGGCGTCGCGCAGGACCTTGTCGACCTCGGGGGTGACGGGGATGTCTTCGCGAACGCGGTCGGGGTACGCGGCGATGACCCTGTTGTCGATCGTCTGCACCTGCTTCACAAGACGTGTCTGGTGGAACCTCCCGCCGGTGGCGAGCACTCCCATGGCTTGGGCCATTTGCAAGGGGCTGATGAGGATATCGCCCTGGCCGATCGACATGTTCGCGACATCACCGTTCTTAATGCGGCGCTTGTGCACACGAAGCATGTATTCATTCGTCGGGATGTTTCCGGGGGCCTCGGCTTTCACGGGAATGCCTGTGCGGCGCCCCAGCCCGAGCCGTTCGCTGAACTCGATGATCGGGTCCGCGCCGATCTTGATGCCCACTTGGTAGAACCACGTATTGCAGGACTGCGTGAGCGCCTCTTTGAAGTTCAGATTCCCGGCGGGGACCTTCTTCCAGTTCCGGAAGGTATGGTCGCCGACAGAGAACGCCGTCGGGCAGCTGAACTCGTCGCGCGGCTTGACCTTCCCTGTTTCCAGCGCCGCGAATCCGACGAACGTCTTGAACGTGGAACCCGGCGGATACGCCGAGCGGAAGGCACGGGGAACAAGGGGATCGGAGGGATCCTTCGAATAGGCCTCAAAAATCTGCGGCTTCACCACGGGCACAAAGTCATTCGGGTTGAACCCGGGGTGCGAAGACATCGCGAGCACCTCGCCGCTCGAGGGCTCGATCACAACGATGGCACCCCGCTTTGTGTTCTTGGCGAGCACATCTTCGCAGATCCGCTGGAGGTTCTCGTCGAGAGTGGTGATCACGTTGTAACCCGGGACCGGCCGTCGCGCGATACGTTCGGACATTTTACGCCCCGAGGCATCGAAGGTGATGTGCAAAATGCCGGGTTGGCCGCGGAGCTCCGAGTCGAAGATCTGCTCGAGGCCCTCGCGTCCCTCGCTCTCGGGAAAAATTAGGTCGTTGTTTTCGATCGGGCGGGTGGAGAGCGGGGCCTCGCGCCCTGTATAGCCGATGATGTGCGAGGCCAGCGGACCATTCGGATAGAACCGGACATACGTCTGCCGCAGCACGAGGTCCGCCGTGAGCCCGCGCTGGAGTTCGGCAAGCTCGGTGGGGAGCAGATCCTCCGCGATGTCGAGAGGCAGCACACCGCGGTTTTTGTAGTGGGTGAGGATGGCGTTGTCGGACAGTTGGATCGGGCGCTTGAGGAGCCCGCTGGCAAGCGTCATCTGTTGCCGTGCGAAAGAGAGCACGCGGTCGTCGTTCCAATCGAGGGGCGTGGGAAAACTGATGGCAAGATTGTAACTGAGCCGGGTCTGCGCAAGCGGGCGGCCGTTGCGGTCGGTGATTTGCCCGCGCGGTGCGGGGATTTGCAGGGTGAACGTGCGGGCCTGCCGCTGGGTCTCCCAGGTTGGCTTCGGGTTCTCAACCAACCCGGTATTGTCGATCGGCACTTCCTGCGCACCCAACAAGGCCGGGGCGGCAAGAAGCACAAACATGCGGCGAAAACTCATCGTGTCGGGGAACATAGCCAAGTCCTCCGGAAAGGAAAATGGTATTGCGGGCCGAACGGGGTGGACGCATCATTCCTGACCCCATGACCCCTGCTTTCGACCGTGATCTTTCCGCCCGCATCGAAGCCTTCGGCATCGTTGCGGTTCTTGTTGTGGACGATGCCAACGACGCCGTGCCGCTCGCGAATGCACTCTTCGACGGTGGCGTGGGCGTGATGGAGTTGACTCTCCGCACTCCGGCCGCACTCGACAGCCTGCGCCGCATTCGGAAGGCGGTCCCCGAGATGATTGCCGGCGTGGGCACCATCCTGACGCCCCAGCAGGTCCGCGAGGTCAAAGATGCCGATGCGGCCTTCGGGGTGGCGCCGGGAACGAACCCCCGCGTTCTCGAGACCGCGGCACTGGAGGGACTTTCTTTCGCACCCGGGATTGCAACGCCCTCGGATGTCGAGGCCGCGCTCGAGTTCCATTGCCACCTCATGAAATTTTTCCCCTGCGAGGCCTCCGGTGGCCTTGCTTACTTGAAGAATATCGCCGCGCCGTACGCCCATCTCGGCATCAAATACATCCCGCTCGGAGGGTTGAATGAAAAGAACATGGCCACTTACCTGAGTGACCCGCTCGTCGGAGCACTGGGTGGATCTTGGTTGGCTCCACGCGAGATGATCCAGGCCAAGGACTGGGCGGGCATCGAGGCGCGCGCCAAAGCGGCCACCGAGGCCGTGCGAACAGCCCGCGCGCCGAAAGCATTATGAGCAACACCACCATCGTCACCTTCGGAGAAATCATGGGGCGCTTCGCCCCGGCCGGATTCCTGCGGTTCCGTCAGGCCCTGCCCGGTCCATTGGACCTCACCTTTGGCGGGGCCGAGGCAAACGTGGCTGCATCCCTCTCGATCTTCGGGGCGCAGGCGCGGTTCGTCACCGCCCTGCCCAAGCATGCGATAGCGGATGCCTGCGTGGGCGTTCTGACCGGTCTGGGTGTGGATACCTCGAAAATCGTGCGCACCTCGAAGGGCCGGCTCGGTCTTTACTTTCTTGAGACCGGCGCGAACCAGCGGCCCAGCAATGTGATCTACGATCGCGCCCACTCTTCGGTGAGTCTCACGCCGCCATCGGAATACGACTGGGCTTCGATTTTCTCGGGTGCGAAATGGCTGCACACGACGGGGATCACCCCTGCGCTCTCGGCCACTTCCGCCCAGTCGACACTCGCTGCCGTGCAGGCTGCGAAGGCCGCCGGGCTCAAGGTTTCGTGCGATCTGAACTTCCGCAAAAAGCTTTGGAATTGGGAAACCGGCACCGAGCCCGGCAAACTTGCGGAGAAGACGATGCGCTCCATTCTGCCATTTGTCGACGTCGTCATCGCGAACGAAGAGGATGCCGCCGACGTGCTGGGGATCCACGCCGCGGAGACCGATGTGCATTCCGGCAAGGTGGCTGCGGAGAAGTATCCCGACGTCGCACGGAAGATCGCGGCGCAGTTCCCGAATGTCTCCCTCGTGGCGATCACGCTCCGCGAGAGCCTCTCCGCATCCCACAACAACTGGGGAGCCCTGCTCTACGACGTGGCGAACGACAAAGCCCACTTCGCCCCCGTGCGGGAAGGTGAATATAAGCCGTGGGAAATCCGGAACATCGTGGACCGCGTGGGTGGCGGCGACTCGTTCGGTGCCGGCCTCATCTTCGCGCTCAACACACCGGAGCTCTCCGAGCCCGCAACCGCAATCTCGTTCGCCGTGGCCGCCTCGTGCCTCGCACACTCCGTCGTGGGAGATATCAACTACACCACCCGCGCTGAAGCCGAGTCTCTCATGAAGGGCTCGGGAGCAGGTCGCGTGGTGCGGTAGGAGCGGCTCCCGGAGCAGGACAAAGTCCGGCGCGGTCTCAGGCCGCGGCCGGATCCCCGATCTCGGAACGGATCGCCTCGGCGATCCGATCGGCCTGTCCCTCGATCATGTCCTTCTCACGGCCTTCGATGAGGAGCCGGATTTTCGGTTCCGTACCCGAGTAACGGAGAAGAACGCGCCCCCGCGAACCGAGTTCGGATTCCGCGGCACTGACGAGACGGGTGACCGTTGCGAGAGATTCCAAGGGCGGCTTGTCCGTGACGCGGAGGTTGCGTTGGGCCTGCGGGTATTTGCGCAGAACGGCTTTCAGCTCGCTCAGCGGGCGGCCGGTCTCGATCATAATGCGCAGAATTTGAAGTGCGCTCACGATGCCGTCGCCGGTCGTCGCGTAGTCGCGGAAGATCATGTGTCCGCTCTGTTCGCCGCCGACATTGCACCCCTCGCGCAGCATGGCCTCGATGACGTGGCGGTCGCCGACCTTCGTGCGGAGCACGCGCCCGCCGCGGGCGGCGAGGGTCTCGTCGAGGCCGAAATTACTCATCACGGTCGCGACAAGCGTGTTGCCGGCGAGGCGTCCGGCCTCGAGAAAATCGCAGGCGGCAATGGCCATAATCTCGTCGCCATCGACGATCTCGCCATTCTCGTCGCAGAGCAGGGCACGGTCCGCATCCCCGTCGTGTGTGATCCCGACGTGCGCGCCGCACTCCTTCACCAGCGCGGCGAGTTTCTCCGGATGCGTACTCCCGCAGTCTGCATTGATGTTCGTTCCGTTCGGCGTGTTGTGGAAGACGATGACGTCTGCGCCGAGTTCACGCAGGATGCACGGCGTGGATTTGTAGGCGGCCCCGTTTGCACAATCGACCACGACACGCAGGGACTCGAGCGTGCGACCGCGCGGGAAACTCTGCTTGGCAAACTCGACGTAGCGTCCGAGGGCGTCGTCGATGCGGAAGCCTTTCCCGATCCGCGTCGCGGTCGGCCGGATGCTTTCGATCTCCCCGCTGAAAACAAGCCCCTCGATGCGGGCTTCGATTTCATCGTCGAGTTTGTAGCCGTCGTGACGAAAAAACTTGATGCCGTTGTCCTCGTAAGGATTGTGGGACGCGGAGAGCACGATGCCCGCATCGGCACGGAGCGAACGTGTGATGTAGGCCACGCCGGGCGTTGGCAGCGGTCCGATCACGAGGGCATCGACTCCGAGCGAGGTGATGCCCGCGACCATGGCATTCTCGAGCATGTAGCCCGAGAGGCGCGTGTCTTTGCCGATGACGATCCGTGGCCGCGATCCATTGCGACCTGCCGGCCCCCCCTCGGCACCAAAAACATGGGCGGCCGCGCGGCCAAGCTTCAGCGCGGTCTCGGCGGTGACAGGTTCGATGTTGGCGACCCCGCGGACGCCGTCGGTGCCGAAGAGTTTCTTCTGGAGACGTGAAATCATGGTTGGTTTTTCGGAAGAAACCGCGAGGCCTCGCCGGAACGGTCGCGCGGAAACTCAAACGGAGTCCGTGCCACGTTCTGCTTGATGAGATACCACAGCGCGGTCGCCAGAATCAGGCAAACGAGCTTCGGTTTCCAATTGTGCAGAAGGATCTCTTTCATACTTCTCGTGCAGCAGGAGTTGGCTGAGCCGCCGCCGGAATTTTTCGACGCTCAGGTTGCGCTCGATGAGCCCGCTGTGACAAATGGAAACTTGCCCGGTTTCTTCCGAGACAACAATCGCGACGGCGTCGGATTCCTCGCTGAGGCCGAGGCCGGCCCGGTGGCGGAGCCCGAGGCTGCGGTCGAGATCTTCCCTCTGGGTGAGCGGAAAAATGCACGCTGCAGCCACGATGCGATCGCTTCGCATCACCATTCCGCCGTCATGAAGCACGGTTTTCGGGTGAAAAATCGTGAGCACGAGTTCCTTCGAAAGATCCGCATCAATACCCACACCGGTCTCCACGAATGCCTTGAGACTGATCTCGCGCTCCACCGCGATGAGGGCACCGAAGCCCTTGCTGGCGAGCTCGAAGACGGTGTCCGTGATTTCCTCGATGGTCTCGCGTTCCTCGAACGCGGAGGTGAAGAACGGGTGACTTCCGAGCTCCGTGAGGGCGCGGCGGAGTTCGGGCTGGAAGATCACGACAAGGGCGATCGCAAGGAAGACCGAGATACTCCGCAACAGCCAGCCAATGACGGTGAGGTTCAGGAGTTGCGAAACGAGGGTGAGAGTGAGGAACACGAGGGCGAGCCCGATGAGAATGCGGGCCCCGTGCGTTCCCCGAAGATACAGGTAGATGTAATAGAGAACGACGGCGAGGATCGTTACCTCGATCGCCGAGGTCCAATTCGTCGCGATGAAACCCGCGACTCCCTCAAACATCGGCGATGATCGCCTCGGTCATCCGAAGCGCCTCCCGGTTGGGTTTCACGTCGTGTACGCGCAGGATGCGCGCCCCGCGTTCGCGGCAGAGACTGGTGAGAGCGACTCCGGGCCAGAAGCGGTCCTCGATGCGGGGCGTGCCGGCGATGGCGCCAAGAAACGACTTGCGCGAGGCCCCGATGAGGATGGGGCGGCCGATCGCGGCGAATGCGGGCAAAGCACGAAGCAACGCGCGATTGTGCTCGAACGTTTTGCCGAATCCGATTCCGGGGTCGAGGGCGGCGCTCATCGGGTCAATTCCCGAGGATACGGCCTGGGCAAGGGCAAGTCGAAAAAAATCCCCGACTTCGCGCACGACGTCATCGTAGGCCGGATTCGCCTGCATTGTGCGGGGCGTGCCCTGCATGTGCATGATGACGACGCCCGCTCCCGCGGCAGCGCAGACGGAAGCCATTGCGGGATCGCCCCGCAGCCCGGTGACGTCGTTCACGATGTCGGCCCCGGCATCGAGCGCGGCGCGGGCCACCTCGGCCTTCGAGGTATCCACCGAAAGCAGAGCGTTCGTCGTGCTGCGCAAACGCGTGATGACCGGGAGCACTCGTGCGGTTTCCTCGACCGCAGACACGGGCTCCGCACCAGGGCGCGTGGATTCGCCGCCAATATCCAGAATATCCGCCCCCTCCTCGACAAGCTGGCGCGCGTGTGCGACGGCGTGATCGGGGTCGAGAAACGAACCGCCGTCGGAAAACGAATCCGGCGTCACGTTGACGATGCCCATGATCCAGCCGCGGCGCGAGAGGTCGAAATCGCGGCCGCGGATGCGCCAGATCATTTCTTCAGACGGATCGATGCCGAGCGCCCGTGGGCATCAAGTCCCTCGATCGCACTGAATGTCTCAAGGAAAGGCAGCGAGGCACGGAGCGAAGGTTCGTCGTAAAGGACGACACTCGTCCGGCGCTGGAACTGGTCGACCGTGAGACCGGCGAACGATTTGCCGGCACCACCAGTGGGCAGCTCGTGACTCGGACCCGCAAGAAAATCTCCGGCGACCACGGGCGAGAGACCGCCGAGGAAAATCGCACCCGCGGTGGTCAGTTCGAGGGCCACCTCGCCGGGGCGGCGGGTTGCGATGGCGACATGCTCGGCCGAGTAGGCATTCGCGATCCGGATGGCCGCTTCCATATCGGGCACGAGCACGAGGGTCGCATGCTTGAGAGCGGCGGCGAGTTGCTTCGGGCGGGAGGAGAGTTTCACCTGGGCGGCCACCGCCTTCTCGACTGCAGCGAGCACTTTCTCCGAGGTCGTCAGAAGGATCGATTGGCTGCCGTGCCCGTGCTCGGACTGCGCGAGGAGGTCGGCTGCGATCCATTCGGGATTCGCGGAATCGTCGGCAATCACGAGCACCTCGCTCGGCCCCGGCAGGAGATCGATCGCAACCCGGCCGGTGGCCTGGCGTTTCGCTTCGACCACATAGGCATTGCCCGGACCAAAAATCTTCTGCACGGGACGGATCGTCTTTGTGCCGCACGCCAGCGCGGCGACAGCCTGTGCTCCGCCGACGCGGTAGATCTCGGTCGCCCCGCACTCGGCCAGCGCAGCCAGCAGAGCGGGATGCACAGAGCCATCCGGCCCCGCCGGAGTCACTGCCACGATCTCGGGCACGCCAGCGGCCGCGGCGAGTGTGCACGTCATCACCGCCGTCGAAACAAGCGGTGCTGTCCCCCCGGGAATGTAGATCCCGACGCGGCGAAAAGCGTCGAAGCGCTCGCCGACAACGGCGCCCTGACGGTTCTTCATGAACCAGCTCTTGCGCAAGCTGCGCCGGGCAAAGGTGCGCACATTCAACCGAGCCGCGGCGATGGCGCGGCGCACGTCGCGCGGCAACTCTGCCAATGCGCGCGCGGTCTCGGCAGGAGCCACAGGGATCTGGCTCGGTGCGAGCTTTGGGCCGCCGAATTTCGCCGTATAGCGCACGAGGGCGGCATCGCCCTCTTTCTCTATCGCGGCGAAGATTTCCGCGACGGTGTCGCGGACCCTGGGATCGGGGACGGCCTTGCGGTCGAGGCGTGCAAGGGCAGCGGCATAGCCGCGGTCGGTCGGTCGGAGCGTTTTCACTGCCTTACTTTACGTAGGCAACGATGAAAGCGGCGATGAAGATGTTCAGAAGCGCCAACTCAAAGAAGAAATACCAGCCCAGCTTCATCAATTGGTCGTAGCGGAACCTCGGGAGTGTCCAGCGCACCCAGATAAAGAGGAACAACAGAGCAGACACCTTCGCGAAGAAGACGCCGATATTCACAAGCCCCCAGAACACGCCTGCGAGACCGGGCAGCGAGCCGTCGGGAATGAGCGGCAGGCTCCAGCCACCAAGGAAAAGCGTCACGATCACGCCCGAGCCGGCGATCATCGCGGCGTACTCGCCGAGGAAGAAGAGGGCGAAACCCATCGAGGAGTACTCGGTGTGGTATCCGCCCACGAGCTCCTGCTCGGCCTCGGGGAGGTCAAACGGAAGGCGGTTCGTCTCGGCGAACATCGCGATCAAAAAGATGACGAACGAGATGCACATCGGAATCCAGAGCAACAGACGCTCGATGGAGAACCCGGCCACGCACGCCGCCCAGATGC
This sequence comes from uncultured Chthoniobacterales bacterium, assembly GCA_964552635.1. GTDB lineage: Bacteria > Verrucomicrobiota > Verrucomicrobiia > Chthoniobacterales > Terrimicrobiaceae > CAZKHB01. Next base: position 74,567 of record CAZKHB010000005.1, read on the forward strand.
TTGCCCAATCGCCCGAAACGATCATGCGCCAATCGAGGCCCTTCGGCCACCATGGGGCGACGAGCCAACCGTTCTGCACCTGCCAGTCCACGATGGCCGGCATGTTCAGCGTGCCGCAGATCATGAAGACCGGAATCACCGAAAGGCCGAGCGCGAGCTCGTAGGAGATCATCTGAGAGCTCGACCGGATGCCGCCGAGGAAGGGGTATTTCGAGTTCGATGCCCAACCTGCCAGCACGATGCCGTAGACACCGAGCGAGGAGACCGCGAAAACATACAGAACGCCGATGTTGATGTCTGCGATGACCATCGGCACGCCGAAGAGTTCACTGCCGAACGGCAGCACCGCCAAGACGAGGATCGGCGGGATCATCGAGAGCTTCGGCGCGATGTAGTAGTAGAACTTGTTGACCGAGTTCGGGATGAAATTTTCCTTCAGGAGGAGCTTCAGGGCGTCCGCGATTGGCTGGCCGAGCCCGAGGAGGCGGACTTTCGTGAGCGGAATGCCGGTCCGGTTTGGCCCGACACGATCCTGGATGAGCGCGCAGACTTTCCGTTCCGCATACACAGTGTACGACACGAGGAAGAGGATCACCGCAAGCAGGCCGATGATCTTCGCCACCGAGGTCCAAACAAGGAAGACCTCCGGGATGAAAAGAACGCTCAAAAATTCCATAATCTCTCGCTTCTCTGGTTATCCGTGCCTCGGGCCGGTGTCGAGTGACAAGAGGGGAAAAAACCTTCTCAGAGGCGAATCTCCTCCTTGAATCCGAATCCTTGCCCGTTGTCGATGAGACGGATCCAGTCGGGGACGAGTTTCCAAAGTGTGGTCGATGCCATCGCCTTGGCCAGTGCGCCGGGATCGTCGGTGGATTTCAAGAAGTTCGCGAAGGGATACTTGCGACCATAGAGAAGGGCCGCCGCCGGGAATTCCCGCAGGCCGACCGGCGAGACCGTCCCGGTAAGCTGGATGCCCCGCAGGGTTTTCCAGTCCTGGTGCTCGGCATGCACCGTTCCTGCCACGCGGGGCCGCGCGAGCATGTTCGCGCCGTGGACGGTTGTTTTTGCCGAGAGAAAAAACAGGGCGAGGGCGTCGTCGTGGACGAAATAAACCGCAGCCGCGCACGGCTCTCCCGCGTCGTTGATCGTGGCAAGCGTGAGGGTCGTGAGGGAACCGAGCAGATCCGAGATTGTACGGCGGGTGTCGTCCATGACAGGAGGGGATTCCATCCAAACGCAGCGCGCGATGACGCGCGACAAGAATCCGGCGGATTCCGCCCGGTAGCCGGTTTCGCTCACCCGCGCCATGTCGGGTCCCATGGCCCGTCACCCTGCGTTTTGCGAATGGCCTCAAGACGCGCGAGGAGAACCTTTGCGGGACCGTCTTGGGGACGTATTTCGAGAATCCGCCGCCACCCCTCAGCGGCAACGTCCCATTCGCCCGCGGCATACGCCTGCCACGCCTCGCCGGCGAGGCGCTCGATTTCGAGGAGGACGGCCGGAGTTCCCTCCTCCCGCATCGCCAACAACTCATACACCTTCACACCCGCCTCGCGGCCTTTTACCGCGACCTGATCCACGATGCGGGCAACGACCTGCGTGGCGGCGGATTCTTTCACCGACTCGCCGATGAGGATCGCGGTTCCGTAGGAGCGGTTCAACCCTTCCAAACGGGAAGCCACATTCACCGTGTCTCCGATCACCGTGTAATCGAGACGGTTTTCGCTGCCCAGATTTCCGACGATGACCGGACCGGTATTCAGCCCGATGCAGGCGTGGATGGCCGGACGGTTCTGAGCCGCCCAGCGCTCGCGCAATGCCTCCAACCTGACCTGACAGGCCAGCGCGGCACGGCAGGCTGCCGCGGCATGGTTGGGATTCTCGGACGGTGCTCCCCAGAACGCCATCACGGCGTCGCCGATGAATTTGTCGAGCGTGCCCCGCTCACTCATGACGACATCCCCCACCCCTCCAAGATACTCACCGACATGCGTCACGAGTTCCTCGGGGGTCAGGCCCTCCGACATTCGTGTGAATCCCATAATGTCGGAAAAGAACACTGTCACCTCGGCCCGTTGGCCGCCCAAGCGTGCTTCTTTTCCGGACAAAATCAAATCCCGCACGAGATCGGCGGGGACATACTTGCGGAACGACCGGAGCCCGGACTTCATGTCCTCGACTGAGCGGAAAAGATGGTCGACCTCGAGAATCCGGCTCTCCGGCATCGGCTGGCTCTCCAACTCGAAACGCGCGATCCGGTTTGTCTCGTGCACGACGGCGTCCAGGTCGCGCGAGACCTTTGTCGTGATCCAGTAGGTGAAGACTGACATCAGAAGAAACCCGACGACGACCGTGGCCACCGTGTGCCAGAGGGACTGCAGAAGCAGCTCCCGGACGTGCGAAATCTCGACATCCGCTCCGATGAGGTAGCGCTGTCCGTGCGGGGATTTCATCGGCACCAGCCAAGAGCGCCAGTTCCCAAAGGCATCCGCCTCCTCGACCTCGCGCTGATTCCCGGTCTCCAACACGGCCAGCGTGGCTGCCGGCGCATCATACGGCTCGAGCAGGCGGGGCAGTGTGTTCGTCGCCCACTCCTGCGGTGTCCCACTTGTCGAGGCCGTGAGGCAGCGACCGTCCCCTGTCACGATGAACGAGTAGATGTAAAAGACACCGGCATCCGTGGCATACTTCGTGAGCGCCCGCGCCAGGTCGATATATTCGGCCTCCGAGACCCCGCCTGCAGCGACGCGGTCGTGGTAATCAGGCGAAAGAATTCGCGCGACCGTATGAGCCGCCGCCCGGAGTTGGTTGTCGATTCCCTCCAAAAGCGCCCGCTTTTCGCGATGATACGACTGCCATCCGAACACCCCGCAAACGAGGAGGTTCACCAGCGACAACCAAACAAGCAGCCCCACTTTGAGGCGTGTTTTCTTGATAAAAAGGACCATCGGGGACCACGCAGATCGTCGGGACTTCCTCGCTCATGGCAAGACCGTAATTCTTGCGATGCTGCACTGCGACTTCATCGAGCCCTTCGCTGGTTGAGTGGCGACCGACATCGCCCTGCGACCTTCAGAAAGCGAGACGGCGGCGGCGGAGGAAAACGGCCGCGGCGAGCGCGAGCAGGAGCAGGGCGGCGGTTGAGGGCTCGGGGATGATCGTGAACTTGAGAGTTGTGGCGTCGAGGCTAAACGTGCCGTCGAAGCCTCCGCCGTTGGTGAAGCCGAAATCGCCGAGGGTGAACGTGGTGTTGGTGAATGTGAGGAGCGTGTAGGTCTGGCCGATCACCCAGCCGTTGTCGACGAAGGTGAAGTTGAAGTTTGTGCCGGTGCCGCGCAGGAAGTCGCCCAGGTCGAGGTCGTCGGAGTTCGCCGCGTCCGTGCCGAGTTCGATCATCATGCTTCCGCCGCTGTTCCAGACGAGTGAGGAGGCGGTGAGCGTGCCGGGGGAGCTGCCGGGTGCGAGCGTTCCGCCGTCCTCCAGGAGGATGCTCCCGAGTTGCCCGCTTCCGCCCAAGGTGGCGCCACTGCGGACCGTCGTCTGGCTGTTCACGAGCGTGCCGTCCACAAGTAGCGTGCCTGCACTCACGGTCGTGTTGCCGGCGTAGGTATTGATGCCGGCCAGAGTGAGGGAGCCGGACCCCTGTTTCGTGAGCGAGCCATTGCCCGAAAGGCCAAGACCGGTGGCGACAGTGAAGGATTGGGTGTCGATGGTGCCGCCACTGCCCACGAGTGTGACATCGCCGGATTCGAACCCGGTGAAGAGGGCGGTTTGGTTTCCGGAGAGTTGCAGTGTGCCCCCGTTGAAGCTGACCGTGCCATTGCCAGAGCCCTCTGAAACCTGCCCCGTGGTGAGTGTGCCGCCGGTGAGGTTGGCGGTGCCTGTTGCGCTGGTAAATGTTCCCATAACCACGCTGGCGGCGGAGGCTGAGCCACCGCCAAGGTTGAGAATGCCATTGCCGTTACGTCCAATCTCCACCTGTTCCGAATTGATCCATGTGCCGCTCGATACCGTTACGGCACCTGTGCCGGAGGGATCTCGGCCGATGATTGCTCCGGTATTGGATACGGTGCCACCGGTCAGATTGAAGGTGCCGTTGCCTTGCAGACCGACAGTAAGCACGTCTGAATTCGTCCACGTCCCACCGGAAACATTGACGGTGCCCGTCGAACCCGAACCAAAAGCTCCGATGATGCTCCCGCCACTCGAGACGGTTCCGTTGCTGAGGTTGAAGGTGCCGCTGCCGGAGCGGCCGACTGTCAGACCACTCCCCATGGTCAAATTCCCGCCGGAAACCGCGAGAGTGCCCACGGCGGTGCTGGAGAAGCCCAAGTTAAGACCAACGAAAAGGTTTACGTTGCCGCCGCTCAGATTGAAGGTGCCGTTGCCGGAAGACCCGACCGAGAACTCCGCGCCTGTCAGGTTTCCTCCCGAGACGGTCAAGAGGCCAGTCCCGCTGGAACTCCCTCCGAGTGTCACACCAAAACCGGAGTTAATGGTACCGCTGGTAAGGCTGAGGTTGCCGCTGCCAGCGTTTCCGACAAGAATTGCGTTCGACTCGTTCCAAGTGCCACCGTTGACTGTAACAGTGCCAAGCGAACCAACACTGTTGCCAATCGTCGAAGTGTGATCTTCACCCGAGCTGTTGAGGGTCCCACCGACGGAAATCGTCATGCTGCCCGTCCCGGTGTTTCCAACCGTCAAGAATTCCGCATCCCAGACCGGATTCACGGCGGGGCTGGGGGTCACATCGCCCGAAATGCTGATCTGGGCGTGGGCGGAAGCGCCCGCGAGCAACAAAATCAGAATAAATGCAGCCCTGCGTGAGGCAAACCTGACCGCTCTTTCCACTGCGATGGACTGGGAAGCCCAGCCCGTTCTTTGCGAAGCGCAGCGAGGCTTTGACCGCACCCAACGGAAGCGGCCAACCCGTGGAGAAAAACGAACACACCCTTCGTGTGCGCCAAGAAGGACACGCCTGTCCATGCGCGTCTTCTAAGGTAACTCTGTTTCGAAGTGCAAGTTGATTTTCAAGGAGTCGCAAAATCTTGGAGCATGCTGATCCGAACACTTGAGAAACGCCAGAAACCCGAAGGCCCTCTCGCTGCACTCGCCGCCATGTCTGCTGATGTCCGACCTCAAGATGTGAACCCAATGCTTCCGTTCAGACCGCCATGCGCCGCCGGAGGAAAACGGCTGCGGCGAGCGCGAGGAGGAGCAGGGCGGCGGTTGAGGGCTCGGGGATGATCGTGAACTTGAGAGTTGTGGCGTCGAGGCTAAACGTGCCGTCGAAGCCTCCGCCGTTGGTGAAGCCGAAATCGCCGAGGGTGAACGTGGTGTTGGTGAATGTGAGGAGCGTGTAGGTCTGGCCGATCACCCAGCCGTTGTCGACGAAGGTGAAGTTGAAGTTTGTGCCGGTGCCGCGCAGGAAGTCGCCCAGGTCGAGGTCGTCGGAGTTCGCCGCGTCCGTGCCGAGTTCGATCATCATGCTTCCGCCGCTGTTCCAGACGAGTGAGGAGGCGGTGAGCGTGCCGGGGGAGCTGCCGGGTGCGAGCGTTCCGCCGTCCTCCAGGAGGATGCTCCCGAGTTGCCCGCTTCCGCCCAAGGTGGCGCCACTGCGGACCGTCGTCTGGCTGTTCACGAGCGTGCCGTCCACAAGTAGCGTGCCTGCACTCACGGTCGTGTTGCCGGCGTAGGTATTGATGCCGGCCAGAGTGAGGGAGCCGGACCCCTGTTTCGTGAGCGAGCCATTGCCCGAAAGGCCAAGACCGGTGGCGACAGTGAAGGATTGGGTGTCAATGGTGCCGCCACTACTGACGAGTGTGACATCGCCGGATTCGAACCCATTGAAGAGCGCGGTTTGATTGCCGGTGAGACGCAGGGTGCCGCCGTTGAAGGTGACGGTGCCATTGCCTGCGCCTTCGGTGAGGTTCGCGGTGGAGAGCACGCCACCCGTGAGGTTGGCCACCCCCCGGCCTGCGGCCGCGCTCGCCAGCACAACCGAGGCAGCGGAAACCGCTCCGGTGCCGGAGAGATTCAGCGTTCCGTTGCCGGTATTTCCGATTTGGAGCTGCCCTGCACTCGTCCAACTTCCGCCGCTCACGTTCGCCCTGCCGGTGGAACTGGAGTTTGCCCCCAGGATGCCGACGGCATTCGAGACGGTGCCATTGGAGAGGGTGAAGGTGGCGTTGTCGCCGGAGCCAAGTCCGACTGTGAAGTTGGCGCTGGAGTGGTTAATCGCTCCACCTTCGCTAATCGTGAGGGTGCCATTGCGAACGGTGGTTTGGCCGGAGTAGCTGGAGTTGCCGGTGAGGGTGAGATTCCCCGCGCCGGTTTTGGTCACGTTGCCTGAACCCGAGATCACGCCGTTGAAGGTCAGAGCGTTGGAGCGGTTGAACACGAGCGTGGCGTTGTTCGTCACGTTTCCAGCGATGCTTCCGGTCGTGCTCCCGCTGCCGATCTGGAGCGTCCCGGCGGAAATGATCGTGCCCTGCGTGTAGGTATTGTCGGCTGTAAGAGTGAGGTTGCCTGCGCCGGTCTTGGTAACGCTGCCATTGCCGGAAATCACACCGTTGAAGGTCAGAGCGTTGGAGCGATTGAAAATGAGGGCGGCGTTATTCGTCACATTGCCTGTGATGCTTCCCGTCGTGCCACCGTTGCCAATTTGCAGCGTGCCTGCGGAGATCAGCGTGCCTTGCGTGTAGGTGTTGTTGCCGCTGAGCGTGAGTGTGCCGTTGCCGGCCTTGATCAGCCGCAACCGGTCATTCGGGTTGAGAATGTCGCTGTTGTCCTGGATCGCGCCTGAGAAGATCGTGCTGGTGTTGTCGGTGCCGACGGTGAGGTTGAGTGTGCTGCCGAAGGCATTGCCGCGGAGGTTTCCGGCACCGGCGATCGATCCGATCGAGAACGAGCCGCCGTTCTGTTGGGACCGCGCCACGAGTGTCGCCCCCGAGGCCACCGTCACCGCCGAAGTGATGCCAATGGAGGCGCCACTGCCGATAAACGTCAGGTTCCCGCCGCTGACCGTTGTCGGCCCCGAGTAGGTCCAAAGCGAGGTCGGGTAAAGCTCCCATGTGCCCACACCCGTCTTTGTGAGGCTGGTGACTCCGTCTGCAGCATCGCTCAGGGTTCCAAGGAGCCGGCCGGTCGCCTGCGTGCCGGCATTCAGAGTAAGGGTGCGATTGCCGCTGCCTGTCATGGCGATGGACCCAGAGAACTGAAGGAAAGCGTTGAGATTCGGCAGGTCGATGGTGCCTCCCCCCGGCCCGAGCGTGAAGCCCCGGTTGCTCGTTGTGGAAGAGCCCGTGAAGCGCAGCGTCCCCCCATCGAGCACGAGATTTGATGCGGAACTGGCAGACGCGCCGATCGAGCTGTTGCCCCCGCCGTTTGCCAGCGTCGAGACGCTGAGCACGCCTCCACGGATGGTGGTCGCGCCGGTGTAGGAGCTCGTCCCGTTCAGCGTCAATGTGCCGTTTCCGGTTTTGGTGAGCGATCCGTTGCCCGTCAGACCAAGAGTGCTGGTGGCGTTGAAGGCCTGCGTGTCGATGGTGCCGCCTGCACCCGTGAACCGGACGTCGCCCGTTTCGAAATCCGAAAAGAGGGCGGTCTGGTTGCTCGAGAGTCGGAGCGTGCCGCCGTTGAAGGTGACGGTGCCGTTGCCGAGGCCCTCAGAGACCTGGCTCGTGACAAGCGCTCCCCCGTTGAGGTTGACCGTCCCAACTCCCCCCGCCTGGGAGCCCACGAGCGTTGAAGGGGCCGTGACCAAACCGCTCCCGCTGACCGTCAGGCTCCCGGTGCCATTTGCACCCACGGTGAGAATGTCGGGAGCGGTGATGGTCCATGTGGGCGAGGTTGCCGAGCCGGGCGTCACATCGCCGCTGATTTCCACATCGGCCGCCTGGGCGGCAGCCATGGTGAAATAAAGACAAAGGAGCTTCGCGTCTCGCATGCCCCCACTCAAGCAACTCCCGTTCCCGTGCGTAACCCCCTCAAATGATGGGGCTGTTTCTCTCAGGAGCCCAGCCAGAGCCCCATCAGACCGGTCCGGCCCTTGACCCCGAACTTGCGATACAGCGCCTGAATGTAGCCGCGTGTGGTGGACAACGAGAGACCGAGCGACTCGGCGATTTCCTTCTCCGACATCGTCCCGAGCAGGAGTGTGCAGAGACTGCGTTCGCGCGGACTCAGACGGCCTCCGCCCAACGTCACCCCGTGCGCCATCACGCAGGAGCGGTGAAACCACTTCAACGGCCGCAACGTCTCGGCAACTCTCCGCTTGTCTTCCGCAGTGAACCCGGGCCGTTCCCCGAAGCGGTCCAGAATGAACGCCACCTCGCAATCCTCGTTCACGGGAAAGACGGACCACATCCTGTCGGTGATCCCGAAGGGCACGAAGCAGGTTCGGTAATGCTCGGTCCGCACAAAAGTCTCCATGTCGTGCAGTTCCCGCAGCGTGAGCGTCCGGATACGGCCCGCCCGTTTGGCCATCTCGATCGAACTCGGCACGCCGCCGTCCTTCTCCTGCGCCTTCATGGCCGAGGCCACGACCGCCTGCTTCAGGTCCGTCCACTCCAGATGCACCACAGCCCTTCCCCTCCAGCCGAGTTGGTGATCTTTGGCTGCATGGCTCCCGTGCATCATCCGCACCACCGCCACCCAGACGGCGTCATCGGCTCCGGCGAGGCTCTTCAACTCGGCCATCAGATAAAGCAGCGCCTCCGGAGCCTTCGCACCCGGAAACTCCGCCAACCGGTCCCAAACGTGCGCCGCCGGTGGAAAATCCTCCCCCACCCCGGAGACCGGCAGTTTGCCTGCAAGGGAGTTGGAGCGATCAGAACCCATAGAACCGTGACCTCGCATCGTCGTAACCCCCGGAGAGGCCTGCGACAAGACCAACCCGCCGGGAAGGCTCGCTCGCAGACGCCTGCCGGGAAAGCGATTGTTCGCGCAACGCGGAGATTGCCGCCTCATTTTTCTTGGTGGAAAACACCTCTCGACAAACTTCCGAAACCTCGGGCTTCGTGGAACAACAGGCCATTTTCCAACGCGCCCGCGAAACCGGATTCGCCGCGAATCAGGTGCGCACTATCCGATTGCAGGCCGGGACCGGATTCGGAACGATCCCGCCGAACCCACCTCTTGCATGAAGACCACGGATCCCTACTTCTTCGCTTCGGCGGCGGCATGGGATGAATGGCTTGCGGCGAACCACTGCCAACCCGAGTCGATCTGGATCAAATACGCCAAGAAAGGCTCGGGCATTCCCTCTGTCACCTACGCCGAGGCCTTGGAAATCGCTCTCTGCTGGGGGTGGATCGACGGCCAGGTCCAGCGCCTCGACGCCACCTGCTATCTCCAACGTTGGTCCCGCCGTCGCCCACGCAGTCGATGGTCGAAAATCAATCGCGACAAAGCCCTCCGTCTCATCGCCGCTGGTCGAATGCAGCCCGCAGGGCTTGCGGAAGTCCACGCCGCGCAGGCCGACGGACGCTGGGACGCGGCCTACGATTCCCCGGCGACAATCCGCGAGCCCGACGACTTCCTCGCTGCACTGGCCGCCAATCCCAAAGCCCAGGCCTCCTACGAGCGCATCACCCGCAGCGCCCGCTACAGCCTGCTCTACCGCATCCTCGAGGCCAAGCGCCCCGAGACCCGTATCCGCCGGATTACCGACGCAGTCGAGAGTCTTGCCAGTTCGCCTCTCGGCTGACCCGAAATGCGCCCGCTCCACATTGGCGGTTGGACCGCCAAGAGCTGGCCGCCATGTATGCTAGTTTCCAACTTCAAGATGTGCCCCTATCTGTTTCCGGGTTATTCGGAAGACAGCCACGAAGAGGAGGCCGAGCAGGGCCAGCATGGACACCGAGGGCTCTGGAACAACCGTGACGAAGTTTGGGCCGCTCAGCGGGCTCCCGGTCGCGAGGTTGGCCAGCAAAACTCCATCGCTGTTGAGTTGGGACAAGGTGGAGCCGCCGTATTGGGCGACCAGAAACGTGCCGTCCCCGACAGGCTCAAGGCCGACCGGGATGCTGAGGCCGCTCACCCAGGTTGTCTGGGCCGGTGAACCGGTGAGGTTGCTGAAGCGTTGAATACTGCCCGCGCCGGAGGCAACCAGAAGGGAGTCAACTGACTGGAAGGCCAGACCAAAGGCGGAGGTGACAGCACCAAAGGCCAGGGAAAACGAGCCGTCCGGAGCGAAGCGCACAACGTTGTTGCTGAAGCGTCCGGAGACGTAGAGGTTGCCGGAGAGATCAAAAGCAAGGCCCGAGGGGCCGGAGAGCGAGGTGTGCGAGGCAGACCAGGACAAATCACGCAGGCCGGTCGTGGAGTCGAAACGCAGAATTTGGTTGCTCAACTGACTCGACACATAGACGAAACCGTCGTGGCGAAAAACCATGTCTACGGGATAGTCGAGGCCGGCCGAGGCCGAGATAAATTCGCCAAGAAACGTCCCAGTCGTGGCATCGAAGCGGAGGATGTTATCCGTCCCGGCGCTGGCAACGACGAGGGTGCCATCCGGGGCCAAACGTGAACGGTGCGGCAAGTCCAAGCCGCCGGCCCCCGGCGAGACCAGGGTGGACTGGAAGGTTCCATTCGTGCTGTAGGAAAGCACGCTGTCTCCATCAAACTGGCTGACCAAAATCGACCCATGCGCGATGGTTGCAGCGAAAAGGGTCGAGAGGGCAAGGAGGATAGTTTTTCTCATAGGCTTCGGTACTGCCGTGGTGCGGCCCTGCTTTAGGCCACACTGGGTGCATTGGCAAACTTGGAGTGGTGGAGGAATGTCGTGGCCGGAGCCTCATCCTTAGAGAATGAGCGACGTTGTTCATCCAGAGTCTGCAGCGCTACGGGAGACGAGGCAGGCCCAGCTCGTTCAGAAAGCCGTTGTGTGTGATCAGTGCTCTCTTGGTGTCCTTCTCGATGTCGGCCAGCTTGCGGTGCGTCTCTTCGAGATTGATCTCCTCCTCGCCCATCGCCGTGCTGATGTGGCGGGAGATTCTGAGTTGAGAGGAACCCAGCAAGGGTGCTGAGTGAGACAGACAACTCAAAGCGTTGGGCGCAGCCCGACTGAGCCCGGGGCGGTTCTGGTAGGCGGCGATGATCCGGGCTTTATTCTCCTTGCTCAGAGTGTTCTGGCGCTTGACTTTCACGAAGTCCTCGGCGGCCTTGATGAAGAACACGTCGTCGCCCATGCTCTCGCTCGGCTCGGCGATTGACGCGGGGCCGGGATTGCGGGAGAGAGAGGGGCGTGCCGTGGGGCATCGGGAGGCGGCGTGGAGAGTTCATGAACATGCACACAGAGTTTCCTGCGGGGGCGCGATGGATCGGTGACCGGCAGCGGGCCGTGGAGGGCGAGCCGCCGTGTCCATTCCTGCGGCGCGGGTTCCGGCTGCCGGGCGTGGCCCGGCAGGCCATGCTGCGCTGGACGGCATTGGGGGTGGCAGATTTTTTCCTGAACGGCCGGAAGGTGGGCGACGAGTTTCTGATGCCGGGGTGGTCGGACTTCCGGCACCGCGTTCAAGTGAGGGAGGCGGACGTGACGACGATGCTGCGCGAGGGCGAAAACATGCTCGGCGCGGTTCTTGGCGATGGATGGTATTCCGGCACGCTCGGGTGGAAAAACCAGCGCAACCACTACGGCACCCATCCGCGCCTGCTCGCACAGCTCGATGTGGAACTGGCGGATGGACGCCGCGTGTGCGTTGGGACAGGGCGTGAGTGGGAGTTGCGCTACGGGCCGGTTCTTTCCTCCGACCTTTATCACGGGGAAACCTACGACGCGCGGAGGGAGATTCGGGAGTGGTGTGCGCCCGGACGTTCGCGCTCGGGATGGAGGGCGGTGGATCTTTTCCCCGCTTACCGCGGGGCGCTTGTGCCGAAGCAGAATGAGCCTGTGCGCATCACACAGACCTTGGCCACACGCCGGATCACCGAACCTGCCAAAGGGGTGTTTGTGTTCGACTTCGGCCAGAACATCGCGGGCATCTGCCGCCTGCGCGTGCACGGACGGCGCGGACAAACGATCACACTCAAGTTCGGCGAGATGCTGCAGGCTGACGGGACTGTGTATCGCGAGAATCTGCGCACAGCGCGGGCGACGGATACCTACATCTGCCGCGGCGGCGGCGCCGAGGAATGGACGCCGCGCTTTACATTCCATGGATTCCGCTACGTGGAGGTGACGGGCCTCGGGGTCCGTCCCGCGCCGGATCTTCTCACGGCCCTGGTGCTGCATACGGACATGAGGGAGACGGGGGCTTTCCGCTGCTCGCATCCTCTTTTGAACCGCCTGCATCGCAACATCCGTTGGGGACTGCGGGGGAACTTCCTTGATGTGCCGACGGATTGCCCCCAGCGGGACGAGCGGCTGGGCTGGACCGGCGACGCGCAGGTCTTTATCGCCACGGCGACCTTTCATTACGACGTTCGGAATTTCTTCCGCAAGTGGCTGCAGGATCTGCGGGATGGCCAGCGGGCGGATGGTGCCTATCCCGACGTCGCACCCGACGTGCTGGGCCGCGATGGGGCCCGCCATTTCGGCAATGCCGCGTGGGCGGATGCGGGCGTGATCTGTCCTTGGGAGATCTATCGCCACTACGGAGACACCCGCATCCTTGCCGAAAACTACGAGGCGATGAAGCGATGGATCGCATTTCAGGACCGTACGGCGAAGGATGGAGTACGGCCGCGCACGAGCTACGGGGACTGGCTGGCGATCGATGCCGTCACGCCTTCGAATGCGCCGGTGCCGTGCGACCTGGTGGGCACAGCCTACTTCGCACGCACGAGCGGTCTCGTTGCCAAGATCGCGGGCGTGTTGGGGCATGCGGGCGAGGCCCGAAACTTTCGCGCCCTGCATGCGAAGGTCGTGGAAGCCTTCCGCCGGGCGTATGTGACGCCGGACGGGCGCGTTGTCGGCCATTGCCAGACGGCTTACCTGCTTGCGCTGGCCTTCGACCTGCTGCCGTCGGCGCTGCGCCCGAAGGCGTTCGCCCACTTGGTCGATCTCGTCGAGTCCCGCGACTGCCATCTCACGACGGGCTTCGTCGGCACACCGCTTCTTTTGCCGGTGCTTACACGCTTCGGTCGCACGGATCTCGCCTTCCGCATCCTGCTCCAGGAGGACTATCCCTCGTGGCTCTACACCGTGCGCAATGGTGCCACGACAATGTGGGAGCGGTGGAACAGCTACACGAAAGAACACGGCTTCGGACCCGTCGGCATGAACTCCTTCAACCACTATGCCTACGGTGCCGTCGGCGAGTGGATCACCGGCGTGATCGGCGGCATCCGCCCGCTCGCTCCGGGGTTCCGCAAGATTCTCTTCGCCCCGGAGCCTGGCGGCGGACTCACCTCGGCCGACTGTCGGCTCGACACCCCACGGGGACGTGCCTCGTGCCGCTGGCACCTCCGCGGTCGCACGCTGCGCGGCGAGGTCACTGTGCCGGGCGGAGCCCGCGCCCGCCTGCATGTGCCGGGAGTAGATGCGATCGATCTCGCGCCCGGTCGGCAAACGTTTGTGAGTCAATGGCCGCCCGCCGCACGGATCGGAAAGAGTGCCTCGCCGCCACGGCCTTGAGGTGATAGGACGACCGACATGAAAATCTCCCTGCACTGCGTCGTTCTGGCTGTGACACTCTCGGGCGTTTCGGCCTGCGCAGGGACTCCGGAGTCGGCCCGGCCATTTGATCGGAGCCAGACTCTTCAAGGCATCACCTTCCGCGTCACGAGCCCGAACACCGCAACCGCCAACACGCTCACGCTCCAGCCGTCCGGACTCGCGGAGGACAACCGGCCGATCACTGTGGACGTCCCGGGTCTCGTGCTCCGGATGGAAACCGCCGATCTGAATGCCGACGGCTCACCGGAAGTTTACATCATTTCCTCCGACGGAAAGAACGAGTCGCTCACCGCCTTCAGCGTGAACAGGGGGAAATCCGTCAGCTTCATTTTTCTCCCGGAGCTCACAGCCGAGCAGGCCCGCGGCCACCGCGGCGGGGAGGAAATTGCCGTCGTCGAAAACCGCCTCGCGCGCCGGTTCCCGATCACAGCGCAGGGCTCAGGAAATGGGAAAATGCGGCAGATTTCCTACAAGCTCCACGCGGGGGAAGCCTCGTGGCTTCTGCAGGCGGACCGGATGGACGAGTTCTGAGCCGAGGACGGCCGCTCCGGCCGGAATTGCCGCGTTCCCAAAGGAGACCTGGCGGAAGGAGTCGCGACTCGCCTCCTGTTTTGTTGTGGACTGCTCCTGAGAATGAAGCTATGCGACTGTGGCATCGGGGGTCTGGATCCCTCCGCCTTCATTAAACAAAAAACTAATGAAAACACGATCACCTGTCTGGACGGTGGCTCTCGGGCTGGCTTTGGGAATAATCGCGACGGGACTGGCACAGGCCCAGATTACGATCCCGACAGTCATGGTAGGCAACCCGGGCAACCCGAACGACTCGACAGGCTACGGCGGGGTTTCCTACACCTACGCGATCGGCACACACGAGGTGAACCTGAACCAATACACCGCGTTCCTAAACGCCGTGGCAACGACAGATACCTATAGCCTCTACCATACGAGCATGGCCACGAACCTCAACACCGCGGGTATCTCGCGCTCCGGATCTAGCGGCAGTTTCGCCTACTCGGTAATCGGCAGCGGGCTGCGCCCGGTGGCGTTTGTGAGCTGGTTTGATGCGGCGCGTTTTGCCAATTGGATGTCCAACGGGCAGCCAACCGGTGCGCAGGGCAACGCAACAACGGAAAACGGCGCGTATTCCCTCTTTGGAGCGACAAGCGGCCTGAGCTTCACGAAAAACGCGATCAACCCGAACACGGGAACGACGACGACGTGGTGGATCCCAAGCGAGAACGAATGGTACAAGGCGGCCTACTACGATCCCAGTCCGAGCGGACCTGCGGATGATTACTGGCTGTATCCTACACGCAGCGACAGCGCACCGGGGAACAATATCGGTGCGGGGACGAATCAAGCGAATTACTTTGCTGGAGACTACGCGACCACCCAGAGTTCGTCATACAGCTTGAGTCAGAACTACCTGACCGATGGCGGGGCGTTTAGCGCCTCCGGGAGCTTCTACGGGACATTCGACCAGGGCGGGAATTTGCGAGAACTGAACGATGAGGTGATTTCAGGCTCCAGCAGGGGCCTCCGCGGGGGCGCATGGTTTCCCAACGTCACGGGCCTTCAGTCCTCCACCAGAGAATCGGCTACCCCCTCCACCCATGCCGACTACATCGGCTTCCGCCTCGCCACCATCCCCGAGCCGTCCACCTACGCGCTTTTGTCGCTGGGCGCTGGCGCGCTGTGGTTCGCCAAGCGCCGTCGCAAGTCCTGACCAACAGGCTGCCGTCCGGTTTTCCCGGCAAAGCGGGCTTCTTGCGTCCCTTGGTCCCTGAAGAGGTCCGCGTTCAGGGGGCGTGGGCACCGGTCTTCACCTCGACGTTGTCGATGAGGAAGGCCTGGTCTTTCGTCACGCCGGAATACGTCAGCAGACGCAACGCATCGAGAACCGCGCCGGGGGCCAGAGACCCCTCCTGCGTATCGAACGGCCGCGCCGTCAGAACGGCCTGGCCATCCACATAAACATCGTAATGCTGGCTCGGGACGCTGGTCGTGCCGTAATTGACCGTATCCGGCGAATTGTTCACGACAATCGTCACGCGGTGTTTGTCGCCGACCGCGTAGGCATCCTGCGTTCCGGGCTCGATGCGTCCGTCGCGGATGAGGAGGTTCACCGCCAGTTCGGAGAGTTCGTTGCGACCGGTTCCGACCCGGAAAATGACAGGCCCTCCTTCGGAATCGGAAGGTTCGACGAAGTCGAACGACGCGGTGACCACGTCTGCGGTTCCCTTGAGTTTTGCATGGAGATTCACCTGGGCGGTGTCCGAGCGATCACGCACGGTGAGAACGCGGTTGGTGGTGCCTTCGCCGAAAAGATTGCCCTCGTCAGCGGCCACTTCGAGCCATGCGCCGAAGGATTCATCGACTTGATTCTTGTTTCCCTGCCACTGCCCGAGGTTGGCCGGGTTTTGAACGACGGTGAAATCTTCGACAAAGACCGTGTCGGCACGGAGGGCGGGAGCGACAACAACGGCGAGGAGCGCGAGAGCGGGGAGGGACTTCATCGGGGGAAAGAGTGTTCCAATAATGCGGCGGCGGCGCGGCGAGCGCAAGCGGGGCGTCGTTCGATTCGTTGCACTGGCCGACGACACCATCTAAGCAAGCAACTCGGAGGCCCGGCGGGCGAGGTCGGAAGGGCTGAAGGGTTTCGTCAGGAATGCCTGGACGTTCAGACCGGCGGCCTCCTGTCGGATCGTGGTCTGGTCGCGGGCCGTGAGCATGACGACACTCACATGGAGCCCCGACGGGAGAGCGCGCAGGCGGCGGAGTGTCTCGACCCCGTCGAGCCCGGGCATCGAGTAATCCAGAATGACGAGGTCAACGGGATTCGCCTCGACGAATGCGAGCGCCGCCTCCCCGCGTTTCACCGAAGCGATGCGGGCGGGGACGCTTTTGAGGGCGAACTGGAGGAGACGAACCATGTGGTCTTCATCGTCAACAAGGAGGATTTGTTTGCTCATGGAAAAATCAATCGGCGAGCCGGCGAAGGACGACGAGCGTGCGGTCGTCCGTGGGCGGGGCGTGGTGCGAGTAGGTATCCACCGCTGTCAGCACGCGGCCGACAAGTTCCTCGGAGGACTGGGCAGGCCCGGATTGCACGCAGGCCACCAGACCAGATGTATCGAAGAAAACTCCATCCGGCGATGTGGCCTCGGAGATGCCGTCGGTGAAAAGAACCAGCGTGTCCCCCGCGTGCAGCGCCGTATCGACAGCCTCGTAGGAGCTGTCGGGGAGGACACCGATCGGGAGACCGCTCGCGGGGAGTTCCTCGACCGCCTTGCCGTCGCGGAAAATGAGGAGCGGGGGATGCCCCGCATTCGCTGTCCGGATGCGCGAATGGTCGGGCGCAACCCATGCACAGGCAAAGGTGATGAACATGTCGAGCTTGGCAAGGTCGGGGGCAAGCGTGCGGTTGACCTCCTCGACAAGCCGTCCAGGTTCGCCCGCGAGCTCGATCTTCGCGCGGAGGTTCGTGCGGAGCATGTTCGCGAGGAGAGCGGCCGAGATGCCCTTGCCCATCACGTCCGCGATGGCCACCAGAAGGCCGCCGCAAGGCAGAGGGATCACGTCGAAGTAGTCGCCCCCCGCCTTGAGGGCGGGCCGGCAGATGCCGTGGATATCGAGGCTGGAATCCGTCTCGAAGCGCGCAGGCATGAGGGAGAGCTGGATCTCCGCGGCGATCTCGAGTTCGCGCAGTGCACGCTGCTCGGATTCCCGCCGTTGCTGGAGCTCGTTCATCGCCCAGACGATGCCGAGATACTCGGCGACCACGCGTGTGACCTTCAGTTGGGCGGCGGTGAAGAAATGCTCGCTCCCATGGCGCAGCAAGACGAGCACGCCGCGGCGGCGGGTTTTGAAGAAGACCGGCGCAACAAAGATGCCCTCCGCCAATCCACTCACGGGATCCGAGACGGGCAGCGAGCGGCCATTCGTCACTGTGACTTCCTCGCCTGTCTCGAACACGCGCGCTTCGAGGCCCTCGGCCGCCAGACCGATGCTTGCGGCAAGGCAGGGGCCGTCCGCGCCGACGCGGCCGCCAAGCACGAGGGTATCGCCTTGCAACATGCGGACATAGACAGTGTCGGCGAGCGTGAGTTCCCGCAGGCGCTCGAGGGCGAGTCGGAGAAAAACCGACATCTCGTCCGCTCCCGCGAGGAGTTCGCCGAGACCGATGAGCGCGTTGATCATCTCATAGCTGGAACCAAGTTCCTCCGTCATCGCTCCCAGCATGGCATCCTGACTGCCGGGCTCGTAGACGGCCCCGCCAACGGGCAGGTTTTTTACCATCAGGAGCACATGGCGCCCGTCTTCCCGGCGGTGCTCGACGTGATCCGTCATCTGCTGCATGAGGAACCTCCCGCGGCCGCCCTCGGCAAGGGGATCGTCCGGAAGCGCGGCTTCACCGGTCCATCCCTCAAACGCCGACGGATCCGAAATCGCAAGGCGCACGGCATCGGCAGTGAGTCGGCAGACCACATGCACCTCGGCACCAGGCACACCCTCGCAGCCGTGCTCGATGGCGTTGTTGAGAGCCTCGGCGGCGGCGAGTTGAAGTTGATCGAGAAACGCGTCGTCACCGATCCCGTGGTCGCGGAGAAATCCGCAGATGCCCGTGACCATGTCGGAAGCATCCGAGAGGCTTGGATCGGTCGCGCGGAGTTCGAAAACAAGGTCGGACGTGATCATGCGAGGGGGGATAAGGCGGCGGCTTTCCAGAACGAAGCGCAGCGGGGAAGCTGCGCCTCGCCTCCGGCTTGGTACGCGGCGTGGATCCATTCGTCCGGGTCCGCCGCATCGTGGGCCCCGTGGAGATCGGCGAGCGAAAGGACTCCCGCGGGGGCGGATTCCAAAACCGCCCGCACGCCTCCATCGAGTGCATCCCACTCCGCTTCCGAACGCGGGAGAATACCCCAGAGGTGGAGATGGCCCGAGACGACGTGGCGTAGCCAAGCCTCCCTGCGGAGAAGGAGCGGGCCGCGCGGCCGGGTGGAAAGGGCAAGGCTCCGGCCCGAAGGCAGCCGCACGGTTTTGCGGGTGGGATGCTCCCCGAGATTCCACAACCGGGCAGGAATCCCGAGCAGAACAGCCAACACCGCAGCGACGAGGCGGTCGCTGAAGCCGGGAGCCGGTGCGCGGGAGGCAAGGTTCCCGAGGATGAAATCTTCCGGAATCTCGACACGAACCCCGCGAGCCCAGTTCAAGAGGAGGCCGCCTTCGGCAATGCTTTTCTCAAGACGAGTGTGGCGCCCGACAAACGTGTGGTCACCGACAATCGCGTGCTCGACTTCAACGTCCTCATCCAGAACCGCCTGGCGGCCGATATAGGCTCCGGGGCCGAGGCGGCACCCGGGTCCGACACGGGCCTTCGGGCCGATCCAACACGGAGCCGTCAGTTTGGCCGAGGGCGAAATGTCCGCACCGGGCGCAACCCAAACGCCGGGAGAAACCTCACGGTCGATCGCAATCTCCGAACGTCCGAGACGATCGATGGCCGCACCGTGGCACTCGAACCATCGCGCAAGCACGCCCGCTCCGTCGACGACCGGAGCGGAGGTTGCGTTGCCGGGCATTGTCTCCATTATCCACGCGTCGGGCGGAGGTGCCGAGCCGACGACCTCGATGGGCTTCGACCAGTAGTCGCCTTTCGCGATCCATGCCCGGACGAGGTGCGGTCTGTCCTTGGCATGGATGCGTATGGACTCCGCACCCCGGGCAAGGGCGTGGTCGAGCCAGTGGGCGAGCAGCGGTTTGCCGCACACCGGCCAGAGCACGAATGGCAGGCGGTGCCGTCGCAAGCTGTCGAGGGATTCCCAATCGGGAGCCGCAAGCACACACGGAGCGCTCAATAGGCCCCCTTCCCCAGCAGCACGGCCGGCACGGTCTTTGCGAGCAGTTTGAGATCCGTCCACAAGCTCTTCGAGCGGATGTATTCGATGTCGAGGCGGACCTGGCCGCGAAAGTCGATCTCACTGCGTCCGCTGACCTGCCAGAGACATGTGATGCCCGGCTTGGCCAGGAGACGCTGGCGTTCCTCGGGCAGATATTGCTCGACCTCGCGCGGCACAGGCGGGCGGGGTCCGACAAGCGACATGTCACCGGTGAAGACGTTCCAGAACTGGGGGAGTTCATCGATCGAGTATTTCCGGATCACACGGCCGATGCGCGTGATGCGCGGGTCGTTTTTCATCTTGAAGATGACCCCGCCGCTCATCTCGTTCTGGGCTTCAAGTTGTTTCTTTATCTCCTCGGCATTCGTGACCATCGAGCGGAACTTCCACATTCCGAATAGCCGCCCGCGGTAGCCCACGCGTGTCTGCTGGAAAAACACGGGCCCGCCGTCTTCGAGTTTGATGAGAAGGGCAGTGGCGAGAAACACCGGGCTCCCGAGCACCAGCGCCGCGCCGGATGCGGCGATGTCGAACACGCGCTTGAGCCCGTGCGCGACACCAAGCGTGACCCGCCAGACGGCGAGCTTTATCCCGACCCGAACACGCTCCCGCAACCGCCCGGTTTTCGTGCCGGCGGCGATCCAGTAATCCACGTGCTCGCGGTTATCGTCCATGAGAGGAAACGGCGGCGAGGCCGGTGAGGAAAGTCTCCAGCGAGTCGATGTAACCGGCAAACGAAAACCGTTCCGCGCACAGGAGTCGGCCGCGGGCGCCGAGACGCGCCGCCTCGGCGGGATCGTCGATCAATCGCCGCAGCGCACCCGTGAGCGCCGCACGGTCACCCCACGGAACGAGGAGACCATTCTCACCGGGCACCAACCAATCCGAGACGCCGCCCACGTCAAACGCGACGACCGGACGCCCGAGGCGCATCGCTTCGATCCCGACCAGACCGAAAGGCTCCGGCCACATCGAGGGGAAGACGACGACCTGCGCGCGGCGGTAGAGGGCCTCGAGCTCATGCGGTCGCAGATGGCCGAAAAACTCAACGCGATCGTTGAGCCCGAGCCGTCCGGCTTGCGCCCGCAGTTTCGGCTTGGCCACGCCTTCACCCGCCGCATCAAGCCGCCACGTTCCACCGAGGGCCGACACAGCTTCCAACAGAACGTCGAGACCTTTGCCACGGATCATCTGGCCGACGAAAAGCAAGCGCCCCGCCTCCGGGCGTGTATCGACGGCGGCCAACGGCGCCGCCTCGGGAGGCACCGGCGGAATCACAACGATGCGCTCGGGGTCGAATTCGTTCCTCTCCAATTCGCCGCGCATGAATCGGGAAGCCACGACGACGCGGCCGAGCGCACGGTTCGCCGCGATCTCGGCGAGCTTTTTCGAGAGGCCGCCGAAATCGACCACCGGCCGCCTGTCGGCGCCGCGGCGCACGATCGCGAGACAGGGAAACACGCACGCACCCGAAGCCGGCCGCGTGCAGTTCCGGCGGGTAAGCGGGTTGTATTTGTAGGTGCGGAGGCAATACATCGCATGGTCGTGGATCATGCGGGCCGAGGGAACCGGCCCCTGCGCGAGGTGCAGGATGTCCTCCGTCGACGGCCAGTTGTGGATCCACACAACATCCGGACGGTGGGTCGCGAGGATCGCGGAGAGGTTGCCTCGCACGGCCTCGGTCACCGCAAACGCATCGCGCCACGTTTCCATCGCGCGTCCGGTTTCGCTGAGATGGGCGAGAATGTTGGTGTGGCCGCGGGACTTGAGAGCCTGCGCGGAGGCCAGCACATTCGACTCCGCGCCGCCCATCGCCCCCATCCGTTCGTGAAGCCAGAGAATCTTCATCGCGAGCGGGCGCGGGGATTAGAGTTGATTCGGCGCGGAGCGGCCATTAAGCCGGATGCTATGGAAAACGAGTTCCGGGCACAAGTTGAAGGCGATGCCATTCTGATCGCGGTTCACAGGGCCCGCATGGATGCCGCATCGGCACCGCGATTCAAGGACGTTGTTGGAGCAGTGTGGACGGATTCTTTGAAGTCCGCCGTCGTCGACCTCGCGGCTGTGGACTTCATCGACAGCTCAGGGGTCGGGGCACTTCTGAGCGTGCTCCGCCGTCTCCCCCAAGGCGAAGGAACTGTCACACTCCGCGCGATGAAGCCGCAGGTGCTCTCGGTGATCGAGTTGCTTCGGCTCCACCGCGTCTTCCAGATCGAGAGCTGAGGAGGGCGCACGGTGGAACGCCCGCCGTTTTTCCCCGGTGCCTCTCCGGCCCTGCGAGAGCTTCTCGACAGGGCGCTGAGGGAGATTGCCTCCGGTGTCGAGGATGTCCCGGGATTTCGCACGCTCGTGTTGGCCGGCGGCTACGGACGGGGGGAAGGCGGCGTTGCCGTTGATGCCGCCACGGGCGCAGAGACTCTCTACAACGACCTTGAGTTCTACCTTTTCGCAGACCCTTCTGCACCGTCCACCGGACGATGGATCGCCTCCGCCTGCGCGCGCGGACACGAGCTCACGGGCATCGAGGTCGAGGTCAAGGCGATGACGCCAGACCAACTCGCCTCGGCGCGACCGAGCATGTTTTACTACGATCTGCTCGCTGCGAATCATGTTGTGGCGGGAGACGGCGCATGGCTGACCTCGCTCCCCGCCGCACTCTCCGATGGAACAGCCATTCCACTGGATGAAGGTTCGCGACTGCTGGTGAACCGCGGATGCAGCCTTCTTCTGTGTGCGCGTGCGGCGGCCGGCGAAACAACCGTCCCTCCGGGTTTCATTGTTCGCATCCTGGCAAAACTGAAACTTGCACTCGGCGACGCCATCCTCTGTCTCCACCGCGCGTACCACTGGTCCTGCCTCGAACGTGGACGGCGCCTGGCGGCGTTGCCGGGGGATTTTCCGCACGCCGCCCACGTGCGCGCATGGCATGCCGAGGCGGAGGATTTCAAACTGCACCCGGTCGTTCCCGCAGCGGAACCCTCCACTTTCCGCAATGAGATCGCCGCCCTGCGGCGGGCATGGTGTGACGTTTTCCTCCACATCGAATCCCTGCGGCTCGGCGGACGGTTCACTTCCGCAAGAGACTACGCCTTTTCCTCTGCCCCGCTGCTGCCCCACGAATCCGCGCTCAAGAATGCCATACGGCACGGTCGTGAGCGCCTGCGCGGCTGCCGCGTGCCCGGTCCGTGGACGCGGCATCCCCGCGAGGCGGTCTGGCGGTCCCTCGCCCTGCTCATCGCTGGCGAGAACGGCGCAGAGCGCGTGCTCGGCTGCCCGCCCGGAATGGCAGGAGAAGCCTGCCGGGCCCTCTGGCAACGCTACCCATGAAAATCTCGATCGGCATCCTCGCGTGGAACGAAGAGCGGTCGATCGCCACGACGATCGCCTCACTCGGGGCGCAAACCCTTCTCGCCAAAGCCCCGGCGGCCGGACGCGAAATTGAGATTCTTGTCGTGCCGAATGGCTGCACCGACCGCACCGCCAGTGTCGCCGCGGCGGCGCTCGAGGAGTTGCGTCAGCGGTATCCCTTCCTCAACGCCTCGGTCCACGAACTGGTCACGCCGGGGAAAATCAACGCCTGGAATACCTTCACACACCGGCTCTCGGATCCGGCTTCGGCCTTTTTGATTTTGATGGATGCCGACATCGAACTCGTTGGCGACCGCACGCTGGAGAACATGGTGGCGGCGCTCGAGGCGGATGCCCACGCGCTCATCGCGACCGACCGGCCGATCAAACACATCGACCTCAAGCCGTCGCGCTCGCTCATCGAGAAGTTGCTCTCCGGCGCCGGCGAGATGACGCGGTCGGCACCCGGCCAGCTTACCGGCCAGCTCTACTGCGCACGGGCCGCGGCCCTCCGCGAACTCGTGATGCCGGAGGGACTCATCGTCGAGGACGGGTTCATCAAGCAGATGATCTGCAGCGAAGGCTACGCGAAGGCTCCCGACAATTCCCGCCTCGTTCGCGCGCGAGACGCGGCCCACATCTTCGAGTGCTACACGTCGCCCGCCGCGGTCTTTCACCACCAGGTCCGACAGGCTGTCGGGCAGACGATTTATTCCTACCTCCGCGACGATCTCCGGCGGCCGGATGTTCCCAAGCCCGTCTTTGCCGAGCTCCGGCGCCGCTCCGCGGCAAACCCGGCGTGGCTCGCCGATCTCGTCAAGTCCTGCGTCGCCCGACGCGGATGGTGGGTGATGGACACTGCATCCATCACGATGCGCTGGCGCCGCGTACGAAATGCCCGCGGTCTCGCAAAAATCCGCTTTGCCGCCATCGCCCTCGTCGCCCTTTGCGTGGATCTCCCGGTCTTCCTCGTCGCCAACCACAAGCTCCGCACGGGAAAAATCAAAGGCGTGTGGAAGGATACCGCCAACAGCGAAGTCGCCACCACCCGTCGCTGAACGCGAACCTCACGCTGCAGCCGCTTGGAAGCCGCACGAGCGGCGGTACTGGAGCGGGCTCATGCCGGTGGAGGATTTGAAGACGCGGTTGAACTGGGAGATCGAGCGGAATCCGGAGGAGAATGCAATCTCGGTTGCTGTGAGACGTGTCGACGCCAGGAGTCGGCAGGATTTGTCCACGCGCAGAGAAGCAAGGTAATCGGTGAACGTCTGGCCGGTCGCCTTGCGGAACATCTCGCTGAGGTAACTGGGATTCATGTTCAACTGGCGGGCGAGGCCGCTGAGCGTCCACTCCCGTTCGATGCTCTCGCCGACCATGCGCACGGCCTGTTCGACGGCAGGATACGGGACTTCATTCCGCGCGACGGCATCGGGAAGTTGCCGGGCGAAGATCTCGAGCAGCCGGACCGCCGCATCGTATTTCGAAGGGTCGACGATGCGCACGGCATCGAGCGCATTCCGGCAGGAAGCAGGGTCCAAACCATGCCGCGCGAGGAACCTGCGGAGCCTGTCCCAATCGCGCACGTTTTTCCCGCCAAGGAACACATGGCCGGTGTGCAGGTAGGCGACGGTGCGGCCCTTGACCTTCACGGGCACGGAAGATGACGCCATTCCGGCAAAACACTCCGAGGTGTGCGGGCACTCCATGGCGGCAAGCTGCTGGCGGGCGTGCGTCTCGCGGCAGGCATCGCAAGTCTTCTGGGTGAGCTGGAGGGCACGGCAAAAATCCGGCACGCCTCGCCGCCGCGAAGCCCGGAAGTCCCCCGGTGCGAGGAGATCGAGCGCGAGTCCGGTCGAAGCCTCGAAAGCCTCCCGGAAACGGAGGAAAAGCTCCGAGCCCGACAAATGGGCCGCCACCGCTTCCTGCTCTCGCGAGCGGGTGGGCGTGGCCTCTGCCGACCGTGGGTCTTCAATCCGTGACATCCCGCAGAGCATAAATGTGTGAAAACCCGCTCCTCAAGCCGGACTGCGCGAGATTTCCAAAAATCTGCGGGGCTTTCCCGAAGCGGTGCGTAGCCGGTTCGAAGTGAGATTTTCTAATACTGCGCGAGATCGCCCCGCGATCGCTTCCGCAATGAGTGTGATTTTCCTGACCGTGTTCGTGAGCCTGATGCTCGCCCTCTTCTTCGTGGGCGGCTTCCTGTACCACCACGACGTCTCGGGGGGAGATCCGCTTCGCGACAGCCTGTTGCCTTTCCAGAAGGAGAAATCCGATCCCCCGGCGGCACCGCCCGCTTCCGACAAGACTTCCGAATGAAGACAAAAACCATCATTTACAACGATCTGGTCGTGCGCCAGTTCCTGATCGCCTCGGTCTTCTGGGCCATCGTGGCGATGGCCGCCGGCGTGCTCATCGCCGCGCAGCTCAGCTTCCACGTGCTGAACTTCGACATGCCGTGGCTCACCTTCGGGCGACTGCGACCGCTCCACACAAACGCCGC
Source organism: uncultured Chthoniobacterales bacterium (assembly GCA_964552635.1). Lineage (GTDB taxonomy): Bacteria > Verrucomicrobiota > Verrucomicrobiia > Chthoniobacterales > Terrimicrobiaceae > CAZKHB01. The sequence continues at coordinate 99,939 of CAZKHB010000005.1, forward strand.
GATCTTCGCATTTGTGGGAAACATGATTTTTGCCGGCATCTACCACTCGACCCAGCGGTTGGTAAAGGCGCGGTTGGCTTCGGATTTCCTGTCACAGCTGCACTTCTGGGGCTGGCAGGCGATCATTGTGGCGGCGGCCATCACGCTCCCGCTCGGCTTCTCCCGTGGCAAGGAGTACGCGGAACTCATCTGGCCGATCAACATCGCGGTCACGCTCATCTGGGTTGTGTTCGCGGTGAACTTCTTCTGGACACTCGCGATCCGGAACGAGAAGTCCCTCTACGTCGCGATCTGGTTCTACATCGCGACAATCATCACGGTGGCGATGCTCTACATCGTCAACCACCTCCAGCTTCCCACCAGTCTCCTGCACGCCTACCCGATTTTCGGCGGCGTGCAGGACGCCCTCGTCCAGTGGTGGTACGGACACAACGCGGTCGCGTTTTTCCTCACCACGCCGGTGCTGGGCATCATGTATTACTACCTTCCGAAGGCCGCCGAGCGCCCGGTTTATAGCTACCGGCTCTCGGTCGTGCACTTCTGGTCGCTCGTGTTCATCTACATTTGGGCGGGACCGCACCACCTGTTGAACACGGCGCTGCCCGAATGGCTCCAAACCCTCGGCATGATCTTCAGCCTCATGCTCTGGGCGCCGTCCTGGGGCGGAATGCTCAACGGCCTGCTCACCCTGCGCGGTGCATGGCACAAGCTGCGCACCGACCCGGTGCTGAAATTCCTCGCGGCAGGCGTGACGTTTTATGGCATGGCCACATTCGAGGGACCGCTGATGGCGATCCGCTCGGTGAACAGTCTCTCGCACTACACGGATTGGACGATCGGGCACGTGCACAGCGGCACGCTCGGCTGGAACAGCTTCATGGCCGCCGGCATGTTTTACTGGCTCGTCCCGCGCCTTTGGAATACCAAGCTCTACTCGACAAAGCTGGCGGACCTCCACTTCTGGATCGGGATGGTCGGCATCCTTCTCTACATCGCCTCGATGTGGGTCTCGGGCATCACCCAAGGCCTCATGCTCAATGCCGTGACTCCCGAGGGCGTACTTGCCTATCCGAACTTCCTCGAAGTCGTGAACTCGACCCGCGCAATGCTGCACACGCGCATCCTCGGCGGCGGACTCTTCCTCATCGGATTCCTGCTCATGACATGGAATCTCTTTGTGACGATCCGCTCGGGCAAACCCTGCACCGCGAGCATCGAAATTCCGGAACCGGAAACTCCCGCCCGCGAGGGCATGGGCCTCGGACGCGGACTATGGAACGCCCCCGTGCTTTACTCGTGCCTCCTGGTCGTCTTCGGGTGCGGCTGGGGCTTCGCAAGTGGGGTGGTGAGCACGGTTTCCTTCGTCCTCCTCGTCGAGACCGCTCTCGTGGCAATGATCCACATGAGCATCGCGGGAGCGAAGTGGAGCGAGTGGTATGAACGCCTGCTCGAGAGTTGGCTGCCCTTCACAGTGCTCACCTTCCTGGCCGTCGTCGCGGGAGGGATGATCCAGATTCTGCCGACCGTTTTTGCCAGACAAAGCGCTGGAGCGGACGCCCCCGAGCAGAATGTTTATACACCGCTCGAACTCGCCGGCCGCGACATCTACATCCGCGAGGGGTGTTACAACTGCCACAGCCAGATGATCCGTCCACTCATGGGCGACGTTTTGCGTTACGGCAAAAGCGGACGCCTCACCGAAAGCATCTACGACCACCCGTTCCAGTGGGGTTCCAAGCGGACCGGACCCGACCTCGCGCGCGAAGGCGGGAAGTATCCGAATGTCTGGCACTTCCAGCACATGATGGATCCGCGCTCGACCTCGGTCGGCAGCGTGATGCCTTCCTACCCCTGGCTGGCCCGCCAGAAGACCGATCTGGCCGCTCTGCCCTCGAAGATCGCCGTGCTCCGCACGCTCGGGGTTCCATTTCCCCAACTCTCACCCGAGGAAATCCAAGCCGCTGCGCTCAAGCAGGGCGACGAGATTGCCGCGGACCTCGCCAAGAGCGACATCCGCATCTCCGCCGACAAGGAGATCGTCGCTCTCATCGCCTACCTCCAACAACTCGGGAAATTCCGCCCACCGGCTCCGGCTGTCCCGGCCGAAGCCAAGCAGGCTGCCGCCCACTGAGCCATGTTCAAGCAGGTCGATTTCGGTGAATGGAGCGGGCCGATCGCGGTGATCGCCTTCGCGGTCAGCTTCTGCGTCTTCGCCGGCATTGTGATCGGCATCCTCAAGCTCTCCCGCCGGAAGGTGAAATACCTCTCCGAACTGCCCCTCGAACAAGAAAAGCGCCAATGAGCAAGAAACACGAACGCCGCGAAGAGGACGAACTCCGCCACCACACCTACGACGGCATCCAGGAGTTCGATAAACGTCTGCCGAACTGGTGGCTCTTCACGCTCTACGGCGCGATCGTTTTCGCCGCCGGGTATTGGGCGTACTACCACTGGACGGATCACATGGTTCCCGGCTACGTGCGCGTCGAGCGCAAGATTGAGGAGTTGCAAAAGGCGGCGCTCAACAACGGTGCCGCGCCAACGGATTCCCAACTCTACAAGCTGAGCCAGGATCCCGCCATCGCGGACGCCGGACGCAAGGTCTTCATGTCCAACTGCGCAGCCTGCCACGGCACCGATCTCAAGGGCGGGATCGGGCAGAACCTCATCGACGCCACATGGATCCACGGCGGCAAGCCGACGGAAATTTACGCCGTCATCAACAAGGGGGTTGCGGACAAAGGCATGCCCACGTGGGGGCCCGTGCTCGGCCAAGCCCGGATCGCGGACGTCGTCGCTTTCATCATCAGCCAGAACCCGACCATCGAAAAACCGGCGGAGTAATCCGCTCCCGCGATGAAACCCAAAGCGCCGACCCGCGACTCCGTCACCACGATCAATGAGGACGGCTCGCGCTACTTCGTGCATCCGGCGGATGTCACGGGGATGTGGACGACCCTTCGGAGGTTGGCCGGGGTGGCGCTCATCGCCGTCTTCATCGCGCTGCCGATCGTGAAAATCAACGGCGAGCCCGCCGTGTTCTTGGACGTTTTCCACCGGAAGCTGCACCTCTTCGGCCTCACGTTTCTTTTCCAGGATCTCTGGCTGCTGTTTTTCCTGATCACCGGAACGGGATTCGCCCTGTTTCTGATCACCGCGCTGGTTGGTCGCGTCTGGTGCGGATGGGCCTGCCCGCAAACCGTCTTTCTCGAGCATGTCTTCCGCCGCATCGAGCGCTTCATCGAGGGGGACGGACCCGCCCGCCGGGCGCTCGATGACGCCCCGTGGACCGGTGGGAAGCTTATCAAGCGCTTCGTCAAACACGGTGCCTTTTTCGCGGTCTCGGCAGGGGTCGCGCACCTGTTCGTCTCCTATTTCGTGTCGATCCCGACCCTCTACGCGATGGCCCACCGCTCGCCGCTCGAGAACTTCGGCGTGTTTGTCTTCGTCTTCGCCCTGAGCGCGATCCTGTATTTCAATTTCGCGTGGTTCCGCGAACAGTTCTGCATCGTCCTTTGTCCATACGGACGTCTGCAAAGCGCACTCATCGACGACAACTCGATCGTGGTCGGCTACGACGAGGTGCGCGGCGAACCCCGCGGGAAGGCGGGCGCAACGACCGGGGATTGCATCGACTGCCGCCGCTGCGTGCAGGTTTGCCCGACCGGCATCGATATCCGCCAAGGCCTGCAACTCGAGTGCATCTCGTGTGCCGCCTGCATCGACGCCTGCGACGCGATCATGGACAAACTCGGTCGCAAACGCGGCCTCGTGCGGCACGATTCGCTGAATGCCCTCCGCGGGCGACCGTTCCGTTTCTGGCGTCCGCGCCTGTATTTTTACACGGCCGTGCTCGTGGTGGGCGCGATCGTCTTCGGTTTCGCAACGACGCAGGTGAAACCGGTCGTTCTTTCTGCTCTGCGCATGCAAGGCGCACCGTACTTCCGCGACGGCGACATGCTTCGGAACAACTTTCTCCTCCGCGTCGCAAACAAGCGCAATGCGGACTTCACCTACACCCTGACCATCGCGTCTCCCGTCGAGGGTCTCGTCGTCGCGAACGGCAACCCGCAGTCGCTCGCGCTCGGACCGAACGGCGAGGTGCAGGAACCCCTCATTCTCTCGCTCCCGGCTGCGAAGTTCGACCGGCAGTTCGATGTCACCGTGCGCATCCTCGGCCAGGGCGGCGCGGTCGAGGCCGAACGCAAAGTCCCGTTCCTCGGGCCCTTCCGCGAATGATGCGCTTCCTCCTCGCCAGGCCGTGGTTGCTCGTGGTGGCGGCCTTTGCGTTCCTCATCTACGGATGGTTCGCGACGATTTCACTCAGCCACCGCGTGCCCACGAAAAACCTCACCCCGCAGGAGGAGGCGGCCCTCCTCGAAGGGAGAAAACCATGACCGATCTCGCCCATGTCACCGGTCCGGCCGCCGCTTTGGTCGCGGGTGTCGTCACGAGCCTGCACTGCGTGGGGATGTGCGGCCCTCTCTCCTGCGCGCTCTGCGTGAAACAGGGCGGACGCGGAAGCCTCGCTGCAACGGCGGCCTACCATGCCATGCGTCTCCTTTCCTATGCTCTCCTTGGCGCTGTCGCCGGATGGATCGGCGAGCGGGTCGGCGGATGGCTCACAGGCGGTGCGGTGAAGGGTCTGGCATGGGCTTTTGCCGTCTTCTTTCTCGTGATCGCATTCGGTTGGGACCGCAAACTGCGCATCGGCCCCGGGGCATGGGCGGCGACTCCGCTTGCGATCGTCTCCCGTTTCGGCGCCGTGCCGCGCGGGCTCGCGCTGGGATTTTTCACGCCGCTCATCCCCTGCGCTCCCCTCTACCTCATCGCCGCCGCTGCGGCCTTGTCGGGCACTGCTCTCGCCGGTGCGGGCATCCTGGCGGCGTTCGCCCTCGGCACGGTGCCGGCGATGGCCCTGCTCCAGGGGTCCTACCTGCGTTTCGGTCACGCGTTGTCTCCGGCGGCGATGGACTGGACCCGTCGCGGCCTTGCATTTGCCGGAGCGGTTTTGCTCGGCTGGCGCGCGTTGGCCGAAGCCTGTCCCATGTGTTGCCTGTGAATGCCCGCACCGCCATCCTTTGCAGGCACTGCCAGACGCCGTTCGTCGCGACGGAGACGCAGAAAGAATTCTGCTGCGCCGGATGCCAGTTCGTTCACCACCTCCTCCACAAACGCGGACTCGGCGACTTCTACAAATACGGGGAGACGAAATCACCAGCCGGAAGCTTTGTGTTCCACGAGCAGGATTACGAATGGCTCGCGACGGAGCAAAAGACTGCCGAGGCCGCAGGCCGCACGACGCTCACCCTCGAGGTGCAGGGCATCTCCTGCGCCGGGTGTGTCTGGTTGCTGGAAACAGTATTCCTCGAACAACCGGGCGCCGTGTCGTGTCGCGTGCAATCCTCCACCGGGTTGTTGACGCTCTCCTGGGAGCCGGGGGCTTGCGACCTTGCCGGATACGCCCGCGATGCGGCGAGGTTCGGCTATCTTCTCGGCGCCTCGGAGGCGACGGGGCGGAAGACACCCATGCGCCCGCTCGTGCGAAAGCTCGGGCTTTGCGCAGCCCTCGCGCTCAATGCCATGCTCTTCGCGCTCCCGCGTTACCTCGGGATGCCGGAGGCGGACGCCCTCACACCGCTCTTCGACGCAATCTCGCTCGCGCTCGCGACATTGAGCATAATGATCGGCGGCGCGTATTTCTTCCGGCGTGCCGCGGCGGCGCTGCGGGCGGGGGCCATCCACATCGATCTCCCGATCGCCCTCGGTCTCGCGGCGGCCTACGCCGGATCCGTCCTCGCATGGGCGGCCGGACGCCATTCCTTCGCCTACTTCGACTTCGTCTGCATTTTCACGTTCCTCATGCTCCTCGGGCGTTGGCTGCAAGAACGCGCGGTCGAGTCGAATAGAAAACGTCTCCTGTCCCTCCGGGCGGGTCCGTCCGACGTGCGGTTCGAGGACGGCACATCCGTCTCCGGCACGGCCGTGACGGCTGGAACGAACTTCACGTTGGCAAAAGGCCGCACCTCACCCGTGCGTGCGCGCCTGCGTTCCGCCCAGGCGGTGTTTGCGCTGAACTGGATCACCGGCGAACCCGCTCCCCGCGAATACCTGCGCGGGGCCATCGTGCCCGCCGGGGCTCGCATGATTTCCGCGGGTGAGGCGGATTTTGAAGCACTCGAAGGTTGGGAGACATCGCAACTCGCACGCCTTCTCGCCACTGAGAAGGGCGACTGGCGCAACGAGTCGATGGGCCGCGTGATCCGTCCGTACCTTTTTGTCGTGCTGGTGCTGGCGGCTTCGGGGTTTACCCTCTGGGGGCTCGCGACGGGGGACTGGTTCCGCGCCACGCAGGTCTTGGTTTCGGTGCTTGTCGTCTCATGTCCCTGTGCGATCGGGGTCGCCCTTCCGCTGCTTGACGATATTGCCGCTGCACGCCTTCAGGGGTTGGGCGTCTATGTGCGCGAAGGTTCGCTTTGGGCGCGCCTGCGCCGGGTGCGCACCATCCTCTTCGACAAAACCGGCACTCTCACCATCGAGACCCTCGGACTCGCGAATCCGGACGCCGTCGCCGGCCTCGACGAAGCCTCCTCCCGCGCCCTTTTGCGGCTTGTGAACTCCAGCCTCCACCCTGTCGCCACCTGTCTGCGCGAGGTCCTGCTCGCCCGTGGGGTCGAACCCGCTGGCCCGTCCGGCGAGGAACGAGAAGTCACGGGGATGGGTATCGCATGGAACGACGGTACCTCGGAATGGCGGCTCGGCCGACCGTCGTGGGCCGGCGGCGATTCCGGCACCGCCTTCACCTGCGACGGACGCGTTCTCGCGGAGTTCCACTTCCGTGAGGAAATCCGCCCGGGTGCCCGCGAACAAATCCGGACCCTTCGCGCCGAGGGACGGGCTGTTTTTCTCCTGAGCGGCGACCAACCCGCCCGCGTCACGGCGATTGCCGCGCAACTCGGCCTCGAGTCCGACGCAGTTCTCGCCGGGCTCACGCCCGAAGACAAAGCCGATGCGGTCCGCACCCGCTGGGCACACGATGCGCTCATGCTCGGCGACGGGGCGAACGACAGCCTTGCCTTCGACGCCGCACTCTGCCGCGGAACACCCGCTGCAGCCGGCGGACTCCTTGAGCACAAGTCGGATTTTTACCTGCTCGGCAGCAGCCTTGCCGGAATTGGTGCGCTCTTCCGTGCGGCCGCTCGCCACGGACTCACCTCCCGCGCGGTCTTCACATTCGCGATCGTTTACAATGCCTGCGCCGTCGCGGCGTCGCTCGCCGGTCTGATGAGCCCGCTGGTCGCGGCGATCATCATGCCCCTGAGTTCCCTCACATCGATCGGGATGGTCCTGATCGGTTTCCGCAATCCCAACACACCACCATGACTACGCCATCCGAAACCTCCGTCGCTCCCGGCCAACCTGCGAAAGGCTCGACCGCCTTCCTTGTGACATCGCTCGTCTTCCTTTGCTGTGCCTCGCTGTGGCTGGCCGTCCAGCCCAGCCTGCTGCTGGATCCGAAGATGTCCACCCACACCACAGCGTGGCTGTATCTCGTCGTGTTTGGTGTCGCATTCCCCGGTGTCTACGGGGTCGTCTACCGGGCCATGCCGATCATTTTCGGCGTGCCCCTCTACAGCACGCAGTTCGTGGTCCTGCACCTTGCCTTCCATCTTGCCGGTCTCTTCATCGCCGTGCCCATGGCATTCCAGCCGGACCTGCCGCACGCCATGCTCGGCCAGTCGTTCCTTGCCTGCGGAGCGATCGTGTTCATCGTGAACGTCTGGGGCTCCTTCAAACTCAACGCCATGCCCGATGCCTCAGCGGCCTTCATTGCCTGTTCGTTGCTCTGGCTTGCCGTGTCGCTGATGGTGGGAATGCCGTTCTCGAAAGCTCCGCTCTTCCCGTTCCTTGCGAAGGGCGACTGGAGCACGGCGACCTTCGAACTCGCTCTCGGCGGCTTCGTCATCAACACCATTCTCGGCCTTGCGCTGAAGACCACCGCGCTCCGCCTCGGCAGCGATGTCGAACGCACCAACACACCATGGTTCGCCCTCTCCCTCACCAACGCCGCCATCGCCTGGCTCTTCGCGGCGACGATCTATGGTCCGGCAGAGTTCGTGATTTTCTGCCTCGTCGTGTATCTCGCAGGGGCCCTGGCCTACCTTGGCCGGTTCCTGAGCATCCTGGGCCGGCGCGAATCCGAAGTCCTGGAATGGGACGGCAAGATTCTTCTCACCGCCCTCTGCATGCTGCCAGTCGCACTGGCCCTGCTCGGCTGGGATGTCTGGGTGCGCCGCGATCCCGCGAATGCCAGTCCTCAACTCGATGCTGCCGCCGTCCTCTCGACGCTGCTCGGTGTCGCCGTGCCGGCCATCATCGCCCTGCTTTACCAAACCGTCGCACTCACTCGCGGCGCGTTGGTCGAAGGCTCCGTCAAAGAGCGGGTCGCCTCGCAAGTCCTGCTGGCCGCGTTCTTCAATTACGCCATCGGATTTCTCCTCATCGTCCCCGGCTCCTGGCTCGCCATCGAAAAAATGGTCACCCTCGGCACGCTCTTCCTCTCCGTGGGCTCCCTCGGCTTCCTCGTTAATCTCCTCTACATCCTCCGCCCCGCATCCGCCGACTCCCGCGACCCCGTCCGCGTTGCGGCCTGAGGGTTTCAGTTGTCGGCCTCGAGCCTTCGCAGGATCCACAAGCGGAGTTCGGCGGCCGTTTCCGTCCGACTTTTCGCTGCCGTTTGCAAGGCCTCACCAAAGTCCAGCGTGACGGTGAATCCGTGGTGACCGAGAAGATTCCAGAGGTGCGGCACAAAATGCATATCGCCCCAATACGCGATCTCGGTTGAGGGGTCACCGGCGGGCATCGTGTAGCGGATCGCAACCGGAGTCAGCGTGGAGCATGACCTCAGGGCTGCTTCGAAAAGCGGAGTGCGAAACGGCAGAACACTCCCGCCGCCGGAACTCGTTCCTTCCGGAAAGACCACGAGTCGTCGGCCCTCGCGGAGCACTTGTTCCATCTTTGCGAGGCATCGCGCAACATCCGTTCGCTTGTCGCGCTGCACGAAGACCGTGCCCGCCCGACGGGCCAAGGCGCCGAACACCGGCCATGCGCGGACATCCGACTTGGCGACGAACACAGCGGGCATCACCGAACCAAGCGCAAGCACATCGACATAGCCGAGATGGTTTGCAACAAGCATCCCCCGCTCTGGCGGTGTGCCCTTGATCACCACCCTGCCAGCCACCACGCGCAGCAGACGCCGACTCATTTCGTGCATCCAGAGTGCGCGTGCCTCCGAGTCTCCCGAGACCCTTCTGCGGATGCGCCGCTCCAGGGACGAGGACGCGGAGATCACCGTTGCAAGGCGGACGAGGCCCGCCAACGAATGGAGTGGCCGCCTACTCACCGGAAGAGTCCCCCAGGCGGTTGAGAAAATGCTCCGTGGCAATCTCCGTGCCACGCGTGCTGTCCAGCAGGGTCAGAAAATCGATGGTCCCGAATTCCCGATCGATAGCGGGCGGCCCACATATGCACGCACCGACCGCGAGATACGCGCGCAGCAATCTGGGCGGAGGCCCGCAATCCGCAACGTCTGCGGACGGGGGCAATTCCCAACCCGGCTGCGGCAGTGTACGGAACTCCGCCGGCGCAAGGGCAGAAGAGGCGAACTTTCTGTACATGGCGTGTCCCAGCGCGGCATCCTGCGATGTCAGCGAACTGCACCCCATCAAGTAACGGGCTCCCTTGGTGCGTGCATAGCGCAGGATTTCACGCCACAGGAGGCTCACGGTCGAAATAGTTCGATGATCACGATGGACGCAGGCCCGACCGAGTTCGACCAATTCGTTCCTGACAGGCTCGAATGGCGACAGGTCAAATTCCCGCTCGCTGTAGTATCCCAAGTTCCGCGCGGCCTGTGCTCCGGTCTGCATCCGGTAAGTCCCGACAACATCGCCGCTTGCGTTGTCCAGCACGATGAGGTGGTCCATCACCCCGTCGAACGCATCCCAGTCGAGTCCGGTCGCGTGGGAGGCTTCGAGGCCTTCGTGCAATTCCCGGTTGAAGACCTCATACCGAAGGCGCAGAGCTGCCTCGATTTCTCCAGACGAGGATGCCAGGCGGCAGGTGTAGCCAGGGCGTGGCGCACGCAAGGGCGCGGACGGATTCATTCCGAATCAGTCGAACTCATGGCACGAACCTGACATCTTTCGGCACTTTCTTCTGTTCGCCTCCTCCCGACCTCGCTACGAGCATGAGAAGGCCATGCCGGACTCGACGAACACGGATCCCACGAGGTGGGTGGACGACCACGGAGACGTTCTATACCGGTTCGCGCTTGCGCGCGTGCGGCGCCCCGAGGTGGCGGAGGATCTCGTGCAGGATGCTCTGCTGGCCGCCGTGCGTTCCCAGGAACGCTTTGCAGGCCAGTCATCAGAGCGCACATGGCTTGTCGGCATTCTGAAGAACAAGATTCTCGATTACTTCCGGAAAATCGGTCGGGAAACGACGTTCACGGACATGGATTTTCTGAACGATGAGATGCAGTCGAAGTTCGAGGATCAGGGATGGGACTTTTCCCAAGCGCCACAGAAGTGGTGTGAGCGACCGGACGAGGCGGCGAAGGACTCGGAGTTCTGGGGCGTGCTGAAGGGGTGTCTGGACCGTCTTCCCGCGCGGGTGGCCTCGGTTTTCTCGCTGAGGGAAATGGACGACATCCCGGGCCGCGAGATTTGCAAGATGCTCGATATCACCGAAAGCAATCTTTGGGTGATGCTGCACAGAGCCCGCATGGCACTGCGTGAATGCCTCGAAATCCATTGGTTCGGCACGTCCGCGCGTCAGGATCCCGGCGGAACCACGACTCATTGAGCGAAATGGGAAAAAGTCTCCACGCCCGCCTGAGCCGCTATCCGGGACTCTCGTGCCGGCGAGCTATCCGCCTGGCCGCCCGGGCGATGGATATGCCGTTGAGCCTCATCGAGCGTGTGGAGTATGCCTTCCATGTGGCGATCTGTTCAGCCTGTCGGCGTTACAGCCGCCAAATCCGCCAGCTGGCCAAGCTCTTCGCGCGGTTCGGCACCGGGGTCCCGGGAGCCGGATGCCGCCTCAGCCACCACGCGGCCGAGCGCATGCGCACGAAGCTCAAGGAGGAGAGTCGGGAGTTGCCGCCGGACGGATTGTAAGGTTTCGGGGCCTCGCGCGACGGATGCGTGAATGAAAACCCGCATCCTGCTCATTGCCGCCGCCGGCTTGGTTCAAGCCTTCGCCGGAGAACTCGTCAACGTGGACAAACAAGGTCTGGCCCTCCAGGGCTATGATCCGGTCGCCTACTTCACCGCCAACGCCGCCGTGAAAGGCGACCCCGCGATCACCACTACGTTCGGAGGGGCGACATACCGCTTCGCGTCGACCGAGAACCGTCAAGCGTTCGAGGGAGAGCCGACAAAGTATGCACCACAGTTCGGGGGCTTTTGTGCGTATGCGGTATCGAGGGGGAAGACAGCAAAGATCGACCCGACAGCCTTCGAGATCGTCGACGGGCGCCTTCTCCTCCAATACGACCACTCGATCCTGAAGACGTTCAATAAGGGCACCGCCGGCAATCTCGCAAAGGCGGATGCCAACTGGCCGAAGATTTCCTCGGGAAAGAAATGAACCCGAAATCCACTGCTTTGGTCTCGGCGATTTGCCGGATTGTTGCTTCGATCATTCTGCTCCAGACGCTCTACTTCAAATTCACCGGAGCACCCGAATCGGTGTACATCTTCACGACCGTTGGTCTGGAGCCTTGGGGGCGTATCGGTTCCGGCATCGCAGAACTGCTGGCGGTTGCACTGCTGTTCATCCCCGGTCAGGCATGGCTCGGGGCCGCTCTCGCGCTCGGAGTGATGGGTGGGGCCATCATGAGTCACCTGACGGTGTTGGGGGTGGAGGTTCAAGGGGATGGCGGATTGCTCTTCGGACTTGCCGTTACCGTAGCCATTTGCTGCCTGCTCGTGCTTTTCATCCACCGCAGGAGCATCCCTGTCGTGGGAAAGTATGTGCCATGAGGTCTGCGATAGAGTCTGCATGCGCCCTTCTTGAAGAGGGTGCCCGCCTTGTGGCAGCGCTCGATGCGGGGAATTACAGTCGCACGCACCCAACGGTCCTTGGTTCATCGTTGGGCGGGCACTTCCGCCATGCCCTCGACCACTTTCGAAATCTGCTCGCAGGCACGGAAGATGGAGAAGTCGACTACGATCTCAGACAGCGACAGACACCCGTTGAAACGGACCCTCACACCGCTGCGTCCGAGGCGGTTGCCATCGCGCGACGGTTGGAAGCTCATGTCGGAACGGATCGCGATCTCGAACTATGCGTCCGGCAGCGTGTCCGGCCCGATGAGCCTGCCCTTCCGGTGCATTCGACATTCGGGCGTGAGTTGGCTTTCTGTGTTTCCCACGCGATTCACCACTTTGCGCTCATGCGAGTCATCGGCGCGTTGGACGGTCTGGAATTTCCCGCGTCGTTCGGAGTTGCGCCGTCGACATTGGCGTATCGGAGCGAGCAAAAGGGGTGAACGGGCTTGCCACCGCGTTGGGGATCTTCGGATTGACCTTCGTTCTGGAGGATGCGGCGGTTTTCGCCGGAGCATTTCTCGCGGGGATGGATCGTCTGCCGTGGCCGCTGGCCTTCGCGGCGTGCTTTCTTGGTGTGTGGGCGGGCGACGTGGGTCTCTATGCATTGGCGAGAACGTTCGGCCGACCGATCGCCGACAAGTTCCTGGCGCGCCGACGGCGCGCTGCAGAGGCGCTCACGCGAAGCGAGCAGCTCTTCGCGCGCCATGGGTGGTTGGCGTTGGTTGTCTGCCGGTTTGTGCCGGGAAGTCGGCTGCCCACCTATCTCTCTGCGGGCCTCTTGCGCATGCCGTTCGGGATCTTTCTCATCGGCACCGGAGTCTTCGCCGCAGTCTGGGTGACTCTGGTTTTTCAACTCGTCTCCCGATTCGGAGATCTTGCGCCCGGGGTTTTCCACCAGATCGAGCGTTACGGGGGCTGGGTGGTGTTTGGCGCGGCAGCGCTCGCAGCAGTGATCCTGATGTGGAGATTCCTCCCCCGATTCTGGAAATCGCTCCGGCACAAGGGGCGTTGGAAGCACTGGGAGTTCTGGCCCCCCGCGCTTTTCTATCTTCCTGTCGCACTTCACTACCTGAAACTCGCCGCAGTTCATCGCAGCCTCACTTTGCCTTCGTGTGCGAACCCGGGCTTTTTCACCGGGGGATTGATCGGGGAATCCAAATACGACGCCCTGCGCCAACTGCAACGCACCAGCCCGGAATGGACAGCGGCTTCTTTCCTCATTCCGCCGGGGGATCAGGCTGCGCGCATCGCTGCGTTTGAGTCCGGATTCGAGGAAGCGGGGTTTTTCTATCCCGTGGTGCTGAAACCGGATGTTGCCCAGCGTGGCAGCGGTTTCCGGGTGATTCGGAACCGTGAGGTTGCCATTGCCTACATCTCAAGCGTCTCCGCTCCGGTGGTGTGCCAAGCCTATGTGGCGGGTCCACGCGAGGCCGGATTGTTTTATGTCCGGCGTCCACACGACGCGACGGGCCGGATCGTTGCCCTCACAGAGAAGATTTTTCCCGAGGTTGTCGGCGACGGACGGTCGACTCTGTCCGAGTTAATCGCCGCTGACCCTCGAGCCAGCATCGTTGCAAGTGTCTACCTTGCTCGCGTGGATGGCCGGGAAGTGCTGCCAACGGGTGAACGACTGCGCCTTGTGGAAGCCGGAAATCATGCGCAAGGCTGCATTTTCCGCGATGGGGCAAAACTTTGGTCGCCTCAACTTGAAAAGCGTATCGATGCGATCTCGCAGGGAGTCGAGGGCTTCTACATCGGACGTTATGATGTCCGTTACTCGTTGGATGCGGAACTCCGCGCCGGACGCGGCTTCAAGATACTCGAACTCAACGGCGCTGCGTCGGAGGCGACGAATGCCTACGATGCGTCAAAGTCCCTTGGGGACGCTTATGCGATTCTGTTCCGGCAGTGGGACATGGTCTTTGAAGTGGCGGCACAGAATCGCAAAGCCGGTTGCCGTCCAGCGGGCGTCATTCTCCTGCTCCGGCAGATGCTTTCGTACTCCGAGATGAGCTCGAGGTATCCCCTGGCCGACTGAAATGTGCTCCCTGACCTTCCTGCCCCGAAAGAACGGCTGTCTCGTTGCGATGAACCGGGATGAAAAACTCCAACGCGTCCGTGCGTCCGTGCCCCGCATTCACCCCGCAGCAGACGGCCCTGCTTGTTATCCCACGGAGCCGGGGGGCGGAACGTGGATCGGCTTCAATGAGCACGGCATCATTGCGGCGCTTTTGAACTGGTACCGCCACCCGTCCCGGCCAGAAGCCCCGACCCGAGGCACCGTGGTGCCGCGGTTGCTCCTCAATGGCCCCCGCCCGGATTGGTCGGTGATTGACGATGTAGATCGGTTGAATCCGTTCCGTGCGATCCTCGTTTCGACCGATCTCGGCAGGATCGAGATGGCGACGTGGGACGGGCGTGATTTCCGGACGCGGCGTCTGCCGTGGCGGAAGCGACACCTCTTTTCCTGCGGTGTCGAAGAATCACGTGCCGAGCGCGTGCGCGCAGCGACGTGCCGGTTGGCATCTGCATGGCCCGCCGTCGGCACGCGCGCCTGGGTGCGACGCCTCCATGCCTCGCACCTCCCGGCACGCGGCCCGTTCTCCCTGTGTGCCCACCGATCGGACGCGGGAACGGTGAGTTATTCGGAAATCACAGCCGACAAGCGGCGCATCACGTTTCGCTACGTGGAGGGTCCCCCGTGTTGCAAGGGGCCGACATCTTCGGTCGCCATGGAGAGGAAGTAAGGATTTGTCCTGCATCGCGACCTATCTCCTGTAATCATGAAATTTCACCGCCCGCAGCAAGACGTCGCCCCATGAGTCTCACGGATGCCGTCGGGTTTGTCGTGGCTGCTGCCGCGGTTTATCTCGGGATCGGGGTTGTGTTTGCAATTCCCTTCGTCTCGCTCTGGGCAAAGCGACTCGATTCCCACGCGGGGTCAGGCACGCTTGGCTTTCGCTGTGTTGTTCTCCCCGGTGCGGCAGCCCTTTGGCCGGTGCTCGCTGTCCTGCTCCTCACGCGGCGCCCGGGATCTTCGCCAGACGCCTCCCGTCCACTGCGGCCCGAAGCGCTCAAGGGGCTGCAGGCAGTGGCCTTTGGCATCGTCATCCTTTCAGTGCCTGTCGTGGTGTTGCTCGCCCTCTCCGTGCGTTCCGATTTTGCGCCATCTCGATTGCCGAGTCTTCCACCGGCCATTCCACGCGGCGTCGAGTGGAAGCCGCTCACTGACGGCATCACCGCCCGGGCTGCAATCTTCCGAACGTCGGGCGAGCGCCGAATCGCGATCGAGTTTCCAGAGCCCTTGGCACATCCCTCCACAGTTCTCTATTGGAGTCCTGCACCGTCCGAAGGATTGACCCAAAACTCCGTGTTTCTCGGGGCGGTGTGGGGGCCTTCCCGGTTTCTTTTCGATCTTCCCTCCGATGCAGGCTCCCTGCTGCTGGTGGACTTCACCGATGGGGGGACTGTGCTGTGGAGCGTCTTTGTTCCGGAGGAGGACTGAGATGGGGCATGCTTACAAAGCCGTCGGGTGGAATGCAGAAAAGCGACGCTACGACATCGTCCTTGGATTGCTGATCTTTGCCGGACTCGCCATCTACGCTGGAGTCTCCGGTCTGACGCATCCGGGCGTGACACCCGAGACGATCCTCATCCGATTCACGGCGATCGCAGCCTTCCTCCTGCTTCACGCCATTCTCGCCATCGGTCCGCTCGCGCGACTCGACGCTCGTTTTCTCCCCCTGCTCTACAACCGCCGCCACGCCGGCGTCGTGATATTCCTTCTGGCGCTCGCCCATGCGGCTTTCGCAGTGTTCCAATTCCACGGGCAGGGCGACCAAAACCCGATTGTCAGCGCACTGACTGCGTATCAAAGCGACTACTTCTCGGGACAGGTGGCGCATTTCCCCTTCGAAGTCTTTGGCGCCGTCGCTCTTGTCATTCTGTTTTTGATGGCGATGACGAGTCACGACTTCTGGTTGAAGAACCTCGGCCCTTCTCTTTGGAAAATGCTGCACGTCGGAGTCTATCTCGCCTACCTCTTGCTCGTCGCGCACGTCTGCTTCGGAGTTCTCCAGTCGGATCGCAGCCCGGTTTTCCCGCTTCTGCTCGCTTTAGGTTTTCTCGGACTGGCGAGTCTCCATCTGCTCGCCGCGGCAAAAGCGTGGCACCAGCGGGCAATTGAGCGGGAAGTCTTGCAAGACGGATTTCTTCCGGCGGCCAGGATTTCCGACCTCGAGGAGGGATGCGGGAAGGTCGTTTCCCTGCCAAACGGAGCAGCGGCTCTCTTTCTACACTTGGGCCGCGTCTACGCCGTTTCAAACGTTTGCAGACACCAGGGAGGTCCGTTGGCAGAAGGCAGAATCGTCTCCGGGTGCATCACCTGTCCGTGGCACGGTTACCAGTACCGACCGGAGGATGGCTGCAGCCCGCCGCCCTTCGAGGAAATCCTGTCCACTTACCGCCTGCGCTTGGTCGACGACACCGTCTATATCTTTCCGGAGGCACTTCCCCTTTCCGCCCGCTCGGAGGGACTTTCCTTACCTTCCCGAGCCGCCCCCCTCAGCCAACCCTTCTACATTGGCTGGCAGTCGAATCCCGCATGCGCCTTCCTGCGACCGAAACGCCTCGCGTGGGGTATGGCAGGAGTGGCTTTTGTGGCCGTGTTTTCCTGCGCCGCACTCTTCCAGAACCCCATTGATACAGGCCTTTTCGAGTTCGGTACCCGTCGGACCTTCGAGGGTATCCTCCGCACGCATCCCATCGCCCACCTGAGCGGGCTCACAAAGACCGGCTCACAGGGACCCGTCATTCTTCTCTGTGGCGAAGGCAAGTTCGGTCCTGCGCCGGAGTTGCTTGAAAAACACAACGGACGCCACATCACCTTCCAAGGCACCATGATTGCGCGGGAGGGCGTCGTCATGGTCCAGATGGACGACCCGGCTTCCCTCACCGTCAAGCGAGACACTCCAGAGCCCGATGAGAACTCCGTCGACCTCGGTCGCGTCACTCTCGATGGAGAGCTTGTGGACACAAAGTGCTTCTTCGGCGTCATGCGGCCGGCGACTGGAAAAGTTCACAGAGGTTGCGCCGTTCGTTGCCTTTCGGGAGGTGTCCCGCCCGGCCTCCTGGTCCGGGACAGCCTTGGAAACGGAACCGTCGTTCTCTTGGCGGGCCCCGTGGGACACCATCTGTCCTACGACGTCGAGTGGGCCGCCCGAACGATTCGCGCGACAGGCCGCTTGGAAATGCAACGCGGTCTCCCTATCCTCCGCACGGACACGCTTTCCCTTCTCCCCTGAACCCAACCACCAAACGACCATGACCATCCGCATCATCGCAGGAACAAACCGCCCCGGCAGCAACACCCGCAAAATCGCCGCCATTGCCTCTCGACTCCACCACAACGCGCCTGTGCTCGATCTGGCCGAACTGCCCGGGGAGATTTTCTCGCCATCCAGCTACGCCATGAAGCCGCCCGCGTTCATCGAAAACTTCTCGGACCCGGTCCTCTCCGCCGACGGTCTGGTGATCGTCACTCCCGAGTACAACGGCAGTCTGCCGGGCGTGCTGAAGTACTTCATCGACATGCTCAAGTTTCCGGAAAGCTTCGAGGGAAAGCCGGTTTGCCTGATCGGGCTCGCCGCAGGGATGTGGGGAGCCCTCCGCCCAGTGGAACAACTTCAAGCCATCTTTGGCTACCGGAACGCCCACATCTTTCCCACCCGCGTCTTCATTCCCGGAGTCGGCGAAAAACTTGATGCCGCGGGACAACTGACCAATCCCGATGTGCTCCAGCGCCTCGAGGAACAGGCCACAGGTTTCCGGGAGTTCGTTGCAAAGCTTAAGAAGTAAATCGCCCCTGCACCGGAGCACTTATGAAACAAGCACTCCTCCTCATTGATCTCCAGAAGGATTACTTCCCCGGCGGCCTTTTCCCGCTGTGGAACACGGATCGCACGCTCGCGAACGTCCTTGCCGCCATGGCCAAGGCGCGCGAAGCCGGCATGCTGCTCGTTCACATCCAACACATCGCCAACCCGCAGGCCGGCATCGCTCCATTCTTCAATGCAGGCACCGACGGCGCGAACATTCATCCGGATGTGCTCCGCGCCGCACCGGAGGCACCGGTGGTGATCAAGGAATACGCCGACAGCTTCCATAAGACAAATCTCGAGCAGGTCTTGGAGCAAAACGGAGTCCAAGAGCTTCTGATCTGCGGGATGATGACTCAGAACTGCGTGACGCACACAGCCATCTCCAAAACGGCGGAGAAATACACGGTCCACATTCTCCCCGACTGCTGCACCACCGTGAGCGAGCCCGTCCACCTCATCGCACTGCACGCCGTTTCGACGCGCGTTGCCTTCAAGGCGCTTTAGCAAAAGGCGCGGATGTAAGGTTCGGCATCCGCGGACGACACACTTCAGGTCCTTATGAAATCCACCCTGAAGTTTCTCATCCCTCTCGTCCCTCTGACTGCCTTCGCGCTAACGGGCGGGATCTTAGCCAACCAGAAAGCCAAGACATCCGAACCCATGAAAGAAGAAAGCCTCACGGTCCGTTTCCAGAATCCGGACGGCTCGCCCACCGCTCCGGCGCAGGTGCAAACAGTCGTTCGCTCCGAAGAAGAATGGAGGCTCCGGCTCACTCCGGAGCAATATCAAATCGCCCGCGCGCACGGCACGGAGCGCGCCTTCTGCGGAGTGTTCCACGACAATCACACCGATGGCACCTATGCGTGCATCGGATGCGGCCTGCCACTGTTTGCATCCGGCGCCAAGTTCGACTCCGGCACGGGATGGCCCAGCTTTCTCAAGCCGTTTGCGGACGAGAATATCGGGACCACGCGGGACCTTAGCTACGGAATGGTCCGTGACGAAGTCCACTGCGCACGATGCGAGACGCATCTCGGTCACGTCTTTCCCGACGGCCCTGCGCCGACCGGGCTCCGGTACTGCATCAACTCTGCGGTGCTGCAGTTTCTCCCTGCGGATGCCCCCCGGCAAGCAACGGCCGTTTTCGCGGCGGGATGCTTCTGGGGCGTGGAAGAGGCCTTCGGAAAAATTCCGGGAGTGATCTCCACCGAGGTCGGCTACACCGGCGGCACGCTGGCGGACCCGACATACGATCAGGTTTGCTCGGGCCGGACCGGCCACACGGAAGCCGTGCGGCTCGTGTTCGATCCCTCGGTCGTGAGTTACGACGCCCTGCTCGATGCGTTCTTCGCCATGCACGATCCGACGACACGCGACAGGCAGGGGCCCGACCTCGGCAGCAACTACCGCTCGGCGGCCTACTTCACGAGTCCCCAGCAAGAGGCTCTCCTGCGCGCCAAGGTTGCAAACCTCAACCGCTCCGGGAAGTTCGCGAGCACCCTCGTGACGCAGGTCGATGCGGCGGGTCCCTTTTATCGCGCCGAGGAATACCATCAAAAATACGCGGCGAAACACGGGGGCGGATTCTGCCACATCCGGTAAGCCGCCAAACCGCGCCTTGAGGCCGCCTGCAACTCCCGGTTGAAAAATCGGGCTCTGCCGCTAGCCTGACGGCGATGTCACTGGAACGTTCGTTGCTTGCGGCGCAAGGGTATATCGAGCTCGAGATGCCCGCCGATGCGCTCCGAGAGTTGGAGGCGGTGGACGAGGCGGACCGCCTGCGCGAGGAAGTGCTGCAGCTCCGGTTGTTCATCATGATGCGCGGACGGCTCTGGGAACCGGCACTTGAGATTTGCCGCGCGCTGCGGGAGCACCATCCGGAATGCTCGACGGGTTACATCCACGGAGCGTTTTGCCTGCACGAAATGGGGCGGACGGCGGAGGCGAAGGAGTTCCTGCTCGACGGTCCGGCCGACCTCGCGAACGAGGCGACCTACCACTACAACCTCGGCTGCTACGATGCCGTGCTGGGGAATCTGGCCGAGGCCGAGCGCCATCTGCGCACCAGCTTCGAGATGGACAAAAAATTTCGCGAGATCGCGAAATACGATCCGGACCTCAAATCCGTGGCCGACCTGCTTTGAACACGGCGGCGGTCGGGGAGGCCTTCCGGGGCAATTTCGCGTCCGGTCGCGAGGCGGGCGCAGCGGTGAGCATCTGGCAGAACGGGCGCGAGATCGTCGCGCTCCATGCGGGCACGCGTGACGCGGGGCGCGCAATGCCATGGGAGGAGGACACGCTTTGCCTCGTATGGTCCGCGACGAAGGGAATCGCCGCCGCCTGTGTGCTCCATGTGCTGGCACGTCACGGCCTTGGATTGAACGAACGGGTGGGCACGGTCTGGCCGGAGTTCGCCTGCAATGGCAAGGAACAAACGACATTGGGTGAGTTGCTCTCGCACGGGGCGGGCCTTGCGGTATTGGAAAACCCGCGCATTCCGGTCTTCGACCACGAGGCGGTTGTGTCCGCACTGGCGACCCAGTCACCGCATGCCGGGGTGCCCGCCTACGGCCCGCGGACGTGGGGATTTCTCATGGATGAACTCGTGCGCCGCCTGGAGGGATGCCCTCTCGGAACCCACTGGCGGCGGACGTTTGCAGATCCGTTGGGCTTGGACTTCTGGATCGGTCTGCCGCCGGAACTCGATGCGCGCGTGGCGACGATGCTCGCTCCGCGTTCGGTGGGGGAAGGGGATCCCTTTCTTGAGGCGTTTCAGAAACCGGACTCCCTCACACGCCGCGCGTTTGCGGGTCCGTCGGGCCTTGCCTCGCCATCACAAATGAACGAACCCCGCGTGAGGCAGGCTTCGCTGCCCTCGATGGGCGGCATCGGAACCGCCCGCGCCCTTGCCCGGTTCTACGGTCTCCTCGCTTCGGGAGGTGGCGGATTTTTCGATGCGGCGACTCTGAGGGAAATGCACACCATCCGCACACAGGGCGTGGACGCCGTCCTTCGCCACGAGGTCGCGTTCTCGACGGGACTCATGATGGATCCGACGGACGCCGTGGGCAGAAAGCTACGCACGATGATGGGACCCTCACCCCGCGCGTTCGGCCATCCCGGTGCGGGGGGGAGTTTGGCGTTTGCAGATCCGGAGAACGGAATTGGCTTCGCCTATGTGATGAACCAGATGGAGCCGGGCGTGCTTCCGGGTGGGCGGGCGCTGCGGCTCGTGCGGGCGCTTTACGGACTTCCGCCGGGGGAGGAGCAATGACCTTACGGCTGCTGGCAGGGGCGCTCCTGATGGGAACTGCCTTGGGCGAAAGCTTTCCGGAAGCCCCGCGTGTGATGCTGCCGAAGCCGGCGCCGGACGCGCCGGAGCGGGTCGAGATGACGCGGGTCCAGATCGTGCTCGACCGCGCGGGATTCCGACCGGGCAAGATTGACGGGCTTGGCGGGGAGTTCACCCAAAGGGCGGCGGACCGTTTCGCGAGGGCGAACGGGTTTTCACCGGGGACGCGGATCGACACCTTGGGCGTGCCTTCCCCGTATCGCGAATACACCGTGCGCGCCGAAGATGCCGATTGGGTCGGCCCGCAGGCGTCGGAACCTGAGGACAAGGCGAAGCTCAAGGCACTCAAGTATGCCGACCTGTGGGAGTTTGTCGCCGAAAGGTTCCACTGCGATCTCGGGTTTCTGAAGGAACTGAATCCCGGCGTCACGGCACCCGTGGCGGGCACGGTGCTGCGTGTGCCAGATGTGGAGGAGTTTCGCATGGAGGACGTGGTCGCTCTCGAGAAGACACGCCGTGCGGAAGAAAAGGCCCGCAAAGAAGCGGGGGCTTCGCCCGCCCCGGTGGTGGCGCCCGACCGGAAGGTTGTCCTCCTGCGGGAGGAGCGGATTCTCGAAGTCTACGAAGGCGACCGTCTGATTGCCTCATTCCCCTGCACGCCCGGCTCGGCCCGTGTGCCAGTGCCGACAGGCACGTGGAGGGTCACGGCAAACATCCTGATGCCCTACTACCGATGGGACAAATCCGTTCTGGATTCCGGTGTGCGCAGCGAGAATGCCTTCAACTTCCCCCCGGGACCCAACAGCCCGGTCGGCATCGTTTGGATCGCGATCAACCGTCCAAGCGTCGGCATGCATGGCACGATGTGGCCCGACCAAATCGGGCGCAATGAAAGCAGCGGATGCATCCGGCTTGCAAACTGGGATGCCTTTCTCCTCAGCCAACTCGTCACCAAAGGCACGCCGGTCGAAGTGCCGGGAGATTCTCCGGGGGGCACTTGACAACACTCCCCACCCGCGTAAACCGGTTGCGTATGTTCCCTTCCCGTTTGAGGGCCGAAGGCCGCTTGCAGAGACCTGCTCCGAGGCGATGTGCAGGACTTGCTGCGTTCTTCTTGATGTCGGCCGCGGTGCTCTTGCCCGCTGCGGCGCAGGATGCGTCATGGGTCGGCGGTACTGGAAACTTCAACGATGCGGCCAACTGGAACCCGGCATTCGTGCCGGCCGGCGATGCGTTTATTCTGATCGGAAACGGTGGCACGGCACAGGTGAACACCAATTTCGAAATCAGCGAGATGAGCATTGCGGATTCCAGCACGGTCGAGGTATTCCCGGGGCTGTTATCCGAACTGCTCGGCTCGGGGAATTTCAAGATCGGCTCATCCGGTCTGGGAACCCTCACGGCGGGTGCGGAATCGCTGGTCGCCAGCGGAGACTTTTACGCGGCTTTCGCGCCCGGATCGACAGGTCTCGTCCAACTCAATGGCGCAATGTTGTCGCCGTTCACCTTTTACGGCGGCTATGCGGGAAATGCGACCATCTCGCTGCAAAGCGGGGCCACTCTCCAGAGCACGACCGGTTACGTCGGATTCCTTTCCGGTTCGATCGGGCTGGTGCAAATGGCGAACAGTACATGGACGGCATCGGACGGAGGCTTGCCGGTGGATATCACCGTGGGTGCGCAGGGTGTGGGCCAGGTGCATGGGACCAACTCAAACTATTCCGCGCGGAATATCGTGATCGGGTCCGCATTGGGCTCGACGGGGAATTTTTCCGCCAGCGGAGGAGGGCTGAACATCCAAAACGACCTCACGATCGGGGACGGATCGTCGGGGCGGCTCGCCCTCTCGAACTCGGCGAATGCGACCGCCTATCGCGTGACGGTAGGTCGTCAAAGCGGGTCGACAGGTGTGCTGTCGGTCGCCAGCAGTGCCCGCTTTAAAAGCGATGAGCCTCTTATGGTCGGACTCGACGGTGCGGGCACACTGCTCTCAAACGGAGGCATTATCGAGGCTCCGGAGTTGTTCGTCGGCCGGAATGCCGGTTCGACCGGGAATGTCTCTCTGACCGGCGGCTCTTTGACGGTGGCGGGTGAACTCCATGTCGCAGCCAAAAGCACCGGCACACTCACCCTTCTTGGGGGCGGGACCATTCACTCCAACCGCGGCAACGTGGCCTTCGAGCCCGGCGTCACCGGCGTCCTCACTGTCGAAGACGGAGTCTGGACGAATACCCGCGCGATTTTCGTCGGCGTGCATGGCAACGGCACGCTGAACGTGGGTGCCAACGGGACGATCCAAAGTGAAAGCGGCTACCTCGCACAGAACGGTGGAGGCCATGGGCACGTGAACATCAGCGGAGGCACATGGAGCATGTCGAACACGCTCGCCGTCAGCGTGAACGGAACAGCCGACCTCTCGGTGACCAACGGCGGAAGCATCTCCTCCGCGTGGGCCCAGGTTGGTCTCAATCCCGGATCGCAGGGAAGTGTCGTGGTGGACAATGGCTCGTGGACAACGGACGAGACGCTCACCATCGGCTTTGGCGGATGCGGCACGTTCACCGCGACGAACGGCTCGAACATCACGGCGCGATCGATCGAGCTGGCCGGTTCGTCCGGCATTTCCGGATCGCTCGCGGTCGCCAACTCGACGGTTTCCGCGGTGAACATTCTCGCAGCCACCGGCACGGCCACGGCCGAGTTTTCGAATGTGAATCTGAAACTTCGCGGCGGATCATCCGTCCTCGACACCCTCCTTATCGACGGCTTCGCGCCGGGAGCTTTTGTTGTCGGGAATGGAGGGCTCACCGTCGACACACAGGGAGGAAACGCAGAGATCACCAGCAGCCTGAGCGGAAACGGCTCGCTGACGAAAACCGGCGCCGGCCGCCTCCGGCTCACCGCTGCCAATACCTACGGCGGCGGCACAACTGTCAGCGGAGGCGTGCTTGAACTCACGGGGAACGACAACCTCGCAGAGGGCAACGTCGCGCTCGGCACCGCGGAACTCCGGGCCCACACCAACAGCACACTCTCCGGAAATCTCGGAGGCGGCATCCAACTCGTCTCGGTAGCCGGAGGGCAGATCGGCACCTTTTCAGCCGCGACGGGCCAAACCCTCACGCTTGCGCCACTGGATTTCCTGCTCACGGCAGGGTCGACGCTGCAAGTCGGCAGCACGGGCAACAACGGCACTGTCGTTCTGGCTCCCACCGGTGCCGTGGCGCTGACAGGCGACACGGCGATCCAGGTCGCCGCCGGCACTCTCACTGCCGGGAACGATGCCCTCGGTTTCATGACATCGATCGCCTCCAGCACGACCGTGTCGTCCGGAGCCAGTCTTCTTTTTCAGGACAATCTCTCCACCGGCGCCATCAGGGCCCTCTTCGGCGGGGGAACGGTCAACATCGGCTCGAACTCCACGACCGAACTCTTCGTGAACTCGGGGAACTTCTCGGGCTCCATCGCAGGTTCGGGCAAGCTCGTGAAAGAAACCTCCGGCACGCTGGTCCTCTCCGGCCAGAATGCCTACATCGGTGGCACAACCCTCAACGCAGGCACGCTCGTCGTCGACGGCGATCTTGCATTCGGATTCGGGCAAGTCACGGTCAACCCGGGGGCGACACTCGGTGGCAGCGGCATTGTGGGCACGATCTTCCTCGACGGGGGCAGCGTCTCTCCGGGCTCCTCGCCAGGCAGCCTCACCGCGCAGAATCTTTACTGGACCACAGGCACGTTGGTGTTCGAGCTGGGACCGTCGTCCGACCTGCTGAACATCACCGGGGCCCTGCAAGGGTTCGGCTCCTCCTACAACTTCACGTTTGCCGATGCGGGCTGGGCCGTCGGATCGACCTACACGCTCATCGATTTCTTTACCGAGAACATTGCAATCGAGAGCTTCGGCTTTACGAACGGCGGGGGCTTCGACGGGGAATTCAGCTACAACGGCAGCCAACTCGAATTCACCCTCACCGCCATTCCCGAACCCTCGACGGCGATCCTTTTGGCCGCCACCGCGGCGGGTGCTTTTTTGCTCAGACTCCGGAGGCGGCCAGCTCGCGGTAAAACCCCTCCAGCGCCTTGATCGCAGCCGCCTGCTCGAAGCGTTCCCTCACGCTGAGAGACGCCTCACGGGCGAAGCTCCGATAGGTTTCCTCCGAAGATGTCAGCGTGGCCAGCGACTCCGCGAGCGCTTTCGAGTCGTTCTCGGCGGTGAGAAGTCCGGCGCGCCCGTTCTCGACCGCCTCGGGAATACCACCGTGGAGCGTGGCGGCGACGGGAAGCCCGGTCGCCATTGCCTCCAGCATCGCATTCGGCACGCCCTCCTGGTCCTGCTTCGCCGTGACACGGCTGGGATGAAGAAAAATGTGGGCCTCACGGAAGAGCGTTGCAAGAGCCTCTTGGGATTGGAACCCGGCAAAGTTCACAGCCTCCCCGACCCCGAGGGCGGCCGCTTGGCGGCCGAGCGCCTCGTGAAGAGGCCCGTCACCGGCGATGGTCAGACGCGCGGCGGGGTTTCGCGCCCGGAAGGCCGCAAAGGCCTCCAAGGTATTGTCGAGTCCCTTCTTCTCGATCAAGCGCGAGGCCTGCACGAAATGCCAGGCTCCGTCGCGCGGGAAGGCGCGCTCGACAAACGGAAACCGCTCCAGCGGAATCCCCGTGCGGTTGATCCGGATCTTTTCCCTGTCGCAACCGAGCGCGACCAATCTGTCCGCAAGCGACTCGCTGCGCGCGAGCACCATCGGGAGCACAGTGAGCAACTCGCGCAGCCGGTCAGTATAGCCGGGCTCGTTCTCGCGTGGCATGATGTCCATCCCATGGAAGGATACCAGCGAGCGCCCCGGCCAGGCCTTGAGGAAGGGAAGGAGGTGCACCCCGGTGTGACCGAAATAAACATGCAGCACATCCGGAGACCGCCGGTCGATGACCGTGCGCAGTTGCTTGTATTCTCCCCGGTAAAAGAGGGCTTCCTCGCCACGGAGGTATTTTTTCCAGAAGCGCTTGAGAAAAAAGATGCGTGCCCGCGGCAGAGCCTCGACATCCGGAAACGGATACTCGGCCGCATTCTCACGGTGGCGGGTGATGACAAACGTCCGCGCACCGGCAAGTCCGGAGACTTGGCGGTAGATGTGCCGCATCTCCTTTTTCAAGAACGTGGTGCAATAGCTGGCAACGAGAAGTTCTGGCATCCCTCGGCCAGACAAACCCAAGCCGCCACGGCGGGCGAGCCGATTTTCGCGAGTCATTCGCGCCGGAATGGGGTTGAATCCCCCTATGCAGCCCCCCGATGCCGACGCCTCCGACGCCGAAGATGTGGCGTGGATGCTTGCCGTGAAGGAGGGGGATGAGGAGGCCTTCGAGGCACTCGTCCGGAAACACGAGGGTCGCATTGTCGGCACGGTGGCAAAGATGCTCGGCGGGGAGAAGGATGCCGAGGATGTCGCCCAGCAGGTTTTCCTCCGGGTGTGGCAGAGCGCCCCCCGCTACCAACCGGGCGCGAAGTTCACCACATGGTTGCTCACCATCACGCGCAACCTCGTCTTCAATGAACTCCGGCGCAGACGGCGGGCGCGTCTCGTCGATCTCGAAAGCGGGGAACACGGAGCGCCCGAGTTTCCGGACACCCACACCGCCACGCCCGCCCGGGCCGCTCTCGGTGCCGAACTGGAGCGCGTCGTCGCCGCGGCCATCGCGGCTCTTCCCGAGTCCCAGCGACTGGCGGTGATCCTCCGTCGCTACGACGAGATGTCCTATGAAGAGATCGCCGCCGTCCTCGAAACGTCTGTCCCCTCGGTGAAGAGCCTGCTTTTCCGGGCCCGGACCGATCTCAAGGAGCGCCTGGCTCCCTACCTCGGGCACTGAGGTTCCGTTTGCCGCAAGGGGCTGCATGCGGTATTTTGCGTGTTCATTCCATGTCCGGACTCACACTCGAGATCGTTTTCATTCTGGCGCTGCTCCTCGCGAACGGCTTGTTCGCCATGGCCGAGATCGCGCTTGTTGCCGCGCGCAAAGCGCGCCTGAAAACGCTCGTGGAGAACGGCAACAACGGGGCAAAGCTTGCGTTGGCCCTCTCGAACTCGCCCGGACGCTTCCTCTCGACGGTCCAGGTGGGCATCACCCTTGTCGGCGTTCTCGCCGGTGCCGTCGGCGGCGCACGCATCGCGAGCTACCTTGCGGAGGCTCTCAAGAACGTGCCTTTCATCGCCGGGCATGCCGACTTTATCGCCCTTTTTCTTGTCGTGGCAGTGATCACTTACCTCTCGGTGATCATCGGCGAGCTTGTGCCGAAGCGCCTCGCTTTGCAGAACCCCGAGCGCATCGCCTCCGCCCTGGCCCGTCCGATGCACGGCCTCTCCCTCTTCGCCTCGCCCCTCGTGAGCCTGCTCAACCATTCAAGTGATTTCCTCATGAACGCCCTCGGCGTCCGCAAAGCCGCCGAGAGCTCGGTCTCGGAGGAAGAGGTGCGCGTCCTGATCGATGAGGGCCTCTCCGCCGGCATCTTCAAAAAAGCCGAAAAGGAAATGGTCGAGGGCGTCTTCGAACTCGACGAGCAGACCGTCGGCGACCTCATGACGCCCCGCGCACGCATGATCTGGCTCTCGCTCGACGACCCGGACGAGGAAAACTGGCGCAAAATCGCCGGCAGCGGCCACTCGCATTTCCCCGTCTACCAGGGAACCCGTGACAACGTCATCGGCATGATCTCCGTGAAAAGCCTCTGGGCGAACCTCTCCCTCGCCGGACGCGTCGAACTCCGTGCCCTCGTCACGCCCCCGCTTTATGTCCCGACCGCCATGCCTGCCGGGAAGCTCATCGAAGAATTCAAGAAGTGCGGCAAGCACATCGCCCTCGTCGTGGATGAATTCGGCGGACTCCAGGGTCTCGTCACCCTCAACGACGTGATGATGGCCATCGTCGGCAACCTGCCCGAGCGCGAGCAACGCCACGACCCGAAGGCCATGCTCCGGCAGGACGGCACATGGCTCATCGATGCCATGCTCGATATCGACGACACCAAGAAGAAACTCGAGATCGACGACGACCTCCCGGGGGAAAACGAAAACCGTTTCAGCACCCTCGGCGGATTCGTCCTCTATCGCCTCGGCCACATCCCGCGCGAGGGCGAGAAGTTCCTCTGGGATCGCTTCGAGTTTGAGGTCATCGACATGGACCGCCAGCGTATCGACAAAGTCCTCATCACCCCCAAGGCGCCCAAACCCGCACCCCCCACGGTCGAAGACGTCGATATTTGACCCGCAAGGAGCCCGCAGGCGTAACTAAAGGTCATGAAGACCCTGCTCCTTGCGATCGGACTCGCCGCCGTTGGAGCAGGGGGCGCGGTGGCTTCCGACCTGAAAGACTATGCGGGGCGCCAGCGGGTGCTGGTCGTTTTCTTTGCGGATTGCACGCAACGGGACACCTTTGAGCGGCTCTGGGCCAGGGCGGCGGCGGGAGCGGGCGAACGCGATCTAGTGATTCTTCGCGCAGACGGTGCCCTGCGGGCCGCGGTTGGAATCGGTGACGCTGCGAATGAGGCCGTGTTGATCGGCAAGGACGGGGGCGTGAAAGCGCGGTGGAAGGAACCGGTCGCTCCCGAGGCTGTCTTCGCACTCATCGACACCATGCCGATGCGCCGCGCCGAGATGGCTACCGGGGAAGGACGACGACCTTGAGACCTTCCTGGCGGATGTTTACCTCCATGGCCTCCGTGATGCGCTCCAATGGGAAGCGGTGCGTGATGAGGCTCTCGACGGGAAGCCCGATGCCCTGCGCACGGCGCAGGAAGTTGTAAGCGATCGGATACTCGTCCACCGTGTAAACCCAGGACCCCACGAGGGTGATTTCCTTCGCGCAGAAATCCTGGTGCGGATTCACGGGAGCGGGTCCGTTGTCCACGAAAAACCCGACCTCGCAAATCCCGCCGCCCCGCTGGATGTATTTGTAGATGTTCGAGGCAGCGGCCGGGACACCGGTGCACTGGAAACCGAAGTGGGCCCCGCGGCCTTTGGTGGCCTCCTTCACAGCCCCAATAATCTCGGGGATGCCGGCGTAGTTTTTGTAATTGATCGCCGTTTCGGCGCCCATGCGTTTGGCCATGTCGAGACGGCTCTCATCGCCGTCGAGGGCGATGATGTGCTGGGTGCCCGCAGCGCGGACCGCCGCCAGCATGAGAAGCCCGATGGGCCCACAGCCTTGGATGAGGACACGACTGCGGAAGTTCAACAACCCCGTGCTCTTCGCCCGCTCCAACGCATGCACGACCACGGCGGCGGGTTCGATGAGCATGCGGAGCTCGAGGCTCAGGTCGTTCACCACAAAGAAGGTCGCATCCGGCCGCACGATCATGTATTCGGCGAAGTAGCCGTTGAGGTGGGTCGAGTCGTCCGGGATGAGCCCTTGGACACGCAGCTTTTCACAGAGGTTCAGGCGCCCGGGCGTGTAGAGGCAGGCATCGCACTCGCCGCACGTCGTCACGCTGGTCACAATCTTGTCGCCGACTCGCACCGTCTTGCCCCCGCTGTCGCGGCGAACGTTCTTCCCGAGCCGCACGATTTCCCCGGTCCCCTCGTGACCGAGCACGACAGGCGCAAGCCCCATCGGATCGCTCTTGAATTCGTGGACGTCAGTCCCGCAAACCCCGCAGCCCTCCACGCGGATCAGAATCTCGTCGTCCCCGATCTCGCGGATGGGAAACTCCTTGAGCTCGAGCGTCCGTGGTCCGGTGAGCACCGCGGCACGGCACGTCGGCGGAACGGTTGTGGCACCGAAGGCAGGTGCACTCGGGGCCACAGAGGGCGCAGGCGCTTCAGGCTCAGCAACCATCTGCTCGCCGAGAACCTGCCGCACGATGCGGCTGATCTCGTCGCGATTCACGCGGCGTCAGCGTTTGGCGAGGACGCTGGTCTCGTAGGCTTTGACTTCATCGATCCACCTCGTGCCTACAGGAACCTCCCGGCGTCTGCAATATTCATCCCAAACCGCGCCGAATGGCAGCGTCTTGAGTTCCTCCAGCAAGGCGAGCCGGGAGGTGAAATCTCCCTCGGCCTCGAACGCGCGGAGTTTACCGGCCGGCTCGAGCAAGGCCGCGAGCAGGCATCGGATGGTATTCCGCGTGCCGATGACCCATGCCGCGATGCGGTTGATACTGGCATCGAAGAAATCGAGCCCGATATGGACCCGGTCGAGGTAACGCCCGCGCACGACTTCCTCCGCAATGGCCCGGGTCGCGTCGTCAAACAGAACGACATGGTCACTGTCCCACCGCACACCGCGGCTCACATGGAGGAGAAGTTCGGGGACGAATTGGAGCGTGGACGAGATTTTGTCCGCAAGCGTCTCTGTCGGATGAAAATGCCCGGCGTCGAGGCACACGATCTTCGCGTTCTTGACCGCATACCCGAGGTAGAACTCATGCGAACCGACCACGTAGGATTCGGAACCGATGCCGAAGAGCTTGCACTCGACCGCATCGCGCGTGAGGGCAGGATCGATCGCTTCGCGGAAGATCGCGTCCAACGACTCCTCAAGCCGCTCGCGCGGTGCCTTGCGGTCGATCGGGAGATCCTTGAATCCGTCGGGAATCCAGAAATTCGTGATGGCCGCGGACCCGAGTTGGTGTCCGATCCCCGCGGCGATCCGGCGGCAGGCGATCCCGTGCTCGATCCAAAAATCCCTCACCGCCGCGTCTGCACTCGCGAGCGTGAAGCCCGAGGCGGCAAGCGGATGCGAGAAGTAACTGGGGTTGAAATCCATACCCATCCCGCGTTCCTTCGCCCAATCGATCCAGCTCTGGAACTCGGCGACGGTATAGGCGTTCCGTTCGATCTTCCTCCCGCCGAGGTCGGCATAGCAGGCGTGGAGATTGAGGCGGTGGCGGCCCGGAATCAGCGACAACGCCATATCCAGATCCTTCCGCAGTTCCTCCAGCGTGCGGGCCTTGCCGGGGTAATTGCCGGTCGCTTGGATGCCTCCTCCGCTCAACGCGCTGCCTGCGTGCTCGAACCCGCCGACATCATCCCCCTGCCAGCAATGCAGGGAGATCGGAATCGTCGCCAGAGTCGAAAGCGCGGCCTCGGTGTCGACACCCAAAGCTTCGTAAGCGTCGCGGGCAAAAGAATAGGCTGTCATGGGAAGAGAAATTGAAGAATCTCTCAAACTGCAATCAAATGCAACAATTCCGCGTCGGACGGATTTTGCCTCGATCTTCTCCCTTGCGCCGCCGTGAAAGCTCGCCTATAAACGCCCTCCGCCTTTTGATGCATCCCTAGCTCAATGGTAGAGCAGTTGACTCTTAATCAATTGGTTCCCGGTTCGAGCCCGGGGGGGTGCACTTTTTTCCCTTGCGCGAAGGCTATCCCTGCGTAAACCGGAAGCTCGCGTGAATCGAGCCCTTCCCATCGCCTGCCTTGTTGCCCTCGGGGCATCTACCGCCGCGTTCGCGGGGTCGGCGTCGAATCCCCTGCTGCGTGGCGACAAGCTCCGGCAGATCGCGCGCACGAGTCTTTACGATGGCATCCCCTCCGGATGGTGCGGGCGGGCGATGTATTCGCTCCTCACGCAATCCGGGCTCGGTCGCGGTCTGAAAGGCGGAAACGGCCAGGACTGGGAGAAAATTCTTTCGGATGCCGGTTGGAGAGCCGTGCGGGTGACCACACCCCACAAGGCTCCGCTGGGGAGCGTGCTCGTGTATTCCAGTGACGTACGACTCGGGAAAATCGCCCGCGGCACTCCGGGAAGCTACTACGGGCATGTGGAGATGGTGGCGCTCGCCGCCGACGGGAGCCGCCTTTATGTGGCGGACATGCCGCGCGAACGCCCGGGTGGCTCGGTGCCGGACAACTTCACGGGCCGCGCGTGGGTGCCCCCGGGCACGCTTCTCGGCACGCCGCCGCCGGTGACCGCGCAGATCGATACCCTCATGGGGGAACGCCTCAAAATGGCGCTGGATTTCTTCGAGAGCGGCTCGCAGCGCGCGGCGTTGGATACGCCGGCACCTTCGCTGCAACTGCGCTGAGCCCAGCGCTCACCCGTTCGCGCGCACCCATTCGACGAGTGCTCCGCAGTAGGCCGGGATGTCCGGCGGACGGCGCGCGGAAACAATGTGGCCGTCCACCACAACCGGTGCATCGATCCAAACCGCCCCGGCATTCTCAAGGTCGTCCCGGATGCCGGGCGTGGACGTCACGCGGCGTCCGCGCAGGATTTTCGCGGAAATCGGGATCCACCCCGCGTGGCAGATCAGGCCGATCAATTTCCCCGCAGCGTCGAAGGCCCGCGTCAGCGCGAGCACATCCGCATCCCGGCGGAGCTTGTCGGGCATGAACCCGCCGGGAATGAGGAAGCCGTCGAAATCCTCCGCGCGCATTTCGGGAATGAGTGCCTCCGCGGTGCAGGGGTAGCCGTTTTTTCCGGTGTAGGTGCGGCGCTCGAGTCCGGCGATGACAACCTCGGCACCTTCTTCCTCGAAGCGGTATTTCGGACACCAGAGTTCCAGGTCTTCATACATGTCGTCGACCAGGGTGAGATAACGTCGTCCGCGCATGGGCAAACTCTGCCACAGGCCGCACCGGCTGGCGAGGCTTTCGCACCCGAGAAGGGTTGCGGGCACGGGGCGCACGGGCTATCACTTTCCCGACAAATGGCTACGACGATGTCCCTCCCCCGGTGGTTCGGCGCCCTCCTCTGGGGCAATTCGGTGGCGCTCTCATGGATGTGGGGCCTCGGACTTTTCTTCTCGGTGCAATTCACCACGCAGTTCGGCATTTTCGGTTTGCTGACGTTTGCGATCCCGAACTGCATCGGGCTCCTCGCTTTCGGACTCGTGACGCACCACCTCGCGCGGAGACAGGAGGGATCGGAGTCGCTTGCGAAGTTTTTCACCTCGTGGTCGCGGCCGTTCCGTCTGGTCTTTTTTCTCTACCAACTGCTGGCAATCACGCTGACGATCTTCGCGTTCATCCGCTACGCGTGGGAGCCGCTGGGCTTCGAGCCGTGGTTGCTCTACATGCCGCTCACGCTGCTCGTCGTGTTGGCGGCCGGAATATTGTTCGGCGAGGAATTCGACATCAAACGCATCAAGTTCAGCCATGGTGTGATGTTCCTCATTCTCGCCCCGTGTGTGGCCTTCCTCATCATCCAGGCCGCCGCGAAGGGCACGGGACCGCTCACGTTCCCGAAACTGCCGACGAACGACTGGAACTACTGGGGCTACGCCGTGCCGATCATGATCGGGTTTCTCGTCGGTCCCTGGCTCGACCTCCAGCAATGGCAGCGCGCGATCCAGATGCACCGCGAGCGCGTGTCGATCGCGGCAGGGTATTGGGTGGGATCGCTTCTGTTTTTCGGTCTCCTGCTTTTCCACGGCCTGCTCGCCCTCTGGGCGCTGAACTGGAATGCCGGCGAGAACATCCGCACCGGCATCACCGGCCACCAGTACGGGCAGGAGATCCTGGTGAAATTCTTCTCCGAGAATGCGGCGACGGCGCCCATCGCCTTCGGGGCGTATGCGGTCTTTCTCGCGATCTGCGTGCTCTCGACGCTCGACAGTGGCTACATCGCGCTGCGGTGGTTCCTGCAAAGCAACGCTAACACGAGCAACCATCCGATCTTCTCGCTCATCCCCTCGCGGCTTGTCACATCGCCGATCCCCGCCTTCGCACTTGCCGGCCTCGTCGCGCTGGTGGGGGCAATGCTGCGGTTCGAGCTCGAGTTTTTCATGATCTTTTATGCGACGTTCTTCGTCGGCTACTCGATCCTCGCCATCGCGCGGTGCTACCTCGTGAGCCCAGCGAATGCGATCCCGCAGGTGAAGATGTTCTGCATCGGAAGCCTGGCGCTGGTGATTTTCGCCTACGGCTATTTTCTGCGTTCCCCGCTGTTCCAGATCATCGGGTCTCTCCTGCCTTTCGGCTACGTGGTGTGGCTGCTGCTGAAACCGAGCGCTTCCGAGGAGTTCGTGAGCGACAAGGAGGAACTCGACGCACCGGCACACCGGCCCGAGAACATCGCGCCCTCCGCCCAGTCGGTGACGACACCGGTGGCGGATACCCCGGCTGGTCCCGAGTCGATCCAACTCAGCGTCGGCGGGCACTTCGAGGGCAAGTGGTTCGTCCACTCGTTCGTCGCGACGTATGCGGATACCAACTCGGTCGGCAACGTGTATTTCGGAATGTATGCCATGTGGGTCGGCAAGACGCGCGAGCTTTTCTTCAACAAGGTGATGCCGAAGTTCAATCTGAAGGACACGCCGTTCTACATCCTCACACGCTCGTTCGAGCACAAGTTCGTGCGCGAAACCCGCGAGTTCGAGACCGTGAGCGTCAAGATCCGCATCGCGAGCTACAACCGGAAGTTTGTGATTCTCGAGCACGAAATCTACGACTCGTCCGGGAACAAACTCGGACATGGCAAGCAGAGCCTGCTCTTTGTCTCGTCCACGGATTACCGCATGCTCGACATCCCGCCGGATGTCTATTCGGCATTCCTTGCGCACACCTGAGGGCATGAGCAGGGGCTGCCGACGTCTTTTCCGAATCGCCCTGGCGGGCGTCGTCATCACGCTTGCCGCCTGCGGAAAACCCGCACCGCCTCCTCCCCCTCCGCCGACGCCGACTCCCTCGCCCACGGCAACACCCACTCCGGTGCCCACGCCGACACCGATCCCGTCGATCGCCCGCAAGCCACTCTCGACCGCGAGGCTTTTCAACGGACTCGGTCTGGTGACGCGTCTCGACGCGCAGCCGGGCAATGCGACCGCCTCGCAGGATCGACGCGAGATCGATGCCTACCGCGTCGAGATCGAGGTGAAGGTCGCCCTCCCCCGCCCCGCCTTGCACGAGGACGACCTGCGCCGCAACGACCCGACATTCCCCGCCGTCTTCCGCGATCTCCCCACGCTTCTGGAGTCCGCCCGCGTGTCGCCGTTCTTCGAGCACATCTACAAACTCAAGGTCGACCAGGTGAAACGCGACCTCGGCCAACTCGACGAGATCCTCACACGGCACAATTTCTACGACTGCGAGACCATCCTCGAACTCCAGCATCCCGCCTCCGGTCGTCGCGCCCTCCTTGCCATCGGTGACATGGATGTAAATGTCGACGGCTCCGACGGCGACCGGAACGTGACCGTGGACGGCTCGTCCCAATTTTTCCTCCCGCAGACGAGCTACCGGTGGCGCAAACGGACCGAGCGCCCGAATCCCTTCCTCGCCGTCGAGCAGCAGCGCCTCGCGAAGTTTCAAAGCGAGCAGAAAAGCGGCAACCTCACAGCGGCCCGCGCGGAGCAGGTGAAAGACGGCATCGAGCTTGCCAAGCGCCGCATCTACGACCTCACGCGCTGGAGTTTTCTGGTTTCGTCGACGGATCCGTTCATTGTCCTGCCGGGTTTCATGTTCCGCGACAAGGAGAACCCGTATGCGCCGTCGTTCGGGGATTTCGCCGTCGTGATCTACGAGGGAAAAGCCTACCCGGCCATCGTCGGCGACGCAGGGCCTTCGTTCAAAATGGGCGAGGCCTCCGTGCTGATTTGCCGCGAACTCAATGCCCGCTCGTCCGCGATCTCGCGGCCTGTCAGTTCGCTTCATGTCGCTTACCTTGTTTTCCCGGGCACGGCCGCAGCGGAAGCGGGTCCGCCCGACCTCGCCGCATGGCGCGCCAAGTGTCTGGAGCTTGTGAATGAACTTGGCGGGCTCCACGTGGAACTGCACACATGGCCCGACCTCGTGCCGCCTTGGCCGACTCCCACGCCGGCGCCCTCCCCCACGGCATCACCTGCAGCATCGGACGAGCCGTCGCCACCGTTTGTGGATGCCCCGCCGGTCGTGACCACGCCGCAGACTCCCGCCCCATGACCGCTGTGGCGGTGACCGGCTTCGGGTGCATCAGCGCCCTCGGCTGCGATGGTGAGACGACGCGTGCCCGGCTCCGTGCCGGACACGATGGGGCCGCTCCCATCACTTTGTTTCCAACGCAGGCCTTCCGCTCCACGCAAGCCGGCATGGCGGATGACGCTTTTTTCGGTGCCGCCGGATCCTCCCGCCGCTGGCCGCGCGCGTCGCACATGGTTTTCGCGGCCCTGACCGAGGCGCTCTCGATGCAGTCCGACTTCCAGCCCGACGTCGTGATCGCCGCCACGACAAGCGGGGGCATGGATTTCGGGGAGGCGTTTTATCGCGGACTCATCGCAGGCCGGTCCCCCCGCTCCCTGCGCCCCCTTTCGAGGCGCTACATCCCGCAGCAACCCGCACGCGATGCCATGGGTGCCTTCGGATTCGACGCCCCGGTGCGCGTGGTTTCAAATGCGTGCGCCTCGGGCACGAACGCCCTGGGTATCGCCACCCGACTCCTGCGCACGGGCGGCGCCCGCCGCGTGCTCGTGCTGGCCTATGACGCCCTGTGCGAACTTGTCTTTGCAGGGTTTGACGCGCTGCAGGCCGCGAGTCCGGAGAAATGCCGTCCATTCGACATCGCTCGCAGCGGCCTCATGCTCGGCGAGGGTGCCGCAGCCCTCCTCCTCGAGGCCGATGCACGCTGTCCCCTCGCCTTTGTGCGAGGCCACGGGGCGGCCAGCGACAACTTTCACCTCACCCGGCCCGATCCGTCCGGAGCCGGTCCGCGCCGTGCCATGGAACGCGCGCTCGCGGATGCGGGATGGACCCCGGATTCCGTGGACTACATCAATGCCCACGGCACCGGCACGCCCTTCAACGACGCGAGCGAGGCCGCCGCACTGCATGCCATCGCACCGGCCTGCCCGGTGAGCAGCACAAAAGCCATGACCGGCCACACACTCGGCGCGGCGGGAGCCCTTGAGGCCGCCTTCTGCATCCATGCCATGCACGGCGGGTTCCTGCCGCCCAATCTCCACGTGCAAACTCCCGAGCCCGGGATCGATCTTGTTGCGAACACCGCCCGGCCCGCCACCGTGCGCCGCGTGCTCTCGAATTCCTTCGGCTTCGGCGGATCGAATGCCACCGTCGCCCTCGAAATGCCATGAAGCCGCTCTCCGTTCTCGGCACAGGCTGCGTGAGTCCACTCGGCGCATCCTGGCCGGCCACCCGCACCCGTCTTGCCTCGGGAGAGACGGCTTCCTCCACGACGCTGGAATTCGGGGGCCGTGCACACACAGTCTTTCGCACACCGGTTCCCGAGCCCCCCGCGAACATCGCGGCACGTGTCCGCCGCTCGAGCGCGATTTCGCATTTCGCCTGCGCGGCAGCCAGCGAGGCCTGGCAGGCCGCGGGTTGCCCGGATGCCTCGTCCACCGCACTCGTGCTGGCCGCTTCCGACGGGGCCGTCATCTACACGCGACGCTTTTACGAGGATGTCATGAAC
This sequence comes from uncultured Chthoniobacterales bacterium, assembly GCA_964552635.1. Taxonomy (GTDB): domain Bacteria; phylum Verrucomicrobiota; class Verrucomicrobiia; order Chthoniobacterales; family Terrimicrobiaceae; genus CAZKHB01. Next base: position 137,561 of record CAZKHB010000005.1, read on the forward strand.
TCGCGGCCGGCGAGTCCGTTGCTTTTCCCGGAGACGGTTTACAACGCCCCCGCGAGCCACATCGCCGCCCTGCTCGATCTCGATGGGGAAGTCGTCACCTGCGTCGGCGATGCGACCGCAGCCGCCATGGCGCTTGCGACAGCGGGTGAAATTCTCGACAGCGGGTCCGCAGCGACGTGCCTCGTCGTCGCCGCCGAAGAACTCGATGGCGTCACCTGCGAAGCTTATCGCCAGTGGGGACTCAGCGGCCCGGACGCCGCCATCCTTTCCGAAGGCGCCGTCGCCCTCGTGCTCGGCCGCTCCCCCGCCGCTGCACAGATCGACGCTCTCGCCTGTCGTGGAGAACGCCCGCTGCGTTCCGCGCTCGCACGCTGTATCGCCGACGTGGAAGGCCCGTTTGATTCTCTCGTGCGGAGCCGCTCCGGTTCCCGCATCGACCGTTGTGAGGACGCGACACTCCATAGCTGCCCCGGCCTCCCGACGCACGATCCAAAGTGCCAGACCGGTGAGGCATTTGCCGTCTCTGCTCTCCTCCAAGTCGCCCTCGCCGCCGATTCCTGCAAAGGAACGTCCCTCGTCACGCTCGCTGGCTGGAACGGCCAGGCCGCCGCCGTGCGGGTCACGCGGTCTTGACAGCCGGGAACGCCCGGCGGTAGCTGGTCGCATGGTCGGCAAACCTTCCAGCCCCGCCCGCGGTGCCTCCGCAGCCGTCGAGGACTACCTCGAGCGCATCCTCGAACTCGTCGATACCAAGGGCTACGCACGCGTCGTCGATATCGCCGGCCGCCTCGGCATCTCCCAAGCCAGTGTCACCAACATGGTCCAGCGCATGGACGCCGACGGCCTCATCAAATACGAAAAATACCGCGGCCTCACCCTCAGCGCCTCCGGTCACGAACTCGCCCGCCGCATCGCCCGCCGCCACCTCGTCCTCACCGACTTCCTTGAACTCCTCGGCATCGATGCCGAAACCATCCACCGCGACGTGGAAGGCATGGAACACCACATCAGCGAGGACACTCTCCAGGCCATCGAACGCCTCGCCGCCTACCTCCGCACCACCCCGCCCGGCTGGAGCAACCAGCCTGCGGATTGAGAAGAGGTCTGCCCTCCCTGCTCGAGCGGAAGGTGCGGATGCTTTCGAAGTTCAGATCGCCTGCTGGAGAGGAATGGCCCGGACTTCCTGCGCCGAGATGGCATCCAGATAGCGTCCCGCTTCCGACCGCACCCTGTTTCGCTGCTCCTCAAGAAACGCGGCGTTGTCTTCCAAAGTCACCTTGTCCCACAAGACACCCCAAAGCGTACTGTTGCCGTAAATCGCAAACGGCGCCATGAAGTGCATGCCGGTGATGTTGGCGGCCATGCGAAGGGGCAACAAACTCTCCGCCACGGAGTAGTGATTGAATCCTCCGCGTTGATGATCGGCCTCCGTCGCGCCCAACGTCGTCAAAACATAGAGACTCTTGTCCTTCAGCGCCATTTTGCCTGACGGCGCATAACTCCATTCGTAGGTGAGAACCTCGTCGATAAAGCGCTTCAGCAGATAGGGCACCGAATACCAGTGGTAAGGAAACACCAGGACCACTCCGGAATACTTTTCCATCTCGCTCTGGATCACCGGGACATCAAAGGGAACGGAAAGAACTGTTTCTCCAAGAGGGAGAAGTTCGTGTTTCTCTTTGTCGTTCAACAGCCAGATCTGCTCGCCGGGCCGCAGTTTCTCGCGGACAGCTGACAGAATCTCCCTGTGCATGAAGCTGTCCGAGGCCAAGTCGGGATGACCAAAGATAAACAAGTTTGCCATGGGTATCCTTTCAGTTCGCCGGAAGATCGCCTCGCGCCTCTCCCCGGCGCCGACAAACACCTCCGGGCACGGAGCGCACCTGTCGCTGCCGGAGAAAACGAAACGGAACAGGGCGCGTCAATCCAATTCCCTCCCCACCCCGCGGTGACATCCCGCGCAGGATCCATTGTCACCTGAAGGGCGTCATGCACTGCCGGCGGTGACTCGAAAGCACCTTTCCGCAGCCTGATCCCTTGAGATTGCCGTCTATGCAGCTTTATGCATAAATGTATTGTGTATGAGAACAACGATCGACCTGCCTGATCCTTTGCTTGAACGCGTGAAAATCACGGCCACTTTGAAGAAAACCACGATCCGCAGCCTTGTGATCAAGGGTTTGGAGGGAGTTCTGCGGGCGGAATCACGGCCCAATCCCGCGGCTTCACGCTCTGCCCTGGCCCGCCTCCGGGCCGGCTATGCTCTGGGCGGAGAACCGCTTTCCCGGGACGAAAGCCATGCCCGCTGAGTTCTTCTTCGACACCAACATCCTGCTCTACGCTTATGACAAGGACGCAGGCCGGAAACGTCTCAAGGCTTCCGCTTTGGTATCCGACGCCTTGAAACATCCCGCGCGCTTCGCGATCAGCGTGCAGGTGCTCCAGGAGTTCTTTGTGAACTTCACCCGCCGGGGGCAGAGCGATGAGGCCGCAGCCACCCTTGTTGATGATTTCTCCGCATGGGAAATCATCGACAATACACACGAGCTTTTGCTCACCGGACTGGAGGTCTGTGCCCGCTGGCAGCTTTCTCTCTGGGATGCCATGATCATCGCCGCAGCCACCCAGGCCCGAACGCCCATTCTCTACTCGGAAGACCTCAACCACGGCCAGCGTTTCGGCTCCGTCCAAGTCATGAACCCATTTCTCGATCCGACAGCCGCATGGTGAGCTGGACGATTGCAGCGTCCCCCGAAGGAACTGGACAGGTCATAAGGACGATAACAACTCGCTGAAAACGGGTATCCTTTGGAGGCAATCAAGCGATGAAAACATCCGAAGCTTCCACCGGCGACGAGATCCAGCGCTGGACAGCCACGTGCAAGGCCACCGTCGTCATCGAATCAAAGAGTAGGCCGAGTACCAAATGGCGATCTTTTGTTAACCAAAATCGCCGAGGATTGGACAGTCGCGGCAGGGAAGTCCATGCGACTGCACCCCTCCTCAGTCCGCAGGTTGGTTGCTCCAGCCGGGCGGGATGGTGCGGAGGTAAGCGGCGAGGCGTTCGATAGTCCGTTTCTCTCTCACGGGCGCTCACGTTTGGCGCGGACGCGGAGCACGCGGAGGGTGTGGCCGTTGCCATTGGCGAAGGGGACGACCTTGCCTGTGACTTCGATGACGGGGTGGCGGATGGTTTCCGTTCCGTAGCGTTTGTAGGTATCGGCGAAGAGTTCGCATTCGAGGAGTCCGGAGTGGTCGCAGAGGGTGAGGAATTTCATGGGGCGGCCGTCGTCCTGGCGGTGGATGCGGTCCTCGACGACGAGGCCGGCTACGGTCACGACACGGTGCGGGTGGTCGCGCAGAGAAGCGAGGGGAAGGCGGTAATCGCTCTGCGGAAACAGGGCGAGCGGGTGGTCGGAGACGGGAAAGCCGAGTAATTCCTGTTCGGCTTGGAGGCGTTCGAGGGGGGTGGGTTCGGTGAGCAGGGGCAAATCGCGCGCCGGGGCGCCGTAGCTGGCGAGGGGGAGTTCCTGCACGGAAGCGGTGGGCCACTGCGAGGCGAGTTCCCAGAACTGCCGCGTGCGGGATTCGCCGAAGCCATCGAAGGCGCCGGTGCAGATGAGGGCGGACGCCTCGTCGCGTGAGGGGGCAACGCGCTGGAGAAAATCCCGCAGGGACGCGAAGGGGCGTCCGGCCTCCCAACGCTCAAGCGTGCGTGCCGAGAGGCCTTTGATCTCCGCAAGCGGGACGCGGATGGCGCCGCCCTCGGGGAAAAACACGGAGCGGGAGGCATTCACATCGGGCGGGAGAAATCCGATGCCGAGACGGCGGCATTCGATGGAATAGACGAGCTTCGAGTAGAATCCTTTTCCATGCGTAAGCACGCAGGCAAGGAACTCGGCGGGGTGGTAGCGCTTGAGCCATGCGGCCTCGTAGGCCTCGATCCCGTAGGCGGTCGAGTGGGCGCGGCAGAAGGCGTAACCTTGGAAGCCGCAAACGAGTTTCCACACGGCAACAATCTCGTCGCGCGTGTGTCCGCGGGCCTTCGCCGCCGCCACGAACTCGCGGCCGACTTCGAGGATTTTTTCCTGTCGACCCTTCACGAGCGCACGGCGCAGAACGTCGGCGCGTCCGGCCGGCAAGCCGGCGAAGTCCTCGCAGATTTGCAGGATGTGTTCCTCGTAGGCGACGACGCCGTAGGTCGAGCGCAGGCAGTTCTCGAGACTCGGGTGGGTGTAGTCCACGGGCTCGAGTCCCTGGGCGCGGAGGGCGAATTGTTCCTTCTTGAGCCCGTTCGCCGCACCGGGGCGAATCACGGAAACCAGAGCGATGAGGTCGTCGATGTTATCGACGGCGACCATGCGCTCGAGGGTCGTCATGGCCGGACTCTCAATGTGGTGGACCCCCCGGGCCTCGCCGGAGGAAATCATCCGCCAGACCTCCGGGTCGTCCCACGGCTCCAAGGCCTTCAAATCAACGTTCACGCCGCGCTCGGAAAGCAAGCGGCAGGTATCCCGCATCACGGCGAGTCCGCCCTGCGCGAGGAGGTCCATCTTCACAAGGCCGATGGCCTCGACCGATTCCATGTCGAAATGCGTGGTCGGGTAGCCCTTCCCGCCGGGGAACACAGGCGTCAACTCGCGGACCGGAAGGCGCGAGAGGACAACCCCGCACGGGTGCATCTTCGGATGCCGGGGCATGCCATCGAGGCGACGGGCCAGGCGGAGCGCGGTGCGATACGGGTCTTCCTCGAACTCCCTGTCGCGGCATTCCTCGCTTCCGGCGAGAGCCTCCTCGAGATGCGAGGCGTCCGTGTGCGGGAGGTGCTCGGTCATCCGGCGCACTTGGAACTCCGACACGCCCATCACCTTGGCGATGTCGGCAAAGGCACTCCGGCCCTTGAAGGTCGAGAATCCCCCGACGATGGCGGCGTGCGCGCCGTAGCGGGCGAAGACGAGGTCGACCACCTCGTCCTTCTTGTCATGGGCGAAGTCGATGTCGATGTCGGGAAGTTTGTTGAGCGCCATGCGGTCCCTGTTGAGGAAGCGCCGGAAATACAGCTCGAAGCGCAGCGGGCAGACGCCGGAAATACCGAGGCAGTAACACACGAGGGAATCCGCCGCGCTGCCCCGCGTGATCCATTCGATGCCGCGCGCCCGGCAATCCTGCAGGATCTCCCAAGTGAGGAGAAAGTATTCTTCGTAGCCGACCTCGGCCACGATGCCGAGTTCCTCCTCGAGCTGGGTTCGTACGCGGGCGAGCAGGTGCGGTTTGTTCCCATAGCGCCGCCGCATGCCTTCGAAGGCGAGGTGCCGCAGGAATTCCCGGGCCGTGCGACCGTCGGCCGGGTGGTAGTGCGGGAACCGGAGGCCGCCCAACTCGTGCGCGAACCCACACGCCTCGGCGATCCCGAGCGAGTCGCGCAGCGCCGCCGCATCGCAGGCCGCCAACTCCCGCGCATCCGGGAAACCGAAGGCCCCGGTCTTCTTCGCCGCGCTGCGTTCGTCGAGGAGCGTGAGCGTGCGGATGGATTGCAGAACGTCATACATCGGCTTCTCGGAGCGGTCCGCATAGCGCACAGCGGGCAGGCACGAGGTGGGCCGGACGATGAGGCCATCCTGCCGGGAGAGGAAATCCGCCTGCGCGATCCGTTCCATGGAAAGCAGCGCGCACAGGTTCGTGTAGCCCGTGCGGTCCTTCACATAGACGTTGAGGTGCCGTCCGCCAACCGCGACCTCCGCAGCGACGATGGCGTGGATACCGGCCTCGCGGGCGGCGAGGAAAAACTCGACCGATCCGTGGAGGTTGGGATCCGTGATGGCCACGGCGCGGCAACCGTGCGCCTTGGCGAGTGCCACGGCCGCCGCGGGGGTGAGGAGGGAATCGAGAAATGCATACGCGCTCTTCATGTTGAGCGCGGCCCACTCGGGTTTCGCTCCCGCCGCCCGCGCCACCGCCGGTGCACATGTGGGTTCTTTGCCATAGTGCTGCAGGAACAAATCGTGCCCGCGCAGGATGGCCCCCGCACCGTGACGGCTCCGGATTTTGTCGAGCACGGGGGAGAGCCGACGACGCACGGCGGGATCCACCCCGGCATCCCACAGCGGCAATCCCGCTTGAAAAACCGCCCCATAGACGCCGCTTAGCTTCACCGAGACGAGCCGCAGGGAGACGCGCCGCTCCCACGCCCTGGCGAGCAGGCGGTCGAGGAGCGGATAGGCATCCGTCTCCAGATCGGTCGGCTCGGAGAGGCTCTCCGAGCGACGGCATTCGTCGAAGTCGTTGTAGCGCACGCGCACCTCGATGGTGCGGATCGCTTTCGCCTCCGCGCGCACTTTGATGAACAGGCGATCGGCCATGCTGCGCAGCTTGGCGAGCACCCAATCACCATCCGTCACGTCCTGCGCGAAGGTCTCTTGTTCGCTCCAGGACTTCGCGGCGGGCGGTTCGGCGACCACGGGGCGGGTGTCGATGCCCTGTGCGAATTCCCAGAGCTGCCGTGCGCCGCCCCCCGCGAACAGGCTCAACTGCTGCGGCGGGACCCCCGCGATCTGGCCGATCTGGACAAGCCCGGCCTGCCCGAGTGTCTTCGCCAGAGACGGCCCCACCCCCGGCAACCACTTCGCTTCGAGCGGTGCGAGGAACTCCCGCTCGCCACCCGCTCCGACCTCGATAAAACACGAGGGTTTTTTCAACTTCGAGGCGACGGCGCTCACAAGCTTGTTGCTCGCGATGCCTTCCGAGACAGACAGGCGCAGGGACTGCCCGATCGCCCGCCGGATCGTTTCTGCCACCTCGCGCGCGGTCGTCTTCCGCACCCCGCTCAGATCAAAATACCCCTCGTCAATGGAGGACACCTCGACCGTCGGCGTGAAATCGAAGGCATACGAGAACATAAGCTGCGAGAACCGCTCGTATTTCTCGAAATCTCCCGGCACCACGACCAGGCCCGGACACAGCTTCCGCGCCCTCGCGGTCGGCATTGCGGTCGTGATGCCCAGCCGCCGCGCCTCGTAGCTCGCGGACGCCACCACGCCACGCGCTGTCCCCCCCACCGCCACCGGACGCCCCCGCAGCCGGGGATCCGCCGCCTGTTCAACGCTCGCGAAGAACGCATCGGCATCCAAATGGACGATCATCGCCGCCCTCCCTCACGTGCGGCTGCGATTGATGCGCACCAGCGCCCGGAAGACGCCTTGAATGACAAGCTCCCGCGCGGGGATGAGGTCCGGATACCTCGGATTCTCCGCACGCAGGAACGGCTTGCCCCGCTGGAGGAGGTAGCGCTTGAGCGTCACCTCGCCGTCGATCAGCGCGGCCACGATGTCGCGGTGCCGGGGTTCGGCCAGCTCCATGATCACCACATCCCGATCAAGAATCCCCGCCCCCACCATGGAATCCCCGCGCACCTCGAGCGCGAACGTGCGCGCCGTGCGCGGCAGGGCGATCGTGTCGGGATCCACCGTGATGCAGCGCTCCGAGTGTTGCTCCTGCCCTTCGGCAAACCCCGCCGGGATGCTCCCATAGACCGGAATCCGCAAAAGCGACACCGGCAGCCGGTCGGGCACCGTGATGTTCCGCGCCTTCCCCGGCAGGCGCCGAATCGCCCCCTTCTTCTCCAACAAATCGAGGTGGCCCGTCACCGTCGCCGGCGACGAAAACCCGAAATGCGCCGCAATCTCCAACACCGTCGGCACACGCCCCTGCCGGTCAACGCAGTCGCGCAGGTAGTCCAGAATTTGAGTCTGCCGTTCGGTGAGATGCATGCCGTATAGATATACGGTATGCGGTGCCGGGCCGGGTTCGCAAGCGGGGAGTTTTTTTATGCCACAGCTCGGATGGCGTGGGGCATGCAGGCGAGCAACGCCACAGGGCGGCTGTCTTTTCGACTCAGCAACCGCACCCGCCACTGTGGCAGCAGGACGAAGACGGGGCGGCTGAGGGACTTGCGGAGCCGCCGGATTTGAGGATTCCGTAGCCGCCGGTGACGATGCGGCGGATTTTTTCGCCGGTCTCGGGGTGGGTGGTGAGGGCGGCGTCTTTCATGCTTTGGCGGATCTCGTAGTGCTTCACTTTGCCGCCCGGGGTGGCGGGGATGGTCTCGTAGAGGTAGGTCGTCATGGCAGGAGAAATCAGAGCGGGGGCACGAGGAGACGGACGGCGGGGTCTTCCTGGCGCTTGGTGGCGTAGATGCGGGCTGGGTTCCGCGAGCGCACTTCGTAGCCGGTGAGGACGAACTCGGGATAGAAGTCATCGCTGGCCGGTTCGTAAACTTTGCCGCCGGTGAAGAATCCGGTGAGACGGTATTCGACATTGTTGTCGGTGCCGAGGGTGCCGCCCTCGCGATCGGGGGCGATTTTGCGCTGTTCGTTGAGCATGACGAGCTTCGCTGTGGACCAGGGTTTGCCGGGCTCGCGGATCCATCCCCACATTTTGTAATCCTTCTTATACATGCGGCGTCCGATGAAGTAGTCGCCGGGTTGTTCGGCGCGGATCGCCTCGGCCATGGCGGCGCGGGCGGGGGCATCGGATTCCATCGTCTGGCATCCGGTGAAGAGAATGGCGATGCCGAGGGCAATGAGCAGGTTTTTCATCCGGAGGGGAGCATAACCAAAGACGAGCCCTGCAGGAACAGCCAAAATCACCGTCGCGGGGCGCGGATGAGGTCGATGCGGTCGGGGTCGGCGAGTCCGAGTCCGATCCCCTGTGCGCTTTCGAGCCACTGGGTCATGGGGCCGAGCGGGGGGAGTTTCGAGGGTTTGCGGAGTTCGTCGAGGAGGCGCATGGCGGTGGCGTCGATGGCGACGGGGTCCTTGCTGGCGTAGAGGGTAAATTGGTCGAGGGTGAATCCGGGGTTCGGGAAGGGTCCGCCGGCATACTGGGCGATGAGGCCGTCGAGGATGGTGAGGACGACTTTGTCGCGGATGATGCCGTCGGCGTAAATCTCGGCGAGGTAAGGGTCGCCGAAAGCAGGGGGCTTGGTGAAGCGCCGCCAGTTGTCGAGGTTCGGCAGGGTGATGTTCGCAAGGGCGCCGTTGACCCCGGTGAGGAAGCTGTCGGTAAGTGCGGGGACGTTGATGATGCGGGTGATGTCCTTCGTCAGCACACGGGCATAGTAGGACCGGCTGCTGAGTTGGTCGCCGCTCTCGAGCAGGTCGGCAAAGCGCCCGCCCGAGCGGTCGTCGAATCCGCTGTCGCCCCAGATGAGCTTGCCAAGGACGGGCGCGGTGACTTCGGATTTCTTGTCATACCCAGTGGCGGGATCGATGGCGACGAGGCGGTAGCGGGGGTCGTCTTTGCGGAATCCGGCCGCGAGCAGGTCGGACAGTTGGCGGTCCCAGATGACCACGCGGTCCCTCGGCATCCCGATCGCGCCGAGCCCTTCGGCGATGGCGAGGGCGACCTCGGCCCGCGTGCCGCCCGATTTCCCTCCTGCTGCCGCGACCTTGATTCCGACGGTGTCGGTTTTCTTCACGAGGGAAGCCCAGGCCTCGGCGGGCGTTGGCTTCCCGGTCACGGCAACGACCAATTGGTCGACCATCCGGCGCACAACCGGCGGATTCGGCACCCTCCCGGCCGTGAGCGCCGCCGAATCGGTGACATAGAATACCGCCGCGCGGGGCGGGGGCTCGACAGGCGCAGCCGAGGCAACGCCCGCCGCAAGCCCGAGGGCGACGAGCACGTTGCAGAGGCGCATCCCGCGCCGTAGTCTCACACGATGGTCAGGCACCTTTACGTTCACATTCCGTTCTGTCCGAAGGTGTGTCCGTATTGCAGCTTTTACAAGGAAGCAAGCGACCGGAACAAAACCCGGGCCTTTCTCGATGCGGTGCTGCTCACCGCCGGGCAGCAAGGCGAGGGACTGCGGCCGCGCACGGTTTTTTTCGGCGGAGGCACTCCGACCGCGCTCTCGACGACGCAGCTGGAATTCCTCATCACCGGACTCCGCGAACGCATCGATTTCTCGGATGTCCGCGAGTTCACGGTCGAGATGAATCCGGCCACGGTCTCGCTCGAAAAGGCTCGTGCACTCATCGCTCTCGGGGTGAACCGCGTGAGCATGGGCGTGCAATCGTGGGATGCCGGGCTGCTGGCCGTGCTAGGGCGCGTGCACTCCGCCGCACAGGCCGAGCGGAGTTACGCGATCCTGCGCGAGGCGGGCGTGCCGAACATCAATCTCGACCTCATCTTCGGCGTGCCGGGCCAGACGCCGGAACTTTGGGCGGAGTCGCTCGGGCACACGATCGCACTCGGGCCGGACCACATCTCGGCGTATTGCCTCACGTACGAGGAGGACACCGAGTTTTTCGAACGCCTCCAACGCGGCGAAATGCGGCCGGACTCGGAGTCGGACGCCGTGCTCTTCGAACTCGCGATGGAGCACCTCGAGGGAGCCGGCTACGTCCAATACGAAATCTCGAACTACGCCCGGCCCGGACGCGAGTGCCTGCACAATCTCGCCTATTGGGAGGGGGCGGACTATGTCGGTCTCGGGCCGAGCGCGTTCTCAACGCGCGACGGTCGCCGCTGGCGGAATGTCGCGGATACGGCCGAGTTCATCCGGCGCGTGGGAGCTGCGGAGCCGGTTGCGGATTTCGAGGAAACCCTCGACGCCGCGACGGCCACGGCGGAGCAACTCGCGTTCGCGCTCCGCACGAATCGTGGCATCCCCGCACCCTCCGTGGCTCCGCTCAAACTCGATGCCCTGCGCACCGCCGGCCTCGTGCGCGAGACCTCGGGACGCATCGTCCTCACGCGGCAGGGCCGCCTGCTGGCCGACGAGATCGCGGCGGAGATTGTTTAGCGAGGCGGGCCTCGGTGCCCGGCTGCCATTCGAGCCCCCAATCCCGCAGAGCGCGCAGCACCGGCCGCAGCGCCTCGCCCTTGCGCGTGAGCCCGTAGGCGAACCGCTTCGTTCCGTCTTCCGCGGGGCGTTGCTTCACCAAACCATGCGCCGTCAAACGCTGGAGTCGCTCCGTGAGGATGTTCGTTGGAATGCCCTCCGGCGAGGCCGCGAAATCCTTGAAGCGGCTCCGTCCCAGCATCAGATCCCGCACCACAAGCAGCGTCCACCGGTCCCCCAACACATCCAGCGCACAGGCCACCGGGCATGGCGAACGACGGTCGGAAGAAGATCTCATCCCCGCATCGTATCCGCGGCATTGCTTGTTTTTCAAAAGTATTTTTACTTGCACTATGCAAGCATTTTGGGAAATGTGTGCGCAATGAAACCCGACTTGCATCCTGTGCTTGCGCCGCCCGGAGCGGGACTTCCGGCGATCGAGCGATTCGTGGCGGATTGGATGTTCCGGCTCAAGCGCGGGCTGGGAACTCCGGAGGACCATGTGCGCACATTCGAGCGGGAGAGGGCGCGCATCGCGGAGCTTGTCGCCGGATGCAGGGACGCCCGCGGGGCCGAGCGGGTCTTGATTCGCCGCCTGCCGGGCATGGAAGACAGCAGCCGCCACTGGTCGGTGTGGATGACGCTCGAGCACCTGCGGATCGTCAACGAGTCGATCACCGGCGTGTTGCTCGCGCTGGGTGCGGGACGCATTCCACCGGGCGAAGCCAGCACAGCCGCCGTCAAGCCCCCGCCGGGCGTGACGCGCGCGGTGATTCCCGGCTACGAAGCCGCCTGCGGAGCTCTCGCGACGGCGATGCGGCAGGTGCAGCCCGGCACGGGGAGGGTGCGCTTCGCACACCCGTGGTTCGGTCCGTTGGATGCGAACGGCTGGGCCGTGATGGCGGGCGGACACATGGGGATCCACCGCCGGCAGATCGCGCACATTCTTGCGGGGCGCGGGGAGTAATTCGGACCTAGAAAAGTTCGCGCCAGCGGGCCAGCGCGGCGCCGAGGTCTTCCTTCGAGACGCGCGGGGAGAGTTCGAAAACGAACTGGCAACTCTCCGGCAGGAGCTGCACGAGCCGTGCAAAATCGATTTCGCCCGTGAACGGTGCGCGGTGGTCGCGGCACGGCCAGATGACGTCGTGCACATGACTTCCCAGCGCCTTGCTGCCGAAACGCTCGAGCCATTTCCCATGGTCGAGCAGTCCGAGTTGGTGCTTGATCTGGGCGTGGCCGAAGTCGTGCCAGTAGCCGACATGCGCCGAGTCGAGCTGCGCGAGAAACGCACCGAACTCCCGCTCGCTCGGGAATGCCTCGTAGTCCTCGCGGTTCTCGATGCCGAGGCGCACACCCTTTTTCCCCGCATAGTCGGCCAGCTCGGCCACGCACTCGACCACACGGAGACGCACCGTCTCCGCCGAGGCCTCGCGGCGCTTCACGGCATCAAGCTTCGCACGGCAAAACCGGCGGCTCCACAATCCCCCCTCGGTGACCATTTCGCGAAGCGGATCCCCGAGCCGGTGCGGCACGCGTCCGGTATGGACCACCACAAAGCGCGCACCGAGGCGTTCGGCCCAGTCGATCGTTTGCCGCGTGAGCTTCATCGCCCGCGCACGATCGGAAGGACGGTGTGAACTGAACTCGTAGCAGTCCGGCGCATCCCCGAGAATCTCAACGGGCATCGGGAGGAAATTGTGGACGCTGCACACCTCGAAGCGGTGACGATCCTTCGCGACAAGGATCCCCTCCAACATCGGGGCATGGATCCCGTGGCTGATCTCGATGGTCCGAAACCCGAGGGAGAGCATCTCCTCGACCATCGCGCGACCGCACGTGTGCCGCCGGGAATTCCAACACGTCGAAAGCGCGGGATTCATGAGAGGAACCTCCCCGCAGCGGCAGCGCCGGATTCCAGGGCGGCCTGGATACTGGCTCCGCCGCGCCAGTCGCCCGCCAGCACGACATTCGGGGCCGGGGACGGACGGGACGAAAGGGCGGCGAACCCCGGCGGCTGGGCGGGCACCGCATACGGCACGCGCACCGTAGCCAAATGCCGAAGCTTCGCGCGCGGAAAAATCTCCGCGATTTCGCGCGCGGCTTCCGGAGCGGGGTCGGCCGGGCCCGGATTCAGAACCGACGCGGAAACAAGGTGGCGACCCGGCGGGGCGAGGCCGGGGGCGACATTGGTCACCTGCGCAAAATGGCGCACGACACGGCTCCGACCCGCCGGAAGGACGAGCAGGGGGTCCGGGTAAAGCGACTCGGCAGCCTCGAAATACACCGCAGCGACCGTACGGGCCGGACGCGCTCGGCCACCCAGCAGGGCGCAGAGGGACGGCTCATCAAGCGCCAGCACGAGGCCATCGACCGCGAGACGCACGCCGTCCGCAAGGGTCACCGCCGAGACACGCGAACCCACAATCTCCCAGCCGGTCACGCGCGTCCCGAACCGCACATCCGGCAGGCCAGTTGCCATCGCAGCCGGCAGGGCTCCAATCCCGTTCGCAGGGATCCACGCCCGGCCCGTGGCGAATTTTTTGAAATAGTAACGGAACAACGCCGCACTCGTGGACAAGCTGTCGTCAAGGAACACGCCCCCGAAAAACGGCCGCGCGAAGCGCTCAAGGAATTCTTCGCTGAAATCCGCAAGGAACTCCGCCGTCGTCACGTCGTCCGGCAGGCCGCACCCCGCAAGCAGCGCCTCGTCCGACGTCGCCACCACGCGTGCCGTCAAGGCCGCCACGCGGAGCTTGTCCGCAAAGGGAAAAACATCCGAAAGCGCAAGCCCGGGCGCGGCAGCCGGATTCTCCCAAGGACTCTCCAACCGGTGAAGGCGGCCCTCCGCCGCGATCAGTGCCCCGGAACGAAAAAAACGCGCCCCCAGCACCGAGGGATCCACAAACTCCCGCACGGCCACATACGAGTCGAGCACGACTTGGAACCCGCGATCCAACACAAACCCGTCGACCACATCGCTCCGCATCCGTCCCCCGGGAGCATCAGAGGCCTCCAAGACGACAACCTCCTTCCCCGCGGCCTGCAACCGCTGGGCACAGGCCAGCCCGGCCAGCCCGGCCCCCACGACAGCAATCACAAAACCCGCCCTCCCGGCGTGCAGAAAAACCTTGTCACCCGCCCACCGTAGCAGAGGGGGGCACGCGAGGAAAGCGCGGGAGCTTTCCGCGTAAAACCCGACGCCGGAACGCGCGTTCGAGCCCGCATGTTGTGCAACTTGCGGGTAACTCGAGGATTCTCCGTCGGCACAGTCCAAAGGCAATCGATCTCTTTTTCCGAACCGAAAGCCTCCTTGACGGCATTGGTGTTGTGACGCACTTTTGAATCACAATGAAAACGGCGACGATTCGTGATTTGCGCTCCCATTTCCCGAAGCTGGAGGCCTTGCTTTTTGAGGGCGAGAGCATAGCGATCACCAAGCGCAGGCGCATCGTGGCCACCCTCAACCCGGCGGGCGAGACGGCGCGACCAGACTTCCGGGCGCGATTTGGCAGCAAGTTCCTGGCGGGCGGACGGATTGACCAAAGTGCAGTTGCCATGCTGTCCAAAGAGCGCGGAGAGTGACATATTGCGATTCCAGTTTCCTTCTCGCCCTTCTGCTCCCCGGTGATTTCTTCCACCGCCATGCGGCCCCGCTAGCCGCGCGTTTCACAGAGAGCATCCCGTATACCCCGCTCATCGAGTTGGAGGTTGCAAACACGATCCGGCGGAGCTTGCGCGAGGGAGCCCTTACACGAGCCGAGCATGACGCCGCGTTTCGACAGATTGAGGCAGACCTTGCGGACGGCATCCTTGCCCGCCGCGACATTCCGCAAAGCGAACACTACCGCAAAGCGCGGGAGCTATCGAAACGGCATACCCCTCAGATTCCCGCACGCTCTTTGGACATCCTGCAATTGGCAGCCGCCCTGCTGATGGGAGCGGACTCTCTGCACTCTTTCGACGGACATCAGAGGCAGCTTGCCAAAGCGGCTGGGCTGAAGGTTTTCCCAAAGACCCTGCCGACCGCGCGCCGGAGGGCAAAGCTGTGAGCAGAGAAGAGCGAGCAGCTGGCCAGAAGGTCCGTCGGGCTCAAAACTTGAGAATCGCATTTGGGTGACTTTCGGTTTTCACGGATGCTCAGGATGGGATTGTCTCCGATTCTGCGGAAACACATCGCTGACATGGAAGCTGGAGATTCAGCGAGACGCTGCATTTTTGGGACTAACGCTTCCTTTTCGAACGCCTGTGAATGCGGAGGATGACGGCAATCGCTGCGAGCACGAATGACAGCCACCACGTGTAGGTAATTCCACCTAAACACGCTCCGATATACAGCAAAAGCTCATCCCAGTTGAGTTTCTGTTTCTTTGATCTCACAAAACCCGTCGCCCGTTCTTCATCGAGCGCCCAGTTTGCCTCTCGGAGTGCTCTCACTGCACACTGTTTCGAGGACGTTTCTTGATGCAGCAGGCGCTGCAATTGCCCTTGCCAGGGCGGTTAGACCGGGTAAGGGATTTTCCGAACCACCTCTGGAGAGATAGCTCAGTCGTACTTGGGTGTGCCAATTCCCCATGTCTTAACTATTGAATTACCTTGCCGACAATATCGTCTCGGGAGACGCTTCCCCAGACTCGGCTATCATTAGCGATTTCAGAGTCGTCGCCCAAGAGAAAGTATGAGTGAGTTGGAACTCTGTAGGGCAGCACTTCGGATCGCGGCACAAAAACAGGATGGGGGCGATACTTGATTTCTTGCTTCGTGCTCGGGCCGTCGATGCGTTTCCCGTCGACTAGAATGTGATCATCTTCGAATGAGATGTTTTCTCCCGGAAGTCCAGCCACACGGAAAATCCATATCTCGTTTTTAGTTGTCGGTTTTTTTGGGCGAAAGGCGATGATATCCCAACGGTCAGGATTTGATTGGCGGTATGCGTCAAAATTGATTTTCACTTTTCGCCCCGGCATGATCGTTGGCCGCATTGATTCAGCGGCCTGCACGAATTCCTTGTCATCACAGCCTTGAAGAGCTGTAAACGCCATAATTCCGATTACAAATGCAACAGCTCGAAAGTGCATCATGTTAACAAGTCGTCCGGGCACTTAAACTTTGAGAAACACGAGTCTCGAGACTTAAGGGCTTCGGAAAACTTTCGCATTGGGTGCCAAGCCATTCGTCGGAAGGAAAGTGACCTCGCAACTACCTGCTGTTGAGTGCAGATGAAGATGTAGCTGAGTCGCACTTGGGCTTTTGAGGTGTCCAACTTTGACGAGAATGAGAAAAAAGAAGTTTGAAGATGAGCAGTGCAGCGATGATCTGCAATCCGTTGCCTATTGCAATTTGGAGAAGTATCCCGGGCCAACTGTGAGCTGGAAAAACTGTGATTTCTTGAGCTACAAGAAATGGCCAAAACAGCCCTGAAGCCAGAAAGAATCCAACACCAATTCCTACAAATCGAGACTTAACAAAGTAGTCTAATTTAGCAATAGAAAGCGTGATTGTTAGGAGTGCTATGAGGATCAACATTACTTTTGCCCATGGCGGTGGACTCAATGAATCCACCTTGCTTATTCCGTTTGCTTCTTCTTATGAAACTCGGGAAGGATCGTTTTGCCACTCAATGAAACCACTACGACAAAGCGATTTTTGAAGACTCCCTTTGATACCGCAAAGTCGTTCCCTTCCGAGAGAGTGACGGCATAAAACCAATAGTTGGTATCCAAAACCCTCTCCAAGGAGATCTCCGTCGGTGACAAATTTGTCGCCGAGTGCGGCAATTCGTTTGCCGCTGCTATAGCTTTCTTCGCAGCCTGAAGAGGAGAGAGGGGCGCTTCATTGTCTGGGAGCCATTGGGTTCTGGTTTGAATGTCCTCCATGGTTGCAGCGGTCGAGACAGATTCTCCGTTAACGCTTCCACTGTAGGTGAAGACAATGCTGGGCTCTTCGCTGTATTTCGGCACACTCTGAGTCGGTGGTGCCCCCTCGACTTTTCGTAGTGCCTCTGGACAGCACAAGAAAATGAGCAGGAGAAAGCCAATTGAATGCAGCCTCCTCACAGCCCTCCGTTGCACTCTACTCCATGAACTGCTGTCGATGCCCTTTTGTGCATGTCCCTTCGGCCCGATGGCCTCCCTGTCGTTACACCGCATAGTTTTTTCGTAACCTTTTCAAGCCCGGTTGGCAAGCGCACGCCTTCGAAGAAAGCGCGCGAGAAAGGTTGGCCGTGTGCGGGGAACCGGTGTAGTTTTTGGGCGATGAAATACCGGAATTTTCGAGGCACCGATCTTGTCGTGAGCGAGGTCGGGTTTGGCCTGTGGACGCTTTCGACGGGCTGGTGGGGGCAGTATACGGACGAGGATGCGGTGAAACTGATGCGGTTGGCCCGCGATTTGGGCGTCACGTTGTTTGATGCGGCGGATACCTACGGCAACGGACGGAGCGAGGAGTTGATCGCGAAAGCCTTCGATGGACGGCGCGACGACATCGTCATTGCGACAAAGATCGGCTACGACTTTGTGAACCACGGCGATGGACGGCGGGGCCAGCGGGAGATTCCGCAGGATTTCTCGCCCGAGGCGCTCCGCCGGGCGACGGATGCCGCGCTGGGGCGGTTGAAGACCGGCACGATCGATCTCATGCAGCTCCACAACATCCGCATGGAGCAGGTCGACGACGACGCGGTGTGGGAGACGCTGGAGGACCTTCGCGCGGAGGGAAAGATCCGCCACTACGGCGTCGCGCTGGGTCCGGCCATCGGTTGGCTCGGCGAGGGTGTGCGGGCGGTGAAGATCCGTCGGCCGACCGTGTTGCAGCACATTTACAACATGCTCGAGCAGCACCCCGGCCGCACGATCCAGTCCGCGGCGGACGAATGCGGTGCCGACACGATGTTTCTCATCCGGGTCCCCCACTCCTCCGGGATGCTGGAAGGCAAGTACACGGCGGAGACAGTGTTTCCGCCGAACGACCACCGGAACCACCGGCCGCGCAGTTGGCTGTTGAACGGGGTGAAGAAGATCGAGCAGCTCCGGTTCCTCGAGCGGGACGGCCGCACGCTCGGACAGGCGGCGCTCCAGTGGCTGCTGGCCGATCCGCGCACGGCGTCGACCCTGCCGAACATCTACAACGAGGAACAACTCCGCGAATTCGCGGCGGCACCGGATCAGGTCGACCTCACCTGCGACGAGATCACGAGGATTCAGGCTCTCGTGGCCCAGAATTTCGGCCTCGAGCCGGAGGAAGGCAAATTCAAGGGCACCATGGAAATCCCTGCCACCGCGTGAAACGCCTGGCGCGATTCGTCCTGCGGGGTGGCCGCCGCCGGGTCGGTCCGGCCGGCCCGCTCGGCGTGCGCCCGAAGCTGCTCATTTTTGATTTCGACGGGACGATTGCGGACACGTTCGACGACGGGTTCGAAATTCTGAATCTGCTTTCGGCGGAGTTCGGATACCGTCCGCTCCAGCGCGACGAGCTTCCGCGGGCGCGGGACATGCGGACGCGGGAGTTGATGAAATTCCTCGGGATTCCGGCAACGAAGATGTCGCGTATCTCCAAGCGGGGCCGGGAGGAACTGCGGAAACGCATTGCCTCTGTGAGGCCGCTTGAAGGGGTGCCGGAGATCCTGCGCGCCGTGCATGCGGGCGGTTACGAGCTCGGGATTGTCACGTCGAACTCGTGCGAGAACGTCGAGATTTTCCTCCGCCTGCACGGGTTGGAGATTTTTTCCTTCATCCGGAGTTCATCGAAGCTCATGGGCAAAGGGCGCGAGGTGCGGGCGATTCTGAAAGAACGCGGCCTTGGCCCGCGCGACGTGCTCCTCATCGGGGACGAGACCCGCGACATCGAGGCCGCCCATGAAGTCGGCGCCCACGTGGCGGCGGTGACGTGGGGTTACAACAGCCGCATGGCCCTTGAGGCCCTGGCTCCCGGACACCTCATCGAGCGCCCGTCCGATCTTGCCGGGTTGCTTGCGGCGCTGGGGTAGGATAGCGTCGTCCCATGCAAAAGACGCGCCTCTGGCTGATGTTCCCTGCCCGCCTCATCACGCGTCCGGTCCTTTGGGAACTGGGCCGGAATTTCCCCGTCGTGACCAACGTCCGCCAGGCTTCGGTGACGGACGAGATTGGTCTCGTCTCGCTGGAGCTCGATGGCGAGCGTCAGGACATCAAGAACGCGATCGCCTGGCTCGAGGAACTCGGCATCAAGGTCGAGCCGGTCGAGATCAACACGATCGAGAGTTGACCCGGAACCGGGGAGCCCACGTCGGCCGCCGGAAGGCCGCGAGGACGAAGGCGAGCCCGATCAGGACGAGAAACACAGAGAGGAATTGCCCGCGCGTGAGCCATCCGGTGAGCGGGGCATCCGGCTCGCGGAACATCTCGCCAACGATCCGCAAAAGCGCGTAGGCGATGAAGAACACGCCGGTCAGAACGCCATTCGGCAGCCGGAACCGCGTCCGCAACACCCAGAGGATCGCGAAGAGCACGGCCCCCTCGAGGAAGGCCTCGTAGATCTGAGACGGATGCCGCGGCGAGAGCACGCCCGCCAAATCGAGGCGCAGGGCCTCGGAGCGGGGAGCATTCTCGATGACGGCCGCCACGGTATTCCAGTCGGGATTCACCCGCACCGCGCCGTCGAGGGCGCGCAGGACGGTCTCGCGCGGGGCTTCGTAGAGTTCTTTCGGAAACTGAACCGCCCAAGCCACGCTCGTCACGCGCCCGTAGAGTTCCCCGTTGATGAAATTCGCGAGGCGTCCGAAAAAGAGCCCGAGGGGCGCGACAACGACGAGGTTGTCGCCGATATTCGTCCAGCAGACTTTTTTCCTTCGGGCATAGACGAACGTGAACACGATCACCCCGAGCATCCCGCCATGGCTCGACATGCCGCCATCCCAGAATTTGAAAAGCACGAGGGGATTCGCCGAGAAGGCCGCCCAATCGTAGAAAAGCATGTAGCCGAGCCGGCCACCGAGAATCACCCCGAAGAGCGCCGTCCCGGTGATGAAATCCCCGACCGCCGCGGCCGGGATCTCGGAGTATCCGCGCCGTGCAAGCCAGACGTAGAGGAAATAACCAGCCACGAAGGCCGCCACATACGCGAGCCCGTACCAGCGGAGGCCGATGCCGTCGGCGAACTCGAAAAGGAAGGGGTCGAGCTGGTGGACATGGTAGGTGGTGGGCACGGCACCGCGCAGCATTCCCGCCCGCAGCCGGCATTTCAACCTCGAAACCCCGTTGACAGCAGAGCGGGTTCGCGGTTTATCTCAGGGGCGTGAAATCGTTCCTCCTTCCCGCTGCCGCCGCGGCCGTCCTGCTCACTTCGTGCACGACCCTTGAAAACCGCCGCGACCTCTACTTCCCGCAGCAGGTGAACGGTCCCTACACACGCATGCTGAAGGACGGCCTCCCGAAAACCAAGGTCAAGGAGACCATCGTCACCACCCCGGCCTCCGACGGCAAGTCCGTCGTGCGCTGAGGCGAACGAAGGATTGCGCCGGACGCGCCGGCGCGGTATGCGGTGCAGGCATGGAGTCGTTATTCGGGGAAACGCGCACGGTCGTCCGGGCCGGGTATGCGCTCATTGCACCGGACGGTCATGTCCCGTCGGTTGTGCCGGGTTTTCAAGGAGGGACGGCGTATTTGCTGATCGCGCCGCCGCTGAGCCGCTCCTTCGTCCAGTTGTTGCTCCGCTTCGCGCCGGGGGCCACACTCGACTTCGCGGGGGACGCGATCGAGTCCGCACTCTACGTTTCTGCGGGATCCGCCACGGTATCGGTGGACGGTGAGGAACACGCACTCGGTATGGGCGGCTTCGCGTTTTGTCCCGCAGGTGCGCGCCTCGAGGTGAAGTCCGCCGATGCGGAGATCACGATGTTCCGGAAACGCTTCGAGCCGCTCGGCGCCTTGCCGCCGGCTGTCTTCGGCAATGCCTCCGACGTGGTGGCTGTGCCGTTCCTCGGCAACCAGGGTGCCATGTTGAAGACTCTCCTGCCCGACGATGCGCGATTCGATCTGGCCATGAACCTTTTTACCTACGCACCCGGCGCGACCCTGCCGTTCGTGGAGACGCACATCATGGAGCACGGGCTCGTGATGCTGGAAGGCTCGGGCGTTTACCGGCTCGGTGAGTCCCACCATCCGGTCCGCAAGGGCGACGTGATCTGGATGGCTCCGTGGTGTCCGCAATGGTTCGTCGCGATGGGCACCGAGCCCGCTGCCTATCTCTACTACAAAGACGTGAACCGCCACCCGGTCCTGAAATGAATGTCGCGCGCCTGATGGCCGAGATCGACGAACTCGCCGCGATCTCCGAGCACCCCGCACCCGCCGTCACCCGCGTTCTCTTCTCCCCGCAGGACATGGAAGCCCGTGCGTGGCTCGAAGCGAAGTGCCGCGTCGCCGGCCTCACGACACGCTACGATGCGGCGGGGAATTTTTTTGCGCGCCGCGAGGGGACGGATCCCACGCTGCCTGCGCTTGCCACCGGTTCGCACACCGATGCGATCCCGAATGCCGGGAGGTTTGACGGTGTGGTCGGAGTCCTTGGCGGACTCGAGGCGCTGCGCTCGCTCAACGAACAGGGCAAGACGCTCCGGCATCCGGTGGAACTCATCATGTTCACCGCCGAAGAACCGACACGTTTTGGCATCGGCTGCCTCGGCAGCCGGCTTCTCAGCGGGGCACTCGCTCCGGAGACTGCCGGTGGACTCCGCGATGGGGAGGGGCGCACGTTTGACGAATGGCGCGCCGCCGCCGGGTGCGCGGGGTCGCTTGAGTCCGTGCGCCTGCCCGAGGGGCATTACGCGGCGTTTGTTGAGCTGCACATCGAGCAGGGACCACTGCTGGAACGCGCGGGCCTGCCCATCGGAGCCGTGGAGAAGATTGCCGCCCCGGCGGCGCTGCGCGTCCGCTTCACGGGCGAAGGCGGGCATGCGGGGGCCGTGCTCATGCCCGACCGCCACGACGCCGCGCTCGGAGCAGCCGAGGCCGCCCTCGCCCTCGAAAAACTCGTGAAGGAATCCGGCAGCCCGGACGGTGTCGGAACGACCGGCGTCTTTCGCATTCTCCCGGGCGCGATCAATTCCGTGCCCTGCGAGGCTCTGCTGGAGATGGACATCCGCGACACGCGCCTCGATACACGCGATGGCGTGCTGGCCGGATTGCGCGAAGCGATCGCCGAAATCTCCGCACGGCGCGGACTCGGCGTGGCGCTCGAAACGATCAGTGCGGATCCGCCCGCCCTGTGCGATGCGCGGTTGGTCGAATTGATCGAGCAAACCGCCGGGAATTCCCAGCGCATGGTAAGCCGGGCCTACCACGATTCCCTCTTCATGGCCCGCATTGCGCCCACGGCGATGATTTTCATCCCCTGCCGCAATGGATACAGCCACCGGCCCGACGAATTCTCCTCCCCTGAAGCAATCGCCCGCGGTGTCGAGGTGCTCGCCGGCGTGCTGGCAGCGGCGGATGCCGTGTTCTAAGGGACCTTCTTTGCCGGCGGATCGAATTGCGACCGCACCGCCGGATCCTGTAAATACTCGCGCAGGGCCGGGTCGTGCATGAGATTCCGGAACACGCCTTGCGCAAGGCGCGTCTCGGCTTTTTTCAGCAGGGCGACGGCAAGATCGGGCTGGCCTTTGCGGAAAGCGATCAGGGCATTGGAAAACATCGCCGCCGGTTCGAATGCTTCGCCATCGGGCTCGGGAAGGTCCTTGTCGGCCACTGCAGTCACATCCATCAGCGCCAGCGAGACATCCACCACGGTGGCGCTGTCGAGCGGCTGAAGCCGGGATCGGGCACCTTCGAGCATTGCGCGAGCCTCATCGGTCTTCCCCTGAAAACGCAGGAAGGCTCCCAGAAGGATCATCGGATGCGGATTCGCGGGATCCACTGCCACGGCGCGGCGCAGGTATTGCTCGGAACGGATGCGCGGATCGCCCATGGTGCGGATCGGGGAATTCTCGCGCTGCTTGGTCTCGAGGATCGCCCGCATGGCGAGGGAGTCGGAGAGGCGCTCGCGCCTCCCGATGGACCGTTCGAGCGCATCGGCTGCGACAACGCTCTGGCCGGCCCGCGTGGCGGCGAGGCCGATGAGATAGTTGACCGAGGCGACTTGCGGATACTTTTGCTGGAAAGCGAGGAGCGCCGTCACCGCTTCGTCGGCTTTTCCGTTTCGCACCAGCTCGAGCGCTCGGTTCAGGCCCTCGAGTTGGTCGGTTGTGAGTTCTCTGTTCTCTTTCGTGGCCTCCGCTTTCGCCTTGGCGCGGCCTGCAGCGACCCCGTTCTTGTGGGCCTCCCGCACAACAAACGCGAGCACAATGAAAAAAACCACCGCGACAGGCACGGTGGGAAGCCGGTGATTCCACGCCACCCGCCCCCAGCGGAAAAGGAGACGCTTCAGCGAGTGGCGCGCATGTTGTTTCCTTCGCTCCTTGGCAGGGGATCCAGCCAACTCCTCGCCACCCATGCCCCAGGTTTTTTCGGGATCGTCGGGCGCGACGTCATCAGGCGAACCCGCAGCGTCGTCGTCGGATCCGTTCGCCTGTGAGGCTTTGCGCGAACCGCTTTGCTTGAGGCGGTTCTTTTGAATCTCCTCGATGCGACTCAGCAACTTCTCATGCTTCTCCGCCTCAAGCGGATCTTCGTCGCGCTCACGCGGCGTCACACGCGGCCGGATTTTGACCTTCTTTTCCTCGGGAGTCTTATCGGGAGGTGTCATGCCGGAAGCAGGGACAGAGAGTTAGGGCCAAACGGGCGGAATGTAAACGCAGGAGGTCGGACACGCCGCGCAACTGCTAGACAGGGCCACAGTGGCGATGGCTGTGCACGCGGTGGTATTCGAGGGTCGCGGAGACGGCGGATTCCGCCTCGGGTCCGAACAATCGGTGAATGAGCCAGAGGGCGAGATCGAGGCCGGAGGCGATCCCGCCTGCGGTCAGGAGGGATCCCGCATCCACGATGCGCGCCGCGCGGGCTGCCACACCGAGCGCGGAAAGATCCTCCATCGCACCGTGGTGTGTCGTGGCGGGCAGTCCCCTGAGAAGGCCCGCCGCTTCGAGAAGAAAGACACCGGTGCAGACGGAGGCGAGGACGGCCCCGCGGGCGTGGCATTCGCAGAGCCATGCCAGGAGTTGGGCGTCGCGGATGGCGGCGCGGACGCCGCCATCGCTCGATGAAAGCCATTCACCGCCGGGAACGACAATCAGCGCGCTATCGGCAGGCAGAGGCTCGAGTCCGGCAAAGACAACGCCATGCGCAGCCCGCACGGATGCGACGCGAGAAACCAGGCGGACGTTGACGGGAAATCCCGCCCGTTCCGCAGTGCCGAAAACCTCCAGCGGTCCGATGGCATCGAGTTCCTCGACGCCGTCGAAGACCGGGATGGCCACGCGGACGGCCGAAGGCATGGGATTACTTCCCGGAGGAAAGCAGAGCCTTCAACGCGGGCACCTGCGCGAGAAGAGCCTCGACTTTTTCGGGACCGACGACGCTCCGTGCCTCGTCGAGGAATCCCGAGGCGAGCGGAGCCACCTTGTCGATGGGAATGCCTGCCTTCTGGAGCGCCGCAGCAGCTTCGGCGAGGCCACCCATGTTCCCGAGAAGCCCGCCAAGGAGTCCACTGGCACCGCCAGACGGTGCCGAGGCCGCGCCGGCGGCAAGGGTGTCCGCTCCGGGGATGGCGGAAACAAATTTCTCGAACTCGGTGCC
>CAZKHB010000006.1:0-136197 GCA_964552635.1 uncultured Chthoniobacterales bacterium
GTGTGAAGCAAGCGCTCTACCACTGAGCTAATCGCGCGGAGGGAGAGGAAGGTGTAATCGCTCGCCGGGCGCCGTGCAATTCGTTTTTACCATCCGCGGCGCTCGATGGCATCGAGGTGCCTTGTGATGGGATCATTTCTGGGCGGTGCCTCGGGCGGGGCGGCGATTTCCACGAAGTCCCCGCTGGGCACATCGAGTTGGGTGGCTTCGAACCAATTCAGGTAGTCTGCGACGCCAGAGGTGCGCTGGCTGAGAAGCGCCAGCATCTTGCCGGTCTCGTCGATGCGTTTGTCCATGTTCCGGCGGGGTTTCTCGGCGAGTTCTGCGGCGATCTCCCGGTAGGTGGCAACGATGGGACGAATAACAGGGTGGGCGCGGAACTCGAGCGTGAGCAACTCTGCCGCCTTCTGGCGCATGAGAAACGGACCTCCCGGGGATCGTGCAATCGCTGGCAACGCCGCAGGGCCGGTCACCTCCTGGCTGCCCTCCGCCTTGGGATCCACCGGTGCACTGAGGGCAAAGACTTCATCCAACTTGCGAATGGTCTCCGTCACCGAGAGCGGTTCGAGGCGTTTCGCCGCGGATCCGCGCGCAAGGGCGAGTGTCCAGACACGCTCAAGCTGGCCGGCGTTGCCGCCGAGCGAGGGAAATGCCGCGAGGAGCGTTTTGGAATCGGGATCCTCTGTCGCGAGAGACTCCACGAAGCGTGCCAGCCCCTTCCCCCCTTCGGGAAGCTGATCGAGTGCTTTGAGAAGACCGAGCGATTGCGTGCGGTAAATCGTCATGGATGTAGCCTCCATGATTTCAGGGCGGGCCTTCAGAAATGCATCGAGCCGCGGCGGGCTCTCGCTCCGGAGGATTGCTGCGTAGACACCATCCGGCGCCCCCACCCGCTCGACCCGCTGAGCCTCGGCCATTCCCTCGACAATCCACGCGGGGGGACTGGCATACGCCCTCCCGGGCTTGGGAGGAGCCGCACGATGCATCCGCTCAAGCGCCAAAGCACGGTAGATCTCCGTTTCGTAGGCTTCGGTCGCCATGACGGTGGCATCGTAAACATCCACCTGCACCTTTAACTGTCCGCCATCCCCCACATAGACGGCTGTCACGACTCTGGGATTCCCGCGGGGTTTTGCCCCGGAGCGCGAATCCTGCACGATCAGGACTGTTGCAGGCCGTGCCGATTCCCCCATCCATCGATTCCATTCCGAGAGAGCCTGCTCGGCCCGGCGGGAGGCGGCGGATCGCCAGTTGGCATCCGCCGAATAGACGACGAAAGTCCCCGAGGTCGATGTGGATCGCACCGGTCGCGAGCGCTCCTGACCGGCGAGGGGCTGCCCTACGGCGAGGAGAGAGACGATCAGCCCAATGGGAATGGAGAAGCGGGAAGGAATCGGTCGGAGGGCGTCCATGCGCCTCGTGGAGGTTGAATCGCGACACCATGCGAGCCTTCGGGGCGATGGGATGCTGAGGGAGCGGGCCGTCCCAGCCACTGCACGGTGGCTTTGCCGGGCTCGAAACGGATATCCCCCGCGCGGCTCAGCAAACCGGTTGCCTGATCGAGGCCGAGAAACACCTGTTCGAACAGCCGCGCGTAGACCTGCAGAAGCGCCGGCGCAAGAGGCAACCTCCCCGCCGCCCCCCCGACCCACTCCACCGTGCAGCCGTTGCCGGACGGACGCACAACCCCTCGGAGTGTCAAATAGAGGTCCCTCCCCAGAAACTTTTGCTGGATGAAGAGCTCAAAAAAACCCGCATCGAATGAAACGGCGGCCCGCACGAAACGCGCATTCACGGGGGATCCGGAGACATCCGGCTTCATCTGAATAATCGTGGCGATTGCCTCGTTTGCCGCGTCCTCGTTCACCACCCACAAGGAGGGCTGGGTTGCAGAAGCTCCGGCTTGAAGGGTTTCCATGCGCTCGGATGTGGCAGCGGGGTTCGCGGATTGGGTGGCGGGAACCCCGTCGGGAACGCGTGCAATCTGGATGATCGCTGCAAGCCCGGCCGCGAGAAGCGCTGTGCTCAGGATCTGGCCGAAGAGCCGCCCGAGACCGGCACGGGGCACCGCTTGCGAGAGACTCGGCTTTCCCTGGGAGCGTCCCGCCGTCTTGCGGACACCCGGAAGCTCGGGCGCGGAACGCCCTGCACGGGGCACTTGGTGTGCCGCGGGGGCATTACCCTGCTCAAAGGTGGCTTCCGGAAGACGGCTTCCACAGTTTGCGCAGAAGACACGCGTGGCGTCGTTCTCCGCACCGCACTGACCGCAGACGCGGGCGCTCATGAGGATTTTGCGGCTTTCTTTTCCGAGGATGTCTTGGCGGGCGCGCTATCGCTCTTCGTTGTCGAGCTTCCGGAATCCTTTTTGGCTGCTTGCTTGTAGCCCTCGCTGCGGTAGTCGGTGATGTAAAATCCACTGCCCTTGAAAATCAGGCCCGCTCCGCTGCCGAGCATGCGCCGGACTTTGCCTTTGCCCCACTTGCGCATGCGGCACTTGTCTTCCGGACACGTGGAAAGCGAGGCATCCTTCATCGACTGGAAGGTCTCGAAGGTCTTTTTGCACTTTTCACACTCGTACTCGTAAGTCGGCATAGCGCGCAAAGTGTTACCACGGCTTTGCCCACTCGGCAATACGCGCGACTTTTCCGGTTGCTCGTGCCTGCTTTTCGCGGGATAATTGTCTCTCACCGACCCCATGAACCGGCACGTCCTGCTTGTCCCAGCCCTCGTCCTTGCGGCCTCCCAGAGCGGGTTTGCAGCCTCGGATTTTGAGCAGTACGCCATGCTGCTGCGTCAAAACGCGATCGCCAAAGTCGAACCGCAGGTTGTGGCCCCCACGAATTTCCGGTCGGGCTTCAACCGGTACCCGTGGCGCAAGAACATCGTGACGACCGTCTTCTGGGTCGGCGAACGCCCGACCGTCAACAATCCCGTGCCGAACCACAAAAGCTCCTGGGACCAGAAATGGGCGAAAAACTTCGGTGGCTACGACTGTCCGGATCCGGACAACCGCGCTAACTTCATTCCGAAAAAATTCATCCCCCGCCAAAACCCTTTCTACGTCGCGCTCCCCTACAACGACGTCACCCGCGGCACCACGAAGCCCGAGGCCGCGAAAGTCATCCCTTGGTTCAAGCAGGCCTTCGAGAGGCCCGGCAAATCGGTTTTGAAGGGCCGTTGGATAGCTATCCGCTACAAAAACCGGGTGGCCTATGCCCAGTGGGAGGACTGTGGACCGTTTCGGACCGACCACTGGCAGTATGTCTTCGGCAACGAGCGTCCGAAACCGAATCTCAACCAAGGCGCGGGACTCGATGTGTCACCCGCGGTGAGAGACTATCTGGGAATGAGCGGAAAGGATGTCACGGATTGGAAATTCGTCGAAGCCCGTGATGTGCCTCCCGGGCCATGGACAAAATACGGCGACAACAACACGTTCGTCCTTCAAAAGCGCGGCGCGGATTTGTTCGTTGCCGACCGCAACAACGCCTACAGCGTCAGACGCTGAAGACTCATTCGCCGAAAGCGCACTCCCGCAGATCCTCGATCGGGACGAATTCAAGTGTCGAGGCATGGGTGGCTTCGAGGACAACACGTGGCGCGCACCCTGCCTCGTGAGCTTCTTTCCACCTCGCGGCACAGAGGCACCACCGATCACCCGCCACAAGGCCCGGAAAGTGAAAGTCGGCATTCGGTGTGCTGAGATCGTTGCCCCGGGATTTTGAGAAGGCGAGGAACTCGTCGGTCATGATCGCACAGACGGTGTGGACCCCGTAATCTCCCGCACCCGTGTGGCAGTAGCCGTCTCGGTAAAACCCGGTCAGCGGTTCAAAGCAGCAGGGAGCCAAGTCGGTTCCAAGAACGTTTCGTGCCATGCATGGAAGGTTGCCACAGGAGGATCCGGAAGTCGAATCCCCACTTGAAGAGGTCGCTAAAAAACGGTATGAGCTGCGTCCATGAAACCTTCGCACCTCCCGGAACGGGCCGCCCGCGCCGAGAGGATCATCGCCAATCCGGAGGGCTTCAAGATCTGCGAGGGCTGCGAGTCAATCGTCGCCGAGCGGGTTACCACCTGCCCGAATTGCCACGGCTACCGGTTTGACGAAGACCCGGTCCACGTTGTGGAACAGGCCCGCGCGCTGGCAGTGCGACCGCAGCAAAGCGTGACCGCTGCGGACCTCGAATCCTAAGCCGCCGCCTCGGCGCGGATCTTCTCTTTCTTCGCCTCCCTCTTTTCCTCGAGACGGGCGACTTCGGAGACAAGTTCCCGCCGGATGTGGTCCCGTTCGCCCTCGGAAGCCTTGGAAAGCTGACCTTCAAGAAAGATGCGGCGCTCGGCGATACGCGCATCGATCTCGCTGTCGACTTCCGCGAGACGGGCTTTCTGATCTGCGGTGAGACGGAGCGCCGGCTGCGTCTTCTCCAGCCGTGCCATGGCAAGTTCGTAGGCGGATTTCATGTCTCCACCCGTAGCGCGCCCGGTGCGATCGAGACAGAAAAATTGCATGGCCGGTGCGGGCCGTGTTTAGTGGTCGGGAATGAGTTCTTCTCGCCTGATCAGCACCGACTTCGACGGGACGCTGATCGCCCACCCGTCCGATGGCCGTTGTGTGCCGGCGCTTGCCAGCGCCCTCCTGCAGCACAAGAACAACGGTGGGCTCTGGGCTGTGAACACCGGCCGGAGCCTCGGTCACGCCATCGAGGGCCTCACAGTATTCGCGGCGCCCTGCGAACCCGATTTCCTGCTGACAAACGAGCGGGAGGTTTTTCTCCGCACCGCGGAGGGGGGGTGGAAAGCCCACGCTGAGTGGAATGAGACATGTTACCGGAGGCACGACGAACTCTTCGAACAGGCAGCCGGCCTTTTGGCGGCGATTCGTGCGTTCACCGAGCGTCACGACAGCGTCACGATTGTAGAGGAAGAAGACCGGCCCGTGGGCCTGGTCACCCAAGATGAGCAAACGATGGAAGAGGTCGTCTCTTTTCTCGAAGCAGAAACCGCTCACTTCCCAGACTTCGCCTACCAGAGAAACACAATTTATCTGCGTTTCTGCCATCGCGACTACCACAAAGGCTCCGCGCTGGGAGAGCTCGCACGCTTCCTCGGCATTCCTCGCGAACAGGTGTTGGCAGCGGGAGACCACTTTAACGATATCCCCATGCTGGACGGACGTTTCGCAGCGTTTCCCTGCTGCCCTTCCAATGCCATCGCGGAAGTGCGTGCGACCGTCCTCACCGCCGGCGGGCATGTCGCCTCCGCGCCAGCGGGCGGGGGAGTTGCCGAGTGCCTCTCCCTATGGAATCCATGAAACCCGCTCTGCTCACAAAGCTTCGCCGCCGTCTCGGGGCCGATGCCGTCGAAACGAATCCGCCCCCCGAACTCGGAGGCGACAAATGGTTCGCCCGAACCCCGCCCGATGCCGTGCTCTACCCCGCCACAACCGAGGAGGTGGCCTTCGTCATGCGTGAGGCTTCACAAGCCGGAATCCCCGTCACGGCGCGCGGCGCGGGTTACGGCTATGTCGGCGGCTGCACGCCGGTTCACAAAGGCATCGTGCTCTCCGTCGAGCGCATGAACCACATCAAGGAGATCAACGGCAGGGATTTCGTCGCGGTCGTCGGACCCGGCGTCGTCACAGGCGACCTCCAATCCGCAGCGCGAAAAAAGAATCTGCTTTATCCACCCGACCCCGCCAGTCTGAAGGATTGCAGCATCGGTGGAAACATCGCCACGAACGCCGGGGGGCCCCGGTGTTTGAAGTACGGGGTCACGCGCAACTACGTTCTCGGACTCGAAGTCGTGCTGGCAGACGGTTCTGTGCTCCGCTGCGGCGGCCGCACGCACAAAAACAAAACCGGATTCGACCTCGTGGGACTCTTCACAGGCTCCGAGGGGTTGCTCGGGATCGTTACAGAGGCCACCTTGCGGCTCCTGCCGCTCCCCCCCGCCCGCGCCTTGCTTTCGGCAGGGTTCGCTTCGATGCCTGCCGCGGCGAAGGCGATCCAGTCCGTATTCGCCCGCGGCTTTTTGCCTGCCGCGGTCGAGGTGGCCGACGAGTTCACACTGAATGCGGCCCGCCAGCACCGGCCGGATGCGGCTCTGCCGAAAGGATCTGCGCAGGTCATCGTCGAGATCGACGGTCAGGCGGCCTCTGTGGCGTCGGAAGCGCGGGCATTGGAGGCTCTCCTGCGCTCGTGCGGGGCGCTGGAGCTACAAAAGGCGACGACCCCGGAGCACGCGGCAAAGATCTGGGGTTTACGGCGTCTTTACTCGCCGGCTCTGCGGTCGACAGGTTTGAAGAAACTCAACGAGGACGTCGTTGTGCCCCGTGGACGTCTTGTGGACCTGGTCCGCTTCGCTGCGAAACTGCAAAAGACGCACGGCTTCCCCGTGGCATGCTTCGGGCATGCCGGAGACGGCAACATCCATGTCAACATCATGATTCCGGATCCCTGCGATCCAGCGGCCGCCCGGCGTTCTCAGCGAGCCCTCGACGCGTTGTTCCGTCAGGTGCTGGCGTGGGAGGGAGCGATCACCGGAGAACACGGGATCGGGCTGGCCAAAAAGCCGTGGTGGTCCGCGGCTGTCAGCGCAACGAACCGCGGAGTGCACAGCTCCCTGAAGAGGGCACTCGACCCGAGAGGACTCTTGAATCCGGGCAAGTTCGTGGACATTTGACTCCCGGTCGGCAGCCCATGTCGCGCAATTTTCAACGCTTCCGCTTCCTCGCCATCCTGAGCGACATCCATGCGAACATTGATGCGCTCGAGGCGGTGCTGGCCGACATGCGGCAGTTCGAGATCAGCGAAACCATTTGCCTTGGAGATATCGTCGGCTACGGGCCCGAGCCTGCCGCCTGCGTCGACAGGATCGCCTCGACGGCCAAAGTGACCGTTTGCGGAAACCACGAAGCCATGATGCTTCTGGGAGACGACCTTCCCATTTCGGGATGGAGAGCCACAGTGGGGCGCCCGCTCGCGCTGGCGCGCAAACAACTCTCCGCTGCGCAGACCAGGTGGCTTTCCGAGTTGCCTCTCATTTCCAACCTGCGGGAAATGACGTTCACCCACGCCTCGCTGCATAATCCCGAGGATTTCGAATACGTCCACGAGGTCCCGGACGCCGAGCTTCACTTCAGCGCGCAACGGCATTATGTCAGCTTCCACGGCCACACCCACCTTCCCGCCACCTGGGAACGGAACGGAAAACGCGTCACGGGCCACCACGCACTGGAGGTAGCGGTGCGCCTGAGTCCGGTGCACCGTTTCGCCGTGAACGTGGGCAGTGTCGGTCAACCGCGCGACGGCGACACGCGGGCCTGCTACGCGCTGTACGACGAAGCCC
Source organism: uncultured Chthoniobacterales bacterium (assembly GCA_964552635.1). Lineage (GTDB taxonomy): Bacteria > Verrucomicrobiota > Verrucomicrobiia > Chthoniobacterales > Terrimicrobiaceae > CAZKHB01. Next base: position 7,346 of record CAZKHB010000006.1, read on the forward strand.
AGCGCGTCCTTCTTCATCGGCGCGTTCCTTACGATCTCGATACAGCCGTGGCGCGCTTCAAGAAGGCGGGGCTCCCGCAGTTCAATTACCGCCGCCTCTGGCGGGGCGAGTGAATCTCATCTCCCTTCGGCCGCCAGCGCCGTACGCAGCGCGGCGACCTGGCGCTCCAGATCCCCGGGATGTTCTTCACGCTGGCGCTCCACCTGCCGCACGATTGCTGCCACGGTCGACTTCATCTGGTCGATGGCGGGCAGGCGCAGGACAACGGCCATGCCCGAACCGGGCGTAACCAGATTCGTGTAGCGAAGGAGCGAACCTCCCTCGAACGGCTCCACGACCAAACTCCCCTCGCTGTGCTTGGTTTGAAGAGCACGCACAAGCACCCAGTCAACACGGTAGCCGTTCCCAGTCCGGCTGAGGCTGTTTCTCGCTGTGTAGAGTTCATCCGGCAGCAAGGGCACATCGATCCCGTAGTCGACTTCCAGCACACACGGAGAAACGGTTTTGGAAACGTCCGACTTGATCACTTTTGGCACGTAGGACTTTGCGTTCCTGTAGTCGAAGAAAACGGCTGCGACCTCTTCGGGCGAAGCATCCACGCGCTCATAAATCCTGATGCGCGGCCAGGGCTTTCCATCCACCTCTTCCGTGAGCACCACCTGTCCCCCGGCCAGAACCTTTCCGCGATCGGAGGGATTGAGATCGTCCAGCATGCCGGCCTCGGCGCACTGCGCGGCGAGTGCCCAGATGATGGCGATTTTCGGGAGGGAAATCACAACTCAACCGAACAGAAAAACCGGGCAATCTTCAAGCAGCGAAGTTTTTCGCTGCACGCACAAACCGGTCGGGGGTAACGTTGCCCCATGTCTCCGCTTCGAATCCTCGCCCCGTCGGGCGCCAGCCTCACCGACGATCAGGTTCGCGATTTCGTGAACTCCGCCTGTGCGCCCCTCCCGTGGGAGAACCGGCGTGTGCTCGTGATCGTCCCCGATGCAACGCGTACGGCTCCCGTCGGCCCGGTTTTCCGGGCACTCCACGAGCGCGTTGCGGCATCCTGCGCGGCTTTCGATGTCATGATCGCTCTGGGCACACACCCCCCGATGACGGAAGAGGCGATCTGCGAACGTGTCGGGATTTCAATCTCGGAGCGCAGCGGGGCTTTCCATCGCGTGAGTTTCTTCAACCACGAGTGGGACAATCCGGCAGCTCTCCGCGTGGTCGGCACGATTCCGGCCGATGAGATCCAGACGCTGAGCGGAGGACTCTTTTCGATGCCGGTGGATGTGCAGGTGAACAAGCGCCTTTTCGACTATGACCGCATCCTTATCATCGGTCCGGTTTTCCCGCACGAGGTGGTGGGGTGCTCCGGCGGAAACAAATACCTTTTCCCCGGTGTCGCCGGTCCGGACATCCTGAACTTTTTCCACTGGTTGGGTGCGGTGATCACCAATCCGATGATCATCGGGAACAAGTGGACTCCCGTTCGCAAGGTCGTGGATCGCGCCGCAGCTTTCGTGGGGCTGGAAAAACTCTGTTTCTGTCTCGTGGTCTCGGGCCCGCACTTTGCAGGCCTATTCGCTGGAACGCCCGAGGCGGCATGGGATGCCGCCAGCGATCTCTCGCAGGAGCTCCACATCGTACGGAAGCCGCGGTCGTTCCACACGGTTCTCTCGTGCGCCCCCCCGATGTACGACGAACTCTGGGTGGGAGGAAAATGCATGTACAAGCTCGAACCGGTTGTCGCAGACGGAGGAGAGCTTATCATCTACGCCCCGCACATTCATGAAGTCTCCGTGGTGCACGGGGCTTTGATCCGGCAGATCGGTTACCACTGTAGGGATTACTTTCTTAAGCAGTGGGACACCTTCAAGCATCTCCCGTGGGGCGTGCTGGCACACTCCACGCACGTTCGAGGCATCGGCACATTCGAAGATGGTGTAGAGAGGTGCCGCATCAAGGTAACCCTGGCCACGGGGATTCCCGAAGACATCTGCAACGAGATCCGGCTCGGTTACCGCGATCCCGCAAGTATCGAGATCGAGAGCTTTGCGAACCGCGAAGAGGAAGGTATGCTCCTCGTGAGAAAGGCGGGCGAGATGCTCTACCACCTGGAGGACCGCCCTCCCTGGGCGGCTGAGATGTGAAAGGTCACCGCGCGTGCCTCTCAATGGCCTCGGGGCCGAGGATCCCGATGAAGGGCAGGTTTCGGTAGCGTTCGTTGTAGTCCAAGCCGTACCCAACGACGAATTCGTTCGGGATGTCGAAGCCGACATAGTCCGCATCGATCGGCCTGGTGCGTTCCACCTGCTTGCGGAGGAGCACGCACAGCTTCAGGCTCAAAGCCCCGGAGTCCCCAGCCAGCTTTTCCCGAATGGCGTGCAGGGTCACGCCGCTGTCGAGGATGTCATCGAGGAGCAGAACGTGACGCCCGCGCACGTCGGCGACTTGAGTCTGGCGAAAAGTCACCGCTCCCGAAGACTTGGTGCCGTGATAGCTGGAGACACTCCAGCAGTCGACCTGCAAAGGAAGCGGGATCCGGCGCAAAAGATCCGCCATGAAAATAAAACTGCCGTTCAGAATCGCAATCACCGTGAGGTCCTTGTCGCGATACTCCGTGGTGATCGCATGGGCGAGCTCGTCCAGCCGGCTGAGGATGGTGGACTCGTGGTAGAGAACCCGGGCAATATCGGAGAGCATTGCCGATTTCTCGCCGAAAGCCCTCGGGGCCGCAAGCCGCTATTGGTAGGGGCCCAGCGAGCGGAGGCGGCCCCGCTCGAGAGCGAACACCTCCCGACTCACCGGATAGTCACTGGAGTGGTAGGCCGAGACCACAGCATCTCCCATTCGCTGGTAGACGCTGTCCTGCCTCGAAAAAATGAAAACCTGAAATCTGTTGGGTATTGCCACTAGAAGGTCCGGCCCGAGTTGGTCGCGAAATCGCTCGGCAAAGCCCGGAGCGAGAACAGTCGATGCCGTGAGAGGGTCTTCGGATGCAAGCGCCACGAAAGCGATAACGCCCTTGTTGTCCCGCACGACTTCCGGCGTGATCTTTTGGAGCACCTTCTCAGTTGTTGCGGAAGCCCTTTCCTCAATCTCTTCGAAGGTGATGGCCATACCGCGCTTCTCCTCCCGTGTAAGAAATTGAGGCTGACCATCCACAATGCGGGCCACACTCAGGATCGTGCGGTCGGATCCCGGCACGGGACGCCGAACGAAATGGTCCATGAAGGAAGGCTCGACCATGACCGCCCATTCCGACAACTCCTCCGCCTTCAATGAGCCGATCGCGAGAAGAAAAACACCGACGAGCCCGAGGGCGGATTTGAGTTTTGCGCAGGATCCACTCATCATTGGCCGAGAATGATCTCTTTTTTGGAAGGAACACTTGCCGAGGCGCTGCCGACACAAATCGTCGTGGACGTCCAGGGCGTTGGATACGAAGTCATGATTCCTCTCTCAAGCTATGAGCGACTCCCCCCGGTCGGCAACCGAATCCGTGTGCTGACCCACCTGGCCATCCGTGAAGACGCTCACGTCCTCTACGGTTTTGTTTCCTCACAGGAACGGGATTTGTTTCGCCTGTTGCTGCACCACGTCTCTGGCGTCGGGCCGAAAATGGCCCTCGCGATTCTCAGCGGCCTTCCCATCGAGGTCTTCAAAGCGGCCGTTGTCGCGGGAGACATCACCGCCATTTCGCGAATCAGTGGCGTCGGCAAAAAGACAGCCGAGCGTGTTGTGCTGGAACTCAAGGACAAGCTGGGTGTCGCCGCCGAGTGGGAGGCTGCAAGCGCCCGAAATGCTCCCGGCGCGGCAGACCTCCGCATGCATGATGCTGTGCTCGCGTTGATTTCCCTCGGCTACAAGCAGGCAGACGCCCAAAAAGCCGTCCGCCGGGTCATAGACCTCAGCAGTGCCAGTGGCGAGACTTCCGCCGAAGATCTCGTCCGCCAAGCCCTCAAGCTGCTCGCATGATCTCCACCGCCCGCCGCGTTCAGCAGCTTCTGCCTCCGGGAGGACTCTTTCACGAGAAGCAGTGGAGGATCGCCCAAAGTCCGTTCCGGCTGCCGGAAGCGCTCGCCGACGACCTGTCCAAGCTCGGTTACCGCCTCACCCTGTTTCTCCGCGCCTGCGACCATCTTTATCGCCAGAGCGTAAAGGGGCGTCAGCCGGAATGGATTGCCCAACTTCTTGACCGCGGGAAACCGGCCGAACTCGTCTCCTTCCAGCGCGCCAATGGAAAGGCTGGTGAGATTCCGCAAGTCATCCGCCCAGATCTCATCCTCACAGAGGACGGATTCACCATAGCCGAGATCGACAGTGTGCCCGGGGGAATCGGGCTCACGGCTTGGCTCAATGCCACTTACTCCGCTCTCGGACATCCCGTGCTGGGTGGCGCTTCCGGCATGCTCAACGGCTTCGCCTCCATCCTCCCCGGCGGTGACATCGTGGTCTCTGAGGAGGCCTCGACCTACCGTCCGGAAATGCATTGGCTGGCAACGGCTCTCGGCGAGGCATTCCCCGGGCAGAGATGGCGTATCCGCACAGGAGATGAAAAGGGTGATTGGGCACGCACTGTTTACAGGTTCTTTGAACTCTTTGATCTGCCGAACATTCCTTGTGCCAAGGACCTCCTTGAGGCTGTCGCGCGGGGCGAAGTCCGTCTCACCGCACCCGTGAAACCGGCCCTCGAGGAAAAACTGTGGTTCGCACTTTTCTGGTTGCAGCCTCTGGCCGAGTTCTGGAGGCGCGAACTCGGTGAAAAGGCGTTCCTCGCACTCCGCCGGGTCATTCCCTACACTTGGCTTGTGGATCCCACGCCGCTACCGCCCCACGGGGTGCTGCCGCGGCTGGAGGTGAACTCATGGGAGGATGTTGCCCGGTTCAGCCAGAAAAAAAGGAACCTTGTTCTGAAGATCAGCGGATTCTCAGAGCTTGCCTGGGGATCCCGTGGCGTGGTGGTGGGATCCGACCTTCCGCAAAGAGAGTGGGAGCAAAGCATCCGGGACGCCGTCTCCCAGGCCGAGAAGGCTCCCCGCATTCTGCAGGAGTTTCACACCGGAAAACTTTTCGAGACAGCATTTTTGGACCCGGCATCGGATGCCGAGTCCAGCATGCGGGGGCGGGTGCGGTTGTGCCCGTACTTCTTCAGCACGGGATCGGAGGTCTCGTGCGGCGGAGCACTGGCCACGATCTGCCCTCCGGACAAGAAACTGCTTCACGGAATGCGGGATGCGGTTTTGGCTCCCGTGGCTCAGTTCACGTCGGAATGAGCAGACCTCCCAGGGTTTCCGCGAAGACTTCTTTGCGGTAAGGCTTGGACAGAAAGCCGTTCATCCCGGCGTTGAGACACTCCCGTCTGTCCGTCTCCAGCGCGTTTGCCGTCAGGGCGATAATCGGCACTCGCCGCCCAGTTTCCGCAGAGCGGATCTTCCGGGTCGCATCGAGTCCGTCCATCACCGGCATCTGCATGTCCATGAAAATGATGTCATAACTGTTGGTTGCAGCCGCTCTCACCGCTTCGGCCCCGTTTTCTGCCACATCGACCCGGCATCCGAGCCGCCCCAGGTGGCGCAGGGCAAGCATACGGTTCACGGCATTGTCTTCAACCAAGAGCACTTTCCATCCGCCGAAAGTCGCCGCATTCCGGGCCGGGGAAACGGCAATCTGGCTCGGCGGGATGTCCTCCGTCCTGCCAAGTGCGACTTCGACAAAGAACGTCGATCCGGTGTGGGGACGACTCTCGACACGAACCGATCCCTCCATGAGCTCGACCAAGCGTTTCGTGATTGCAAGTCCCAACCCCGTCCCACCGAACCGTCTCGTGACCGTCATATCCCCTTGGGCAAAGGGCTCGAAGATCGTATCAAGCTTGTCTTCCGCGATGCCGATCCCTGTGTCTTCGATACGCAGCGAGAGACGCCCGCGCTCATCGCCCTCCAAATCGCTCCAGCCAACCGAGACCGAAACTTGCCCAGAATCCGTGAACTTGATCGCGTTTCCCACCAGATTCAAAAGCACCTGCCGGAATCTCACGGGGTCACCGGAAACCGAGCGCGGAACGGAGGGATCAAAATCCACCACCAGTTCCAATCCCTTCGCCGTTGCCTGAGGGCGCAGCATCTCCGCGATTTCCCAGACCACATCACGCAGCTCGAATCGCTCGTCGGCAAGTTCCATTCGTCCGGATTCCACCCTCGAAAAGTCGAGGATGTCGTTGATAATGGCGACCAGAGTCCGGCCGCTCGACTCAATGAGATCGAGGAACTCTTTTTGGTCCTTGGCGAGCGGAGTGGCGGCAAGCAATTCGGCAAACCCGAGCACGGCGTTCATTGGTGTGCGGATCTCATGGCTCATCATCGCCAGGAACCGCGTCTTGGCATCGTTCGCACTTTCCGCGGCGTCTTTAGCAGCGCGCAGATCGCGCTCGATGGCTTTCTGTCTGGTGATATCCATCACGGTGCCTACGACGGCCGAGGGAACCCCTGAGGGATCGCGCTCGACAACACGCCCCCGGAGGAGCACCCAGCGCAAAGCGCCCCCGGCGGCCCGGATGCGGCACTCGTAGGCCGTGGTGTCGCCGGAAGACATGGCATCCGCCAGCATTCGAGCAATGGCTTCCCCTTGCGCATCGTCGGGAAAGAGAAGGTCGCGGAGTGCGATGGCGTCGACAGGAAAGCTCGACACCGAGTACCCCAACGCCTCGATCCACTGAGGTGAACATTCCAGTCGGCGGGTACGGGCGTCCCATGTCCACAACCCATCTCCCGCGCTCTGCAGAGCCATTGCCAGTTGGGCCTCCTTGCTGGCGAGACGGCGATCGGACTCCAGACGCAGGCGTTCATTCGCCGAAAACAACTCTTCGGAAACGGTGCGCAGGGTGTGCTCGGCAAACCGGCGGTCGTTTTCCAACTCGGCGTAGGTCCGGTCGACGGAATCGAGGAATGCCCGGAAGTCGGCGTTGTGCTTGAGATCGCCATCCACCCGTCTCAGTTGTCTCGCGAGAATCGGGTGCATATCCGCGTCAGGGACGCTCCCTCAAAAGCATGAGCGCCATGGTTTGATTGTGGAGTTCACTCGGGGCACCGGGCAGGGGCGGGCAAAGCTCGCCATACGAGTAAAAACCTATGAGAGGAGTCGTTGCTCCGATCACGCCGAGCACTTCCTGCACTTCGTCTTCGGCACGCTGGCGGAGGACGAGACGCCGTCCCACGCAGCTCACAGCGACGACGGCATCGAAAGGACTTCCATCCCCCGCCCGGTTCGCGGCATCGCACGCCCCCCTCATGAGCCGTTCCGGTCCTGCGTGCATGAGGCGGGCAAGTTCACCCTGCGGCATATCCCCGGCAAAGGTCATCGTCTGCGCCGCTTCATCGATGGCAAGGATCGTGCGCACGACTCCTTCTTTTCCGGGGCCCTTGGTGTAGACCTCCAGCGGAAACAAAAGTGCGGCCGCGGGGAGTTCCTTGGCGCGCTCACCCAGATAACGTTTGTATACGGCCAGGGCCGGTTCGCCATCCAACTCGTAGAGGACGTTCTCGCTCGACCTCGTGATCCGCCGCTGCGGACCGAACGGCTCCCAACCGCCGGCGGAACCGCAGCGCATCTCGAATTTTTCGCCGTGAAAACCGATTGCAACAATCTGCCCGGTGCTGGCCTCGGCACCGAACCCAACCAACGTCTCCCCAAACCGGTCCCCATCCCCGGCAAGCCCTCCGAACAGCGGGACTCCAGAGGGAAGAGAGGCCAGAAGGCCAGCGACAAGCTCCGTGCCATTCACCCGCGTGCCATCGGAGAGAACCGCAATGCCACGAAGGTCCGTTGGAGGAATCTGTGCAGCAAGTTTTTCGCCAGCCGACCGGCTTTCCCTGTTTTCCAGAATCGCAGCGGAAGAAAAACTCAGCCAACTGTTCTCGAACTGCAAAGCCATGGCGCGCAGGCCGCCCGAAGTGACATAACCCTCAAAAATCTCGCCTGCCGTACTGCACACGACGATTCGGGCTTCGGGATAAGCCGCTTCCAATTCCTTGATGGCTTCCCGAGCGGAGGAGATTTCTTTGCGATCACCGAAACAGAGAACGACTTGGGGGCAAAGGCACTTCCCTGCCGCGTCTCCCGTAGCGGACCAGCCTTCCGCCTGAGACCAGGAGTGAAGTGCGGCCTTCATGCCAAAGTCGAGCATAGACCCGGCACGGGCGGGCTCAAGAACGAATCGTTGACGGGATTTCGTGTTGCCTCGGAACGTCTCTCCGCTTTGGTTGGAGGCATGCGACGTCTCCGCGCCCGTCTTGTCCTGCCGATCGGGGCGCCTCCGGTGCCTGACGGAGTTGTCACGATCGATGGGAACCGTATCGCGGAGGTCGGTCCGCACGAGGGATTACCCTGCGAGGACCTTGGCGACGTGGTGTTGCTGCCCGGCCTGATTAACGCCCACTGTCACCTCGACTACACCGGCCTGCGGGGGGCGATCCTTCCGTCGTCGAGTTTCGCCACGTGGATCCGCAGGATCAACGAGCTCAAACGCACGTTCAGCGACGAAGACTATCTCTCGCACATCGCTTCGGGATTTCAGGAATTGGCCCGCCACGGAACAACCACGGTTTGCAACATCGAGTCTTTTCCGGAACTGATGGTTCGAATGCGACCACCCCCGATTCGCACGTGGTGGTTCTACGAGATGCTCGATATCCGGAAGCGGATCCACACGGAAGACGTCGTGGCCGGAGCCCTGTCGTTCTTCGAGGGCCGCCGGGAATGGCCGGGAGGCTTCGGCCTCTCTCCACATGCTCCTTACACGACCTCGCTGGATCTTTACCGCCTCGCCCGCCATTGCTGCGCAAAGTATTCGATGCCCTTCACAACTCATGTCGCGGAGACTGAGGAGGAGCATCAGATGTTTGCCGAGGCATCAGGTGCTTTGCACAGTCTGCTCGATAGTCTGGGACGGGATATGGCCGACACAGGAGGCTGCACCCCCCTCGGGAGGCTGATGGAGGGAGGCGCCCTGCCCCCGGATGCGCTTCTTGCCCACATGAATGTTCTGACGGAGTCGGATTGGGTGCGCCTGCGAAGTACCCACTTTTCGATTGTCCATTGTCCGGGCTGTCATCTGTACTTCGAACGGTCTCCCTTCGCAGCCGAGCGCTTCATCGCGGAGGGCTTCAACGTTTGCCTTGGAACAGACAGTCTCGCCAGCAACAAGCGGTTGGATATGTTCCGCGAAATGCAGCTCTTCCAACGGGCGCACCCGTCGGTTACGGCAGCCATGATCCTCCGGATGGCCACGGTGAATGGTGCCCGCGCTCTGGGTCAGCAAGGGAGGCTGGGGACGCTCGCACCCGGGGCATGGGCGGACCTGATCGCAGTGCCAGTTTCCGGCACAGACGTAAACGCGGCGGAAGAGGCGGTGCTATGGCACACCGGGCCGGTTGCTTTCTCTTGCGTTGGCGGTCGGGAACTCAGTTTGCCGAATCGATACCACCCAGCCACCGGAGACGAACAGCCTGCCAGCCGGCAGATTCCACCGTCTGAAGAATCGCAACATTGATGTCATCCCGGCGGGGGAGTTCTGGCCGCATGGGAATGGCGACAAGCGCATCTTGCAGACTGAGCGCCGTCAACGTGACGGGAAGCGGGGCGCCCTCCGGGCGATGGTGGGTGATCAGATAGGCCAGGGAGACGCGATCCGAAACCACAGCCTGAACACGCCGCGCCGCCAGAGCGTCGACAACTGCTTCGATATCGGGGAAGGGCGTGGAAACGATCCCACGACGCGAAAGCACACCGGCGGATTCCGACCCCTGCACAGTCCCCACTGTTAAGTGCCTCAGATCATCTGTGCGCCCGACGATGCCGTTCACGCGCGCCGTCGCAACGCTTGAGGCGACAGCGCCTGTGAAACTGGCGACCAGCAGCACCCCGGCGAGCATCCAGAAGAAGGCGATCAACCTTCCAATGAAAGTCGAGGGGGTCTTGTCGCCGTAGCCAACGGTTGTCATCGTCACCGCAGCGAACCAAAGGGCCGAACCGAACCCCTGCACGCCTCCCTTGAAATGACCATGACGGTGATGCCTTTCGAGTGCCCAGATGAGAACGCTCACAACAACCATTCCGCCCAGAATAAGCAAAATCACCTGCATGAACGACCAGTTCAGAAAACCGGAGATCACTTCGAACCAATCAAAGGTCCAGGTCCCGGACCTCACAGCGACGCCGATGCTGGAGTGGAGAAAAGGTGGCGAAAACTCGATGCCCCGGGCCGAGTCTGCCGTGATATCGAACTCCCCGACCCCGGCATCCAGTTTGCCAGACCGAATCGCGGGCAGAATTTCCGCGTACGGCATCTCGACGAACTCAAAGCGGATACCGGTAAGGGTGGCGACACTCTGCCAGAGCTCGACGCCGATCCCGCCCCACGTTCCATCGTCCTGTTTCAGGGCATAGGGCGGCTTCTCATGAACGCCCACCTTCAGGACATCGCCCTCCTCCCCCTGCGCGCCAACCGGAGAAATAGCCGTCGCGATAACCACGACGAAGAGCAACAAGGCACGCACGAGACGGTTCAGCGTAAAGCCGCCTCAGATACCATCTGGCGGAAAGCGGCTTCCGCTCCTTGAACAACCGGCGCTGGACCGGTCATTTTCACGAAGACATCTCCCTCGGGATCCTCCAAAATGGCTCCCCGGAGGCCATATCCATCTTTGGGCGTCAGCGGCCCGCCGGGCATTCCGCTGGCAAACGTTCCGGATGCCGATACAAAGGTCACCCGAGTCGATCCAATGGCCTCCACGTTCTGTGACGTCTCGCCACCCTGAAACTGTCCGAACCAACGGTCCACATTCGCTTGGACACCCCCGCCCTGGCCTTTGCCAAAGTGAAAAAAGGTGACCTCCGCCACGTCTCCCCCCGCGGGATTCGGGACGTTGAGCTGTGCACGGCGCATGGAAGATGCAGGAACGATCCACTGCCATCCCTCCGGTCGCTCGAAGGAGAATCTCCCCACGCCAAATGAGACGGGATCCGCTGCGCCCGCTCCGGCCAATGCCGCGAACAAACAAAAAACCGATGCGAAACGCCTCATGGCTGCAATCAACACCGAAATGGCGTCGCCGCAAGGGCGATCAGCGTTTCGAGAACTGGAAGCGCTTGCGGGCGCCGGGCTGGCCGGGCTTCTTGCGCTCCTTCATCCGCGGGTCGCGGGTAAGGAGCCCCTCCTGCTTCAATGGAAGCCGGAGCGCTTCATCGACTTGGATCAAGGCGCGGCTGAGGGCCAGGCGGAGAGCCCCGGCCTGACCATTGATGCCGCCCCCGGTCGCCTTGACGGCCACGTCGTAAGCGTGCACGGAATTCGCGATCTCCAGAGGACGAAGGATCTGGTTTTGGAGGCTGATGCTGCCGAAGTAGTCCGTGAAATCTTTGCCGTTGACCTTGATGGCACCGGAACCGGACTTCATACGGATGCTGGCCACGGAGGTCTTGCGACGGCCTGTGGCGATGATCGAGTTGTCTTGAGTCATTGGAAGAGAAATCAGGCGGGTTGCGGGTTCTGGGCGGTGTGCGGATGCTCGGCGCCGGCGTAAACCTTCAGTTTGGTGAAAACAGACCGCCCAAGGCGGTTGTGGGGGATCATTCCACGAACGGCCCGCTCAACGAGAAGCTCCGGACGACGCTCGCGCCGTGCGGCAAAGGTTTCGGACTTATGGCCGCCAACATAGCCGGAAAAGCTCATGTAGGTTTTGGCTGTCTCTTTCTTTCCCCCGATCGTGACCTTCGCGGCGTTCAGGACAACGACAAAGTCGCCTGTGTCCACGTGGGGAGTGAAGATGGTTTTGTTTTTTCCACGGAGGATGTTCGCGGCCTTCTCGGCGACGCGGCCGAGCGGCTGACCGGCAGCGTCAATTACCCACCACTTGCGCGTCACGGCCTCGGCTTTTGCTGAATACGTTTTCATCGGTAAATCGTCAGGAACCGGAAAAGATGGGGAGATTCCACGCATCTGTCAAACCGATTGAGCGGAAAAAGTGCCGTTGACGCAAGGCAAGGGGGGAGGTTTGCTTTCGCATCCGCTTCGAACGATGCCCGCTCCCGACCCCGACGCCCCACTCAAAGCGCAAGCGATACGGGATGTCCGCGGGATTTACGAAGAACTTGAGCGACGGGCGCCCCCAAGGAGCTGTGAACTGCGAACAGGCTGCTGCCGATTCCAACTGACAGGAAAAACTCCCATGCTGACTCGTGGCGAGTCCCTGCTGCTCGAGCAGGGGTTGCGCGCTTCCGGCCGCCAAAGCATCGCACCGCGCACCGACGGCGCATGTCCCCTGTTGCATCCCCTCACCTCCCGCTGCATGACTTACGAAGCGCGGCCGTTCGGTTGCCGCACGCACTTCTGTCGCGAAGCAGGCGGCCCGTACGAGCGCTCAGCGGTTCTGGATCTGATTCGCCGCTTGGAGGATATCGACGCACGGCTGGGCGGATCCGGCCCTCGCTCACTTCCCTCGGCGTTGGATCACCTTACTCGCTGAGCCGCGCTTTGCGGTCTGCGAGGAAAGCCCTCCATCCTCCGTACTCCGTGATGTCCGGCGCAGTCGCCAGTGCGAGAGGTTCACAGAGAAACCCCTTCACCAGATCTCCATTTTCCAGCTCCAAGGTTCCGATACCGAGCGGGGGGGGAATCTCCGCAACGAACGTGCCGAACGCCCCCGGGGAAAGGCGCCACACCTCGACTTCAATCGCATGGCCTCCCTCCGCGACCCGGACGAGTCCGGGCTTTGGCGGACTCGTGGCCAGCGCATGCAGGCGGTAAAACGGAGAAGTTCGGGTCTGGCAAACAAACTCCGCTCCCCGATCGGTGAGTTGCCGATTGAGTGGTTGGCCGCGAAGATGGGCCCCCACTACTGCCAGATCAACGGTCGCCACCGGGCGAGGCCTGCCCTCCGCGATCGCCGCAAGAATGCGGTCATGAAATGCCGGGGCGACAAGCGTGATGCCGAGCGGCAACCCGTCCGGCCGGAATCCAGCGGGCACAGCGAGCGCACACAGGTCCAGAAGGTTGACGAAGTTCGTGTAAATCCCGAGCCGGGCATTCAGGGCGATCGCATCCCGCGCCAAGTCATCCCCGCGCACGCCGGTGGGCACGGTCGGCACCACCAGGGCGTCGATGGATTGCCAGACACTCTCGGTTGCTTTGCGCAAGGCTTGAAGACGGTGCCAACCGCGAAAGGCATCCCGTGCCGTCAAAGCCGCGCCACCCTCGAGAATTTCGCGCACCACCGGGTTTACCTCCTCCGCATGGTCGCGGAGAAACTCTCCGAAGGCGAGGTCTCGCTCAGCCACCCATGCCCCACCGTAGAGGAGTCGTGCAGCCTCAAGGAACGGTTCGAGATCGACTTCCTGCAACCTCCCCCCTTTCCGCTCGAGTTCGGAAACCTTCGCGAAAAAAAGTGCTTCGGAATGCGCATCGCCGAAAAACTCCAACCCGCTGCGCTTGGGGATTCCAAGAACAAAGGGGCCGGCGACGGCGCGTCCAGAAGGTTGATCGGTCCGCGACCAGGGATCTGCCGGATTCTCCGCCGAGGCGATTTCCAGAACCTCCATCGCGTCCGCGACTTCGTGGGCAAAAACGCTCACGCAATCCAAACTCGCACACGCCGGAAGCACCCCGTGGGTGCTCAGAAGTCCCCGCGTGGGTTTGAGTCCGACAAGATTGTTGAAAGCCGCGGGAACCCGCCCCGAGCCCGCCGTATCCGTGCCAAGGGAAAACGCGACGAGGCGCTTGGCCACGGCAAGCGCAGATCCGGAACTCGATCCGCCCGAGACGTATTCAGGTTGGAAGACGCTGCGCCCCGCGCCGTAGGGTGTGCGTGCCCCGACAAGTCCGGTGGCGAACTGGTCCATGTTCGTCTTTCCAATCAGAATCGCGCCGGCTCGACGGAGTCGCTCCACAACGAAGGCAGTCTCCTGCGGCATCCGCGCAAAGGCCGGACAAGCCGCGGTAGTCGGCAGCCCGACCACGTCGATGTTGTCCTTCACCGCGAAGGGAATCCCGTATAGGGGGGCATCCTTCGCAGACGCCTCAAGATCGGTCATCACATCCGCCTCTTCACGCAGGGTGATCCAAACCGGCGCCGCACCCTCCTTGCGAATGGCGGCCATGACAGCCTCAAGGACTTTGCGCGGAGTCGCACGGCCGTTCCGGTAATCTTCGCGAAGCGAGGCGATCGTCATGATTCGATCAGAGAGGCGAGATGTTGCCCTGCGGTAACCGTCCCTCCCTCGGTCACCCCGATCTCATGCACCAAGCCGGAGCATGGCGCCGTTATGGCGATTTCCATCTTCATCGACTCCACAACGAAAAGCGTGTCTCCCTCCGCCACATTGGAACCGGCCCTGGTGAGGACTTTCCACACGCTCCCGGAAACAGGCGAGTCCACAAAGCGGCCGCCATCGGGACAATCCAACCCCTCCCCGACGGGCGCTGCAGAGGGCTCCTCGGAAACCACAAAACCCGCCTCAGCCCACCGTTGGCGCTCGGCGTTGAATGCCGCCTGCTGCAGCGATTTGAAGGCGGCTGTCTCGTCGCGGATCGATTCCAAGAACGCTTTGTAGTCCCTCAGGCGAAATTCCCCGTGTTCGATTCGCGGGGCAAAGCGTCCAATGGGGAAATCTTCACGCAGTTGGAGTAGTTCCGCCGCACTGACCGGATAGAAGCGGATTTGGTCGAAGAACCTCAGGAGCCACGGCGTTCCTTCCGGAAACGACTCGGTCACCCGGAAACGATTCCACATCTGGATCGTTCGTCCCACAAACTGGTACCCTCCCGGTCCCTCCATTCCGTAGACGCAGAGATAGGCTCCCCCGATACCGACGGCATTCTCCGGTGTCCATGTGCGGGCCGGGTTGTACTTTGTGGTCACCAGTCTGTGCCTGGGATCCAGCGGTGTGGCCACAGGCGCGCCCAGATAGACATCGCCAAGACCGAGCACAAGGTAACTCGCGTCGAAAACGATGCGCCGGACATCCGCGACGCTGGGCAGCCCGTTGATACGGCGAATGAACTCGATGTTGCTCGGACACCACGGTGCATCGGGGCGCACGGATTTTGTGTACTTCTCGATCGCTTCGAGTGTCGACGGGTCTTCCCAAGACAAGGGGAGATGCACGATCCGCGTCGGGACGGTCATGTCGTCCAGCTGCGGCAGGGATTCCTCGACGCGGCAGACGTGCGCGATCACGCGCTCCAATGGGAGCGTCCTGCTATCGAAGTGGATTTGCAGAGAGCGGACTCCCGGCGTCAGATCAACCACTCCCGGGAGAGCATCCGACTCCAGAGCCCCCAGAAGCGCCTGCACACGGAACCGCAATTCGATATCGAGCACAGGCGGGCCGTATTCGATGAGAAGATAGTCGTCACCCGCCCCGCGCAGGACAACCTCCGGGCGACCGTCTTTCGCCGGGATTCTGTGTACAATGGCCTCATCCAGTAGGCAGGCTTCGTCTCCCGCGACGAACCGCCGCACGAAACGCACACGGCTGCCCGCCTTGAGTTGTCCGAGCTTCCAAAGTTCGTCGGAGGCAACAACCACCGGGCACACAAATCCGCCCAGACTCGGACCGTCCGGCCCGAGCAGAATCGGCATATCGCCGGTGAAATCGAGCGCCCCGACCGCGTAGGCGTTGTCGTGGATATTCGACGGATGCAGACCGGCCTCGCCTCCATCGCTCCTCGCCCATCGCGGTTTGGGACCAATGAGCCGCACGCCCGTGCGGCTTGAGTTGTAATGCACTTCCCAGGAGGTGGAAAAAATCATCGCGACGTCCTCCTCGGTAAAAAAATCCGGAGCACCATGGGGTCCGTACAACACACCGATCTCCCACTCGTCCGAGAGCAGCGGGCGATCTTCACGCGGCACAGGGGCTCCGCCGGAGCAAGTGGCGTTCGGGTCGAGGCGAAGCACATCACCCGCACGAAGAGCACGCCCCCCGTGACCGCCGAATCCTCCCAAGGTGAACGTCGATCGACTACCCAGATACTCCGGCACTTGCACCCCTCCCTTCACTGCCAGATAGCTCCGGGCTCCCGATCCCGTGACGCGTCCAAGTTTCAATACCTGGCCGGCCTTCACTGAAACCGGCTCGAAGAGGCCAATGGTCTGACCGTCGAGAGCTGCGGCAATCGGCGCCCCGGCAAGGGCGATGACCGTGTCACAACGAAAGCGAAGGGAGGGGCCGGACATCGTGATCTCCAAACCGGCTGCAGTCTCGGGGTTGCCCGCGGCACGGTTCGCCAAACGAAAGGAGCACGAATCCATTGGCCCCGAAGGAGGGATCCCCACCGCCCAATATCCGAGACGCCCCGGAACATCCTGCACCGTCGTCTGCGTGCCTCCCTCCAGCACATCCACAGCATGGCTCGCGACCGTGAAGTCGCGCAGAAACCCGGTGTCGAGGCGACCCTCCGAAAACTCCGGTGTCGAGAGCACGCCGCGGATATAGCCGACGTTCGTTTCGATGCCGTGAATCTGTGTTGCCTCCAAGGCACCGTCCAATGCCGCCACGGCCTCGCGGCGTGACCCCGCGTGGACGATCACCTTGGCGAGCAACGGATCGTAATTCGCAGGAACGACAGCTCCGGTTTCGATCCATCCATCCACACGCACCCCGGCAGGGAACACCACGCTTGTCAGCAAACCGGCGCTGGGTTGGAAATTCTTGTGCGGGTCCTCCGCATAGAGGCGGGCTTGGATCGAGTGGCCCCGGGGTACACGGGGCTCACCGACCCATTCCGGCGGAAGGGAGCCGTCGGCGAAACGGAGCATCCACTCCACCAGATCGATGCCGTAGACTTCCTCGGTGACTCCGTGCTCGACCTGAAGCCGCGTATTGACCTCCAGAAAATAAAACTCCTCCGATGCCGCGTCGTAGAGGAACTCGACGGTGCCCGCGGAGGCATACCCCACCGAGGCGGCAAGACGGCGGGCTGACTCGTGCAGGCCGGCACGGACCGCATCCGAGAGCCCGGGTGCGGGAGTTTCCTCGATGACTTTCTGGTTGCGGCGCTGGGCGGAGCAGTCCCGCTCACCGAAAACCACGACCCGGCCATCGCCCAAGCCGAAGACTTGCACTTCGATATGCCGGCCGGCGGCCACATACCTTTCGACATAAACGCCGCCCTCCTTGAAATTCGCCTCGCCCAAGTGCTTCACCGTATCGAACCGGGCAGCCAATTCTTCCGCCGTGCGACAAAGCTGCAGTCCAATACCTCCGCCGCCGGCCGTGCTTTTCAACATGACCGGATACCCGATTCGCGACGCCTCGGCGGAGGCCTCGTGAACATCGGCTACAAGGCCGCTTCCGGGCAGCATGGGCACACCGGCTCGGCGCGCGAGATCCCTCGCGACATGTTTCAAGCCGAAGTCCGCGAGGTGTTCGACCCTTGGTCCGATGAACGAGATACCCGCCTGCGAGCAGGCGGACGCAAACGCGGAGTTCTCGCTGAGAAATCCATACCCTGGATGGATCCCATCCACCCCGAGTCGCAGGGCCGCATCAAGAATCCGCTCGGCACGCAGGTAACTCTCCGCCGCCGGAGCGGGTCCGAGCCGGACCGCCTCCCCGGCCATCCGCACATGCGGCGCCTGGGCATCGGCATCCGAATAAACCGCCACGGAGGCGATGCCGAGTCGGTCAAGGGTCCGGATGATCCGGCAGGCGATTTCCCCGCGATTGGCGACAAGGACCTTCTTCATGAGCGGGTCGGATCCCAAATGACAACCTCCACAGGGGTCGGATTGTAGGCGTTGCAGGGATTGTTGAGCTGCGGGCAGTTGGAGATAAGGCAGAGAACATTCCGCTCGGCACGCAGTTCGACATATCGACCGGGGCCGGAAATGCCATCGGCGAACGTGAGACCTCCCTCGGGGGTTACGGGAACGTTCATGAAGAAATTGATGTTGCAGGTGATGTCCCGCTTCTCCATGAGCCCTTCCTGCACGCCACGCAGAAAGCTGTCGCGGCAGGCATGCATGCACTCTGTGCTATGGGCATAGCGCATGGTGTTCGACTCCCGGGAGCAGGCCCCGCCAAGCGTGTCATGGCGACCGCAGGTGTCCGCGAGAATCGTCAGGAGCACGTTGCCATCATTCGAAACAAGCTGACTGCCTGCAGTAAGGTAAATGTTGCCTTGGTTGCGGATCGTGTCGGATGCGCTGTAGCGCTCGGCGGTATCATCGGCGGAGTAAAACAGGGTGTCCGCCGCCTGGTTTCCCTCGACATCAACGATACGCAGCACCTGTCCGGCTTCGATGCGATGCAGCCAGAAACGGCCCGCGGGAACAATTTGCCGGTAAAAAGCGGAAGCGGGCTCGCGTTGACTCTCGACGATCATGGCAGACGGAGGAGGTTGTAGGTTTCCGTGTTCTCGAAAGCCCGTCCATTCTCGGGCCGCGACAGCCGGCACGGATCATCCGCTGCGGGAGCCTCTGCAGGGAAGACATCGATCCGAACCCGCCTCGGACGGTAGACCGGGTCGGGATCGAGAGGATGCTGCAGCGTGTGCAGAACGAACAAAGTATCCATCTCCGTGCGCAACGTGACCGAATCTCCCGCGCGGCAGTGGCCCCTCGCAAACTCCAGGTCGCCGGAATCGTTGGCAGTGAGTTTCGAGAACCAGTTGATGTTCGGAACAAGGTCACGGCGACCAAGCCCCCATTTTCCGAGTTCGATGAGGAAACACTCGCGTCCGTCCCGGTGGAATGCATTCCGCGCGGCCTGAAAGTCGAGTTCCCCATAGCGCGTGCGCACTGTCGCGGCAGTGCTCGTTCCGCAGACGGTGTCGTGCCATCCCAATGAGTCCTGGGTGATCGAGCAAAAGACGCGCCCCATGTCGGAGTGTAGGCAATACGGCGCGGAGAGCTTGAAGATATGCTGGCCCTTGAGGGTATCCGGCATGTTGTAGCGCTCGGAGAGCAGATGCGGATTGTAGAGAAGCATCCCGACGTTCGCACCGTCTTCCAGAGCGGTCAGTCGGATCGCTTTCCGTCGGCTCACCACGGCCGACCACATGCCAGCCCCCTCCAATGTGCGCGTGAAAATAGGGTTCATTTGGTTTTCGGAAGCGGATGCAATGGCGGAATGATGGTCGAGGTAAGTGTCAGTTTGCCGACTTTCACCCCTTTGCAGGTAACGAGCTCATCCGTGATGTTCTGAAGACGCTCCGCCGGACCCTGAACAAGAATGACCTCCATCACGTGATCGTTCTCCAGTTGGACTTGGAGCGAACCGATGACTTCGTCGATCGACCGGCGCTTCAGCGTCGCCAACTCCGTGAGGAGGTTGTTCTTCTTTTGATTGTAGAAGAGCGTGATCGTGCCCGCCATGATGCCACCCCCCTCGCGGCGCCCGCTTTCGATCAGTGACTCCGTGATCATGGTCGAAATGGCCTGAGATCGGCTCTCGAACCCCTTTGCCTCAACAAAGGCATCCAACTGCCGGCAGACATCCGCCGGCAGAGAGATGCTGAGGCGGCTCACAGGTTCACGGCGCATGGAAAGCTTCATTATTACGTTTCGCTTTGTTCGTATTACTGTCTGATCAGAGCCATGGCAAGCAGGGAACCGACCGTCAGGGTGTGCCTTGCGCGAAGCGGGGCAGGTGATCCCGAGTATCGAACCAGGGGAGTCTGTCACAGATCCAGTTATGATCGACAGGCCGGACGGAAGCGGGGTCGTCGAGCGTGCAGGTGGTAACCTCGAACTGGTGCGGCAGGGCAGGGTCGAAAAACGTCAACGGCGAGCCGCAATCAGAGCAAAACGTGCGCTCCCGCCCCGCCCAATTCAGAACGCGGGGAGCGAGACCTGTCCAACGCAGGCCGGGAGTCGAGAAAAACGTCCATGCCACAACGGGGGCACCGCTCGCACGACGGCAGTCGCTGCAGTGACAATAAGTCGTGCCAAGAGCGCGAGTTGTCGTCTCGTAACGTGTCGTCCCACAAAGGCACCCCCCCGTGTGGAGTGCCGGACTGTGATCTGCGGAGAGCGGGAGAGACATGCACACGGCTTATTACGTTCTTTGAGAATCGTAATAAGCACCTTGCGTGCCAGCACGCTCCTCCCCCCGGATCAACTCTTCAATTCCTCGCCCGTGACGGCATTGGTGATGACGAACTTTTCGTGGTGGAATGTGGGATCCGAACGGAACGAAAGGCGGCCCGCATAGCGGCGCTCGATGTCGATGAGATGGTCTTCATCCTCATCCCTCAGCCTGTGGAGCAGATCGGGGTGCACAGTCACTTTCACTTCATGAACACTTTCCTGATGTTTGCGGAGGACGGAGTGCAGGGCGCGCTGGAGTTCGACGCTCATCGTCATGGGGCTCTTGATGCGTCCCTTCCCATGGCAGTGTGGACAGGGCACGAAGACCGCGCTGGCTAAGCTTTCATTGGCGCGCTGGCGGGTCATCTCCATGAGACCGAGTTGCGAGATCGGCAACACATGGGTGCGGGCCTTGTCTCTCTTGAGGCGTTCCTTGATGCGTTGGTAAACAGCCTGCTGGTCCTTGCGGCTCTTCATGTCGATGAAGTCGGCCACGATGAGTCCGCCGATATTGCGAAGACGCATCTGGCGCGCAATCTCGTCGGCGGCCTCGAGATTCGTCTGGAGAATCGTCTTCTCCATGTCCTTGGAGCCCTTGTTCCGCCCTGTATTCACATCCACGGCGATCATGGCCTCGGTCTCGTCAATGACGATGTAGCCGCCGCATGGCAGCCAGACCTGACGGTGGAAAGCCGCATCGATCTGGGCCTGCACACCGAAGCAATCGAAAATGGGCTGGGCTCCACTGTAGTGCTGGATGGATTTCTTCGCGCGTTTTGAAATCTGTCCGACGGCTTCCTGCATCCGCTCACAAGCCTTGGCATCGTCGACGATGACAGCATCGATTTCATCAGTAAGAAAGTCGCGGACGGTGCGGTCGATGAGGTCGGGCTCTTCAAAGAGGCACGCGGGCGCCGACTTTTCCTGCATGCCCTGCTGGATAGCCGTCCATTGTTCAAGAAGAAGGCTCAAGTCCCGAACGAAGTAGCGGGCGCGCTGCCCGGCACCGACCGTGCGCATGATCACGCCCATACCCTCCGGCACATCGAGTTCACGCAGAATCTTGCGGAGGCGCTCGCGTTCCTTGGGGTCCTCGATTTTCCGCGAGATGCCGAACTGCTCATTGAAAGGCATCAGGACCAGATAGCGGCCAGCGAGACTGATATCCGTCGTGATGCGGGGGCCCTTGTTGCTGATGGGGCCTTTCTTGACCTGCACGAGGATGTCTGCGCCCACGGGATAGATGTTCGGCACATCCTTGTGGGTGATACGGGGGCCTTTCTTGCGCTGCCCGCCACCACCGCGATCGACCGTCTCGATGCCACTGTCGAGAGCGGCGGGAATGGCATCCCAGAACTGAAGGAAGGCATTTTTCTCGAAACCGATGTCGATGAACATTGCCTTGATGCCGGGCTCGATGTTCCGGACCTTGCCCTTGTAAATCCCGCCGACGATGTTGCGGTCGGTCTCTCGCTCGATGGTGTATTCTTCGAGTTTGTTGTTCTCCAGAAGGGCGACACGCTTCTCGAGCTTCTCGCAGCTGACGATGATTTTGATGCCTGTGGCTTTTTTACCGAAGCCCAGGAGGCGCTTGACTGTTTCGATCATGATGGGAATGGGGTTGTGCAGAACATGGGTTCCGCGGATGACGTGTGTTCATCGGCGGTGTTGCTGCGGAGGTTTCTTGGACCGGTTGGATTCCGGTTTATCTCTGCTTCCACCGAGGAAATTGAAGAACTTCTGGAGTGCGTTGGGCTTTGCCGGTTGGTTGCGAACGCGGCCGCGTTCATCGGCATCGGCACGGACATTGGGCGCGGCAGCGGGAGCACTCTCCTGGGACTGCCCGCTGGCATCGGCCGCCGGAGCCTCCGCGGTTTCGCCGTCTTCCCCGAGGCTCGTGGCCGCCGGGATCTCGCGTCCGAAGTCGACGCTTTCGACAAAATCAAAATTGCCGTACGCCGGCGGGAGGGCCGCCAAGTCGATTACGTTTTCCCCATTCTCCATCTTGAAGATGTCCTCGAGGATTTTTGCGGCGATCGGGGCGGACACACCTCCGCCCGACTTGGCCCCCTGCACGAGAACCACAACCACGTAACGCGGGTCCTCGTACGGGGCGAAAGAGATGAACCAGGTGTGGTTGTCCTTCACTCCGGACCGCCAGAACTGGGCCGTTCCTGTCTTGCCGGCGACTTCGAAATCCTTGATGCGTGCCCTGCCGGCGGTTCCCCCGCCTTCGTTGACGACCTTCCACATACCGCGCCGGATTTTCTCGACCTGTTCTTCGGTGAGACCGGCATCGGTCACAAGATTGGAGCGAAGTCGCGCAGGTTCTTGAGACACCACCGCGCCATCCTGGGCCACAATGCGATCCACCAACCGCGGATAAAAGACGGTTCCCCCGTTGGCCACGGCGGCTGTGACCATGGCCATTTGGAGAGGACTCGCGAGCACATATCCCTGGCCGATGGCTGTGTTCGCCGTGAACCCGGATGACCAGCGCTCCCTTGGAAAGGCGGTCCTCAGCCAGTCGGGCCCGGGAAGGACGCCCGGAGCTTCCCCGGAAAGAGGAATGCCCGACTTTTGACCGAGCCCCAGCATGTTTCCGACGGCCACGATCTGGTCAATGCCGGCGGCGTTGCCGAACTGATAAAAGTAGGCGTTGCAGGAAACCTTGATCGCATCCGAAAGGCCGATTGTTCCATGAGTGCCCTGCTTGTCGGCGATCCAGCACTTCATGTAGCGGTTGCCGTATTGGACACCGCCGGAGCAGTTGAACGCACGGGAACCGACGCCGGCGCGGATGCCCGCGATGGCGATCGGAATCTTGTAGGTCGAGCCGGGGGCGTATGCGCTGATGGCGCGGTTCAACAGGGGATTTGTCTCGTCCTTCGTCAGCAATCCCCAGTCGGTTGCGGACACCGACGGGATGAACACGTTGGGATCATACGAAGGCACGGAGGCCATTGCCAGGATGTCCCCGTTTTTGGGGTCAACCACCACGGCCGCTCCCCTTCCCACAGCCCGCAACGCACGCTCCGTGATGGCCTGGATCCGCGCGTCGATGGTCAGAAACACATTGTTTCCCTGAACCGGTTCGCGTCGGCTCACCTCCCCCTCGATGATCCCCTTGACGTTTCGCTGGAGCACGCGCACCCCCGGCTGTCCCTTGAGGGCCTCGTCAAGAAACAGCTCCAACTGTGCCTTGCCCTCCATGTCGGGATCATAAAAGTTGAAGTCCCTGATGTCCGCAAGGCGGTCGAGGTTCGTCGGCATGCCGACGTATCCAAGCATGTGCGCCGCCATGGACCCGTAGACATACCAGCGCACGGGCTTGACCGTGACGTTCACTCCGGGGAGGCCGAGGTTCTTCTCGGAGAAGACGGCCATTTGCTCGAAATCGAGGTCCTGACGGTAACTGTAGGGAACCTCTCGGTTCGTGCGGTAATGCACCTGCAGCGCATTCGCGTTGTAGTCCTGCGCGAGCCCGAGTTCCTCGAGCTTCGGGATCACTTCGTCCTGCACGATCTTGACCACATCCGCTTCCTTGAGATCGCGCGGCATGTTGTGGACCCGGCCACGATAGGTCACCGTCGGCACGGCCCCGCGGGAATCGCGATAGGCGCGCACCATGTCGGGAAGATAAAAATCGACCTCGAAACTCGCGCGGTTCTCGACGAGTTTGATGCCGTTCCGGTCCAGAATTTCGCCGCGCACGGCAGGCAGTCGCACCGTGACTTGCGAACTGTTGCTGATCTTGGCCGTGTAATCCGCGCCCCGGGCGATCTGCACATACCACAACCGGAAAGTGATCGCTCCAAGAGCAAAGAGCATAAGCACGGCGAGGGAAACGAGCCGCAGACTGGAACGGGAGCGCTTCATGCCTTGTAGACCCTGCGTGTATGCTCTCTGGGGAGCCATTGCGCCGCCGTCGCAACCGCGGCATGGAGGATCGGTGCGAGCAACGCGGCGATGACTCCGGGGGCAAGAATGCGCCAGACGACCAATTCGTTGAAGACGAGTCCCTCACGGCGGAACGAAATCATCGCGAACTGGAGCAAAAGATAAAGGGACGTGGAGAGCGAAGCCAGCACGACGTAGCCGGCCCAACGGCCTTTCTCCATGAGAGGGCGCATGCCCTGCCCGATACTCCCGACGATCACGAAGAAAACAATAGACCAGCCCAGCGCGATTTCAACCCGCCCCCCGACGACATGAAGCGTCAGAAGATCGCTCACGACCCCGACGATCAGCGCGGAAACCACCATCGCCCAGAAGGGCAGAACCATCGCCCCGTAACAAAACACCATGGGAATGAGAACCACTCGGGCTCCCTGCAGGGCATGGATGGGAGGAACAGCCTCCTGGGCAAGAACCGCAAGGAAAAGCCCGGCAAGAAGAAAACTCAGGCCCGTGACGGATCTCATCTGGCTCCTATGACGACGAAGACATCTTCGGCGAAGGAGAGATCCACTGCGGGCTCCAAAATGGCCTGCCCGTCGAGCGGACGTGCCACAAACTCCTTCACCGTTCCGATCAGAATTCCGGAGGGAAAAACTCCGTTGCTGACCCCGGCGGTATACACTTTCTGCCCCGCCTCAAGATTCGCATTCTTGGACAGGAAATTCAGCTGCAGTTCTCCGATCGTGTCGGCGCGCTGGACACGGAGTCCGGAGACGATCCCCTGCTCCCGTGTTCCCTCGACCTTAGCGGCGACGCGGCATGTCTCGTCGGTAATCAGGACGACAATCGACTCGTTTCGCGCGACAGTCGTCGTTTTCCCGACAAGACCCACATCGGTCAACACGGGTTGGTCGCTTTGCACGCCATCTTGGAATCCGCGGTTGATTTTCACCGTGTTCCACCACGTGGACGAGTCTCTCGCAATAACGCGGGCAGGGAGCAGGCGGAAAACCGACTTGTCGCGGTATTCCAAAGCGAGGCGCAGTCGGTTGTTCTCGGCCTCCATCTCGCGGAGGAGGTTGTTCGTCGTGCGCAACTCTCGGTTCTCCTCGTTGAGCTTGCGATTCTCGATCTCGAGTTCGTCAAGCGTCTTCAAACCCTGTCCCACGCTGCCGAGCTGCTCCTGCACAGCGGTCCCTGTCTTCCAGAACGGGGCGAAAACGGAGAGCAACCGACCCTGCCAGGCCTGCATCTCCGCAGGGGGCAGTGTCGAAAAGTAGACCGCCAATCCCACGACAAGGAGGACAAGCGCGATGTTCAGCTTCTTCATGCCGGGGGATGATCGGGACGCTCAGCCGTCACATCCCCGATCACGCGTGGGGACGCTCGGACGAGACCGCGCGAAGAAACTTGAGCTCTGAAAGCGCACGCCCCGTGCCTTCCGCAACAGCACTGAGCGGATCCTCCGCGACGTGCACGGGAAGACCGGTCTCCTCGGCAAGGAGCTTGTCCAGGCCGCGCAGCAGGGCCCCACCCCCGGCGAGAACCAGACCGCGGTCCACAAGATCAGCCGAGAGCTCGGGAGGACAGCGCTCCAGAGTGATGCGCACGGAGTCCACAATCGTGGAAAGCGGCTCGACGAGGGCCTCGCGCACCTCCTGGGAAGAGATGGAAATCGTTTTGGGAAGTCCGGCCACGAGATCGCGTCCTTTCACCTCCATCGTGACTTCCTTCTCCAGCTTGTAGGCGGATCCGATGCGTATCTTGATGTCCTCTGCCGTGCGCTCGCCGATCATCAGGTTGTAAGCGCGTTTCATGTAATTTCCAATGGCCTCGTCCAACTCGTCGCCGGCCACGCGGACGCTGCGGCTGAAAACGATTCCCGAGAGCGAGATCAGCGCGACCTCGGTCGTGCCTCCTCCGATGTCGATGATCATGTTGCCGGCTGCGTCCTGAACGGGCAGACCGACACCGATGGCGGCCGCCATGGGTTCCTCGATCAGGTAGACCTCCCGTGCGCCCGCATGGGTGGCGGAATCCTTCACGGCACGCTTCTCGACTTCCGTGATTCCGCTGGGCACGGCGATCACCACACGCGGCCGGACCATTCGCCGCCTGTTGTGCACTTTGCTGATGAAGTGGCGGAGCATCGCCTCGGTCACCTCGAAATCGGCGATCACACCATCCTTAAGCGGCCGGATGGCGACGATGTTGCCGGGAGTGCGACCAAGCATGAGCTTTGCCTCGGCACCCACGGCCAGAACGCGGTTCGTGCCTTGTTGCACCGCCACGACGGACGGTTCGCGCAGGACGATGCCGTGATCCTTGACGTAAACGAGGGTGTTGGCAGTGCCAAGGTCGATACCGATGTCGTTTGAGAAAAATCCAAGAAGATTGTCGAGCATCAGAGAATGGAAAACGTGTTGAAAGAATGGTGATGAGCAGAGGGCCCCGGTCGTCTCGAAACGGCACCCAGTCCGCAAGCGCTCCAAAGGTGGTTTTCCGCGGGGCACGCGTCAAGGTTATCCTTGACATTCTTTGCACCTATCTTGCTTCCGTTCGGGACAGAAATTTGCCAAAGATGACGGGGACATGGACCCCCTGCCCAGCCTGAGCGGTTCCCGCCGCGTTGCGGTGGCTGTCGGCATGCCTCAATTCCTTTTCCAGTTGGGGTGGCTGACATTTGGCATTTTCCTACTGTCCCAAGCCGGCGCGTGGTTTGTGCGCACGAATCCCGGAATCGTAAGCCCTGTATGGCCGGAGTGCGGTCTCGGTCTGGCGGCCGCACTGCTGTACGGCTTGGAGCGCTCCCTCCCCGCGGTCTACCTGGGGTCGATGGTGAGCGGGGTGCTTTCGGGCGACCCTTTGATGACTGCCTATCTCGGCCCGGTGGGGACCGTGCTGAATGTGCTCATCGGGTGGGCCCTGCTCACGAAGGTGCTGCCGGTCGGGACTGATCTGGAGGGGTTGAAGGAATTCGTGCGCTTCGTGGTTGGAGGCTGCATCCTGGGGCCGGCCACCGCAGCGGTTGTGGTGAATGCGATCCGGGGCCTGGAAGGTCGGTTGGCCACCTCACAGCTCGCAACAGGGTTTCTTGAGAGCCTCCAGGCCCACGCCTTCGGCGTTTTGGTCTTCGGTCCTTTCTTCCTCTTCGCTCTTCAGCGCCAGGACTTTCGTCCGGCAACGCATCGCGGTCGCTACACGCTGCTCGGCTGCTCGGTGGCCCTGTGCGGAATTCTGGTGTTCATGACCGGATGGAACCCCACGCAGGAGACAACGCTCTTTCTTCTCGGCGCCACGCTCGCCCTCGCACTCGGAGTCTCCTTTCTTTTCGGCCTCCGGCCCGCATGTCTTTTCCTTGCCATGTTCGTCTTCCTCGTCCCTGCGGCAGTGGCGATGTTTCCACAAAAGACCCACCATTTTCACATTTTCGAGCAGGGGGAAGACCGGCAACTCGTCATCAACGGACTCGCGTTTTTCACGAGCCTCGGTTGCCTCCTTGTGGCGGCTTTCCGGGACGAGCTTGCGGCGGCAAACATCCGTTTCTCGCTCGCTTTGGAGGCTGCCGATCTCTGCATGTGGGAGTGGAGCCCGGCGGGATGGCTCTGCCGCACCCCGTCGTGGCGGGCGAAGTTGGGCCTCACCACGGACCGAGAGATTCCGGAAAACGCCTGGAGGGAGATGGTCCATCCCCACGACAGGGATGCTTTCGAAACGAGCTTTGAGGAGTTGCGCCAGTCGGGCTCGGGGCGCTGGAGCCATGTCTACCGCATGCGGGACGCCCGGGATCGATGGATCTGGGTCCATTCCCACGCCTGTCCGGTGCGGCGCGATGCCGAGGATACCCTGTTGAGCGTTGCAGGAGTCACGAGGGACATCACGCAGGAACGGGCGACGATGCAGACGAAAATCCACTCCATCGAGACCGAGGCGGAGTTGAAATCCCTGCGCAGCCAGCTGAATCCTCACTTTCTTTTCAACGCGCTCAACAGTGTGCGGGCCCTCATCGGGCGCCAGGACGCCAAGGCACGGGAAATGATCGTTTCCCTCAGCAATCTGCTGCGGGAGTTGCTCAGCAACAGGGACGGACGCCTCCAGACGGTCGCACGCGAATTGGAGATGGTGCGGGATTACCTGGGTATCGAAGGGATCCGATTCGGCGCTCGCCTCAAGCAGGAAATTCGTTGCGAAACGGGCTTGGGTGGACAGCTCATCCCGAGTATGATCATCCTTACTCTTGTCGAGAATGCGGTGAAACACGGAATCTCAAAAATCGAGTCGGGCGGCAGCATCGAGGTGGACATTCGCCGTTCGATGGAGCCCGGGCTCATGGAACTTTCAGTAACCAACGACGGATCCCTCGGCCCCGAGTCGGGAGGGTTCGGGCTTCTGAACACCCGCCGCCGTCTTGCTCTGATTGCCGGGGAGTCCGGTCGCCTGTTGATTCGCCAACTTCCCGGCCCCCGCGTCGAGGCCGTGGCTGTTCTCCCCCTGGATGAGCGACGTGCCGTCGCCGACCCCTTTCCCACAACCCCCACCCCATCATGAAAAAAGCCATCATCATTGAAGATGAACCCGTCGCCCTCGAGGATCTCCGTGAAGCTCTCAAGGAAATCGTGCCCGACGTCAGCATCACAGGCATTCAAACCGCGACGGAGGCAATGGATGTGCTCGCGCGGGAGGAGTTTGACGCGATCTTCTTGGATATCGAGTTGCCCGGAATGTCGGGGATTCAGATGCTGGAGCGCCTCCCCAAGCCGCTTCCACCGGTCGTTCTCGTCACGGCCCACGCATTGCATGCGATCGACGGATTCGGTCTCGGCGTCGTGGAGTGCCTGCTGAAGCCCGTCGACCACCAACGCCTCCGCCGCGCTGTGGCCAAGATTCAGGCCCACCCGCCCACCAACCTTCCCTCGGCATTCCGCCAAGCGGAAATGCTGCATCCGGAGGCCCGCATTTTTTGCAGGCAAGGCGACAAGCTCTGGCTCGTTCGCATTGAGGAAATCTGGAAAATCCGCGACAACAACGGGGCGCTGGAGATCGCATTCCGCAAAGGCCAGGGACGAGCGGAGGGTGATCCTTCCGAGTTTCGTTCCCATCTCGACACGGCCATGTTTTTTCATACCTCGACCTCGGAGACGATCAACATCACCATGGTCGACCACTTCACGAATCCTCCGGACGGCACGGTGACAGCCGTCTTTCCGGATGGCTCAGTGACGAAGTTCGACGCGGGACAAAGCCGCGCCTTCATCGACTTCCACGGTCTTTGACCGGCACAGTCCCGCGCTAGACGCGGAAAATGGCGCCAAGTTTCTTGCCCAGAATGAAGCTCGCACCGACGATCGTGACGGCAAGGAATGCCATCGCCCAGACCCCAAGGGCACTTGCAACGAAGCGGCCTTCGCCGAGAAGCTGATAGAGTTCGTAGATGGCCTTGGTGATCGGGAAGTCTTCCTGTTTCTGGGCAAGGATCAGCGAGTCGCTCACCTCCAGCATGGCAAAGGAGAAGGCAAGGAGACCGCCGGCGAGAAGGTTCGCGGCGATGAGTGGGAGGGTGATTTTTCTCATCGCCCGCAGCGGCGGGCAGCCCAAATTCTGCGCTGCTTCCTCAAGAGTCACACTTGTCTGCTGAAACCCGGCCGCTGCGGATCGCACCACGTAGGGCAAACGTCGCACGGCGTAGGCGATGACCAAGATCGCGAGGGGATCGACGGCGGGATTCATGAAAGAGAAAAGTTTGCCGTCCTGCGTCATCGCGAGATAGCCGAATGCCAGCACGAGGCCCGGAACGGCCAAGGGCAGCATGGCCATCGCATCAAGCACCTGGCGGCCCGCTAGTTTTGTCCGCACCACAACGTAGGCGATGGCGATACCAAGAAAAAGGTCGAGCAAAGTCGCAAGGCCGGCATACTTGAGGCTGTTTTGGATCGATGGGAGTGTGAGGTTGTGCCCGAGAGCGGCCTCGAAGTGCGAGAGCGTCCACTCGACCGGCAGGATGGTGTTGTACCAGTCCTTCGAAAAGGCAACGAGAATGACGCCTAAATGCGGAAGCACGGCCACAAAGGTCACGAAGGAAAAAACGAAGGTGCACAATGCCCCAGTGAGGGCCCCCGTCCGCCGCGGGCCGCCTTGGCTCGTGGCTTTGGCCATCATGGCGTGGTTGTCGCGTCCGAACAACAACTTGCCTGCAGCATAGAGCAGCACGGTGGCGACGAGAAGAACGGCCACCAGGGCGAACGGGAACGGATTTCCCCCGATGTCTTTGATGCCGTAAAAGATCTGTACCGATGTCACCCGTGTGTATTCGAACATCAAGGGAACCCCCAACTCCGTGAACGACCAGATGAAGATAATCGTGCCGCCGGCGAAGAGTCCCGGCATGATGAGCGGAAGCGTGATTTTCCGGAACCTGCGGAATCCCGTGCATCCAAGGTTCTCGGCCGCCTCCTCCATCGCGGGATCAACATTTGCGAGGGCCGCCAGAACGTTGAGATAGAGAATCGGATAAAGGTGAAGGGCATTCATCACCACGACGCCCCAAAAGCGGCTTTCGCCAAGCCAGTCGATCGGATGGTTCGGGTCCATCACGCGCAGACTCTCGAGCAGAGCATTGAGAGCCCCCTCCTGTCCGAGGATCTGCTTCACGCCGATCGCTCCGACAAAAGGCGGAAGGATCATCGGCACAAGCACCAGGGCCCCGAGCAGTGTCCGCCCCGGGAAGAGGTAGCGGTCGCTCATGACGGCGAGCGGCACGGCGATGAGAGTCGTCAGCGCGGTGCTCCACACCGCCATCATGAGCGAGTTCCAGAGACCCTCAAGGTAGATCGGATTTCGGAAGACTTCGACGAAATACTCGATCGTGAAGTTCCCGTCGGCCGCGACAAACGCTCCGCGCAGCGTTTCAAAAATCGGCAAAACGAAAAACAGCGCAAAAAAAACGGCTGTGAGAAAAAACACGATGCGGGCGAGGGATTGGGACATGGGCGTCAGAGTCCTTTCTTTGCCAGTTCTTCGGCTTCGCGATACTGCGTACGGAAATGTTCTCCGAGTTCTTTCGCGAGGCGGACCTCGTCGATGCGATTCGCCCCCGAAAGGACGGGACGGATCACTTCGAAGGCGCGTTCGTATCCGACCACCTCGAGGTTGGAGAATTTTTCGAGAGCTTTGGGAGGGAATCCCGCCTCTTTCAGTGCCTTCCATGCCGCGGCTTGCTCGTCATGGGAATCGAGAGACATCACGCGAATGATAAAGCTCATCGTTTTGAAAAGCGGGCCGGTCCACTCGGGATGGTAGGTAAACAGCTTGGCCTCCTCATAGGGAAGGACGTCCGGATCCGAGCGCAAGGGGCGGAACTCGGGGGCGTAGAGTTCCTTTCGAATCGGAAGGCGCCGCAGAGCGTACCGGTGCGGGCCACCGGGAGCGCCGACCTTGAAGTTCCAAAGCTTCTGTCCCTCCAGCGAAAGCACGAAAGCAATGAACTCGCGGGCGAGTTCCGGGTTCGGGGCTCCGCGGAGCATCCCGATCGGATCGACCCCCACCGAAGACCCGCCCGCCGGGGTGAAATACTGGATGCGGGACGGAGCGTCCCCCACGCGAACGGCTTCGCTCTGGAAGCGTCCAAAGAAGTCAATGCACATACCGATCGCGGCGTCCCCAAGGGAGACATCCATCGGCACTTTGCCGGCGGCGTCGGTGAAGTATCGCGCATTCGCCGAGGCCGCCTGGATGATCTCGAGGCCGCGCTTCCAGCCGACGGCAAGGATGGCGGGATCACTCGATCCGGCGGCACTGACAAGTTCCTGCATCTGCTGCTGGATCACCATCTCGAAAGCCTTGGCCGCGGACCCGCTTTTGGTGGGATCGGCCAGTGCCACCTGTTTGAAGAACTCCGGCCGCGTCAGATCACGCCAACTGGCCGGCAGTTCGTTGACTCCGAGCCGGCGGAGGGAATCTGTGTTGAAACAGATGCCGAAGGATGAGAGGCAGGAACCGAACCATCGACCTTCCGGATCATAGAAAATCTCACCGGAGACCCGCTGGGGAATGGCCCCCTCCGCAAACCACTCGGAATGCGTGGCGATAAGGTCCGTCGAAACCAGACGGCCGGCCGCTGCCTGTGTCTCGAAATCAAAGGCCCCTCCACCAAAAAAAAGATCGATGCCGATTCCGATGTTCGATTCCAAGAAAGCGCGGCGGGCCGTCTGCGCCGGGGTGTCGAACGAAGGCGACACACCGGGAGAAATCTTCGGATTGTCGAAAGCTCCGGCAACCTCTGCCGTGAATGGCTTCCCGCGAGACGTCCAGTAGCGCTCGAAAGCCGCGAAATACTCGCCCTTGAGAAATCTTGCGATCTCGCTGGTTCCGCCCGGGATTCGCCAGTCGATGCGAACTGTGCGTCCGGTCTTGGTTTTGTAGAATTCGGTGAAGGCCCTTGTGAACTCGTAACGGATGGCCTCGTTGTGTGGCGAGACGATGACGAGCGTCTCGTCCGACTTTGCAAGGAGGTTATCCTTCGGGCGCAATGCGAACGGCAAGCCCACAACCACCGCCATGGCGGCAAGGACGATGAGGAACCGCATCATCGGCGCAGCACGACGACGTCGTCCGGTTCAACCGAAGCAAAAAGCCTGCGCCCGGGAGGGCGGGACGAGGGATGCGGATTCAGTTCGAAAATTTTCAACGTTACCTCTCCTGCTGCGAAGCGATACTGCGCCACCTCTCCGAGATACACGGATTCCCCGATGCTGCCCGCGGCACAGTTCGTCGCCCCACCCGTCTCGCTGAGCTTCCAACACTCCGGCCGCACCGAAAGCGTGGCTTCCTCCCCGGCGCGGGGCAACCAGTTCGGGTCGCTCACGATGCCCTCAAAGACCCCGACTTCCGACCTCACCACCGCTTTGCCAGCAGAGGCGGACTCGACCTTGCCGGTCAGAAAATTTGTCTCGCCGATGAAGTCCGCGACCACCCGGGAGCGGGGTCGGCGGTAAACATCCTCCGGCGACCCGATCTGGGCAATGTGCCCTCCTTCGAGAATGGCCATCCGGTCGGAGATGGAGAGAGCCTCCTTCTGGTCGTGCGTGACGTAGATCGCTGTGAGCCCGAATTCCTTGCACACACGGCGGATTTCCGTGCGCATCTCCAAACGCAGCTTGGCATCGAGATTCGACAGGGGCTCGTCGAGCAACAGGCAGCGGGGCCGAATGACCAACGCCCGCGCCAGAGCGACACGCTGCTGCTGGCCGCCGGAGAGTTGGGCGATCTTGCGTTCGGCAAAAGGGGCCATCTGGACGGACTCCAACGCCGCAGCGACCCTCTTTTTCACCTCGTCGCGGGCCACCCTGCGTTCCTCCAGCCCGAACGCCACGTTTTGTGCAACCGTCATGTGGGGCCAAAGGGCATAGCTCTGGAACATCATGCCGGTATTCCGTTTGTGCGGCGGCAGCTTGGTGACGTCCTCCTCCCCGAAGAGAATCCTGCCCGCATCGGGGATGTAAAACCCGGCGATGTTGCGGAGCAGGGTTGTTTTTCCGCATCCGCTCGGCCCGAGAAGGAAAAAGAGCTCGCCGGGTTCAATGCGGAAAGTGAGACCGTTCAGCGCGACAGCGGAGCCGAACTTCTTGACGAGATTCTCGATGGTGATGGCGATCATTTGGAGGCGGCTGCGAAAGTCTTAAACGAGCCGCCCCCGCGAAGCAATCCCCGTGCCGTCCCATGCAACACCGGCGCAGAGACTTGCCTTGTTCGCCGCGGAGAACTTGGACTACCATTCGCGGGGAGCCACCGCTCCGCAAAAAATCATGGCAACGCACAAAGTCCGTCCCCTGCATGAGGCCATCGTGGCCGGACTGGTCGTCTTTGCGATCGCCGGCGCCGGGATTATCTACATCGCGCACGAAGTGAGCGAGAGCCAGAGCGAGATCGTGCGGACCGACCTGGCGCGGACGGCACGGGCTGCCGCAGGGCTGGTGGATGCGGCCCTCCACGAGCGATTGGTTGCCACCGGAGACAAGAACTCCCCCGACTACCGTACTCTGGTCCTCCCGCTGGCCAGATTTCACCGCGGTGTCCCCGAGATCGCCTATGTCTACACTCTGGTAATCCGGGACGGTCGTCTTCACTTCGGGCTCGACACCGCCCATGCTCCGGACGTTTTGCAGTTCGACCGCCCGATGCAGGCCTCGGATCTTCTCGAGCCCTACGCGAGCGATTCACCGGATGAAGATGCGGCGGAATTGGCTGCGATCATCGACGGACGCCCCCATGTCAGCCGGAAACCATTCACAGATGAGTATGGGACCTTCCTCACGGCCCTTGCCCCGGTTCGGACCCCGGACGGTCGCGTTGTTGCCGCTCTTGGGGTCGACCTGAGGTTTGACGACTACAAGGCACGGTTTGATGCCGTTGCGAGAGCCCTTGCTCTCGGTCTGGGCTTCCTCGCCCTCTCCTCCCTTCTTGTGGGTGTCGTTGTCCACCGATCGCGCACAGGGCTGCTTGCGGAGGAGAAGCTGAAGGAGAAAGCTCTGGTCGAAAAAGCCGCTGCTCTGGAGAAGGACCGCCGCCTTGTGTCTGCTCTCGGCGAGATCATTTACCACTACGACCCCGCAGCCGACAGGATCTCATGGAGCGGCGATTGCGAGCGTGTGCTCGGCTACACAACAAGGGAGATGCCGATCACATTTGCGGGGCTTTTGGAGATCGCGCACCGCAAAGATCGGGGAGTTCTCTCATGGCAGGATGCGGGAAAAGACGGGGAACACCCCGCACCAGTGACCAGAGAGTTCCGCTTGCACCACAAAAGCCAGGAGCCCGTTTGGCTGCTCGACAGGGCCATTCGAACACGGGACGCGGAGGGGCGGATCACGGCCATTGATGGTATCCTGCTCGATATCTCGGTGCGCAAACAGTTCGAGGCCGAATTGATCGCGGCGCGCGATGCAGCCGAGTCAGCGGATCGGGCAAAGAGCGATTTTTTGGCGGTCATGAGCCACGAGATACGGACCCCCATGAACGGGGTCGTGGGGTGCGCGAACCTCCTGCTGGAGACAGAGCTCACGTCACAGCAGAGGGAGTTTTTGGAGACGATCCGGAAGTGCGGGGACTCGCTGCTGCACCTCATCAACGACATTCTGGACTTTTCGAAAATGGAGTCCGACAAGCTTTCCCTCGAGCGGCGTCCCTTCTCGCTCCAGGCATGTGTCGCAGAAGTCCTCGATCTCTACGGGCTCATGGCCGCGGAAAAGAACATCGAGCTGTACGCTTCGTTCGAAGACCCCGCACTCGATGGCATCGTCGGTGATGAGGTGCGAACGCGTCAAATTCTCGTGAACCTGGTGGGCAATGCCATCAAGTTCACCTCAAGGGGAGAAGTTGTTGTCACGGCTTCGCGCAAACCATGGCTGCCCAAAGGAGATGGGCTCATGCTCTCTGTTCGGGACACCGGGATTGGCATTCCCACCGACAAACAGAGAACGATTTTTCAGCCGTTCAGCCAGGCCGACTCCTCAACAACGA
The DNA here is from genome assembly GCA_964552635.1 of uncultured Chthoniobacterales bacterium. Classification (GTDB taxonomy): domain Bacteria; phylum Verrucomicrobiota; class Verrucomicrobiia; order Chthoniobacterales; family Terrimicrobiaceae; genus CAZKHB01. The sequence continues at coordinate 42,844 of CAZKHB010000006.1, forward strand.
GGCGCTTCGGAGGCACCGGACTCGGCTTGGCCATCTGTGGCCGGCTGGCCACGCTCATGGGCGGGGCGATCACTGTTCACAGTACTCCCGGACGCGGTTCCGATTTTGTTGTGTTCGTGCCCTTGGAGGAGTGCGCCCTGCCCGATGCGGCAGATCTCAGACCGCTCCGCTCTGTCCCGGTGCACATCGTGTCTCCGAATCCCGGCCTCCTCACGGCCCTCGCAGCGGGACTCCGGGCAGCGGGCTGCAAAGTCTCCACGTCCGAATCAGCCGGAGATTCGGAGGACCTTCTCTCCGCGCGCTTTGTCCTTGTCGATGATCGCCTTGACCCGGCGCACGTTCGCTCGTTGCTGGAGTCCTTGCGCGCCAGATCGAAAAACTCTTCGCGTTGTGTTGTGGGTCTCGTTGCTCCCGCTCTCCCGAGTGAACCCGCGGATTCCCCCACCCGTTACGACCGTGTCCTCACGAAACCGCTTTCTGCAGAGGCCGTGGCAAAACATCTCCTTGAACTCCTCGGGGAAACTCCGGCACCGGTGCTTCGAAGCATCGAAGCGGGAGATTTGGGAAAGGCTTTCGCAGCGAAGTTTCCCCTCCGCATCCTCATCGCCGAAGACAACGCCACGAACCGGAAGGTGATCAGCCACATGCTGCGGCGATTGGGCTATGATCCCGCACTGGTGGAGAACGGCCGTGAATGCATTGAACTTCTCGATCGAGCCGAGTTCGACATGGTCCTGATGGACGTTCAAATGCCGGAAATGGACGGCTATGAGGCAACTTCCACCCTGAGGAATCGCGGTAACCGCATTTGGATAACCGCACTCACGGCGGACGCCATGCCGGAGGATCCCCTGAGGTGCCGGATTGCGGGTATGAACGACTACCTCAGCAAGCCCGTACGTCCGCAGCGCCTCGCTGAGGCCCTCGTGAAATGTGCGAGCTCTCTGGCCTCGGAGGCGTCGTCCAGCACGCGCTGGGTTTCTTAATCCCCACTCGGGGCAGCGGGATTGGTATCCTGACTGAACGCGAGAGGCAGCGTCACCTGCGGCGCGTCCTTGAGAGTCAGCACGAAGAGCACCCCGATATCCTGATCCCCTCCCTCATTGTCACGAATCTCGGTGCCGATCGAGGCAATCCATGTGGAGAGATCGCGGTGCAAGAGATAGCGCTGATACTGCCAGGTCTGCGAGACGAACTCATACTGCTCGTAGAAGCTGATGGACCAATGGTCATTGATCCGCCAGAAAGCGGAGAGGTTCAATTGACTGTCATCCGTGAAGTAGCTGTTCCCGTCGATGTAGCGGTGCCCGACGCTGAAAGAGAAATTCCGAACGGGCATGAACGAGAGGTTCGTGTTGATCTCCGTGAACCCCTCGGAGCTCATCGGCAACTGCGAGGCCACACTGAGGTTCGCCCATGGGACCGGGCGGAAACGCAGGACGTTGAAGAAGTTCGAAACCGGCATGTCCGTATAAGGATTGTCGAAATTCAGATCCATGAAGCTGTCGAGCGTCAGCCACTGGAACGTCGTGTTGTCGCGCCTTGTCTGAAGGCGCTGGCGCACGCCGTACCGAAGGATGTTCCAGGTATCGATCGAGTCGATCGCCGTGAATTGAGGGAAGTCCACCGGCAGCAATTGCGTCGACGGTACCACACGGTCAAATTGGAGAATGTCTTCGGGTCCGGGCCCGAAGTTGTAGACGCCGGAGTAGTTGATGTACGGCTGGACGACGTGGCGGAGACCGTCGAGCCCGAGCGCGCGGATTTGAACCTTCTCGAAACTGCGCGAGATCTTCGTGGACACCTCGACACCGTAGTTCGCAACCACACGGAACACCCCGCCTTTCTTTTCCAGAGTTGAGGAAGGCGTGTTCAGTGGTGTGCTTGACGTGCCTCCGTCGACAACAATCGACTCCCCGCTCACCGGATCAATCGTCGTCACCCCGCCCGCGGGCTCGATGAAGGTGCCGGAGTCACTGTAGTAGGTTCCGCGGATGCCGACTTTGGGAGAGATAGAGAGCCAGTCGAAGAGCACGGTTGGCAGCGACCACTGGTGAAAGGAGTCGATGCGCACCGCGCTGTAATCGGGAAACTCCGTCTGATCGAACGACGGATCGTTGGAAAACATCCGCCGGAGGTTGGCCACGCCGGTTTCGCCGTCGTAAAAGACCGGCAGCCCGAAGAACTTGCCTTGCGTGAAATCCAGAACGGCCTCGGGAAGCCGCTCGGTGACTTCCTGAAAATCGTTCATCTGCCACCGGGCGATGAGCGAAAGCGTATAGACCTCGTCCCACTTTGTGAGAGAAACCATGTTGTCGGGCTGCGGATCCACGCGGAACTCGCTGGGATAGAAATCCTGGAGGAAGTCGACATCGCTGATCCAGTTGATGTTCGCAGTGGCGTAGATGTCGTCTGTCAGGAAAAGGCGCTGTTGGAAGGAGACGCGGTAGCGGTTCGTGGTGCGTGTCTCGGGCGGCTCACCCGGCGCATTGACCGATGTGACATCCTTGGTCTCGAAAACGTAGTCGGTGCGGAGTTTGCCGAAGCTGCGGTCGTTCTTGCCGTAAAGCATGTTCGCATCAAAACCAAGGGACGGCCCGAACTTCGAGCGCCACTCGGCCCGCGCCTTGCCGACAACCCCCTCCATGAGCGGGAAACTGTACGCGGTCAACAGGAAGGCACCCCAACGGGAATCGTACCCGGGCAGGAACTCGACCCCTGTGTTATTGATGTTTGCGAAAAGATAGGGAAACCAGAAAATCGGCGTGCGCCCGACGTAAAGAGTCGTGTTCGAGAAGACCACGCGACTGTCCGTGTAGACCCGCACCGAACGCGAACGCACATGGAAATCGGGTTTCGAAGAATCGTCAGTCGTGAACATACCGTCCTTCACACGAAACTCGCGCTGCGACATCGCGCGGAAATTGAAGGCATGGAAGTAACCCGGGGGATTGGATCCCGAGAACTCGAGCGCACGCATTTGCTTGCTCTCCAAATTGAACATCGCCCGCTGACCGGTGAGGACCCGGTCCGGTGTATACACACGGATGTTCCCCACAAGGAGAACGTCACGCGTGTCGGGGTTGTATTCCGCGTAGTCGCAGAAAATGCTGTATTCACCGTAGTGGATCTGGACGTTGTCCTCCGCGATGGCAACGCCCTCCTCGAAGCGCGTGTTGCCATCGGCAGTGATCTCGACAGGAATATCACCAAAGCTGCCGAACTGCGCCCGGGCCGCAGTGGCGAGGACGAGACACAAAAAGGCGATGAGAGAGAGTTTCCTCATTCAGAAGGCGGAGGCTAGGAGGGTGTGCCCGGCGATCAAGGAGAAAAACTAGTCCCCGTAACCTTCCGGGTTGCGCACATGCCACGCCCAGGCACTCTGCACGATGGGCAGGATGTTTTCGAAACGGGGTTTCCAGCCGAGTTCGGAGCGGATTTTGTCCGAGGCGGCAATCAGGCGCGGCGGGTCACCCGGGCGGCGGGGTTTTTCAACGGCCTTGATGTCGCGGCCCGTCACGGTTCGGCAGGTATCAATCACTTCCTTGACGGACGTTCCCCCGCCGGTGCCGAGATTGTAGCAGGCCGTCTTGTCCGATTGGACCGCGAGAAGGTGGGCTTGGGCGAGGTCAAGAATGTGGATGTAGTCGCGGATACAGGTGCCGTCCGGGGTGGGATAATCGGTTCCGTAAATCTCGACCGATTCACGCTGGCCAAGAGCGACCTTGAGGATGTTCGGAATCAGGTGCGTCTCGATACGGTGATCCTCGCCGAAACGTTCCGTGGCCCCCGCCGCATTGAAATACCTCAGCGCCACGTATGACAAACCGTGGATTTCACCGTACCATCGGAGAATTTTTTCGAAAAGCAGTTTGGATTCCCCGTACGGATTGATGGGCCGCTGGGGCAGCGACTCGTCAATGGGCATGCTCTCCGGAATGCCGAATGTCGCACAGGTCGAGGAGAAAACGAACTTACCAACCCCTGTCTCAACCGCAGCGTCAAGAAGGTTGATCCCGCAAGAGACATTGTTCCGGAAGTATTTGGAGGGATTCTGCATCGACTCGCCAACGAGGGCGTTCGCGGCAAAGTGCATAACCGCCTCAGGGCGGAATTCCGAGAAGGCATGCTGCACGGTCGACCGATCGGCAAGGTCGCCTTGGAAGAACCGGGCACGCTCATCAATGGCCCGGCGGTGTCCCTCGCTCAGGTTGTCAAATACCGCGACTTCGAATCCTTTGTTGAGCAGTTCCTCGACGCAAATGCTGCCGATGTAGCCGGCCCCGCCCGTGACGAAAATTTTCTTCATGCGAAGCGTGAGTTTACGTCACTCCGGAGTCTCGCCGCAAGACAAGCCCGCCAGCGGAGTGAAGCGCGTCTCGACGCCCCCCGCTTCGCGGTGTTCCTCCCGCCGCACAGCCCAACCCAGCACACGCGCGACCATCGACTCCTCCATGGAGCCGGCATCGGGAAACTCCGAGAAGATCCCTGCATTCGGACGGTGGTACTCGACCAAAACGTCTCCGCTCACGACCGCCATGTGACCACTCTCCTCGCGCATCGCCACAAGTTTCTCGAGGCGTTCCCTGCCCTCCAAGGCCCCCAGGCGCTGGATGTAGTCGTCTCCGAGAGCTTGGAAGTAACGGTAAAGAAGCTTCGAGGGCGCCTGCGGCCCATACATCTCCCGAGACGACCGCAGCAAGTGCAACGCCAGGGAGGGACCCGGCGCTTCAAAGACCCGGCCTGTCTTTTCCGTGACCCGGTAGACCCGCAGCGGCCGTCCAATCCCGTTGTGGAGGTTCCGACTCTGGAGGTAGCCTTTTTTCTCCAACTCCACACAGTGCTGCTTCACGCCCATATAGCTGAGCCCAAGGCGCTCGGCCAATTGGCGGACGGTCAATCCACTGCTGCGCTTGATCTCCGAAAGAACAGAACGTCGTCGGGCGGAGCCCAGCTTTTCGTCCAAGGGAATCATCGCTCTGACAAATACAAGGGTTGCCGAGGTTTCATCCCCGCGCAGCCTATTCCGTGATGATGTCTTTGTAGGTCTTCCCCGAAGGGATCATCGGTAGAACGTGCTCGGTATAGGGTGTCATGACGTCCAACACGTAAACCTCCTTGGAGTCCAGCATGCGCTGCATGGCGGCACGAAGATCTTTCTTGTGCCGGACACGCTCGCACTTCACGCCGAAGCCTTTGCAGAGCTCGACGTAATCCGGATACACGCGTTTGAGGTCTTTCGGGTCGCCAAGGAAGGTGTGCGCACGGTTTCCCCCGTGGAAACGATCCTCCCATTGCACCACCATTCCAAGGTGTTGGTTGTTCAGGATAATCGCCTTGGCGGCGATGCCTTCAATGTGCGCCGTGGCGAGTTCCTGCACATTCATCAGGAATGAACCATCCCCGTCGATGTCAATAACTTCGCGATCCGGGCAGGCCACCTTGGCCCCCATCGCAGCCGGATAGCCGAAGCCCATGGCTCCGAGACCCGCGGATGTCAGGAACGTGCGAGGGTGAACGAAGTCGTAGAACTGACCGGCCCACATCTGGTGCTGGCCGACCCCTGTAGTGACAATGGCCTCGCCCTTAGTCATCTCGTGAAGGAGACGGATCACATGCTGCGGTTGGATCACATCCGCCGTGTCTTTGAATGAAAGTGGATGCTTCTTTTTCCAGGCCTCGATCTGGCCATACCAATCCCCGAAGCGGCTGTAGTTTTTGGCGACGCGTTTGCGACCACTGCGCTCAAGCATCTGGTTCAGGCGACCCAGCGCATACTTGAGGTCGGTGAGAATCGGGAGGCGGACCGATTTGTTTTTGTTGATCTCCGAGTTGTCGATGTCGATGTGGACGATCGTCCCGTGCTCGCAGAACTTCTCGACCTTGCCCGTCACACGGTCATCGAACCGGACGCCAATGGCAAGCAACAGGTCGGCCTCGTTCACGGCATTGTTCGCATACACTGTGCCGTGCATGCCCAGCCACTTCAGTGAAAGCGGGTGGGTCTCCGGAAACGATCCGATGCCCATGAGGGTCGTCGCCACGGGGATCTGCGTGCGCTCGGCGAATTCGATGAGTTCCTTCGAGGCCTCGCCAGAGATGACTCCGCCACCGCAGTAGATCATCGGCTTCTTCGCCGAGTCGATGAGACCGAGAAGTTCGTGGAGAGCCACATCGTCGGCGCGGACATCGGTGGTGTAGCCGCGCAGAGAAATCTCCTTCGGAAAAATCGGTTGAGCGCTCTGGTTCTGGATGTTCTTCGGAATGTCGATCAGCACCGGACCGGGACGGCCCGTTTGCGCGATGTGAAAGGCTTCCTTCACAATGCGCGGGATCTCATTGATGTCCCAAACAAGGTAGCTGTGCTTCACCATCGGGAGCGTCATCCCGAACACATCGGTCTCCTGGAATGCTCCCCGACCGATCATTTCCTGGGGCACCTGGCCGGTGATCGCCACCAAGGGGATCGAGTCCATGAAAGCATCCGCGATGCCGGTCACGAGATTCGTCGCCCCGGGCCCGGAGGTCGCCATGCAAACACCGGCTTTTCCGGTGGCGCGGGCGTATCCTTCCGCTGCAAACACGCCGCCCTGCTCATGGCGGGGAAGGATCGTGCGGATTTTGCGCGTTTTGGTCAGTGCCTGGTGAATGGGCATCGAGGCCCCGCCGGGATAGGCAAAAATGACATCGACCCCCTCGCGTTCGAGGCATTCGACGAGAATCTCCGCCCCGTTCATGACTCGGCCCCGCTCCGGTGCGGGTTTGGCGGACTGTTTCGTGGATCGTTTGGTTTTCATCGGGAAAATAAGTGGAACTGTTGATTAGGTAGCACCGAGAAGCCACTTGGCGAGCGTAAAATACAGTGCCAAGGTGCAAACATCCGCCAAAGCGAGGGTGAGAGGTCCGGCAGCAATCCTCGGATCCAGCTTGAGAAACCTGGCTCCGGCCGGAATCACCACTCCCAACAGACAGGCCGTCGTCATCGAGAGGAAAATGCTGAGCCCGATGGAGACGGCCGCGACGCCCTGGCCTTGCCAAAGCCACACAATGGCGGCCACAAACGCGCCACAAGCCCCTCCGAGAAGAACCGCGGTGACAAATTCTTTGCGAACCGCCTTCAGCAGCCAGCGAAGGGTCGGATTCGCCGAGTGCATGGCTTGCAGCGTGACAGCGACCGACTGGGCGCTGACGCTCTCACCCAGACCGAGTACGAGGGTAAGAAAAAATGCGAGAACGATCGTTTGTTCGAGTGTCTCCGCAAACGCCCCTGCAAGAAATGCGCAAACCGTGCCACCCGCAATGGTTGCGAGGAGCCAGGGAAAACGCAGACGGAACGCCTTGAATGCCGACGCGCTCCGGACTTCTGAAACACGGAAACCGAGGGACTGAAAGAGGTCGTTCATCTGCTCGCGTTCAGCCAGATCGAGGACTTCACCTGTGAAGACTCCGACATCCACCACCCCGACGATGCGCCGGTCTTCATCAACAACCGGGAATGCGAGAAATTTGTGCAACACGAAAAACTCGCACGCCTCAAGGAGGGTCGCTCTGGTGGGAATGGCAACCACTCGGCGGATCATCGCCTCGGCAACCGGCGTGTCCGCGGGATCAGTCAACAGGCGCCGGGCAGGCAACACGCCGCGCAGCCGCCCCTCGGAGTCGGTCACATAGAAGTAGATGATCTTGTCGCGCAGACCGCGGCGGCGCACGCACTCGATCGCCTCGCCCGTGGTCAGACTTTCATCAAGAACCGGAAAGTCCTTCTCGGCGAAGTCCAGAACCGGACGTTGAAGCTCTTCGTGGGCGACCATGCGCCTGCGTAGCCCAAACCCCGCACCAAGGCAACCGTCAGTGGATCAATCCCGTCTGCGGAAGTCCGAGCAGGGCCCGGCGCAACATGTCGAGTGCCGCCTGGGTCGCCAGCTGCTTGAACGTCTGCCTGTCCGAAGCGAATCCGCACTCGCGCACCAACGTCGCCTGTCCGCGCACCGCCAGGCCGATGAATACAAGGCCCACCGGCTTTGTGGCCGTGCCGCCGCCCGGGCCGGCGATGCCGGTGAGGGAAAGGGCGTAGTCCGCCTCAAAGGCCGAAAGCGCGCCTTCAGCCATGGCCCGCGCCACGGGCTCACTCACGGCGCCTTGGGATTTCACCACCTCCGCGGGAACCCCCAGAACCCGCACCTTGGCGTCGTTGGAGTAAGTAACCGCTCCGGAATGCAAGATGTCCGAAGCCCCGGGAACATTCGTCAGGCGGTGCGCCAAAAAACCGCCCGTGCAAGACTCCGCCGTCGCAACAGTTTTTCCGAGTCGGCGCAGTTCGTTGACAACGAGAACCTCCAAATCCTCCCCGTCTCGGGAAACAAGAAAATCCCCCACTGCTTGAAGAACCCGTTTCTCCACCGCCTCAAGCTCCTCCCGCCGGCCGACCAATCGGAAGTCCACTTCGTTCGGTCTCGCACAGTAACCGACCTCAAGATGGCCCTCGCGCGTCAATTCGAGGCCGATACGCGCCTCGACTTCGCTCTCTCCGATTCCCACGACACGGTAGGTGCGGCACTCCGCCACCATTCGATCGCCGGCCAGTTCCTCGAGAAGCGGCAGCACAAAGTCCCTAAACATGGGCTGCAACTCACGGGGCGGACCGGGCAGCAAGAAAACGTGGGGCGTCGAGGCTGTCAGGGCCTCTCGGGCCGGAATGTAGAGACCGGGCGCCGTCCCGAAGGCGTTGGGAAGCACCCGTGCCCCCTCGGGCACCATCGTTTGACGGAGCATGCGCTCCCGCAGCGGGATGCCCCGTGCGGCCAAACGGTTCTCGATGGCTTCGCGGACGCCAGCGTCTTCGCGAAGAGGCAGGCTGAACAACTCCGAGACAACCTCGCGCGTCAAGTCGTCCGTCGTCGGTCCCAAGCCTCCGGTAACGATCAGAACATCAGACCTCCCGAGGGCCTCGAGAAGAACCGTCCGGATCGCCGCTCCGTCGGGAACGGTCGTCTGTCGGGCAATTCGGAGCCCGAGCCCGAAGAGCTGTTTCCCGAGCCACGCCACGTGGGTGTTCACCACTTCGCCGAGCAGAAGCTCGGAACCCGTATTGATGACCTCTATCTTCACTGCGGTGTCCCCTGCTGGGAAAGAATCCCGATCCACTCCCGCACGCGGGCCACCATGTCACAACGACCGTCGCGCTCGTAGACATAGGCCAGGTTCGCCAAGATGCGAACAAGGATCTGCCGGCAAGTGGCCGTCTCCAAATGGGAGGGCTGCAGACCGATGCCTTGTCGTGCAAGGATCTGCTCGATGTCTGCCAGTGTAAGGATCCGACCCCTGTGGAAGGGATCGAAATACACATCCCCATGCCGTGCGATGAAATGGCCGGGCAGATTGATCCCCTCGACCTTCATGCCCGCCCGCGACGCAACCATCATGTAAAGGACAGTGAGAGTGATCGGAATACCGGCCCGCGTCTCGATCACGCGCGGAAGCAGTGAGTTGCGCTCGCAGTAGTAATCCTCCGAATTCCCCCGGAAGGTGAGCTCGTCCGCCATGAATGCCGATAACACCTTCACCCTCTCCCGGGTACTCACCGCGCCGGCGATCCGCATGAGAAACTGGCGTCCCCAGTCCGTCAGCCGGTGGCGGCACCCCAACTGGCATTGTGACGGCTCGATCGCCCGGGCAAGCGCCCAGCATGCTTGTTCCAGATCGATGCCATTGCCGAAAAAATGGCACATCAACTCGAAGTCCTCGACCGCTCCCCGGCCGTCGATGGTGTCCAGCAACTCGCGAGCCTGAGCACTCACCTTCTCATCATCGCAACCGCACAACTCGCGGAGCCCGGCGGCGGCCTCTTCGCCGGATGCAAGCAGTTGCTCCCGGACGAGTCGCACCGTCTCCGGATCGTCATCCAGGAGGAGTTTGCGGAGCGCTTCGGTTTGGCAGGACATTTCACAGCCAATAAACGCAGCATCGCGGCGAAATCAAGGCCTGCTCGGGAAAGCGCAACAGGATTCGGTCTTTACGGCGTTTGTGCCGTGGTTCATGAATGGGGTCGTGGCCGGGGACCACCATCAGATCGTCTATCGCTTCCACTCGCCCGACGGCGAAGTGCGCGAATTCCTGATCAACCTGCGCCGCCCGGGGCTTCTTCTGGTCGGAGACACTTCGCAGGACCCCCTTCCGGCCTGGACAGCGCTCGGGCATCATCAGTGCGCGAACTGCCCGCTGGATTCCTCCATGCACAGCCACTGCCCGATCGCTGTGAACCTCGTCCCCGTCATCGAGGCCTTTGCGCATGTGCTCTCGCACGACGAGTCCGATGTCGTCGTCATCACGCCCTCCCGCACTTATTCGGCACGCACAAAAAACACGCTCGCCCTCGGCTCGCTCATCGGAATCTACATGGCGGCGAGCGGATGCCCGATCATGGACAAACTCCGGCCCATGGTTCTCACCCACACCCCGTTTTCCACAACCGAAGAAAGCATCTACAGGTCGATGGCGACTTATCTGATGGGGCAATACTTTCTCCACCGGCGAAGCGGCACGGGGGACTGGAGCCTGGAGAACTTCCCGGACTTTTTCGAGCAGGTCGACACGGTGAACCGCCACTTCGTGAAAAGGATCACCACAGTCGTCGAAAAGGATGCTTCGCTCAATGCCTTGGTCTTGCTGAATTGCTTTGCCTCGGCGACCCGCCGGGCGATCACCCAGGAACGCTTCGACGAGTTCGAGGAAATGTTCAGCGCCTACTTTGCGGGTGAAACAATGCGGCAAACCTGATCCGCAGGGGAGATCAGATCGAGAAGTCTTTGTATTCGGGCCGCGCCACCTCGGTGGGAGCGTGGAGCATGCCGGCCGCGACCGTCGCGTTCGTCCCCTGCTCGATCAGAATGAACGACCCGGTGAGACGGTTCGTTCCGTAGCCGTCAAAGACCAGCGGCTTCGCTGTGCGCAGCCGAATGTCGCCGATATCATTCATCGCAAGTTCTGCCGGTGCGGGTTCGGACTCGAGGTCCGCCATCTCGATCCGGCTGTCGAGCGAGGTCACCATGGCCTGCACGACCTGTGTGGTGTGCTTGAGAAAATACTTCCGGCCAGCGACAAGCGGCTTCGGATTCATCCAGCACACCTTTGCGTGCAATTCCTGCGCAGCTCCGGGCAGATTCTCGGGATCCACGATCATGTCTCCCCGGCTGACGTCGATGTCATGCTCGAGCACGAGAGTGACGGACTGCGGACAGAACGCCTCCTCGACCGGTCCCTCGGCTGCGATGATCTGCTTCACGCGGCTTGTGAAACCGCTCGGCAGGACCATGACGCTCTGGCCGACCCGCACAATGCCGCCGGCAATCTGTCCGCTGAGACCGCGGAAATCATGCAGATGGGGATCTTTGGGATTATTCGGACGGTTCACCCACTGCACCGGCAGGCGGAAGTCGGAGAGGTTCCAATCGCTGCCGATATGAACCTCCTCCAAATGCCGGAGGAGAGTCGGCCCCGGATACCAAGGCGTGTGGGGCGACGCGTCGACGACGTTGTCTCCATTCAGAGCACTGACCGGAATGAATTTCACGTCCTTTACATCGAGGCGCGGAAGAAACTCTTCGAACTGCGCGCGAATCTCGTTGAATCGCTCTTCACTCCAGCCAGCGAGGTCCATTTTGTTGATGGCGACGACGAGGTGAGGGATTCGCAACAACCCGGCAATGCAGGCGTGGCGACGGCTTTGCTCGATCACGCCCTGGCGCGCATCGATGAGGATGATCGAGAGGTTCGCCGTCGAGGCGCCGGTGACCATGTTCCGCGTGTATTGGACGTGGCCCGGGGTGTCGGCGATGATAAACTTCCGCCGTGGCGTTGCGAAGTAGCGGTAGGCGACATCAATCGTGATGCCCTGTTCCCGCTCGGCCCGCAGTCCATCGGTGAGGTTTGCGAGGTTGATCTGGCCTCCACCGGTGATGTCGGCGGAGCGCTCAAGCGCCTCGATTTGGTCCTCCATAAGGGACTTCGAATCGTAGAGCAGACGCCCGATAAGGGTGGACTTGCCGTCATCGACGGACCCGCAGGTGTTGAAACGGAGAAGATCGACGGAATGCATCAGAAATAACCCGCCTTTTTGCGGTCCTCCATGGCGGCTTCGGAAACCTTGTCGTCCGCCCGCGATCCCCGCTCGGTGACCCGCGCGGCGGCGATCTCCGCAATGATGTCGTCGACGGTATCCGCCGGACTCTCGACGCATCCGGTGCTGATGATGTCACCGATCGTGCGCACGCGAACGACCATGTCGGCCACTTCTTCATTGGCTTTCGGCGGCACGAGGTCGTTCGCGGGAAGCCATTGTCCGCCCCGCCGCACGCAGCGGCGGGTGTGGCTGAAGTAAATGCTCGGCACTTCCAACTGCTCCTTGCGGATGTATTCCCACACATCCATCTCCGTCCAGTTGCTGAGCGGGAACACACGCATGTTTTCGCCCGGGTTCAACCGTGCATTGTAAACGTTCCAGATCTCGGGGCGCTGGTTCTTGGGATCCCACTGCCCGAAGCTGTCGCGGAAGCTGAAAAAGCGCTCCTTCGCGCGGGCCTTCTCCTCGTCGCGCCGTGCCCCGCCGATGAGGGCATCAAAGCGGAATTCGTCGATGGCCGCGAGCAACGTCGGGATTTGAAGGTGGTTGCGACTCACTTGTCCGGGAGTGGGCACCGCAATCCCTGCCGCGATGGCATCCTCGACCTTGCGCACGATCAGGCGCCCTCCGAGTTCGGCCGCGCGGCGGTCGCGAAACTCGTTGAGTTCCGGAAAATGGTGCCCCGTGTCGACATTCAGGAACGGCATCGGGATGTCCGATGGCCGGAATGCCTTTTCAGCCAGACGAAGGAGGCAGATCGAGTCCTTGCCGCCGGAAAAGAGCAATGCGGGTCGTTCGAACTCGGCGGCGACTTCCCGCATGATGTGGATGGCCTCCGTTTCGAGATACTGGAGGTGGTCGAGGTAGTAGCTGCTCATCAAATGCTCCAACTTCCTGCCACCGCCTTGCCGCCCCACGCGGCATGCAAGCCGCATTCGCGTTTTTCGTCCGCCTTCGCGGGATCGAAGTAATCCCACTCGTTCGGCAGCCCGTGCTCGGCAAGGTAGGCTTCCATCTGTTCGTCGGACCAGTGGAAAACCGGGCTCACCTTGAGGCTTCCGAAGTTCGCGTCGTGGGAAACAACGTCCAACTCCGCGCGGTTCGGGTTCTGCACCTTGCGCAGCGCCGTGATCCAGACCGCCGGTGCAAGTTCCCGCATCCCACGCTGGAAGGGTTCGAGCTTCATCACAGCACTGAATTTCTTGAGTCCCTCCTCGTCGTCCGTCGATGGAATCGGTCCGTGAACCGCATCGCGGTGAGCCGCCGTCATGCGCGGCAGAAAAGGGCGGATGTCGAGCCCGAGGCGGGCCCGCAGGTCTTCGGCGTGGCGGTAGGTCGCCGGCCGGTTGTAGCCGTGATCGACCCACAGCACGGGGATCTTCGGATCCACCTGCGTCACCAGATGGAGCACGACAGCTTCGTAGGGACGGAAGTTTGTCGAGACGATGGCTCGCCCGGGCGCGAGGGCGAGGGAGCGACGGATGATCTCCAGCGGCGACGCATCGCGGAGTTCGTCGTTGAGACGGGTGAGGTCAGTCATGCGGGGATTCAGGCCGGTGTGCCGACGCTGTGGAAGGTGGCGTCTTTCGGAAGGATGACCCGGTCGCAGAAGTCGCCGAATCCCTCGCCATCCGCCCGCTCGAGCGCGTAACGCTTGATGATCGGACGCAACGCCTCGACCGCAGCATCGATTGTGATGCTCGGGGAGAAGAGACGGTTGAGGCGGGTACCGTTGTATTTCGCGCCGAGGTAAAGCGCGTATTTCCCGGGGGCCTTGCCGACAAAACCGATTTCACCCAGATACGGCCGGGCGCATCCGTTCGGGCAGCCTGTGATGCGCAGGCTCACCGCGTCATCCCGAAGCCCCGCCTCTTCGAAGACAGGCTCGAATTTTGCAAGGATGTCGGGAAGAATCCGCTCGCTCTCGGCCAAGGCCAAGCCGCAGGTCGGAAGCGCCACGCAGGACAGCGCATTGAGGCGGAGCCGGGGGCGCGCATTCTCTTTGTCGAGGCCGTGCTTCGCGAGGATCGCTTCGATCACCGGCTTCTGCTCCGGAGTCACTCCCGAGATGGTCAGATTTTGGGAGGGTGTCAGGCGGAAGTCCCCGGCGTGCACGGCAGCGATTTCCCGCAGCGCCGTCTTCATCGGCCATCCCTCGACGTCCTTGATGCGCCCGCTGAGAATGTGAAGTCCGTAAAACCAGGTGCCGTCCACGCACTCGTGCCAGCCATGCGGGTCCTCGATGCTGAGGAACTCGTAGGGGCGCGCCGCCGCGAAGGTCACCCCCGAGCGCCGCTCGACTTCCCCGCGGAACCACTCCACTCCACGGTCTTGAATCGTGTACTTGAGGCGGGCGTGTTTGCGGTTCGTGCGGTCGCCGAAATCCCGCTGGGTCGTCAGGACCGCCTCGCCGACGGCATTGACCTTGTCGGCCGGGATAAAGCCCAAAACGTCCGCGAGACGCGGAAATGTCTCGGCATTTCCATGGCTCATGCCCAAACCTCCGCCCACAGTGACGTTGTAGCCCGCCAGTGCACCGTTCTCGACGATCGCGATGAATCCAAGATCCTGCGAAAAGATGTCCACATCGTTCGAAGGGGGAATGGCGAAACCGGTCTTGAACTTTCGCGGGAGATAGGTCGGCCCGTACATCGGCTCTTCCTCTCCGCCGGCGACCAGTTCTTCGTCGAGGTAGATTTCGTGGTAGGCGTGCGTCTTGGGCAGGGCAAATTCGCTCCAACCCTTCGCGTGTTCATACACCTGCTGAAGAACCTCGCTCCGCTCCGGATTCGGCGGGGCCATGACGTTGCGGTTCACGTCGCCACACGCTGCGATGGAGTCGAGGAGCGCCTTGTGCATGCCCTTGATGAGCGCCTTGACATTGCCCTTCAGCACCCCGTGAAACTGGAAAGTCTGCCGTGTTGTCAAACGCAGCGAGGGCGAGGCCACGTCGTCCGCCAGTTTGTCGAGGACCAGCCACTGCTTCGCCGTCGCGCGTCCGCCCGGCAGACGGACGCGGAGCATGAACGAGAACGCCTTCTCCTTGCCCGCTTTCTTCAGCGCAATGCGCAAGTCGCGGTCATCTTGGAGATACAGACCGTGAAACTTCGTCAACTGACCGTTGTCGTCGGAGATCGCACCGGTCGATGTGTCGGCCAGTTCCTGCGCGATGGTCCCGCGCAGCAGATGCGAGTTGATCTTGATTCCCTCGTTGGCGGATAACGGCTTCTCTGTGTTCATGGTGCGTGATGCGTGCCCCCTCGGCGGGCTCGGGGACAACCCACGGAATAACGAGCGGGTTTATCGTCCTAGGCCAGAGGTTCCCTCCGGTCAACGGAAAGTTCGCTTCAACGGGAGAAATTTGAAGACCATTCCCTCGCGTCCTCCTCGATCCGGACACACATCAACCGGCACAAATCCACCAGTCGCGGGTCGGCCAGTTCGTAGCGTGCGAAATTCCCTTCCCGCTCGCGGGTGACAAACCGCACGGAAAGGAGCACACCGAGGTGCTTGGAGACATTGCCCTGCTTCATTCCCGTCGCCTCCACCAACTCGCCGACCGTCATCCCACGCTCCATCAGGACCCGCAGCAACCGCAGGCGCGACGGCTCGGAGAGGATACCGAAAAGTCGCGCGGCTTCTTCCAGATGGGCATCTGAAAGTTGAGGTTTCTTTTTTCCTTGCATATTACTATATCGAAATATAGTTTTATAGTATCACATGAACCACTCCCTGACAACACCCGAAATTCCTCCCTCGAAAATTGGCCCGGAAGACGTCGCACGCCGCCGCGCGGAACTTTTGCTCCTGGACGTGCGCACCCCTTCGGAATTCGATGCCTCGCATATCGAAGGTGCGGTCCTGCATCCGCTCAACGCCCTGAACCCGGAGGCGGTCGCAGCCCTCAGTGCGGGGCGTGCCGGATGCGTCATCGTCTGCGGGTCCGGCATCCGTGCCACGCAAGCAGCCCAAACTCTGCGCGCGTCAGGACACAACGCATCGGTCCTTGAAGGAGGCATGGCCGGCTGGGAAGCCCGCGGCCTTCCCGTACGACGCGGAAGCGAAACTGCCTGGAGCATTGAACGGCAGACGCGCTTCACGATCGGCGGCATCATTCTGGCCGGTGCGCTTGGCGGACTCTTTGTGCATCCGGCGTTCACCTGGATCGCTGCCTTCGGCGGTGCGGGACTGTTTGTCTCCGGCATCACGAACTGGTGCGGTCTCGGACTGCTGCTGGCAGCCATGCCATGGAACAAACGCAGCTGCTCCCGTTGCACGGCCTGAATCCGCATCTCTCCGATTGCCCCATGAACACTCCGATGAACAAAAAACGCATCCTCATCGTCGGCGGCGTCGCCGGCGGAGCCTCCTGCGCCGCGCGGCTGCGGCGTCTCGACGAGTCGGCCGAGATCGTGCTCTTCGACCGCGGTCCCTATGTGTCTTTCGCGAACTGCGGTCTTCCCTACTACGTCGGCGGGGTCATCGAAAAAGAAAGCAGCCTGCTGATCGCCGACGCCGCGCTGTTCCGAGAGCGATTCGCCATCGAAGTCCATACACGCACGGAGGTCCTGTCGATTGATCGCACGGCGAAACACATCACCGTGAAGGATCTCGAGGCCGGAACGACACGCACGGAGTCCTACGATGCGCTTGTTCTTTCGCCGGGCGCTCTGCCCGTGCGTCCTCCCCTCCCCGGCATCGACCTTCCGGGCATCTTCACTGTTCGCTCAATCCCGGACAGTCGCGCCATCCGTGCACAGATCGACCGGGAAGGTGCACGGACAGCCGTCGTGATCGGCGGCGGCTTCATCGGACTCGAGATGGCGGAAAACTTCGCCCACCGCGGGCTGTCCGTCACGATCCTCGAGAAGTTGGACCAGGTGATGCCTCCATTGGATCCGGAAGTCGCGGAACGCGTGGCCAGCCATCTCGTATCGCACGGAATCACGCTCGCGCTCGGCGAAGGGGTGGCGGGTTTCGAAAGGACCGAAAACGGCCTGGAAGTGCTCACAGATGCCGGCCGCAGGCTTCCGGCCGACCTTGTGATTCTCGCCATCGGGGTCCGTCCCGACGTGCGCCTGGCCAAGGAGGCCGGCCTGACGCTGGGAACACGGGGCGGCATCTCCGTGGATGCCCGCATGCGCACAAGCGATCCATCCATCTGGGCCGTTGGCGATGCCGTCGAGGTGCGCGAGATGGTTCTGGGGGAATCCATGCTTCTTGCGCTCGCAGGGCCGGCCAACCGCCAGGGACGCATTGCGGCGGATGCCATTTGCGGACGCACCTCGCAGTTCCGTGGCGTGCAGGGCACCGCCATCTGCGGATTGTTCGGACTCCAAGTCGCGTCGACAGGTGCCAGTGAGAAATCCCTGCGCCGTGCGGGAGTGACCGACTATGAAAAAATCTACCTTCATCCCGGCAGCCATGCCTCGTACTACCCCGACGCGAAGAAAATCCACCTCAAGGTGCTTTTCCGCAAATCCGATGGACGCATTCTGGGTGCCCAAGCTGTCGGAGAGGAGGGTGCCGACCGGCGGATCGATGTGATTGCCATGGCCATCCAGATGGAAGGCACGGTATTTGATCTTGAGGAGGCGGAGCTGTGCTACGCACCGCAATTCGGCGGAGCGAAGGATCCGGTGAACTTCGCTGGAATGATCGCCGCCGACGTCCTCCGCGGGGACATGCCCCTCGTTCACTGGGAGACTCCGGCGGATCCGCACACCATTTTTCTCGATGTGCGGGAGCCGGAGGAGTTCGAGCACGGCCACCGCGAGGGCGCCCTGCATATCCCCGTGTCGGAACTGCGCTCGCGATTGGAGGAGTTGCGCGATGCGAAAGATATCCGCGCCTACTGCGCCGTGGGGCAGCGGGGATACCTCGCAACCCGCATCCTCGTGCAGCATGGGTTGCCCGCCAGGAATCTCTCGGGGGGCTGGGACGGCTTCAGGAAAACAAAAACCTGAGGGCCGGGCCGAGGCGGGACCGCCACGACACCTCGTCATGCGTGCCTTCCGGCGTGCGAGCGATGACGAAGTCGCGGCCCTCCTTCCAACCTTTTTCGCGCAGGAGGCATCCGAGATCGGCGTGGTACGGCTCGTAGCATTCGTCGAGTCCATGGGTTCCGAAGTCGAAAAACATCCTCGTGGCAGGCGGGAGCGCCGGCTCGCGAGCAAGCACCTCAAGCGCCTCGCACCGCGAGGGAGGCGAACCCGAGACGTCCTCAAACGAAGTCGAGAGTCCGAAGAACCCACCGAAGGTCCCGGGATACCTCAACGCGGTGTAGAAGGTGCTGAGCGCGCCGAGGGCCGCCCCGCCGAGCACGCGTGAGGCAGGGTTCGCTATGGTGCGGTAGTGGGCATCCATGTGACGGACCAGTTCGGTCGCCACGAAGTGAGCGTAGGCGGCACCGCCAAGCTCAGGCGAGAGATCAAAATCGCGCAGCGTGTGGTTTTCCTCGGAAAATCCCTCCGGGTGCAGAACACCCACGACGATCGCTTCGGGGATCGCGCCTTCGCGCGCCAGCAGACTCACCCACTCGTCCGCTGCGAGGTCGACGCCGCTCACCACGCTCGTGGCGGGATCGAACACGTTTGCACCATCCTGCAGAAAGATCACGGGAAACCGCTTGTCCGAATGTGTGGCATAGCCGGGCGGCAACCAAACCAGCAACTCACGCCCGCCCGCGAGCGCCTTCGAGGAAACTCGGTCGCGGCTCAGGCGTCCTTGGTACCGGTCTTTCCAATCCGGCACCGTCAAGGCGATGACGTGGTCGAGCCAGACATCGTGCGTCGAATTTTCCGGGACGTTGCCGAACGCATCGACAGCCTCGGATTCCCACGATCCCCGCGTGACCTTGAACTCCAGGTGCGTGCCGGTCTCGAGCAAGATTTCCCCCAGGTGATACGGCGGCTCCCACACGAGGCGCAGTCCGCCCGCCGGCTCCCAATCCCCCAGCGCTGGCACGTTTCCCGTCACGAGGATTTCGTCTCCCGGACGGTCCACCGGCGGGATCACTCGGAATCGAATCCTGTTCATACTCGAACTATACACCCCCCGCGTGCCCGCGTGCTTGGAAAATCCTCCTAAGATTTTGTGCGGCCAAGCGTAGCCTCGATCTCGTGCTCCATCGCTTTCAGCGAAAGCGAGATGTCCGCGATGAAGTATCCCAGCGAGGCAATCAAAGCGATCAAGCTCCCGCCGAAAAGTCCGGCAACGACCCAACTGACCTTGAACGGCACGAAAACAGAGACAAAGAGCGTAAGCACCAAAAAGGCCGTGAGGAGAATGCAGACGGACGACCCGAGGATGGCCGCACGAATCAAGCCTGCGCGGTGCAGCAGAATCTCGATCTGCTCGCGACGCTCGAGCTCCGGCTCCTGAGCCATCTGGCGCGAGCGGTCGATGGCACGCCCGAGACGGTTCGTCATGGTCAGAAGCAACAATCCGCACGCGGAGATCAAAATCACGGGCCCCACGGCCAATTCGAGGGCATCAAAGACGGAAGGAGGTTGCATGCAGACAGCTCATTGAACCGCCAAGGCCCCTGTCCCGCACGCGAAAAACGCACGCCCGCCCCGCAAAAACCATCCCGCGGCCCGTCAAGCGCCCGGCCAACACCCGGCGAAAATCATCCGCCCTTCCGCCCCCAGTGCCGCAAGCCCGATGCCCGGATGCCCCTTGCAGAAGAACTCGAGATCTCCGGCGGTCCACCACATCGCCGCCGTCGAGAGGGCGTCCGCCAGTGACGCCTGCGGGGCGAAAGCCCAGGTGCGCTCCCAACCCGCAAGGGAAGCTGTGACTCCGGGCGCGGCCATCAAATGCGAGCCCCGCGCGGCATACCCGGAGGCTCCCAGGGCACCTTCCGCCAAATCGAGGGACGCCTCGCCCACGCCGACCGTCCAAGCCTTCGCTCCGGAGGCCCGCAGGCTGCTCCCGCCGGAGGAGACCAAATGACACCCCAGACCCCATTCCCGAAGAAGCTCCGCACAGCGGTCCACCGCGAAGCCCTTCCCCACCGCGCCCAGATCGAGAAGACACGGTGCCGTGTGCACAATCACGAACGGCGGATCGAGGTCCCACGCCGCATCCCCTTCCAGAGTTCGCACACCGGCACAGAAGCGTCCTCCCGTGAGCCGCCCGAACTCCCGAGCTTCCGCAAGGCAGTCTATCGTCCAAGGAGAAACCCGCAAACGACTTCCGGCGGGTGAAACCGCAATCCGTGAAACATCGCCGCTTTCGCGAAATCTGCTTAGCTTTTGCTCAATGTCATCGACCACCCGAAAGGCCTCGGCCGCAGCCTGCGCCGCTTGGGACGCCTCTTCCCCGGAGATCCGGATTTGCCACCACGTAGTCATCGCCTCATGGTTGAAAACGCACTCAGTTTCCATAGAGAACGAGCAAAACCCCCGGGCGCTGTCCGAACAGCGCGGGCCGCCTCCCCTCGAATGCCCCGGCATTCCTCTCTACCGCGGCGGCATCCGCGATCCACACATCCGCATCCGGAAGAGGCGCTTCCGCAGGCCAATAGCCAACACGTGTCCGGGCTCGCAGAAGCCAAGGCAGAGGCCAGGGATCATCCGCAAGCACCGCCACGGTCACCTCGCGCCCCGCCGCCGCATCCCTCGCGGCGAGAGCGGGAAGGATGCGGACAAGGTCCTCCGACGTATGGGCATACGCGTAAGGATTCCGTTCCTCCGCTGCCCGCCGGTAAACCCGATCCGTCACCTCCTGAAGGGAAAACCCCACCATGAGACTCAAAACCGCCCCGGCAAGCCATCGTGGCTTCAACTCCACAAGACCCAAGCCCGCGAACGCAAGAAGCGGCCACCAAAGGTTGAGAGCAAGCCACGGGTTTTTATAGGGGATGACAGCGAAGACGACTGTTACTCCGATCGCATAAACACCGAGGAATCGCAAACCTTGCGAAGTGTGATGGCGGGCCGCGGCCCACAGCCCAAGAGTCGCCAAACCCGCAACCATGACCCCCGACGGCGATCCGAAGAGCAGTGCGAAGTAGTAGAAGGCCGACTTCTCATGGCCTTGGCCTCCTGCTCTGGCGATGTAGCCCGGAAAGGAAGCCACTAACTCAAGAATGGCAGCAGGCTGCTGGAAACCCCATGTAAATGTCTGAACAATAACGATTGAAAATGCTCCGAGTGCTGCCAGAAGCTCGCGGTTTCGAAGCGAATGTAGTCGAAATCCCGCAATAATCGCGGATGCCGCACATATTGCGAATATCGCAATCGCCGTTTCCTTCGTTGCCAAAAGGAGCCCTGCCAGACCGCCAACACAGGCTGCGGGAAGAAAGCCTCCGCCGGCCTGCCACCGGAGGAATGCCGCCACCAGGCCGACAGTGAAGGCCACAAAGAGTGTTTCATGAATCGCATACCGACCGAAATACAGGGCAAGCGGGGACACACTCCAAAGAAGAGCCGCCAGAAGCCCCGGCGCGAATCCCAGAAATGTGGAAAGCCACGCGAGGCCCGCTATCACGAGCAGACCGGATACCACAGCCCCCGAGCGGAGAACCGCTTCGTCGAGTGACGCAAAATCCCGAACCCCAAAAACATTCGCTATGCCCGCAGACAATGCAAAATACGCAGGCCCATGATGATCTTGGGATTGGTAATCGAATCCCCTGCCCTCAAGAATTCCCCCGACAATCGCGGCGTTCACCGCTTCGTCGGTATGCAGGATCCGGGAGCCGAGTCCCGGCCAGGCCAGCGCCAGCCAGATGGCAGCGGGGACGAGGAAAAGCGCCCTTCGGAAGCGTGAGGCGGGGGCGGCTGTCATCGCCGCAGGAAATCAAGAAGCCTTGCGGCCGTAAACCTCGACTTCGACGTAATGGTTCAATCTGTTCGAGGTGTTCCCTGCGGAATAAAGCCTCACATACCGCCCCCGCGTGCCCTCTTTGGCCGGCATGAGGCGTCCTTGATTTGTTTCGATGTAGGCAAAGTCCTTCCCGGCTCCGAGTCCCGAGGAGTTGTCGTCATCATTGTTGTAGAGCGTTGTGACGCCCTCGATGAAATCCGGGTCGTCCGAAACCTGAACCACCACATCATGATAGGCACGGGCTTGGGCGTGGAAATGCCAGACCCAAACCGCGGAGATGTCGGCGGATTCGCCCAGATCGATCTGAACCCACTGTTTCTCGGGGCCCAGTTCCACAAAGCAGCCCTCGTCGCCGGCCTTGTCGCCATCGGTGATGAGATCGAGTGTTCCCAGCAGGGGCTCGTTGTCGCTGGATGTCACGATCGCCCCTTCGGCAAGGTTCACCGTGCCTGCGGGTACCATCAACTCCTGCTTGCGGTTCGGATCCGGGGTTTCCAGATTCGACAGCTTCACCGGCACCGGCGTCCCGACAAAGAGCGGGGGCGGGAAGGCGGTTTGGAGGGGGACTTTGTCGCCGGCATGGACCGGTGTCGTGGAGAGCAGGCCGAGGAGAAGGAGGGGTCGCATCATACTTGGAATTCTTCGGGCTTCATCTCGAGCGTCCGCTGCGCGGTGATGGCCTCGTTGGCTTTGAAGATCGTGTATTCGCTCGCGAACGCTTCGTCGGCCGGACAATTCAGCTTCACCTTGCCGCGCACGGCGTCGAAGAAGTTTTCGAGGTGGGGCTGGTGGATCGCCTTGGTGAACGTCACGGGAATGTCGTAGGCCGCGACGGGCGGCGTCTCGCGGGCATCGACTTTCTGGGCACCCGCCGCGGGAGGGCCAGAGGCGGCGACCTCTTGGGGACGGATGTAGCTCTTCGTCACAAGCTCGTCCCACGAAGGCGCGGAAGCCTCGCGGTAGATCACGCCCAGGCGCGGGTTTTCCGAAATGCGGATCGAGCCCTGGTCGCCCATGAAATACTCGAAGTAGCCCGCCCCGGCGCTGGTCGTGGTTTGCACCTGATAAAACGCCCGGGCGACGCCTTCGGGGAGCGGATACTCGTAGATGACCATCGCATTGTCATACCACTCGCGGCCCTTGTAGTAGTCGACTCCGCCGGAGGCAAGCACCGCGCGGGGAGGGACGCCGAACCACCAGTTGAAAATGTCGATCTGGTGGGCCCCGAGGTCGCTGAGCGGTCCGCCGCCGAGATCCCGATACCAGCGCCAGTTGCGGAACTGCTGCATGTCGCGGTAGCCGTATTTTTTCAGGGTCTCGGCGGGGATGTCGGAGTTTTTCGGCCACCCGAGATCGGGTGAGGCGGCGCGGTTCCACTGCCCCTGCGCGGCGGTGAGGCGCCCGCAGATTTTCGCTTCACGGAGCAGACGGAGCAGAGCGAACTGGTAGCGGGGATTGCTCCGCCGCTGATGGCCGATCTGGAGCAGTTTCCCCGTCTCGCGCATGGTCTGCACCATCGAACGCGCCCCTTCGAGGGTATTGCTCATCATCTTCTCGCAATAGACATGAAGTCCGGCGCGCAGACAGTCGTTCGTCATCGGTGCATGCCAGAAATCCGGAGTCGCGATGACCACCGCATCGAGATCTTTTTCGTTGGCGAGGAGTTCCTTGTAGTCCGCGTAGCCTTTCACCGTGACATTGCTGCGCTTGAGCAGCCTCTCGGCATAAGTGCGGGCGTAATCCCACACATCGCAAATCGCCACCAATTGAACCCCCTCGATCTGAAGGAGGCTGTCCATCAGAATACGCCCCTGCGCACCGACCCCGAAAAGCGCGACGTTCAGCCTGTCGCTCGCGCCGGTCGCGGCACGAAGGACAGCCTCGGAAGCAAGAAGCGAGGCTCCGGCCGCTGCGGCGGTCAAGCCGACGAACCGTCGACGTGTCAGCGGGGTGTCTACCATTTCTTGCATAGGGCGAATCGATTGCTGTCCACGAGAGCGAGGGCCATGGCAACGAGCGCGATGTGGATCCCCAGCCACGCTACGCCATCCTGTTGATTGATCAACATCAGGCCGACACTCAGCACGGAATAGAGGACTGCTTGCAGCACAAGCGACGTGCGTGTGCCAACACCGGCGAGAAGCATCACACCAAGCGCAATGAGGGCCGGGCCAAGCGAGGCGTAGAGGATCTGCGTCGCAAATGCCGGAAGGAGTGGCTCCGCAGCAAACTTGTCCTTCAAGGACTGCGGAATGGCCGAATAGTGCGCCCAGCCGTAGACCTTCTGCGTCACCTCGACCATTGCTCCCGAGGGATCTTCCATGCCGGTAATGGGATCGATGAGCGGCTTCTGGATTTTCTCACTTGCGGCAAACTTTTCGATTCCGGCAACGAGTGCGCGCAGGCCGAGCCAGAGACGGAGGACGAGAAAAGCCAGTGTGTGGCCGGAGACGGGGAAGGACATTTCAGGGGGATTTCGGCGGAGGGGGATTCTCCGGGTTTGCGGAGAGTTCTGCAAGGAAAGCGACGGCTTCCGGCCCCCGTGTGCGCTTGAGTGCGGCAACGATCGCCTCGCGCTCCTCGGACCGCGTTGCCATCGCAGCCGCAACACGGTAGTCCAGCACGGCTTGTTTGGGACGAATCCGGGTGTTTGCCCCAATAGCGTCGATCCAACCGCGCAGCGCAAGGATCCGCTCCGAGGGTTCCGTCGCTTTCTCAGCTGCCAAGCCAAGAAGAACATAGGAGGATTGGTTCCGCGAGGAAGCGAGGGCACGGATGGCCTGCTTGCGAACGTCGGCGTCCCCGGAGACGAGAAACTCCCCGATCGCAACGCGTCCCTCTTCCGTGTCCAGATCCGCAAGAATCGCGAAGACATCATCTCTCCCCGCGGGAGGAAGTGTGTCAAGAGAGGCCGCGAGGAGGCGCGATGCGGCTGCCGGATCGCCATCGAGTGCCGCAGCCCGGACAAGCGGTCGGCGGAGCGTGGCACGAGTGGCGGGCTTGGTGTTGCTGCCCCCGAAACGTTCAAGAAGCGGAGCGAGATCCCCCGGCCCTGCCGTCAGCGCCAGTGTCTCGGCGGCTGCCTTCCGGGCAGAGGCGTCGGGGGAATCCAAGAGTCCAAGAGCCAGTAGGAAAGCGTCTCTCGACCCGCGCTCGGCAAGGACGGTGAGGGCGGCGGCTTTCGTTCCGGGATCGGGCGCGTTTTCCACAAGAACCTTCAACTCTCTGTCGATCTCCACAGGCGGAGCGACCTGCAGGGCAGCGCTCGCCGCGTCACGTTGCGAGGCGTCTGCCAGCTTTCCAACGAATGGCAACACATCCTCCGCGCGACCCACATGTCCGATTGCAAGCATCGCTTCGGCGGCCGCAGGTCCGCCGAGGCACGCTTTGAAAAAAGGCAGCAAGGCCGGATCGCGCCGTGCGGAGGCTGCACGCAGGGCAAAGGGCAACCCGTCCGCAGCGGCGGTCCAATCGATAGCGGACAATTGCTCCGTCGTTGCAAACTCACCGAATGCGACCGCCAGCCCGCGACGGAAAGCCGGAGTGCCGGATGCCAGCCCGGGTGAGAGTTTTTTCACGATACCTGACACTCGTCCCCCAAGAAGGACCCTTGCCGCGGAAAGAGCGGCCGCATCCGAGGATTTGGCGATTTTCTCGAGGAGGGCAATCGTTGCGCGATCCAGAGTTTTCTGTCTGCTGGCAGCGGCCACGAAGGCCCGCTGCCACAAGGGCGAGGTTTGTTCGAGCGAGGTCAGCGTCCGGATGGCTTGAGGGGTTGCGATTTCCGCGAGAGCCGAGAAACAGGCAGGTGCCAATGCGGGATCGGTGGAGGCCTTGGCAAGGGCTTCGATTGAAGTCTCCGCCCTGCGGACAGCAAGGGCATTGGCTGCCGCGACGGCGAGGGACGTGTCCTTCCCGAGCAAAAGGGTGACCAGTGCCGGTTCAGCCGGGGCCGCATCGTTCATTCCGAGCGCTCGCACGGCAAAGAAGCCCACGGCAGGCTGGGCGGCCGTCGTCTCCAGCGCGGCGATGCTCGACGCGTCTCCGACCCATCCCAATCGTCGGGTCGCCAGCTGCCTTGCCGCGGCAGTCACCTGATCGTCCAGTAGCAACGCATTCAATCCCTTCACCAACTCCGGCCTGCCCGGCACGTTCGACCGCAGAGAAGCATCGATGGAGGCAAAGGCCTCCGTCGAGTTGCCGTACGAAAAGTTGTGCGCCGCTGCCAGCCAAGTCTGCGAGGGAGTCTGTGCAAACGCCATCCAGGCAAAGGAACTCCAAGCAAGAAATGCGAGACAACGGGTCTTCATGGACTCAGACAGGATGGATCCATGGCGCACGATACGTTCGTCTCAGGAAGGCATCGGCATCGTCCGCCCCGACAATGCGCTCGGCCGCCGGGTCGAACACGATCTCCGAGCAACCGGAGCGCAGCGCCGCATTCCCGAGGTGCGCGACCGCCGCGATGCAATGCCCATCCCATGCCGTGCAGGTCGGAGATTCGCGGGACACCACACAGTCGAGAAAGTTATCCATGAGGCCGCGCGTTGGTGCACGGAATCCGCTCGACGGAGCCACCGCACGATCGATCACCGGACTGCTGCTGGCAAAAAAACCACGCGTGGCATGCACCCAACCCTTTTCACCAACGATGCGAAGCCCGGTCTCACCGCCGGGAGAGTTCACGAAGATCCGGCGACCGTCCGGATAGTGGACAAAAAACTCGTACTTCGTCGCCGTGTCGAACAACGTGCTGTCCGCCGGAAACTCCCCCTTCGCTCCGGAAATACGCACCGGCATCGTATCCGCAATCCCGAGCGCCCACGCAGCAATGTCGAAGTGGTGTCCAATCCAGTCCATCAACTGCCCGCCGCCGTAGTCGTACGACCACCGCCAGTTCCAGTGGCACCGTTCGCGGAAATAAGGAACGAAGGGCGCGGGTCCCAGCCACATCTCGTAGTCGAAGCCGGCGGGTACTTCCTGCGGAGCCATCGGGGGCTTCACATTTCCCTTCACGCCGTTTCCGCTTGGCAGGTTCACCGTCACGGAAACCACTTCACCAAGCAAACCATTCCGGACAGCGTCCACCGCGCGGCGAAAGTTCGCCATCCCACGCTGCATGCTGCCGATGGTGCAAACCGCACCCGTCCGCCGCGCGACATCCACGATCGCACGTCCCTCCGGAATGCTCGTTGCCATGGGTTTTTCAAGATAAACGTCCTTTCCAGCCTCCATCGCCGCGCAGGTGATGGCCGCATGCCAGTGGTCGGGCGTCGCGACGATGACGGCGTCGATTTCGGGACGGGCGAGCAGTTCCCGAAAATCCGAATACACCGCACACGATTTGTACTCGCCGCTTTTCACCCTCTCCCCATACGAGGCATCCACGAGCGCCGCGGCCTCCCTCGCTAATTCGCTGTCAACATCGCACACGGCGATCGACTGCACCGCCGTGCTGTTTCTGATCCCCAGAAGGCCTGTTCCCTGTCCACCCACTCCGATGTGGCCGAGGCCAATGCGGGACGACGGCGGCGTCTGGGCGCGGGTTTTCCCGGGAAAAACCACGGCCGCCGAAGCGGCGGCCATGAGTCGCAGGAAGGTGCGGCGATCAAGGGAGGACATAGGGGGAAACCAACTGGCGTAACTTACTACAACAATAATGCTACATGGTTTTGCGGGCGGGGTCTTGGAAAAAAACGGCTATTTTTTGTATAAATGCGACGTCAGCTTTGAGTGTCTGGGGCGGCATTCCTTTTGCGGAAAGTCAGCGGCGGGAGGCCGAACGACCGCTTGAACAGGCGGCTCATGTGGCTTTGGTCATAGAATCCGCAATCGGCCGCGATCTCCCCGAGCGACTGCGCACTGTGAAGCAGTCGCTGACGCACCGCTTGGAGTCGCACACGGCGGAGATAGGGCATCGGCGCGGTATGCAGAACCCTGCGAAAATGGCGCTGGAAGGCGCGGATGGAGAGTCCGGCCGCCGTGGCAAGTGTTCCGACGTCGAGCGGTTCGGCGTAGCGGGTGCCGATGATCTCCAGCGCTGCGAAGAGCTCGCCTCCGCCTTCCTCGGGTGTTTCGAGTCGCGACAACCGCGATATGACACCTGCGACACCGACGATTTCCCCGGCGCGGTTGCGGAGCGGCACTTTGCTCACACTCCACCACGTGAACGTCATATCGCGGTTGGGGTTGGGCTCGGGGAGGTTGCGAATCGGGAGCCCTGTCCGCAGCACACGGCGATCATCCGCCACGAATTTCTCGGCGCTCTCGCGGGGGAAAAAGTCGAAGTCCGTCCGACCGATCACTTCCTCGCGACGGGTGCACCCAAGGATCTCAAGAAAACTGTCATCGCAAAGGACGAAGCGCCCTTGAAGGTCTTTTGCAAAAAAGCGGCAATCATCGAGGCACCCGAAAAGCGTGCCAAGAAACTCCGGATCGATCCCCGCAAGAAACGAAGCCGACCAATCCGCCGCCAGGTGAGCGGACTTAATCGTCATCGATTGGGAGAATCCAAATGTTCCGGAACCGCACGGCGTCCGTGTGATCCTGCAGGACGAGCGGCAGGGCGTCGGCGTGCGCCTTGTAAGGGGGCCGCGATTTGTGGCCGGTTGGACCCGTGAGTTCGACCCCGTCCTGCACACGCACGCCATTCCAGTCCACCGTGATTTTTGCCGGACGCAGGAGCGCTCCCGACGCTTCGAAAACCGGGCGCCGGAACTCGATCTCATACACCTGCCAATCACCGGGCGGTTTCACCGGCAGTGCGGAAGGCGGATACTGTCCGTAGATCGCCCCGGCAGTGCCATCCGCATAGGTCGGATTGTCATGCGCATCGAGGATCTGAACTTCATACTTTCCCATGAGAAAAACCCCGCTGTTTCCGCGCCTTTGTCCGGTTTCGGTTTCCGGGGGATCTGGCGCACACCACTCGATGTGCAGTTTGCAGGACCCGAAGGCCTGGCGGCTCACAAGCGGCCCCGCCCCCGGCCTCACCTCGAAGAACCCCTCTCCCACTTTCCATTCCGCGGGATTCCAAGCCGACAGGTCGGATCCATCGAAGAGGGTGGTTGCTCCCGGAGGAGGAGGAGCCCCCAAAGGGGCGCCTTCCGCGGGTATCACCACGGGCGGCAGGGGACGCGAAGGATCATGAACCGGCCAGTCGGTTGGGCTCTGCCCTTGGGCAAGAGCCCCCAAGACAAGGCCGACGGACGCCACCAGCGAACAGAGGGAGGTTTTCATTCGACGTTCAGAATCCGGGAATACTCGCCACCCATGCGGAGCACCAGACCGATGATGCCGCCTGCCACAACGACACAAACGACGAAATAGAGGATTCGCGGAATCCACAAGCTGAGCGTCTCCAATCGCGAAAAAAAGCGGCGGCGATACACATCTGCACAGGAATGGAACTCGGCGGTGAATCTTCCAGATGTCTCCGCGAGGTGAAATGCCCGAACGGCCTCGGCCGGGAAGGCTGTTGCGAGAGCCGTGGCCAGCCCCTCGCCCAGACGGATTTTCTCCGCAGCGACCAGCGCGCATGCGCTGAGGACCGCGCTGCGACTTGCACGGCCCGCTCTGTCCAGATTCCCGAGCAAACGCCCGTCCGCCCCGACTCCCATCGCCATCACCATGCAAAACCGCGCAACCGAGGGGTCCACATACAATGCCCCGAGAAACGGCAGGCCCCTGAGAAAACGATCGACAGGAAGCGAGGTCGCGGCAAGTCGCCGCAGCCACGCCGCCGCAAGAACACAGAGGCCCGCCAGAGCGTACAACGGCCCGAGGAGAGCCGCCACCGCAAGCCCGAAGGCCGCAGCGTTGCCGGACAAAATCGCCCCCGGAATCGCAAGGAGCACCGCGGCCACATGAACGACAAAAACCGGATAAGCACTCAGCCGGACCACGCGTGCCTTCGCGTCCGCCATCTGCCCGTAATAGGTCCCGAGGTCCGCGGCCGCCTCGGGCAAACGTCCTCCCTGCTCGCCGGCAAGGAGGATTTCCCGGTCCAGAACCTCAAACCGCCCGACCGCCGCGCGAAAATCGGTCCCGACCCATCCCGCATAGCGGCCCACGCGGTCCCTCCCTCGTGAGAGAGTCTCGATGCTCCGGGCAAACGGGACCCCGCTGCCCATGAGGCTGGCAAGACTTTGGAAGAACTGCTGCTTTTCGCGGAAGGAAAGTTGCACGTTGGGGATCCGTGTGAGACACGATCACCATGCCCCGAAAGACGCCATTCGGCGATGACGAAAAATTTCTGCGCCTCGCGCTCGCCGAGGCCGCCCAAGGGCTCGGGCAAACACACCCGAATCCGGCCGTCGGCGCCGTCCTCGTGAAGTCGGGCCGCGTGCTGGCCACCGGGTGGCACCGGAAAGCCGGGGCCCCGCATGCGGAAATCGAGGCCCTTAACGCGCTGCCCTCCCACCGCTTGGCACGGGGGGCGACGCTTTATGTGACACTCGAACCGTGCTCGACCCACGGGCGGACGCCCCCCTGCACGGCGGCGATCCTCGCTGCGGGTGTGCGTCGCGTCGTTTACGGAGCGACAGACCCGAACCCGGCCCATGCCGGACGCGCTGCACGGATTCTCACCGAGGCCGGCATAGCAGTAACCAGCGGAGTGCTCGAACGCGAATGCAGCAACCTCAACCGGGCATGGAACAAGTGGATCGCGACCGGGGTCCCGTTTGTCACGGGAAAAGTCGGCATGAGCCTGGATGGGCGCATTTCCTCGCATCCCTCCGCGCGATGGATCACCGGGGAGCCCGCCCGACGTGATGCCATGAGAGTGCGGGCGGAATGCGGAGCGATCTTGGTCGGGGCGGGAACCTTGCGTGCCGACAACCCGCGGCTCACCCTTCGGGGCGTGAGGGGTCGTCAGCCGCTGAGAGTCGTGTGGACGCGCTCCGGCCGGTTGCCGCGCCGGGCTTTTTTGTTCACCGATCGCTTCAAGAACCGCACGGTGATCAGCCGGGCCGACTCGCTGGGGGAACTGCTCCGGGATCTCGGCACCCGCGGCGTGAGCCATGTCCTCATCGAAGGCGGGAGCACCGTGCTCGGGGAGGCGTTCGACGGAGGCTTTGTCGACCGCCTCGTCTTCTACATCGCACCAAAGCTGCTTGGCGGCCCGTCTCCGGCAATCGGCGGAACCGGTGCGGGAAGCCTCGCCGCGACACGCGCTCTTGAGGATGTCACGGTGCGCAAAGTCGGGGACGATCTGCGCATCGAGGGATTCGTCACGCCAGCATCTTCCGAAGGTTCCTGGCTGCATCGAAGCACTCGACAGCACACTGCCGGGCGGACAGGGATTCGGATTTCCAATCCTTGAGCACCCGCCGCACCGCCTCACGGGCCGCCTCGAGCGTGTCCGCAAAAAGCAGACCTTTCGACCCGGGAAGATACCGCTCGGCACCGGTCGACTCGGTGATAACCGGGCGCCCGAGGGCGAGATAGACGGCCGAGCGGTCGCTGAGCCACCCCGAGCGCATCCAGCTCTCCAACTTGACGGCACTGAATTCGGCGGTCGAGCGCCCGAGATAGCCGTAGTATCGCGCCGGCGTTCGGGCGATGACGTGGGGCACGACCGGCTTCCACCCCAGCCCCGCAAGACGCTCCGCTTCGGAGTCGCCCGACGGAAGGTTCATCGCGAGTTCAAAATCCGCCTCCGGCACAAGGCGTGCCAGCGGCAGAAACTTCTCGAAGGCCGCCTTCTTGGAAAAATCGCGCCACTCGCCCTCGAACTCGATCATCCCATCCCAATACCACTGGCCGATCGTCGAAAACACATCCCGGGGCGGGCGCGGAAGCGGATCGAAACTCTCCGTGTCAACGAGCGGGAAAAACGTCCGCCAAGCCACCCCGGCATCCGGCACACGGGAGTCCACGGCACCGGTATTGAGTCCGATGGTCCAAAACTCGTCGTGATGCGACTGACCCATCTCCATGCGCTGCATCCAAAAACACACCTCGGTCGGATCCAGGCTGCACAGCTTCCGGAAGGAAAACTTATCCACCAAAGGCGGCCGGATCGAGTAGCTGAGGTTCAGCAGCACGGTCTCCCCGCCGAGGAGATTCTCGATATCCCGTCGTCCTCGCCCGAAGAAGCGGGCGCGGGACAGTTCGCCCATTCCGATTTTCGCATCGAAAATCATGAGTGCGAACGAGTCCCCCAATCCGAACGCATCGAGCCGCCTGCGGAATGTGCGTGCGACCCGCGCATCCTTTGCCACATCGCCGGTCGAAGGCATCACCTCGAACCAAAGGAACCGCCGCCGCATCCTTCGCAGCCCGAGGGCGTATTGCAGGGGGACGGAAAAGTTCCCGCCGCCCTCCGGATACTTCGCCGCGAATCCACAGCCGATGACAATCGTCCCGCTCACGGCGCCATGGTCTAACGTTTTGCGGAGGTCCCGCCAACCCCGATTCACTTGCCCGCGCCGCCGGGCGCCTCTAGCTTCCCGCCATGCGCATTGTCGTAACAGGCCTTATCGGCCAGTATGCCTTCGGTGGAGTTACATGGGACTACCTGCAATACGTCTTGGGTTTCCGGAAGCTGGGGCATGATGTCTGGTATCTCGAGGACACGGCGATGTGGGCCTACGACCCCGTGAAGCAGGAGCCGAGCGCGGATTGCTCCCACAATGTCGGCTATGTTGAGCGCATCATGGCGGACTTCGATCTGGGCGACCGCTGGATTTATCGAAACGGTGCGGACGGCGCGTATTTCGGGATTGCGGACGCGGAAAAGGCCGAGCGACTGCTCCGGGGCAGCGATGTCTTGGTGAATGTCTCGGGAGCCTGCTGGCTTCGCGAACCGACGGCAGCGATCCGGCGGAAGTTGTTCCTCGACGGGGACCCGATGTTCACACAGGTGAAGCTGGCCGCAGCAAAAACGGGCGACTACGTGACGCAGGTCGGCACCCACGACGAACACTTCTCCTTTGGCCTGAACATCGGCGATCCCGGCTGCCGCGTGCCCTCGGCGGGCTTGGACTGGCGCCCGACGGTGCAACCGATTTCCATCGAACACTGGGCTCCGGTCGCGGAAGGTCCGGGAGAAAACGCCTGGACGACCGTGATGAATTGGGCCAGCTACGCCCCGGTTGAATTTGAGGGGGAGCCGTACGGCCAGAAGGATCTTGAGTTTCCGAACTACCTCGACCTCCCGGCGCTCACCGGGCAACCCTTCGTGCTGGCGATGGGACAGGGGATCGGACAAAAGCGTCCCACCCCGCTTCTGGAGTCGATGGGCTGGAAGATCGTCGAGCCCGACCTCGTCCTCCCCGACTACGTGACTTACCGGGAGTTTTTGGGGTCCTCAAAAGCAGAATGGAGCATTGCGAAACACGGTTACGTGCGATCCCAAAGCGGTTGGTTCAGCTGCCGGAGCGCCTGCTACCTTGCTGCCGGCAAGCCTGTTGTGGTTCAGGATACCGGGTGGACGGCACACCTGCCGAGCGGCGACGGCGTCCTCGCCTTCTCGACGCCGGAAGAGGCCGCGAACCGGATTGCAGAGGTCTCGGGAAATTACGCGCATCACTCCGCGGCCGCCCGCGCGTATGCTGAGAAACACTTCGAGGCCTCTCGCGTGTGCGCCTCGCTTATCGAATGAACGATTTTTCCCACTCCGCACTTGTCGTGGTCGGCCATGGCTCGACCTTGAACCCCGACTCCAGCGCACCGACGCTCGTGCATGCGAATGCCATCCGGCGCCGGGGGCTTTTCGCCGAGGTGGTGACGTGTTTTTGGAAGGAAGAACCCTCCTTCCGCGAGGTTTTCCGCATGATCGACAGCGAGGAGATCTACGTGGTCCCGAATTTCATCAGTGAAGGCTATTTCACCCAGACCATTATCCCCCGCGAGCTCGAACTCACAGGTCCGGTGACCGAGCGCGCCGGTCGTCGAATCCGATACTGCCAGCCGACAGGCAACCATCCGGCCATGACTCAACTCCTGCTCCACCGTGCCGCCGAAGTGGCACCCGAAGTGCCCACGGCAGAAACGAGCCTCCTTATTGTCGGCCACGGCACGGGACTCAACGACAACTCGGCCAAGGCGGCGAAGCTTCAGGTGAGCCGGATCGCCGAACGTGGCGTCTATGGGGAAGTTCTTTCCTCGTATATGGAGGAGGCACCACTCATCGCGGAGTGGGATCAATTCACACGCCACCCGAATGTCGTCGTGGTGCCATTCTTCATTGCTGACGGTCTGCACAGCTACCAGGACATCCCGGTGCTGCTTGGCATTGCGGACGAACCCGGTGCCGCTGCAAGCCAAGCCGAGGTATTCCGCCACAATCCACACGATCTCCGCGGCCGACGCCTCTTCTACGCGAGCGCCATCGGGACGGATCCGGGCTTCGCGGACATCATTCTGGACCAGGCCCGCGACTTCACGCCGGAGACCTCGCCTCTGGCCGAGGTCGCTATTGCTTGAGAATCGCGAACGTGCGCGTGCCCCGACGGTCCAAAAGAAGCAGCAGCCCGCTTGCATTCTCGCCCGAGGAGAGCTGAAGAGTCAGATCCTTCGCGTTACGCACGGGGCTGCCCCCCGCTTCTGTCACGATGTCTCCGGGCTCGATGCCTGCGACCGAGGCGGGACTGGCCGGCACGACCTCGGTCACAAGAGCGCCGGTTCCGTCGCGCGGCTCGAGGCGGAGTTTTTTCAGCGCGTCCGGCGTCACGTCTGAAAAGACGAGCCCGTACGCCTCGACACTGCCCGCCTTGGCACGCGGCGTCGCCTCGGGCTTCTCACGGCGGGACCGGATCGAGACCTGTTCGAACGAAGGCTGTTCCCCCGTACGCACCCCGAGGGTGACGTTTCGGCCTTGCCTCCAAACATCGAGTTCCACGGTCTGGCCGATTTGCTTGGCCAGAATTTGCTTCTGCAAATCGGACGCCATGGCGACTTCGACTCCGTCCACCCGCAAAATCACGTCTCCGGGCCGAAGGTCGCTCGATAGCGCCGGCGCGTCAGGCTGGATACCTTGAACGACAACGCCACGCTCGACTCCGGGGAAGAGGCGCTGGAGTTGCACGCTCTCCTGGATGCCGGCGATCGAAATCCCCAGCCACGGGCGGCGGACACGGCCTTCCTCGATGAGTTGGAAGGCGATGTTCTTGGCGAGGTTGATCGGAATGGCAAATCCGATCCCGCGATTCATTCCACTGATGAGTGTGTTGACCCCGATGATGCGACCATCGATGTCCGCAAGGGGCCCGCCGCTGTTCCCGGGATTTATGGACGCGTCGGTCTGGATCAATTCACCGTAGCTGCCACCCAGGCTCCGATCCTTCGCACTGACCACGCCCACGGTGAAAGTGTAGGGAAGTTCCATCGGCGTTCCGATGGCGAAGGCAAACTGTCCGACCCGGACCCCGTCGCTGTCGCCGATATCCGCCGCGGGCAAATCCTTGGCATCGATCTTCAAAACGGCGAGGTCGGTCCGGCTGTCCGTACCAACCAGCTCCGCATCGAATCTGCGTCCGTCGCGCAGGCGGACCCTCACGGAATCCGCCCCCTCGATCACGTGAAAGTTCGTGAGGATATAGCCGTCGGACCGGAGAAGGAAGCCCGTGCCCACATTCGGCTCGGCGGGCACGGGGGTGCCGTCGGGCCGCCTGAGAAAGAACTCCAGTCCCCGCGGAAGCCCGCTCACAGGCCCGGATGAAGCCGCAGCCTCGGACTCGATGACAACCACGGACGGGGCGACTTTTTCAAAAACACCGGCGAACGAGTCGTTGAGGCTTCGCGCCGAAAGGGCACCGCCGGACGCCGTCTCGGCATGGAGCGTCCAACCCGTCGCGAGCAGGAAGAGACCAAAGAACCGGAGAACAGTCATGTCGGCAAGTTACGCTCCGGACAGCGGTTTTCAAGGGGGCGACATCCCCGAATCGAAGAAAAGGGTTGCCGGACGGGACGGGCTGTGGTTCACGTCGGTTCCGGCAGTCACAAACCATTCCAAACATGAGTCATACGCCGGGAAGTTCAAAACGTTCCAAGGGCAAAACTCCATCGCCTTCCCCCGGCGCGGCGGATCCCTTGGAGAATCTTGGGGAGTTGCCACGCGGTTACAACACGGAGACAGTGTTTCTTGTCGCCCGGGAGCCCCACTGGCTCTTCACCTACTGGGACCTTGACATCGCAAGGCACCCGGGAGGCAAAACCTTCCTGCGGGTTCTCAAGGGAGGGCGCGAGATCGAGCAGGAGATCGAGGTGGCCTTCGAAACGCGGAACTGGTATGTTCCCGTGGCAGCGGCCGGGGCCTGTTATGTGGTAGAGATCGGCTTTTACCGGGGGCTGGTCTGGAATGTTCTCGGACGTTCGACCGAGGTTCTGACACCCACCGATACGCTTTCCGAGGATGAGGTTTTTGAATACGCCACCATACCGCTCCACTTGAGCTTCCAACGCATGGTGGAGTCCATACGGCCTGCGTTGGCCCGAGGGGAAGCGCCCGTGGAGGTCCTCGCCCGGCTGCAGCACGAGGCGAGAACAGGCACCAGCTCCGGCGGCGGATCCGAGCAATTCCCCGACGCTGCAAACCGCCGATCCCTGGAGCTTCTCCTTGGTGAGCAGATGCTGGCTCGCTTGTTCAGTGGCACGCTCAGCTCCGAGGAACTGAGGGTGCACCTCGCAGCCCGCTTCGGCGAGAACCTTTCTTCGGAGGCTTTTGCTTCCGCATTGGGCGGAGCCTCCTTTCTCGTGCCCCTGTTCTCCGGGCTTTCCTCGATGGAGTCCGCCTCATCTTTCAACTGGTCGGCGGGTTCATCGCTCTCGAGTTGGGTCGCGGCCGCCCTGACGAGCTGGGCGGCCGCGGTCCAGTCCTCCTTCACCCTCACCACGGAGTCGAGTTGGTCCGGAGCGACCGGTTTGCTGTCGTCATGGGGCGGGGGATCCGAGTCCAGCTGGATTTCCGCTGGGGGCGCCTCGTGGTCAGCCGCTGCATCCTCCTCGTGGAGCGGCGCTGTTTTGTCGAGTTGGTCCGCGGCGGCTTTTTCCAGTTGGACCCAGTCCGCGATGACGAGTTGGAGCCATGCCGAAACGAGCAGTTGGGGGCACTCCGAAATGCTGCCCGCCGGACGTTCAAGGGAATTCTTTTTGCACGTCAATGCCGAGGTCATTTTTTACGGCGGCACGCATCCTGCGGCCTCGGTCACGATCGACGGCAAACCGGTGAAGCTGAACCCGGACGGCTCGTTCCGCCATCATTTCATTTTCCCGGATGGAACCTATGAGATTCCGGTCCATGCCACGTCTCCCGATGGTTTGGAAACGCGCGCGGCCTTTCTTCGTTTCGACAGGGCCACCGGGCGCGTCGGGCTCGTTGGAGCCACCTCGCAGCCTCCCCTGCCCCCACCGATGGGCGCCCGGCCCTGAAAACCTGCTTTCCCGCGACGGATCGCCTCGTGCGAGAATTCCTCGGCTGGCTTGAGGCCGAGCGGGGCTCATCTCCTCGCACACTGTCGACCTACGGGGCCTCCCTTCACTCGTTTCTGGAATTCCGGAGGGTCCCCACTTGGAAGTCCGCCAAGGCGGACGACTTCCGGGCATGGATGCTCGACATGATGAAGCGCGACATGGCGCGCGCGAGTGTGCGTGTGCGCTTCTCAGCCATGCGCACGTTCTTCGACTTCCTTGCGATGCGAGGCCATGTGACCCGGAATGTTGTGCGCGACATTGCGATGCCCAAGGCCCACAAGTCGCTCCCGCGTTTTCTCACATCGCCCCAGGTCGCCACACTCGTCGAAACACCCGCCCGTGCGGGAGGCACGAAGCAGGCGCCGGTCTGGGCCGCGGCCCGTGACGAAGCGATTCTTGAGTTGTTCTATTCGACGGGCATGCGGCTTTCGGAACTCGCCGGCCTCGATGTGAACGATGTCGATGTCATCGGTGAAACCGCTCGGGTCATGGGCAAGGGGGCGCGGGAACGTGTGTGTCCGGTCGGCAGTTTCGCGCTGGCCGCCATTTCTCGCTACCGGCAGGCGGCCGGCGTGCACCACGGTCCGCTCTTCATCAACAAGTCCCGCACCCGGCTGGGCACCCGATCGATCTGGGCCATGGTAAAGTCCCGGCTCCGGCAAGCCGGCCTGCCGGCCAACCTTTCGCCCCACAAGCTGCGGCACTCCTTCGCCACCCATCTTCTCGACAACGGAGCCGATCTGCGGAGCGTTCAATCTCTCCTCGGGCACGCGAGCCTCTCGACGACTCAGATTTACACACACGTCACAACCGAGCGGCTCAAACGCGCCTATTCGGCCGCCCACCCGCGGGCGAAGGATTAATCCTTACCCAAAAAGGTCTCCCTGCACGGCCCGTGAGGCCACTTCCGCCTCGCGCTCGACTTCGGCCAGAAGCCCTTTGAATTCGCAATCCCTCAGGGCAGCGATCAACTCGGGATACCTCGGGGTTGGCACGAACTCCCGCCACGGCCGAGGGAGCGGAAGATCGGTCTCGAGGCGAACCATGGCAAGATTCGAGACAATAAGGTCCCGCGCAGCCACCACGGCGTCACGCTGGCGGGGATTCCGAATGGTTTCCGGCGCAGCCAGCATGGACTCGACAGAGCCGTGCGCGACCACCAACTGCGCCGCGGTCTTCGGCCCGATCCCGGGCACACCCGGGATGTTGTCCGAGGCATCACCGGTAAGCGCCAAGACGTCCGCGATACGGGAAGGTTCGACACCCCATTTTCTCCGCACGGCCTCTCGATCCAGCAAGGCGAATCCCCCCTCGGCGACATCTGCCTTGGCTGTGCTGTAGATGCGGATGTTTTCGTCGACGATCTGGAGAAGATCTTTGTCATTCGTCGCCACGACGACGGATGCCCCTTCGCGCGAAGCGGCAAGGGCATACGAGGCGATAAGATCGTCCGCCTCGGTCTCGGGAAGCTCGAGGCTTGCCGGACCGAACAGCGGGACATTCCTCTGGAGCCATTCCCCCTGAGGACGCAGGTCCGCCGGCATTTCCTCCCGGTTCTGTTTGTATTCGGGCTGAAGCTCGGTGCGGTGCGCGGGAAGTCCTGCATCCCATACAACGGCAGCGGCATCCGGCTTGAGATCGGAAAGCATCCGCCGCAGAGCCTTTGCATAACCGTAAATGGCGTTTGTCGGCTCGCCACGCGAGTTCGATAGCCCGCGAATCGCAAAAAAGGAGCGATAAAGGTAGTAATGTCCGTCCACCAAAAGCAGTCGCATGCCAAGGAGAATCACCGGTTCCACGGAGACGACCAAGCCGAATCCATCGCGGGCGCTTGACGGCGGCAAGCGGCGTCCCTTACGTTGCCGCCCTCCGATGTTACTCCGACCCATCGCGCCGATCGCTGTTCTCGCCATTGCCTCGGCGCTCACCGTCCATGCGCAGAATCCGAGCCAGCAGGGCCAGAACGCCCGGACGTCCCAGTCTTCCCTTGTGGGAGTGAGCGGGGAGGAGCAGGCCGACTTCGACCTCGCACGGAACTACGACGAGTCCGGAGCCACACAGCAGGCGATCGCTGCCTACCGCCGCTTCCTCCGCGGCTACCCGGCCTCGAACCTCGCCCCGAAAGCCCAATTCCGGATCGCGGAGTTGCAGGAGTCCTCGGGCGACTTGAACAAAGCCTTCGACAGCTACCAGACCCTCATCACCCGCTACCCCGACACGCCCGAGTTTGAAAGGGCCGTTTCGAAGCAAGTGCTCATCGCAAACGCCTATCTTGCGGGACGGAAGCTGAAGTTCCTCGGCATGCCCGTCGTTCCTGCCACGGATCGCGCGGAGCAAATGTTCTCCTCGATCATCAAGAACGCTCCCTTCAGCAAGAATGCCCCCATCGCGCAATTCAACCTCGGACTCACCTACGAGAGAATGGGCCAGGTGAAGGAGGCCGCCCAAGCGTACCAGACCGTTCTCGACAAGTATCCAAACAGTTCGGTTGCGGACGATGCCCTCTACCAGATCGGCTACATCTACATGCGGCTCGGCGAGACCGGACGCTCCCAAGACCTCTCTGCTCTGGTTACCGCAAAGAACACGTTCGAGGATTTCCTTCTCCAGTTTCCCAACAGCGAAAAGTCCGCCCAAGCCCGCGACAACCTAGCCAGCATCGGCCGGTCCGAGTCGGATGATCTCCTCGCGATCGCCCGGTTTTACGACCGCTCCAGAGATTTCCGCTCCGCTGCGATCTACTACAACGACGTCATCCGACGCCAGCCAAACACCCCGGATGCCGAGGTTGCCCGCGCCCGTATCGAGGAACTCCGTAGCGATGTGGGTGACGATGCCCTGCGCACAGGACCCGAACGTGCCGAAACGGGCGAGAAGGCCGCCCTCCGGCGCCGCTTGCAGGCGCAAGTCGAGACTTCCGCGCTTTCGGATTTCAACGGTCCTCCCCGCCGCGATGTGGCTCCCGACGAACTCCCCGTCGTGAGCAAGCCGCGCCTACGCACCGAGGCACGCGACGTCCGCCATCTGCCGGTTGTCGAACCGGCCCTGCCGACCCAGTAATGAAGACGCTGCCCTACCTCCTCGCCATCGCCCTTGTTCTTTCGGGTTGCGGCTACAAACTCGGAGAGATCCGACCGACCCCGATGCGCTCGGTGCGCACCTTGGCCGTTCCGAATTTCAAGAACAAGACATACTCGAACCGCGTGGAGTCACTCGGTGCGGACACTCTTATCAAGGCCCTCCAGCGGGACGGGACCTATCAGGTCGTGGGCACCGATGAAGCCGACGCCATTGTCTACGTCTCGATCAACAACGTCGAACGCCGCGCCCTGCGCTCGGTGCAGAACGATGTGTTGGCGACAAGTGAGTTCGGTCTGGTGATCACGGCGTCGTATGAGGTTCAGGACCGCCTCACCGGAGCCATTCTCCAAAAAGGTGAAGCGCGCGGCCGCACCTCATTTTTCACGGGCGGAGACCTCCAGACAATCGAACGCCAGGCTCTCTCGCTTGCGATTGCCGATCTGGCCAGCGAGATTTCGGTCGCGGTCAGCGAAGGCTGGTAGGCCGTGCTGACCGTCGTTCCCACCCCGATCGGGAATCGACAGGACATCACGCTCCGTGCCATTGAGGCGTTGCGTGAGGCCGATCTCGTCGCCGCCGAGGACACACGGCACAGCGGTCTCCTGCTTCACCACTTGGGGTTGAGCAAACCTTTCGTGAGTCTCCACGACCACAACGAGGCCCGCCGCAGTGAGGAAATTGTCGAGCGCATCGCCGGGGGAGCAAAGGTGGCCCTCATCAGCGATGCCGGCATGCCCGGGATCTCGGATCCCGGATTCCGCCTCGTCCGGGCCTGCATTGCCCGCGGGCTTCCGCTCACTGTTTTGCCCGGCCCATCCGCAGCGATCACGGCCTTGGTTGGTTCGGGATTTCCGACGGACCGTTTTTTCTTCGGAGGGTTCCTTCCCGTGAAGAGCGGTCGGCGCCACACCGAGCTGGCCCGAGCCGCCGCGCGAACCGAGACGAGCATTTTTTTTGAAAGCCCCCACAGGATCCTTCGATCGCTGGAAGTGCTTGCGGAGGTGTGCCCGGAGCGCACGGTGTGCGTGGCACGCGAACTCACGAAAACCTTCGAGGACTACCGTCGCGGAACGCCTGCAGAACTCGCTGCGCACTTCTCGGCGCATCCGCCCAAAGGCGAGATCACCCTCGTCATTGCAGGCAGCGATGAGTGAGAGGATGGCTCCCCTCGCCCGCGGCATGCGCATGGCGGTTGCCGTGCTGCTCGCCACCGGTTTCCTGGTGCTTGCGCTGTTTGACCCCGCCCGGGGTGCACCCTTCCCGAGACTCGAGTGCCCTTTTCACGCTACAACCGGGCTTCCCTGCCTGTTTTGCGGTGCGACGCGGGCCTGCCATGCGGCGCTGAATGGAGACATTCCCCGCGCGGCAGGCTTGAATATGCTCGCCTTTCCCGTTCTGGCCGTGGGGCTCATGGTCGGAAGCATTCTGCTCGCGGAGGCCATCGCGGGCCGCCCTCTTCTGCCTTGGCCAAGCGTCCTGAACTTTCTCAAGCGCGCGGCCCCCGTCATGGGCATCCTCGCCGTGCTGTGGTGGGCTCCGCATGTGCTGCTGGCAGTGCGCTCCGCAAACCCGGGGCTTGTTGATCCACAGAAGCCCCCCGCGGCCCTGCTCAAGTCGTGGCTCGGGGGTCCCCCGGCAGCTAATCCGTGATCCCTACCGCACGGAACTTCGCATCCACATGGCGAAAGTGGCGCTCGGGTGCACAGGCGTCGGCAATGTCTTTCTCATCAAGGTGCTTGGCCACGGTGGGTTCCTCGGCCAGGTTTTTGGCAAGCCCACCGCCCTCACGCCACGTTTTCATCGCGGCACGCTGGACAGCCTCGTAGGCGTCTTTGCGCTCGAGCCCCTTCTCGGTCAGCATCAAGAGGGCGGCCTGGCTTGCATAAAGTCCCCCGGTAAGTTCGAGGTTGCGGCGCATGTTGTCCGGATAAACGATGAGCTTGTCGACGAGCTTCGTGAGCGTAACGAGCATGTAGTCAACAAGCGTGCAGGAATCGGGAAGGATGATCCTCTCGACCGAGCTGTGGCTGATGTCGCGCTCGTGCCAGAGGGCGACGTTTTCCAGTGCTGCGACGGCATTTCCGCGGATGACGCGCGAGAGTCCGCTCAGGCGCTCACCCGTGATCGGATTGCGTTTGTGGGGCATGGCCGAGCTTCCTTTCTGGCCCTCGCCGAAGAACTCCTCCACCTCGAGCACCTCCGTCCGCTGCAGGTGGCGGAACTCGGTGGCCCAGCGATCGATGCTCGATGCAACCAGCGCAAGGGTGGTGAGGAACTCCGCGTGCCGGTCGCGCTGCACGATCTGTGTCGAGAGCGGGTCCGGAACCAGTCCGAGTCGCGAACAAACAACCTCCTCAACGCGGGGATCCAGATGGGCATGGGTGCCGACTGCTCCGCTGATTTTGCCAACTCGGACCCGCTCCTTGGTCTGCGCAAGACGTTCCTTCGCGCGCGCAAACTCGTCGAACATGAGCGCCAACTTCAGACCGAAGGTGATTGGCTCCGCGTGAATCCCGTGACTGCGCCCGATCATCGGTGTGTACCTGTGCTCTTTGGCCCGTCTGGCTGTCGCGGCCATCAACGCATCGAGATCGGCGAGCAAGATGTCGCACGACTCGAGCATCTGCACGGCAAGGGTCGTGTCGAGCAGGTCGGAGGATGTCAGGCCCTGGTGAATCCACCGGGCGGCGGGCCCGACATGGGAAGCCACATTCTCAAGGAAGGCGATGACGTCGTGGTTGGTGCGCTTTTCGATCTCGCGCACCTGCTCGATATCGAAAGCCCCCTTGGCCCGGATTTCTTCGGCATCCGCTTTGGGGATCGTGCCGAGTTCCGCCATCGCCTCGCAAGCGAGTGTCTCGATCTCGAGCCAAATCTCGAGTTTGCGTTGCTCCGTCCAAATCGACCGCATGCGCGGCAGGCTGTATCGTTCAATCATGGGATTCGAAAGTTAAGCATCCGCCCCCCTCGGGAGGCCAGCCCCAAACGCCACGCCGATTGCGAGTTTGTTCTGTTGTCCGCATCCGGTTTGGGCTCATATTCCGCCCGATGAACATCACGAAGGCGTT
The DNA here is from genome assembly GCA_964552635.1 of uncultured Chthoniobacterales bacterium. Taxonomy (GTDB): domain Bacteria; phylum Verrucomicrobiota; class Verrucomicrobiia; order Chthoniobacterales; family Terrimicrobiaceae; genus CAZKHB01. The sequence continues at coordinate 86,362 of CAZKHB010000006.1, forward strand.
GATCACAGCAGCAGGCCGCAACCAGCGACACCTCCCCTTGCAGACCGTTGTCGACCGGGAGGGCTATCCGCACTCCGTTCTCCTCCAACTCATCGCCGAGGCAACATCCGCGGGCATCGATTCCATAGGCATCGTGGTGAATCCGGGAGATGTTGATCTCTACGCCCGTGCTGCGGGCGATGCCGTCTCGAAAATCACCTTTATCGAGCAACACTCGCCGGAAGGTTACGCCGACGCCGTGCACCGCGGGGCAGAATTCGTCGGCAACGATCCCTTCCTGCTCATGGTCAGCGACCACATCTACATCAGCAGGGACCCCGCACGCAGCTGCGCGAGGCAACTGGTGGATATCGCGTCAAGTGAGCGCTGCGCGGTCAGCGCGGTTCAGTCCACGCACGAAAGCCTTCTATCCCAGTTTGGAGCCGTCGGTGGACGCCTCTTCGGAAGCCGCCCGGGGCTTTACGAAGTCGAGCGCGTCATCGAGAAACCAACGCCCACGCAGGCGGAGCAGGATCTCGTGGTACCGGGCCTTCGGGTCGCCCACTACTTGTGCTTCTTCGGCATGCACGTCCTCCCGCCCTCCGTGATGGGTGTTTTAGGCTCCCTCCTTGCAGCTGCCGCGTCTCCGCGATTGGTGACTTTGGCCTGTGCTTTGAACGCTCTTGAGTCGACCGAACGCTACCTTGCGGCCGAACTGGCAGGAAGAAGGTTCGACTTGGATGAACGTTACGGCCTTCTCACAGCCCAGCTTGCACTGGCCCTCGATGGAAGCCAGCGGGCCGAAGTCCTTGCGGATATTGTTTCCCTCCTCGCCGACGCCCGCTGAGCCATGTCGCCCTTCATTGAAACGATCACGTCGGAGGACGAGACGCTCCGCAACCGCCCGATCGAAGAGCTTGTCTCAGGACTTGAAGCCTCCGCTCTCTGGGATGCCTGCAGGGATCTGGATGCTTTCCGCCGCTCGGCAACGAATCTCTACGAGCGGGTCCGCGCACTCTTTTTCCTCTATGCCATCTGCCGGTTTTTCCTGCCACCTGTCCTCGGTGAGGCCGCCCCCGGACGCATTCCCGCCGCGGCGCACAACCACCTTCTCGACAGGCGTTTTCCCGAGGCGATCGATGAACTACTTTCCAGCGTCGGACCGTTTTCCGTTCCGGACGATGCCCACGCGAGCGCGCTGGCCCAATCGTTTTACCAACTCGGCCTGCAGAACCTCGCAGACCAAGTCCGCCGCTCGGTGCGCTCTGTGAGGGGGAACCAGTGGATGTTCCGTTGTGGACATCCCGCAACCCATCCGTTGAGAATTCACCCCGACCTTCTCGTGCGGGCATCGGATGGTCCGTTCCCCATTCTTCACGAACGCACAGCCGTCCGCATGGACCTCTCTCACAGCGGTTGGAGCGACATCTTTTTTCTGGGGATGGACTATCCCTCCGGAGCACGTGTCCTTAATATCTCGATCGATCTTGCGGTCGAGGGTCGCGATGACACGCCGCGGCCCCCCGTGGCAGCGGCTTTCCGGATTATCGACGAGCCGGTCATCCGCCTTACCAGCGTTGACCTCGGGGCGACCTCCGACATCGCCGACCTCGCCGACATGTTCAATTTTGCCAAGGACTACCTTGGCCTCCTCAAGTCCGCCGTGATCGCCTCGGGAATCGTGCCCATCGGAATGGAAGGATCAGGCACCCGCCTGGGTGAACTCCTTGAGCGGGTGATCGGCCCCGGCCTCGGCTTTGAACTCGTGAGCACCGTGAACGACATTCCCAAAGGCTCACGCCTCGCGGTGTCCACCAATCTCCTTGGCGCCCTTATCGGTGCCTGTATGCGGGCAACACGCCAGACCGTCTCGCTCACTGGTCCGCTCACAGAGCCCGAACGGCGCATGACGGCTGCACGTGCCATTCTCGGCGAGTGGCTTGGCGGCTCCGGCGGAGGATGGCAGGACTCCGGAGGCGTGTGGCCCGGTATCAAAGTGATCAGCGGTTCCGAGGCCCGCGAAGGGGATCCCGAACACGGTATCAGCCGGGGACGCCTTCTCCCTGTTCACCGCATCATTGGCAAAGAGGAAGTCACGCAAGAAACGCGCGACAAACTCCAACGAAGTCTCGTTCTGGTGCACGGCGGCATGGCGCAGAACGTGGGTCCGATCCTTGAGATGGTGACCGAGAAATACCTCCTGCGCAGCCGCCGCGAGTGGATCGCGCGAAGCGAGTCGCAAAAGATGTTCGACGAAATTCTCGATGCACTCCGCGAGGGAGACATCCGGGCACTCGGAGACCTCACGACACGTCATTTTTTCGGCCCCCTCCAGACGGTGATTCCCTGGGCAACAACTCTCTTCACCGAGAGGGCGATTGCCGCAGCACGCGAAGAGTTCGGCGCGGACTTCTGGGGATTCTGGATGCTGGGCGGCATGTCGGGTGGTGGCATGGGTTTCATCTTCCACCCGGACCGCGCGGCCGAGGGCCGGATTCGCATGCAGGAGATTCTCCGCACGGCCAAGAGGGAGCTAGAGCATGCATTACCCTTCGCGATGGATCCTGTGGTCTATCGCTTTGCCATCAATGAGAACGGTTCCACGGCGGAACTCCGGAGCGGACGCGAGGCGTTGATGCCCCCCTCTTACTACCCTCTCATGATTCCCACGCTCCTGCGGGCGGATCCCCGCTCGCTGCCCGCCGCACGGCGCACGGAAGCCGTACTCTACGGAGCGAGCGCGGCGACCGACGATGAGATGCGTCGCACGATCGATCCGCTCGTCCGTAACCTGCTTCCGCAATCCGATCGTGGGCCTGTAGCCAGCGGCCAGTCGCTTGAGGAACTCCTTGCCGCCTACGGCTTTGACACCGAAGCCCACGAACGGATCCGCTCCGACCTCCGTGCCGGTCTGACCGGTCTTTCCCAGAACCGCCTGCCCGTCAACATCGAGATCGAAGATGTTCGACCAAGTGAAATCGCCGACCTTGCCCGCGACGCCACCGCGGAAGATCTGCGTGCCGGGGAATCCGCCCTCGCGAACGGGGAAGTGGCGGTCGTCTCGCTTGCCGCAGGGGCGGGAAGCCGCTGGACGGAGGGAGCGGGTGTCGTCAAGGCCCTGCACCCGTACTGCAAACTCGCCGGACGTCACCGCTCGTTCATCGAGACCCACCTGGCAAAATCACGCCTCATTGGCGAACGCTCGGGCACGATGCCCGCACACGTATTCACCACAAGCTATTTGACGCATGATCCCATCGCGGATTTCCTGCGCGTGCACGACAACTACGGCTACGAGGGCCCGCTGCGCCTGTCGTTCGGTCGTTCGATCGGTTTGCGCCTGGTTCCGATGCTCCGGGACCTGCGCTTTGCTTACGAAGAAACACGCCATCAGATGTTGGATGAGCGAAAGCAGAAAATGCGCGAGAGTGTCCAACAAGCCCTCATGAATTGGGCAGTGACCACCGGCGAGGGCAGCGACTACCGCGACAACGTGCCGAACCAGTGTCTTCACCCCGTCGGCCACTGGTTCGAGGTGCCGAACCTTCTTCTCAACGGCACGCTCCGTGACCTGCTCGCCGAGCGCCCCTCCATCCGCACCCTCCTGCTCCACAACATCGACACAGTCGGCGTCAACATCGACCCGGCAATGCTCGGCCTTCACCGCCGCTTGGGAACCACGCTCACTTACGAAGTGATTTCCAGGCGCATCGACGACCGTGGAGGCGGACTTGCCCGGGTCGGCGGTAAACTCCGTCTTGTCGAGGGCCTTGCCCTCCCGCGGGAGGATGACGAGTTCCTGCTGACGTTCTACAATACCCTGACGACTTGGATCGAGGTCGACAGTCTGCTCGGCCTCTTCGGCCTCGACCGTGGGGCTCTTTGGAATGCCGAGAAAACTGCCGCCGCCGTGCGACAGTTTGCCACCCGGCTTCCGACCTACATCACATTGAAGGATGTCAAGAAGCGCTGGGGCCATGGCCAGGAGGACATCTTTCCCGTGACCCAGTTCGAGAAACTCTGGGGTGACATGACGGCTTTGCACGATGTGCCCTGCGCCTTCACCGCGGTGCCGCGCACCCGTGGCCAACAGCTCAAGGCCCAGTCGCAGCTCGATGGATGGTTGCGAGATGGATCAGCCGCTGCGGTCGAGGCTCTCGGCTCGTGGACATGAAGAGAGTGTTCCCGCGGTTCGCCTGAGCGTCCGATTCCATGTCGTCATCCGCCATTGTCGCCTGCACCGCGTTCGCCGGAATGCTGCTTGGCGGTGCACTGGGGCTTTTCCTTCAAAGGCGCCTGCCGGCGCATCATCTCAACGATTCTTCGAAGGAGACGATCAAGCTCGGGGCTGCGCTGTTGTCGACGCTGACGGCCCTGGTACTTGGCCTGCTGGTGAGCTCCGCGACGTCCACTTTTCACGCGGCAAGCAACGGGGTCACAACGGCCGCCGCCCGGGCGATTCTGCTCGACGAACTCCTTGCCAGTTACGGACCCGAGACACGCGGCATCCGGTTTGAGCTTCGCTCCTCCCTGGCTGCGGCTCTTGCGGCCCTCGACTCCCCGCGAAACCAGAGACTTGGAGCATGGCACGAGGCAGTCACGGGCACCCGGTCCGTCTCGATGGTCGATGCCATCCGTGAGCTCACCCCCTCGACCGCGCTGCAGCATTCGCTCCATCCCCGTGCGATCGAGCTCGCCCAAGATCTCCTTGAAGCCCACTGGATGCTGTTGGAAGAGGACCTTCCCTTCCTTCCACCCCTGCTTGTCGCGGTGCTGCTGTTGTGGTTGGCGACCCTCAACGTTACCTACGGCCTTTTTGCTCCGCGGAACGCCACCGTACTCTCGGTGCTGATTTTCTGCGCGCTCTCGCTCTCCGCAGCGTTGTTCCTCATTGAGGAAATGAACCATCCTCTGGACGGTTTCGTGCGCGTTTCTTCGGCCCCGATCCGCACCGCCATGGAACGCTTCGCTCCGCTCGGTCCCTAACTCGCGGCACCACCGGCAACCTTGACCCAAGTCGCCAAGGCAAGGAGCGGAAAGTGATTTCGATACATGTCGTAACGGAGGTAAAACACACACGGGAATCCCGTGCCCGTTGTATACTCCTCGGTCCAGGATCCGTCCGGATTCTGGGTCCCGACAAGCCAGCGGATGCCGCGACGGACAGATTCGCGGGCCGGATCACCGCAAGCCAGCAGCCCCATGAGCGCCCATGCGGTCTGGCTCGCTGTGCTGGGGCCGCGTCCCTTGAGGGCAGGAAGGCTGTAGCTCTCGCAGGTTTCTCCCCAGCCCCCGTCTTCGTTCTGGCAACTCTCCAGCCAGTCGCGTCCGCGGCGGATCCATTCCTCATCCATGTTCATCCCGATCGCCGCGAGTCCGCGAAGGACCTGCCACGTGCCGTAGATGTAGTTGACCCCCCATCTTCCGTACCATGAGCCATCGGGTTCCTGCGTACGGCGCAGCATGGCCACGGCACGCCGGATCACCGGGCTCGACCGTTCGTGGCCGATGTAGCCGAGCAACTCGAGCACGCGGGCTGTGAGGTCGCTGCAGGTGGGATCCAGGATGGCGTTGTGATCGGCGAACGGAACATGCTCAAGCCAGGTGGCGGTGAGGTCCTTGTCGAAGGCTGCCCACCCGCCATCCGCACACTGGAACGAGAGCAACCAGTCGAGCGCCCTCCGGAACTGGGCCGAGCGTGCTGCGGGATCACGGGGCTGCACGTGCCGCAACGCCATCAGCACCATCATCGTGTCGTCGGTATCGGGATAAAACTTGTTCTCGTGCTCAAAAGCCCAGCCGCTGGGCTCGACATCGGGAATCCGATGTGCCCAGTCACCCGCGAAGCGCACCTCCTTTCGTTCCAACCACGCGGCCGCCTGCTGCATGGCCGGGTGTTGCGCGCCAAGACCGGATTCGCCCAGTGCTATGGTTGTGATTGCGGTATCCCAGACGGGAGAAAGGCAGGGCTGGATGCGGAAGTCGGCGGGATCATCAACAAACAAACCGGAGAAATCGCTCCACGCTTTTTGCATCAGCGGATGGTCTTTGCCGTAGCCCAGAACGCGGAGCGCCATCATGGCGTTGAGCATGGCTGGGAAAATGGCTGAAAGGCCCTCACTGCCGTCCCCCATGCGTTCGACCATCCACTTCTCCGCCTTGGCGAGAGCGAGCCGGCGGAGCGGATGCACAGGCAGGCGGTTGTAAAGTTTCAGAAGGCTGTCGCAGCGCAGGAAAAAATTCCGCCAGGCCCAGAAACGCTCATCTTTCTTGAGCGAGAGGTCCGTATCCTCCATCCCGGCAGGATAGAGCTCATGGAGTTGCAAGGCCGCCGGCAATGTGCGCGTGGGCTTGAAGTGGTTGAGGATGGCCAGCGGAGCGATGATTGTGCGGCTCCACGACGACATTTCGTAAATGTTGAAAAAGAACCAGCGCGGCAGCAGAAAAATCTCGGGAGGAATCGTTGGCACGTACTGCCAGGGGAATTGGCCGAGCAGGGCGAGATAGAGTCGCCCATAGGTGTTCATCTGCGGAATGCCGCCGAGCCGCAGGATGTTCGCTCTCGCCTCGCGCATCCACGGCGCATTTGCAGGATCCCCCGCAAGCTTGAGAGCGAAGTAGGCCTTGATCGAGGCATTGATCTCGCTCGGCCCTCCCACGAAGATATTCCATCCCCCATCACCCATCTGGCGGCGACGGATATGGTCTGCGCATTTTCCCTGGAGGTCCGCATCGACATCCTCCCTCCAATGCATGAAGAGAATCGTGTCGCTGCAGAGCGTGGAATCCACGACCAACTCTCCTTCCCAGTGTCCGTCCGGCTTTTGGATGGAAAGAAGATACTCCTGCGACTTGCGCACAGCGCCGGCGACGGTTTGGAGTCCGGGCTTGCCGGACTCAAAGGGAATGAGGGCGGGATCACTCATGGCTTGGAAAAATCTGGCGCTGTCTTGACCAGCACCCATCGCATCCCAGCGGCCTCCGCGGCTTCGATGCCGGTTGGACTGTCTTCAAACACCAGGCAGTCCGCCGGATTCACGCCGATCTTTCGTGCGGCTTCGAGAAAAGGATCCGGTGCGGGTTTTCCGCGGGCATAGTCCTCTGCGCACACGACCGCCGCGAAGAGATCCGTGATGCCAAGGGCAGCCAGCGTTGCATCAACGAGTTCGTGGTGACCGCCCGAAGCCACGGCCAGGGGAGCTTGGGCCGCCACCTTGCGGGCGAATTCGAGAACCGGAGCCACCGGCTTCACACCGGGTAGGTTTCTCAGAAATGCAGCTTCCTTGAGGTGCACCGCCGCCACTGGGTCCATCGAGAGGCCAAAGCGCTCATTGAGTTCTTGCACGATGTGGAGAGCCGGCTTGCCACCCCATCCATAGAAAAGCTTCTCTGGGAACTGTCCCCCAAGTGCCTCCATGGCCTCGCACCATGCCCGGTAGTGAATAGGCATCGTATCGGCAAGAGTGCCGTCACAGTCGAAAATGTAACCCCCGAAGTCGCCTTCGGGAATGTCGAGAGCCACCACGGTGCGGAAGAAGTGTCCTCAGGTGGAGTCGAACCACCATCTGAGCTTTAGGAGAGCCCTGCTCTATCCACTTGAGCTATGAGGACCTTGAAAGGGATTACTCCTGTTCCAACGCTTCCTCAGGAAGCTCATCGGCTTTGCGCGAGAGACGATTGGAGAGGATGAAGAAGCTCGGAACCCACAGCCCGATAAAGATCCCGAACCGCTCGCCATAGGCACGGTTTTCGCGCGAAGCGGTGAACCAGGTGACCACAGAGGCAATAATCGAAAGGAAACCAAGATAGAGGCAGATGTCGGAAAGAAGGCGCAGATTCTCTTTGTTGCAGCACGACCGGGCGGGGCGGAGGTATTCTTCGAGTTTGGATGAGTTCATGGCCGTTCCAGCTTAGCCTGCCGCCCACTGGCGTCAATGGCCGCTTTCCCCTCGCACTGCCGCCGATCGAACCCTAAAGTGCGCTTTCATGATCAGGAAACTCACCATCGCAGCCGCCGTCATCGCCGCGTTGATTTTCATAGGGGTCTTGATTTTCAAGCGCGAAACCGGTCCCTCGGATGCTGCAACACTCGTTCCGGCAGAAACGGTCGCTTTCGTGAATCTTCCGAATCTCCCCCGCACGTTCATGAGATGGAAGGGCACCGCGCTGGCCGCAATCGGCCGTGAGGAGGACGTGAAGGCTTTTCTGGAAAAGCCGGTGAAAAAGCTTTTTTCGGATCCCGGAGCCTCGGAAGCGAACTCCCTGCTTGCGGCACTCAAGCCCGGAAACATCTTCCTCGCGGTCACGATGGTCACGGAAAACGAGACGCGAGCGCTGGTCGGATTCCAATTCTGGGGCGACCGCGAGGCTTACGACAATGCCGTCGGCAGGCTCCGTTCTGAGCTTCCCGGCGGGGCGGGAACTCCGTCCACAGTCGACCACAACGGCACTGCCATCGTTTCCAGTGAGCATGGAGGGTTCCAGCTTTTCTCGGCTGTCGTCGGTCGCTGGGGGTTCCTGGCAACGAATCTCGACACACTCCGAAATGCCATCGACCGCGCGACCGCGCGGGAGACCTCTCCCTCGCTTGCAGGAGCGGAAAGGCTTCGCAAAGTCGCAGCCAGGCTCCCATCCGATCCGGATTTTCTCGCCTTCTTCCAACCGGAGGCGGCACTCGATGCTCTTGTCGCGGCAGGTTCCCGAATGGGAGCACAGGTCATTCCCGCCCAAGTTGACGCCCTTCGTGCGGCGGAAGCCGTGGGCGTTGCATGGAAAATCGACGGCGAGATCCAACGCGATGCCGTGTTCACCCTCCGCAAACCCGCGATGAAAAAGCCTGCCCTCGACCATGCTGCCATCGGCTTCACTTCTCCCGCGACGATTGTTTTCGTCGAATCCTTCCTCGATGCTGGGGCACTTCCAGCGGCTTTGAACTCGGTGCCGGAACTCGCCGCGGATCCGCGCATTGCCGCGCTCGCGACACTGGCCTCCGAAGCGATCGGAAACAGCGCAGGGGTTATCGTGGACTGGCCGGAAGGAGCCGGAATGCCGTCGGCCATCGGCACGCTCGCACTGCGCGATCGGGCCAAGGCTCTGGACTTTGCCGGACTCGTCGCCCCGGCACTCCCCGGACTCCAGACGCGCAAGGAAGGGAACCTCGACATCCTTTCCCTTGCGAACCCGACAAACCCGTTTTTCGCCCCGGTCGCGGTCCTGACCGACACGCAGATTCTTTTCGGCCTCGACGAAGCGTCCACCCTCGCTGCGGCCTCCGCAGGTCGGGCGGCTGAACCCCTCTCCGCGAGCCCGGCATTTCAGCCCTTCACGCCGACTTTTGAGTCGTCCAACGAGATTTTCGCGTACGCCGACACTCGCACGCTTTTCGAACGCGCCTACACCGCCCTTCGTCCCATCCTCGTCTTTGGCGCCTCTGTCATGCCGGGACTTTCGGACTCCATGGACATCGGCAAACTTCCCTCCACCAACTCGATCGCCAAACACCTCACGCCGATGGTGCTATCCCAACGCGGCCTCGACGACGGCACACTCCTTGAATCCTCCGGTCCCCTCACTTTCAATCAGGCCATCCTCCTCCTTGGCGGTGGCATTACTGCCTTCCAGCGCCCCGGCACGTCCCCATAGCCTTTTCTCCCGAAAGAGACTTGCACCGCCCGCAAAATCTCATAGTATCTCGCCTCCGCTCGGCTGGATAGCTCAGTTGGTAGAGCAGAGGACTGAAAATCCTCGTGTCGGGGGTTCGATTCCCTCTCCAGCCACTTTCCCTCTGGTTCAAGAACCAGAGGCGTGTTTCTGACGCGAACCGGGTTTAACGGTACTCGACAAGTCGATAAAACACCCTCGAGCGATTGCCCAACGGCTCGGACCACTCCACCAAGCTCCCGGTTCCGTCGAGGGTGTCAATGGTCGTCCAACTTCCGGGCGCGAGCGTCGGAGAGGATTGCAGATCATAAATCAAATTTTCCCTTCCGGTGAAGGTCAGCTGGATATTCGAGCCTTGCACCCGAATGGTGAGTTGCGGGGCTTGGATCACTGTAAAACGAACGACGAATGGGGATCCGGCCGCATAGTTCCCCAAAGCATCGACGGCTTGGAAGGTGACATCGTACTCGCCCGCCATCGTGAACCCGAACACTCTTCCATGGATATGCCCGTAGCCTTCGGAGTCCTCACTCACGGAAATGCTCGGTTGGTCATCCGGCACCGCGGACCATCCGGACGGACGTGTCCAAGTCGGCACCGTCGCACCAGCCTCCCAGAACGAAAACCCTCCCCCGCTGGGGCCTGACACGGAAAGAAGTCGGACCCGGACAAAGACATTGCCCGGTGGGGTGTCGATAATGTCGAACGCACTGAATGTCAGTACGGTTGCAAAGGTTCCACCGGGAAAAAGCGGGAGATTGGCGCTCGGTGCCTCACCCTCGGGAAAGTAGGTGACGACTTGCGCCGTGTTTCCATACGCGGCGAGCCTGCTGCGAGTGTTGTCAAAACCGATCTCGATGTGTTCGTGGGCAGAGACATGTCCGAGTGCAGAGGCTGCCAGCAGGCCGAGCAGAAAGAATGGATGTTTCATGGTTTGATAAATGTGCTGTTGGTCGTGTTGAGACGGTTGCGAATGCTGTCTGGAGAGAGAGCTTCGACATGGCCGTCGACAAAGAGGTAATGGGCAAAGCCGTCGTGGCGATCAACTGCTGCGGAAGTTCGGAACTGGTTGAAGGTGATGCGGGTCCGTGAAGATGCGAAATGGAAGTGCTCTGAGAGGTATCCATCGGCCGTTTCGCCCAACAACAGAGTGGAAGCGGGAGTCCGGCAGGCAAGGAGCGAAATCCCCTGTCCCTGAGCGTCTGTCAGACAATCATTCCAGGCATACGTCACAGCTGCCGGAGATTTTGCGTTGGAAGCACACTTCCCGATGAAGTCGCTCCCAAGATACTCCGCAAGCGTGACGGTCCAGGAAAGTGAGGAACCATCCGGCGCACGAACGTGACTCGTGTTCGGCAGTCGGGCATTGTGATCGGACACATACATCTGGACGGCTGTCCCGAAGTGACGCATGGAAGCAAGGCACGTCGCGGCGCGGCCGCGCTCAGCAGCGAAGGACGCGGCACCGAGACCCAGAGTTATAAGGATCGCGATGACTGCCACCACGATGAGAAGCTCAATGAGGGTGAATCCGGACGCCTTGCGGCGTCCAGACCCCACTCGCTCTGTGCGGGCGGACGGCATCAGTTCGGTCGGCCCGTCCGACGCAGGCATAGCCACCCGGCAATTCCGAGGCCGAGGGCCACGAGTCCCCCTGTGGACGGCTCTGGCACGGCCGTGACAGAGAGGTTGATCCCGTAAGTCGGAAACGACGGGCTCGCGGCTTCGTTGAGTTGCGCTGTGTAGTTTCCTCCTCCCACGAACAGGTAGTAGTCCCCGGCCGTCAGGTCCACGAAGGTGCGGGATACGGTGCCATCGGCCAAACCATCGCCGTTGATTCCCAAAGCGCTTCCAAAGTTCGCCGAGGTTCCGTCCGCAGCGTTCCCGAGGTAGGTGTCGAAATGCATCCGGGCCCCGCCGACGCTGTCGTGGTAGATCTCCCACGTCGAGAGTGCTCGGAAGGCCCCCTCTTTTCCAGAGCCACCGATGCCGGCGCTGTCGTAAACGCCGTTTCCGTTGGCATCGGTGAAGCTCTCACCGACGTTCCAGACGCTGTTGCTGTTCGCATCGATGAATGCCTCGCCGACCGCCGACGTGCCGAACGTGTTTGTGAGCCACGTCGTGGTCGCAGGCCCGGTATCATGCGTGCTCGCGACCCAGAGTGGAGTCTGGTAGAGGCTGAATGCGGGCAGCAACGTATCGACCGGCCCCGTGCCCGCCGCGCGGCGGGAAACGGTGATCGTGACGTTCTGTGTCGTCGCCAGCGTGAACTTGAAGGCGGTGAGCCGGTGCGAGTCGCCCCAGTTGTCATCGGTGGCATCCGCCCAGCCGAAGCTGCTCGAGACGGTGCGGTTTCCGTTGGTGACGGTGAGACCATCGATCGGGTTTCCGCTGTTGAGTGTCCGATCGCTGCCGATGCTGACGTGGGCTTGTGCGCACGGGGTTCCGAGCAGTCCGATGGCGACGGCTGCTCCCAAAAGTTTGGAGATGGTCATTGGTGTGTGCCTGCGCGGACACGGCACGCGAATTCCGCGCGCGTCCGCTTGGTGAAGGATGAGACCCCGGAGCGCGCAAAACGCCCGGGAGGGAATGAAGGGAGGCCGAAGAAATCGGCCGCGGGTCTCAGGAAATCCGGATCGGCACCGGCGGAGTCGGGGCATCAGCCCTCGACGGGGGACAGAGAATCACTGCATCAGGAAACCGGGCGTCCCGGACGACGCGAAGCGGGAGGAGAATACGAACAGTGCCGACGAATTTCTCGAGCTTGTGGAACTCGGAGCTCCAGAGCGGTTCCGAACGCTCCTGCTGCTTGGCCTTCGAGATCGACTCGCACATGGTGCAGGGGTGGCCGCCATCGAACGTCTGCTCGATCCCCTTGGCCAGGGATCGTTCGCGCTGCGAATACTCGACAACCATCGACGTCCAAGCCACACACTGGAAGACCGCCCAGTGCCCGCCTGTGACAACGAACAGCGCGAAGCAAAGCGCGATCTGTCCGAAGAGCCTGTTCACACGGACCTCTCTGCCGCAAGCCTTGATGCGCGTCAAGCCTTCCGTCACCGAGCCCTCAGCCGACGGAACCCCCGCGCAGGGCGCGACCGAGGTGGCGGGCATCGCTGAAGCCGGTCCGTCGTGCGACCTCGGCATGGGGAAGTTTGGTACGAGCCAGCAACTCGCGCGCGGCTTGCACGCGACAGGACCGCAGATGAGCGGCGGGGGCGATGCCAACGAGTCGATGGTACTCGCGCGTGAGGTGTTCGCGACTGACACCGAAGCGGACCGCGAGCGTCTTGATGTTGCCCGGCTCGTAAAACCGCGTCTCGATGTGCCGCTTGAGAGCCTCGATGCACTCGAAGGGCGAGCGTTGCGGACGCCCGAGCACGTCGCACCAATCCATCACAAACTGGTACGCTTCCGCCGAGCGCGCATACACGCTCCGCTCCGGACCGGCCCCCGTCCGGGAGCGTCCGGCGGCAAGCGAAGCGAATTCCTCAAACCTGGCGGCCAACCCTCCTTCCGCCGGGAGCGGCACGACACACCCGAACGTCTCGCGCAGCCCCGCAAACAGACGACACGCCGAAGGTCCATAAAAGTTCAGCCACGAAAACGTCCACGGCTCCACCGCCTCCTCTGGATACCTGTAAACCGAACGCTCCGGGACGATCACGATGAACGCATGACCCGCCGTGACCGGTTCTCTCCGCCCCCTCCATTCGACGAGTCCCTCGCCCGAGAGGGTTCGTTGGACGATCACAAAAGGCGTCTCACCCCGGCGCGAACTGTCCCAACAATAACGCGGCGACACGACGCGTTCATTGCTGGCACCATATACGATATCCATCGTCTCAATCATCGGACTCCAGAGTGATGCCTTTTTTCCTAACATCACATTTTTGTATGTCGCGAGCACAGATTGGCCCTCGCTATCCCGAGCCTCTCGGCTTCAGTCTGCTCCGCGTATGCCAAAGACCTCCTCCTCCCGCGGCCACGCCGCACACATGAAAGCCGCCGCCGCAACGGGCCTGCCCGGAGCGGTGCTGCGTCCAATCAAGGTCACCCTCCTCGGGGCGGGCAGCGCCTTCACGCTCCAGCTCCTCAACGACATCTTCAAGATCCCCGGCCACCAAGGCGGCGTGATCGCACTGGTCGACATCGACGCCGGGCGCCTCGCGACAATGGCGCGGCTCGTGCGGCGACTCACCGGACTCCACGGCGGTGCGAAGTGGAAGATCGTCGCGGACACCAACCGCCGCCGCGTGCTCGGCGGGACGGACTATTTGATCAACTGCATCGAGGTGAGCGGACTCGACTGCGTACGCCACGACAACGACATCCCCGCCGAGTACGGCATCGACCAGTGCATCGGCGACACGACCGGGCCGGGCGGGCTCTTCAAGGCCCTGCGCACGATTCCCGTGTGGCTCGACATTTTGCGGGATGCGGAGGATTTGTGCCCCGGTGCCCTCGTGCTGAACTACACGAACCCGATGAACATGCTGTGCCTCGCGGCCGGGCGCGCCTCGTCGCTGCAAGTCGTCGGCCTCTGCCATTCGGTGCAGGGCACGAGTGCCCTCCTGGCCCGCCGCGCAGGCGTGCCGGTCGCCGAGATGGAATGGGAATGCTCGGGCATCAACCACCTCGCGTGGTTCACGACCCTTCGCCACGACGGACGCGACCTGTATCCCACCCTCTTCCGCAAGGCCCGGCTTGATCTCGCCGGGAAGCCGGAGGACCCGAAAGACACCGGCGACCTCGTGCGCAAGGACATGATGCTCCAGTTCGGGGCCTTCATCACCGAGTCGAGCGGCCACCTCTCCGAGTACCTGCCCTACTACCGGAAACGCAAAGACCTCATCACCCGCTACTGCCGACCGGGCTACTGCGGGGAGTCCGGCTTCTACGCAAACAATTGGCCCGAGTGGCGGAAGACGGCGGATGCTGATCGGCGCGCGATGCTCCGCGGCGACAAGCCCGTCCAACGCGAACGCTCGTGGGAGTATGCAAGCTGGATCATCGAGGCGCGGGAAAAAGACACCCCCTTCCGAATCCACGGCAATGTGAGGAACCAGACTCCCGGCGGGTTCGATCCCGTCATTGCCAACCTCCCCGCGAACGGATGCGTGGAAGTCGCGTGCTTCGTGGACCGCAACGGGGTGAATCCCTCGCGAACCGGGGCGCTTCCCCCGCACATGGCGGCGCTCTGCGCGTCGAACATGGCGGTCTTCGACCTCGGAACGCAGGCGGCACTCGAACGGAGCATCGAACACGCCGTGCATGCGCTCTTCCTCGATCCGCTCACCGCCGCCGTGTGTTCTCCCGCCGAGATCAGGGAAATGACCTTGCGCCTCTTCAAGGCCGAGAAGGCCTTTTTGCCGGGCTACAAATAACTCACCGCGCCGCCTCGCGGGCGATCGATGCGATGGTGTCCAGCGCATTGCCCTCAAGACGGTTGTTCACATAGACGAACGACGGGGCCGGGGTGCGCCGCGCAGCGAGGTCGCGCAGGGCTGCGCGTTCGGCCGCCAGGGGCTCGCGCGCGGACTCGTAAGGGGCAAAGGCCGAGACTGCCTCCGCGTATTTCCTCCCCGGCTTGAGAAGGAACCTGGCTGCGAAAAAATCCGCCGGAAACGCGCCGGGCATCTCAGCCTGTGCGGACACCGGCGGCATCGCGGTCCAACTGTTGAACACGTGGGCCGCCCCGTGCCGGGCCAGCACCGCAAAATACTCGGGGTGCAGAAGCGAGGGATTCCGCAGTTCGACCGCATACTGCCAGCCTCGTGGGATCGCGCCGAGGAAGCCATCGAGGGCCTCGACGAACTCGCGGCCCCGCGCGAAGTCGCCCTTGTGGAAGCGGCTGAACTCCAGGATGAGCACACCGACCTTCCCTCGCACGGGTTCGAGGGGTCCAAGGAACGCATCGGCAAAGAGCCGCGCGTTGAGGAAATTCGTGTTCGCTGCCCCCGCGCGATCTCCGTGGCGGGGCAACCGGGGAAAGCGTTTCACCGTGATCTCATCGGTGACCTTGAACGAGAACCGGAAGCCGTCCGGCACCTGCTCCGCCAAGCGCCGCGCGTAGTCCGGTGTTGGGAAGCGGTAGAACCCCGCATCCACGCACACGCTCCGGAAGACCTCCGCATACTCGCGCAGGCACTCCCCGTCGAAGCGGGATTTCGCGAGACGGCTGCGGTGGAGGTAGCGGGCCTCGTCGTAGAAGCGACCGAGCCAGCCCTCGTATTTCCACGACGACGTGCCGATGAAAACGTTCCGTGCTGCGAGGTCATCGACGACGGCTCGGAGTTCCTCCCGGAGTGGCATGAGGTCACCTGTAGCACGCGACACACGGAAACGCGCGTGCATTTCCCGGCGCACGAGGGCTTGCGTCCCACGAAGGGCAGGCGGATGATATCAGGTTATGAAGTCCTTCGCCGTCCTCCTCGCCGTCGTCGCCATGGGTCTCTGCACGGCCCGCGCCGAATCCCCCCTCGTCATCGCCTCCACGAACCTTGAACTCCTCAAGCAGCAGGTCGGCAACAACGTGGTTGTCGAGGGACCGGTCACTAGCGTCGGCACCACACCCGACATGGGAATCACTTTCATCAACCTCGGACTCCCGAAAAAGCAGGGATTTGCCGCCGTGATTTTCCAGAGCAGCTACGGCGCATTCCCCGAAGGATTCGACAAATTCCGCGGACAAAACCTTCGTGTGAAAGGGATTCTCACCTTGTTCAAGGACGAGATTCCCCAGATCAAGATCAACAGCCCGGAACAGATCGAGATTGTCGATAGTTCGCAGCCCTCCCAGTAGCCGCGCCCCTGGGGATCCGACGGAAAGTCCGCTTACTTGATTTTTGCGCGGGTATCCTTGAGTGCTTTTGCCGAGGATTGCAGGCCTTGGAGTTCTTTGGGCCAGAGTTCCACCTCGATGTGCTGCACCACACCCTTGCGACCGACCACAGTCGGCACGCTGATGCTTACATCGCGAATGCCGTAAGCACCGCTCACGTGGCTGGAAACGGGCAGCACCCGCCGGCGGTCGAGTGCGATGGCATCGATGACTTCGCGAATCGCCACACCCACCGCATAGCCTGCTCCGCCCTTGCGTGAGATGACTTCCGCACCGCTCTTCTGTGTGCGTTCGAAGATTTGACTCTGGAAGGCCGGCGTGACACCCGGGAACTTCGTCAGCGGGAAGCCGTCCACCGAGGCGGATGACCAAATCGGCACCATTGTGTCACCGTGCTCGCCCAAAATCATTGCCCGCACCTGGGTGGCAGGCAGCTTCAGCGAGGCCGAAATGAGCGAGCAAAACCGTGAAGTATCCAGCACGGTGCCCAGACCGATCACCTGTGAAGCGGGCAGTCCCGTCTTCTCGACAGCGAGCTCGGTGAGAATATCGACCGGATTTGAGACCACGAACACGATCGCTTCTTTCTTGAGACCGGCGGACTTGAGGCTGTCGAGAATCCCGAGGAAAAGGGTGACGTTGCGGTTGATGAGGTCCAGACGGGACTCGTCCGGCTTGCGGCGGAGTCCGGCCGTGATGCAAATGATGTCGGCATCCGCACAGTCGGCATACGTGCCGGCGGAGATCACCTGATCGGCGCAAAACGCGGCACCGTGCAGGAGGTCGAGGGCCTCGCCCTCGGCCGCAGCCTGGTTCGCGTCGAGCATGACGATTTCCTTGACGATGCCGGAGCACTGGAGAGCGAAGGCGGCACAGGAACCGACGCGGCCGCCGCCGCCGATGATGGCTACTTTCATGGGATTCTTACTTTTTGAGGTTGGCGAGGATTTCGTCCGTGAGCTTCTGCACGAGGGCCTCCATCTCGGCCCCGCTGGCGCTGTCGGCGTTGGTCATCGGAGAGAACGGGGTCACCGGCGTGGAGCATCCGTGCTGTCCGCACATCTGGTCCCACGGATCCACCTCGCAGAGTTCGGCGTTCTTCAATTCGTAACGGTTGTCCGGCAGGCCCATGCCCTTCTTGAGTTTGAGGAGGTCATCGAGTTTCTCGCACGGGATCGATGCGGCCCCAGGGAGGGCTTGGGCGAGGATCACGGTGCGGCAGTAGGCGTCCGTGATCTCCATCTTGAAATACGCGTCCTCGACGGATTTGCCCCAGCAGATCACGCCATGGCATCCCATGATGATCGACTGGTGCTTCGGGGCGAGCGGCCGGATACTCGCCGCCATTTCGGGGGAGCCGGGGGTCTCGTAGCCCGCGACAGCGACCTGGCCGACGAAGACCTCGAGCTCGGGAATGAGTCGGGCGGGCGGCTGGAGTTCCTTGATGGCGAAGGCTCCCGCGTGGCACGGGTGCGCATGGCACACCGAGGCGGCTTCCGGCGTGGTCTCGTAAATCGCCGCATGGGTCGTGAACTCACTCGAGCGTTTCCAAGTGCCCGCGAGCTGGTTGCCCTTGAGATCGACCATGCAGAGCATGTCGGGCGTCATGAACCCCTTGCTCACTCCGGTCGGCGTGATGATGAACCGATCGGGGGCGAGGCGCGCGGAGATGTTCCCGCCGTTGCCGTCGCAGTATTCCCGCGCCCAGATCCGGCGGCCGATGTCGCAGATCTCGCGCTTGATTCGCTCGGCTTCGGGGGACCGGAAGAGCTTCTCGTCGTCGGACTTCGAAGCGGGCACCGAGGCGGCGGGTGTGCTGGCCGGTGCGGCGGCGGCTTCGTCGAACACGAGCTTGATGCCGGCCTCGCTGAAGATGTCTTTCGCACCGGGGGTGAGCCGGGTGTCGCGATTGTAACGGAACTCCTTGGCCCCGGTTTTGGCGAAGTTTTCAGCGTCTTTCTGTGCGAATAGTTTCATGGTTTACGGTTTGTAGAAGTGTTCATCGACGAGGGCGGCGCAGTAGGCATCCACCGGCGTCGGGGTGGGAAACGGGCAGGCGGCCTCTCGGCCCTCGCTGATGGCGATGTGCTGGCCGACAGCGGCTCCGAGTTGGTCGTAGACGACGATGGCGGGCGCGAAGGCGTCAGCTCCTTCGAACGTCTCCTTCTTCCACGGGAGCGCGAGCAGGAGGCGCTCGCCTTGGAAGCGTTTGTTGCGGACGGAAAGCGTCACGCGGCCGATCACGGTTCCGAGTCTCACAGCGCGAGGCTCCTTTCCGGATCGATGATGCCGGTCACCGACCAGCGGGCCGGGCTGAGTTCGGACCCGACGATCTTGCGGGCTTCGCTGCCGTCGCTTGAGATCATGACCTTCTGGCCGATCGCGGCACCGAGGTTGTCGATGACGATCTGCGGGGCGAGATCGGACGTCTCGGGCTCCGCGATGAGCAAGCGCCAGCCGTCCAAGCTCGGATGCTTGATCGTGCTGGTGGCATAACCGCGGATGGTGGCGAGGCGCATCGTGGGGAAATCAGAAAAGATTCAGGTTCTCCACCATCACGCAGCGGCGGGAGCGCGTGAACGTCATCGGTGTGGTCACGCCCTCGCCTGTCGGCGTGGCGATGCTGAAGCTCAGGAAGCCCTCGCCGCCGAGTCCGAGACCGGTCATGCACGGGCCGTTCTTGATGAAGAGCGTGGTGTCGATGTCCTGCGCCATCTTGGTGAGGTTCCGGATGTCGCGCGAGTGCATGACTCCGGTGTGCTTGTAGCCGTGCTCGGCCTTGATGGCGGCGGCGATGGCGGCATCGACATTGGGCATACGGACGACCGGGATGAACGGCATCATCTGCTCCTCATCGACGAAGATGTGGTCTTCCTTGGTCTCGCCGAAAAGCAACTGGGTGGCGGGCGGCACGTCGAGGCCGATGGACTTCGCAAGCACGGAGGCATCGCGCCCGACGAGATCGCGGTTCACGACGGGGTGCGGGCATCCGGCTCCCTGACCTTTCGGAAAAACAAAAGCCTTCTGGGCGAGTGCCTCGACTTGATTGGCGTTGAGTTGCACCGCGCCGGCCTTGCGGAGAGCCTCGAGGAGTTTGTCCGCGACGGATTCCACGACGAACACTTCCTTCTCGCCGATGCAGAGCAGGTTGTTGTCGTAGGAAGCGCCTTGAATGATCGAACGGGCCGCACGATCGAGGTCGGCAGTCTCGTCCACCACGACAGGAGGATTTCCCGGTCCGGCGCAAATCGCGCGCTTGCCGGTCTTCATCGCGGCAGCGACGACGGCCGGGCCGCCTGTCACGCAGAGCAGTTTCACCGCCGGGTGCTTGCACATCGCGTCGAACGTCTCGAGCGTCGGCTTGGTCACCGTGGTGAGGAGGTCGCTGATGCCCGTCTCGGCATGGATCGCCTGATTGTATTCGCGGATGGCGATTGCGGCGCACTTGGCGGCGCCGGGATGGGTATTGAAGACGATGGCATTCCCCGCAGCGATCATGTTGATCGCGTTGCCGGTGAGGGTCGGAACGCTGTGAGTCGAAGGCGTGACGGCACCGATGACGCCCCATGGCGCGAAGTCGATGATCGTGAGGCCGAAGTCGCCACTGAAGGCCATTCGCTCCAGCATTTCGACGCCGGGAACGAGGTCGCCGCAGATCTTGAGTTTCTCGATCTTGTGGTCGAGACGGCCGATCTTCGTTTCGGCAAACTCGATCTCGCCCCACTCCTGCGCGCGCTGCACGCAGAGGCGGCGGATGACGGAGATCGCCTTTTTGCGGGCCGTCACCCCGGCGGCTCGGAGTTGCTCGAACGAGCGGTGCGCGGCCTCGGCGGCCTGGTTCATGTCCTCGTAAACGCCGAACCCTGTCGCGCCGGACGCGACGGCTGCACTCTGCGTCTTCAGGCGGGAAAGGACTTCGCCTACGACTTTCGCCACCAGTTTTTCGTCAATCGATGCCATGGGAGAAATAAGAGATTAGTGAGTCTTGTAGAGGATCGTTTTGCCGAGATCGACGGTGTCCACGATGCCGACGACCACGGCATCCACCGGGGAGTCCTTGTCATCCGCTGCCAACCGTGCGGAACTGCCCTGCACGACGAGGACACACTCCCCCTCGCCCGCACCCAGCGAGTCCACCGCCACGAGTGTGCCGGTTCCGTCCTTGAAGGTTTTCGCAGTTGGCGAATCGACGACCAACGGGCGCACGACAAGAAACTTGCTTCCCGTCATTTTGGGGTTCTTCTTCGTGGCAACCACACTGCCTTCAACGCGGGCGAGAATCATGGGATAATGGGGCGGAAAGAGCGAGTAAACCGAGCTGAAACACGGAGAGGGACGGGCATCGGCAGGTGGTCCGAAGCCGGACCGCACAGCGCCGCCGGAGCGGCAAATCGACTGACTGTATCCACTTTCCGGAGTCTGCTCCGCAGTTTACTTGGCTTTCGGGAGGACGGTGCCGAGTTCGCCGTGCGGACGGGCGATGACGCTGACGCTGACAACCTCGCCGAGCGACTGGGCGGCCGTCTTGCCGGCTTCGGTGGCGGCCTTCACGGCGGCGACATCGCCGCTGACGCAGGCGGTCACCATCGCGTTGCCGACTTGGGTCATCGGGCCGATGAGTTCGACGTTGGCGGATTTGAGCATGGCGTCCGTGGCTTCAACGAGGGCGATGAGGCCGCGGGTTTCGATCATTCCGAGTGCTTGTTGCGACATGGTGGTGGGTTTGTTGGTTTTTTGGTTTGGGAAAAGGGCGTTGGGAAATCACGCGGCATGGAGTTTGGCCCAGGCATTTCGCGCGATGATGATTTCCTCGTTCGTGGGGATGACGCGCACCTCGATGCGCGAGGTGGGAGTCGAGATCACGGCTTCGGCGGCACGCGTCGAGCGGTTCTTGTCGACGTCGAGCTCAAGACCGCAGAATCCCAGATTTGCACAGACCGCCTCGCGGAGGGCGACATCGTTTTCGCCAATGCCTGCCGTGAAGATGAGCACATCGGCTCCGTCGAGCGCGACAAGGAACTGGCCGATGTATTTACGGATCTGGTTGACCAGAACCTTAAAGGCAATCGTGGCATTCCGGTCGCCAGCCGCGGCGGCGTTGCGGATGTCCCGGAGGTCGCCGGTGGGAAGTCCGGACATTCCCTTGAGCCCGGCTTGGGTCGTGAGGGCCTTCTCGACATGATCGAGACCAAGGCCGAGGTTCCGCGCGAGGTAAATCAGGGCGAAGCAGTCGAAGTCCCCAACGCGGTTGTTTTGCGGCAGTCCGCTCTGAGCCGTCATGCCCCAACTGGAATCGATGGCAACGCCGTCCTTGACTGCAGCGATCGATGAGCTTCCCCCCAAGTGACAAGAGATCATGCGGAGGTTCTTCGACCCGCGGAGTTCGGCGCAGCGCTCCGTGACAAAGCGATGGCTGGCTCCGTGGAAACCGTAGCGGCGGATTCCGTGTTTTTCCTCCCACTCGAGCGGCACCGGATACCGGTACGTCTCCACCGGTACATCGTCGTAAAAGGCGGTCTCAAATGTCCCGATGCAGGGAAGGCCGGGATACAGACTGTTGAAGAGACGAACACCGGCGATGTATGGCGGGTTGTGCGCGGGAAGGAGGGTGTTGAACTCCTCCATCGCGCCCAACACGGTCTCATCCATCACCTGCGTTCCGGAGACTCCCTTGGCCATCACGGGCTTGAACCCGACGGCTGCGAGGTCGGAAAACCCACCCAGCTGGGACTCAACAAACTGGATGGCTGCCGCGTAGTCGGGGAATGCCCGTGTGCCGGCGGTCGCCGGACCGTCCCCGATTTGAATAGAGAACGGACTTTCCTGCCCTCCGATCCGCTCCACGCCACCTTTCGCGAGCACACGCTCGGACGGCATCTCGAACAGGCGGAACTTGAACGAGGTGCTGCCGATGTTGGCAACGAGGATTTTGTTTGCGGACATGGAGAGAGGCCGCCCGGCGGACCGGGCAGGCAGGCGATTACTTGGCGGCGGCAGGCTTGGTGGCCAGGAACTTGCCGAGTTTCGACAGATCCTCGTGCGGACGGGGAATCACATGGACGGCTACGACCTCACCGATCGTGCTCGCTGCCGTGGCACCAGCTTCGACAGCAGCTTTCACTGCCGCGACTGTGCCGCCGACGAATGTGCAAACGTGGCCGGAGCCGACTTTCTCCCAGCCAACGAGGTCGACGTTCGCTGCCTTGAGCATCGCGTCAGTGGCCTCGAACTGTGCAACGAGGCCTTTGGTTTCAATCATTCCGAGTGCTTGATTAGCCATATATGAAAATAGGTGGAGGGTTGGGGATCAGGCCGTGAAAAACTTCAACAGTTCCGGCGCCGGGCGGGCGATCACGTGGGAGGCCACGAGATTGCCAACACGCGAGGCCGCCTCGCGTCCGGCTTCGACAGCGGCTTTGACGCTGCCGACATCGCCTTGGACGATGGTGGTGACCAGCGCCCCGCCGATGGGAACGGATTTGATCAGTTGCACATTCGCGGCTTTAATCATCGCATCACTGGCTTCCACCAGTCCGACGTAGCCGCGCGTTTCGAGGAGTCCGATTGCTTCGCTCATGGGTGTTTTGTGTTGTGGGTTTTGGGGTTAGGATTTGAAAAGTTCCACTTTGTCCGCGTGATCGAGATCGCACGCATTCGCCTCGTCGGTGTCGATATGCACCTCGAGTTTGAAACTCGGATCGACACGCACGAGCATGTCGTCAAAGCGTGTTGTGCAGCCTTTGGCCTGCACACGCAGAGTGATCAGATCGAGGTGCTTCACGCCGTAGAACGCGGCATCAGCCGGGGACATGTGGACGTGGCGGGCGGCGCGAATCACTCCGTTCTTCATCTCAAGCATTCCCTTCGGCCCCATGATGTAGGCACCCGGAGTACCCTCGATGTCACCGGACATGCGCACAGGGATGTCGATGCCAAGCTGGATCGCGTCGGTGAAAGCGAGTTCGACCTGGGTCAGGTTTCTACAGGGGCCGAGAATGCGGAGATTGGGAATGATGCGCTTCCGCGGTCCCACCAGAGTGACTGTTTGCTGGGAGGCAAATTGCCCCTCTTGATAAAGCCACTTGTGCACCGTCAACTCCGCGCCCGGCCCGAAGAGCACGGCGAGGTTCTCCGGCGAGATGTGCATGTGCCGCGCCGAACTGTTCACCACCAGCACGGGCGCCGGGGTCTGCGGGGCCGCTTTCCCGAGTTGGCGATACAGCGTCTCACGGACGAGCGCTTCGACAACGGAACGGCTGGAGGATTGGGACATCGGGGAGAGAAAAATTTAATGACTGGAACCCGTCATATAGGAAAAAACGCGCAGGTCAAGATTTTTTTGCGAGAATCAAAGCGGGCGGATCAGAGAAAGTGAACGGGAAGGTCTTCGAGGGGGGCGGAGTCACCCAAAGGTTGCAGCGGCTCACCGACACGAAGCACTTTGTCGCTTGGCACATCGGCATCCGCAATCTCTCGGTCAGAGGCATCCGTCAGAACCAGATCCACCCCACTCCAAGGCAAGAGGAGGTGGGGGGCCCGGCGGCCGATCTTGGCGCGGTCAATGCAAAAGACAGACCTTGCCGCGCGGCGAATTGATGCAAGTTGCTGCATAGTAATTACGTGCTGAGTGTTCCACACCCCATCACCATCAACTCCCTCCGCCGAGAGGAAAGCCACGTCAAAATTCCAGAACTCCATGCTGCGGCAGGCAGTCTCGCCCACAAGGACCGATTGGCGACCGAGGATCTGCCCGGCAACTTGAAACACACCGACTTCGGGAACCGAAGCCAGAAGCTCACCGACAGGCAAATTCGAAGTCACAACAGTCACGTCTCCCACCGGCGCTTCGCGGAAAGCCTCGGCCAGCGCAAAGATCGTCGTGCCGGAATCGAAGAAATAGGTGCCCCCCGGCCGCATCAAGCCGAGCGCAGCCTTTGCGACCGAAGCCTTGCTCCGCGCCGAAGTGCTCTGTCGATCGTTAAATGAAGGAAATCGCTCATTAAAATCCGCAATCGCCCCGCCATGGGTGCGACGGACTTTGTTCAGACTCTCGAGTGCCGCGAGGTCGCGGCGAGCCGTGGCTTCGGAGACGCCTAGGCGCCGACAAAGCTCGCGGACAGGCAAGTAGCGATGGCGGTCAATCAAAGCCGCGAGCCTTTCACGGCGCGCCTCGACCACGTGCAGCGGCACTCTCATCGCGGCGCAGAGTGAACACTTTGGCGCAGAAATGCAACCCGCTACTCAGACGAACCTGTGCGCGACGGTCTGGATGCGCTCCGCAAGATGGATGTCTTTGGCCGTGATACGCCCCTCGCTGTGCGTGCGGAGCGCAATCCGAACCCGGTTGTAGCTATTCGCCCAATCGGGGTGGTGGTCCGCCTTTTCGGCCTCCAAAGCCACCCCCGTGAGGAACTGGAAAGCTTCTCGGAAATCTCGGAAAACGAACTCCCGCACAAGCCCGTCGTCCGCAACGATCCAACCCACTGGAGCCTCCAAATCGGTATCCATGGTCCCAGCATGGCGGTGCAGAAGCCCCAAGGCAACTCAGGACGCAAGCAACTGCGCGACGACCTCGTTCGGAAAGCGCCGCGTGGGGGTGATGGCGTAGAAGGTCTCGCGAAGGTCACTGACTTTCGAGCGCTCGATGAGTGTGCGCGCCTTCAGCTCGTCCTTCACGACGACACGGGGCACCAGCGTGAACGCATCCGTCTCCCGCGCAAGCAGACGCAGCATCGGCATGTCATCCGCCTCCGCCACAACCACCGGTTTGACCCCAGCCCTCTCGATGATCGCGTCAAAACCGACCCGCACGTTGCTTTCGAGACCCGGCAGGACCATCCGGCACCCGTCGATATCCGCGGGAAAGCGGAATCTCCCCGGGCGCGCCCCCGGGGGACTCACGATGCAGACCTCCTGGGTGTCGATGAGGTGGCTGTGCAGAGGAGGATCGGCATCACGGGGCACGGATTGATTCGAAAGTACGACGTCGAGCGCGTGCGACCGCAGCTGCACAAGCAACTCGCGCAGCGAACCCGTCAGCACCACGATTTCCGTTGTGTCGAGCAGAGGTTTCAGCAACGCCATCTGAAAATTCCGAGAGAGCGTCGCCACGGCCCCAATGCGCAGAACACGACGTTGTCTGGGTTTGTGCCGCAGAGCGTCTTCAAGCTCCTCCCCGGCGCGGAAAATCGTCTCCGCGTAATCCAGCGCGATGCGCCCGGCCTCGTTCAGAACCAGACCGCTCCGCTGCCTCTCGAAGAGAATGACGCCCAGTTCCTCCTCGAGTTGCCGGATCTGGACGCTGATGGCGGACTGTGCGACGCGGAGCTTCGCCGCCGCGCGGCTCATTGTTCCGAGCTTTGCAACCGCGTGGAAGTAGCGGAGGTGGTGGAAGTTCATTCCAGACTGGTATCTATAAAAGTGAACGTAAACTTACAATCATTCTATTGGAAGAAAGTCCTTCGGCCAGTCATTCTCTGCGCCCCGGTCGGCTCCAAGGCGCCTCCGGACATCCAATCCACACACCATGTCGAAACACAACGTCACCATCATTCCCGGAGACGGGATCGGACCCGAAGTCGTCAACGCCACGCGCCGCATTCTCGATGCGACGAAGGTCGGCATTTCCTGGGAAGAAGCCCACGCCGGCGAGTCGATTTTCAAGAAGGGCATTCCTTCGGGTGTGCCGGAGGAAACCATTGCATCGATTTCCAAGACCCGCACTGTCCTCAAAGGACCTCTCGGCACCCCGGTCGGCTTCGGAGAGAAGAGCGCGAATGTGACCCTGCGGAAGCTTTTCGAGACCTACGGCAACATCCGCCCCGTCCGCGAATTCCCGGGCGTGCCGACCTCGTTCGCGGGACGCGGAATCGACCTCGTGGTGGTCCGCGAGAATGTCGAAGATCTCTACGCGGGCATCGAGCACATGCAGACACCGGGGGTCGCGCAGTGCCTGAAGCTCATTTCGCGCAAGGGCTGTGAAAAGATCGTGCGCCTCGGATTCGAACTCGCCCGCGCCGAGGGCCGCAAACGCGTCCACTGCGCGACGAAGGCAAACATCATGAAACTCACCGAGGGCTGCATGAAGCGTGTGTTCGAGGAGATGGCCAAGGAGTATCCGGACATCGAATCGCAGCACATCATCATCGACAACTGCGCCCACCAGATGGTGAAAAAGCCCGAGCAGTTCGACGTTATCATCACGACGAACATGAACGGCGACATCATCAGCGACCTGAGCTCCGGCCTTGTCGGCGGACTCGGTTTCGCCCCCTCGGCCAACATTGGCCAAGGCATCGCGATCTTCGAGGCCGTGCACGGTTCCGCACCGAAGTATGCCGGCCAGGACGTTGCGAATCCGACAGCCATGATCCTCTCCGGCGTCCTCCTTCTGCGCCATCTCGGCGAACTCGAGGCCGCCCGCACCGTGGAAAATGCCGTTCTTGCCACGCTCGAAGAGGGCAAGGCGGTCACCAAGGATGTTGCCGGGAAAAACCCGCCGGTCGGCACCCAAGCCTACGCCGACGCCGTCATCGCAAACTTCGGGAAACAGCCTAGCCGCTTTGGCGCGCGGGACTACAAGGAAATCAAGATGCCGACCTTCAGCGGTGGTCCGGTCACAGTGGTTCCGAAGACCCGAAAGACCCTCGGCTGCGATGTCTTCGTCGAGGCCGACACAACCCCGCAGGCTCTCGGTGAATTCCTCACTTCGATCGCGCCGAAGGCGGGTCTCAAGCTGAAGATGATCTCGAACCGTGGAACGCAGGTCTTCCCGCCGAAAGGTGCCGAGACGGACTGCGTCGACCAATGGCGCTGCCGTTTCCTCACAACGGGCGACGGCGTGTCGGTGGGCTCGCTTCAAACGCTTCTTGCCGACATCGAAGCCGGTGGATTCCGCTGGATGCACATCGAGAAGCTGGAGGAGTTCGACGGCGCACCGGCCTACACAAAGGCCCAGGGCGAAGACTGATAGGTGAACGAGGCTTACAGTCTCCTCGTCGCCAATCTTCTCTCACCCATCGTCATCGCCTTCCTCATTGGAATGGCGGCGACGTTCGTCAAAAGCGAGCTCGAGTTTCCGCAACCCGTCCTCAACGCGATATCGATCTACCTGGTTTTTTCGATCGCGTTGAAGGGTGGGACGGAGCTTGCAGCCGCCGGGTGGGGAACGATCTGGAAACCCGCCATCGCCGCGGGCTTGGTGGCCGTTCTTCTGCCGGTCTGGATTTATTGGATCACGAAGCGGGTGCTTCGGTTGGACACTTCCAACGCGGCCGGCTTGGCCGCCCTCTACGGGTCTGTGTCCTCCGTAACCTTCCTGGCGGCCCTTAGCTTCACATCGAAGCTCGGGAATCCGGGCGAACCGTTTCTTCCGCTTCTGGTAAGCGTGATGGAGTGGGGCATTCTCGTCGCGCTCCTCTGCGCCCGCATCGGACTCCAGCGCGAGCACAGCACGGGGCGCCTCGACTTGCGCGAGGCCCTCATCGACACGCTGCGCGGCCGGAGCGTGATCCTTCTTCTGGGTGGTCTTGTAATGGGCTACGTGATCGGAGAGAAGGGCTTCCAACCGATCAAACCCGTTTTTGAAGACGCCTTCAGGGGAATTCTGGTACTTTTCCTCCTTGAAATGGGTATGGTCGCCGCAAGGCAGTTCCGGGACTTTCTCAAACTCGGTCCCGCGCTGCTGGCATGGGGGATCCTCGCCCCGATCATCCATGGAGTGGCAGGTGTCACCATCGGAAAGCTGGCGGGACTCGGGCTGGGAGGCAGTTTCGTCTTCGGCTGCATGGTGGCAAGCGCCTCCTACATCGACGCGCCGGCGGCTGTCCGGGCGACATTGCCAAAGGCGAATCCGGGCATTTACCTGACCTCCTCTCTCGGCATCACTTTCCCGTTCAACCTCATCTTCGGACTCCCGCTCTACTACGCGTATGCCACATGGCTGGCGGGGAATTGAAGTTGTCGCCGCGGCGCGAATCCTGCTTCATCGGGATCCGTGAGTGCCCTCTCGCCCGCCCGAACGATTGCCGAACTCAAAGAACTCCGCGCGTTGACGTCGGATGATGCCGGCGCACAGCGCGTCGCGTTCACACAGGTCTGGCGCGAGGCGCGGGCATGGCTTCTTTCGAAAGTGGCCGGCTTGCCGGTGAAGACTCGCACCGATGCCGCGGGGAATCTCTGGATCACACTTCCGGGCGAGCGCCCCGAGTCCCTTCTCATCGGCGGGCACATGGACTCCGTGCCGAATGGAGGCTGGCTTGATGGGTGTCTCAACGTGCTCGCCGGCATCGAGATTCTCCGCCGCATTCATGCCGAATCCGGCGGACACCCGCCCTGCACCGTTCATGTTGTCGACTGGGCCGACGAGGAGGGTGCACGTTTTGGAAAAAGTCTCTTTGGCTCCTCCGCCTTTGCGGGAACGCTGGCGATGGAAGAAGCCCGCCGACTGGAAGATCACGACGGTGTTCCCCTCCCCTCGGCACTCGCGGAGAACGGGATCGACTTCGACCGCGTTCTGGAAAGCGCGGCCACCCGGCCCGACGCGAAGGCCTACATCGAACTCCACATCGAGCAGGGTCCTGTGCTGCTCGAAAAAAATCTCTCCCTCGCCGCAGTTGTCGGCACGGTGGGTGTGGAACGGCACGCCCTCACCTTCCGCGGTCAGGCCGCCCATTCGGGCAGCACGCCGATGGCCAGTCGGCGCGACGCGTTTCTCGCCGCGGCACGGATGGCTCCGGAGGTCTACCGCATCGCGGAGCGTCACGGCGGCGTCTGCACCATCGGCTCCTGCACGACAAAACCCGGAATCGTCACGAGCGTTGTTGCAGAGTGCACCCTCACACTCGACCAGCGCCACATCGACGCGGGGGCGCTTTCCGCAATGCTTGCCGAGGCTCGCGAGGCCTCGCTCGCGTTCGCTGCGGAAACCCGCACGGATGTGGCTTGGCAGCGAATTTGGCAGATCGAGCCGATTCCGTTCGACCCCTCACTCATTGATCTCTGCGAGCAGGCCGTGCGGGAAACGTGCGGCGTCTCGCACCGCATGCCCTCCGGACCTCTCCACGATGCCGCCGAAGTTTCACGCAGCGGAATCCCCACCGTGATGATGTTTGTCCAAAGCCTGCACGGCATCAGTCACAACAAAATCGAAGATACCCGGGAGGAGGATCTCGAGCGGGCAGTCCGCGCGTTCGACCGGTTGGCCTCGCTTGCCATCACCCACCGGGTCCTCGCCTGAAGCCCCGCCTCAAGTGCGGCGCATTGTGGTGTCCCGGAGAAACTTCGCGTCGTCGCGCTCCGGATAATCCAGCGTGAAGTGGAGTCCGCGACTCTCTTTGCGACTGAGGGCACAATCGACCACGAGAGAAGCCACGGTCACAAGATTGCGGAGTTCGAGCACATCGGTGGTGATTTTGAAGTTCCAGTAGAACTCCTGCACCTCGGCATGGAGATTGCGAAGTCGTGTTGCCGCACGTTGAAGGCGTTTGTCGGTGCGGACGATGCCGACATAGTCCCACATGAGGCGCCGGATTTCCTCCCAGTTGTGCGAGATCACGACGAGTTCATCCACATCGGCGACATCGCCGGAGCGCCATTCGGGCAGATCGAACTCGACGCGCGGCGGCCTGTTGCGCGTGGCCTTTTCAAAGGCGCGGTGCGCGAGCACAAGCCCCTCGAGGAGGGAGTTGCTGGCAAGGCGGTTCGCCCCGTGAAGTCCCGTGCAGGCGACCTCGCCGATGGCATAAAGACCCCGGAGGGATGTCTCGCCGTTGAGGTCGGTCTTCACGCCCCCGCACTGATAGTGAGCCGCGGGAACGACGGGAATCGGTTGCCGCGTGATGTCGATGCCGTTCGCCAGACAGGTTTCATGAATTGTCGGGAAGCGCGATCTGACGAAGTCCGCGGGCTTGTGCGTGATGTCGAGAAACACGCATTTGCTCCCGCTGCGTTTCATTTCCGCATCGATCGCCCGGGCCACGATGTCGCGGGGCGCGAGTTCCTTTTGCGGATGGTGGTTTTCCATGAACCGTCGTCCCTTGGCATCGAGGAGAATTCCCCCCTCGCCCCGGATCGCCTCCGTGACAAGAAACGACTTTACCTTCGGGTGATAGAGACAGGTCGGGTGGAACTGGATAAACTCCATGTTTGCCACGGTCGCCCCCGCCCGCCAGGCCATCGCCACCCCATCACCGGTGGCAACATCGGGATTCGTCGTGTAGAGATACACCTTCCCGCACCCGCCAGTGGCCACGACGGTGACGTCGCTGCGCAGCGTTTCGACGATGCCGGTGGACTCGTCGAGCACATAGACGCCCACGCACGCATTCTGCATGGCGTAACCGAGCTTTCCCGTTGTGAGAAAATCGACCGCCATGTGGTTCTCCATCACGACAATATTCGGGTGGTCGTGAATCCGGGCCACCAGCGTTTTCTCGATCTCCATGCCGGTGGAATCTCCGAAATGGAGGACGCGACGCTTGGAGTGGCCCCCTTCCTTGCCAAGGTCGAGTTCGTACTCGCCGTTCAGAGTCTCGCGACGGTCGAAGTGCATCCCCATCGCGATGAGCTCCGCGATGCGCTCCGGACCTTCGCTCACGACAGCGCGCACAACGTCTTCGTGGCAAAGGCCTGCACCGGCGACCAAGGTGTCGCGCACATGGAGATCGACGGAATCCTCCTCACTCACCACGCAGGCCACTCCACCTTGAGCCCACGCGGTGTTCGAGTCCGAAAGCCCGCGCTTGGTGACAAGCGCCACTGTCCCTTTCTCGGCTGCCCGAAGGGCGAAGGAAAGACCGGCAATACCGCTTCCGAGGACAAGGAAATCGAACTCCCTCATGGCCTCGGGGAGACGCTCGCCGGGAGGGCGACATTGTCGATGAGCCGCGCCTTGCCAAGGAACACGGCTGCGGCCAGCCTGCCCGGCCGCCGTCTGTCACGAAGCGGCTCGAGGGTCTCGGCATCGAACACCTCGACGTAATCGATCCGCGCACCCGGCACAGTGCGCCGGATCTCTTCGGCGGCAAGGCGCGCCACGGATGCCCCGTTGCCCGAATCGGTTGCCGCATGCCGGAGCGCGGCGGGAATCCGTGCAGCGACTGCGCGCTCGGAGGGCGTGAGATAGCGGTTCCGCGAGCTCATGGCGAGACCGTCGCGCTCGCGCACGGTGGCGACCCCGACGATGCGGATGGGAAAATTCAGATCGCGCACCATGCGGCGGATGATGGCGAGTTGCTGCCAGTCTTTCTCGCCGAAGACGGCCGTATCCGGACGCACCAACAGAAACAGCTTCGCCACGACCGTGCACACACCCCGGAAGTGGCCGGGCCGTGAGGCCCCGCAGAGTCCCGAAGAAAGCCTTTCCTCATCGATCCAAACGGAATGATCGGTGGCATACACCGCAGCGGCCGACGGCACAAACATTAGGTCCGCCCCCGCCCGCTGACAGAGAACGCGGTCCGCTGCCAGGGTGCGCGGATACTTCGAAAAATCCTCTTTCGGTCCGAACTGAGTCGGGTTGACGAAAATGGAAACGATCACCCGTCCCGCCTCGCCTGCGAGACGGCGGGCCCGGCGCACAAGCCGTTCGTGTCCGGCGTGGAGTGCGCCCATCGTCGGAACAAGGACAACCGGAGCCCCCGCCTCACTCCTCCACCGGCGCAGAGCGCCCGGGGAGCGAACGACCTTCATTGTCGGTTTCCGTCTGGAAAAACTTACTCCGAAGCGTTGCCGGAGAGTGTGCCTGCCGCAGGAGCATCGGCTGAGGGAGACGCCGCAGGGGTGGCCACCGGGACCGGAGCACTGAGCAAACGCTCTTGAATGGCCGTACGCCCGCTGGAAGACTTCGCGGTCAAAACCGAGAGCAGAAGCGTGATGGCGAAGAAAGCTATCGCCAGCCAAGTCGTAAACTTCGCCAGAACATGGGTGGTCTGCGCCCCGAAGATATTCTCCGTCATTCCGCCACCAAACGCGGCACCGAGTCCCTCGCTGCGGGGACGCTGCATAAGCACGATGACAACCATCAGAAAACAGACGATCACGTGAATCGTGATCAGGATAGGCATTACAATCGACATGGCGGAAGGTGGTGACCATATCTCACAAGTCGGGGATGTAAAGTCCCGAGACAGGCATTATCCCGTTGCGACGGCGGCGGCTGCTGTGTAGCGTCTCCCCTCACCTCCTTCGCGAACCATGGGCAAAATCTACAACAACATCGTCGAGACCGTCGGGAATACCCCGCTCGTCAAACTCAACCATATCACTGCAGGCCTTCCCGCGACCATCGCGCTCAAGTGCGAGTTTTTCAATCCGCTTGGCAGCGTGAAAGACCGGATCGGCATGGCCATGATCGAGGATGCGGAGAAACGCGGCATCCTGAAATCCGACACGGTGATCGTGGAGCCCACCAGCGGAAACACCGGCATCGCTCTCGCCTTCGTTGCGGCTGCCAAGGGCTACAAGCTCATCCTCACTATGCCCGAAACAATGAGCCTCGAGCGCCGCACGTTGCTCGCCATGCTCGGTGCCAAGCTCGTGCTCACCCCTGGCGCGGAGGGCATGAAAGGCGCCATCGCCCGCGCAGAGGCGATTGTCAAGGAAACCCCGGGCGCTTGGATGCCCCAGCAATTCCAGAATCCCGCCAACCCGGCGATCCATCAACGGACGACCGCTGAGGAAATCTGGGAGGACACGGAGGGCAAAGTGGACATCGTGGTCGCGGCTGTCGGAACCGGCGGCACGATCACAGGCTGCGTCGAGACACTCAAGCCGCGGAAGCCTTCGTTTCAGGCGATCGCCGTGGAGCCCGCAGACTCCCCGGTGATTTCCCAAACGCTTGCCGGCGAACCGGTCAAGCCGGGTCCGCACAAGATCCAAGGCACGGGAGCGGGATTCGTTCCCGGGAACCTCCACCTCAAGGGACCGGATGGCGCCGACCAAATCGTCGAGTGCATCAAGGTGAGCAACGATGAAGCTTTCGCAATGGCCCGACGTCTCGCCAAGGAGGAAGGCATCCTTGCGGGCATCAGCTCCGGAGCAAACGTGCACGCCGCCATTCAGGTCGCCAAGCGTCCCGAAAACGCCGGAAAGCTCATCGTCACGGTAGCCTGCTCGACCGGCGAACGTTACCTCAGCACCGCCCTCGCCGACGAGGCTCGTGCGGCCGTGGGAGCCTGATTATGGCCAAGGAACCGATCGCCGACGGCCAGATTGTGGAAGACTCCGATCTCCAGTGGGAGGTCTTCTGGCTGCGTCACAAGACCAAGATTCTGGCCGCTGCGGTCGCCTTCGCGGTCGGTCTCCTGGCTGCAGGTGCGTGGTACGTGAACAGTGCCATGACGCACTCGGCCGCCGAGCGACTGCTTGCCACGGCCACCACAGCCGCGGAATGGGAAAATGTGATCGCCCGCTACCCGCGTTCCATGCCGGCGGCGGATGCGTATTTCCGCCTCGCAGACGCCCAGCGTATCGCGGGAGACCTTGAGAAATCCACAGCGACCTTCCGGAAGTTCCTTGAGGTCTTTCCCAAACACGAACTTGCGGGCGCTGCCCTCTACGGGGTGGCACAGAACCTCGACCTCTCCGGGAATCCGGGTGAGGCCGCCAAGACATTCGAGGAAGTCGTCGCACGCTATCCCGAGTCCTACGCGGCGCCCGGTGCGCTCTACGGAGCCGCAGAAATCAAGCTCCGTGGCTTTGAACGCGACGAAGCGCGCCGCCTCCTGGAGCGCGTGCTCAACGAATACAGGAGTTCGGCCGTCGCCCGCATGGCTGCAGGCCAACTCTCTGCACTCGGCGTGAACGTTCAGGGACTCTGAAACTCCCCGGCGAACTCCCGCGATTTTCCTGAATTCTGTGTTGTCAGCAGGGGCGAACGTGTCAAAGTCGCCTCGGCAACAAGCCAAGAAAGGAGGGGGACATCTCACCATGAAATTCGTCAAATTCGCATTCGTCGCGGCTATCGCCGTGGCATCGCTCAGCCTCGGGGCTTGCGCCAGCAAGAAGCCGGCTCCGGCACCGAGCAGCGTCGGCCTGTCCAAGTAAGGACACCCGGCTCCAGTCTAGGCCGGGCGGGATCTCGTATCCCGCCCGGCCTTTTGTTTTGACAGCCGACCGCTGACAGATGGGTGGTTTGTGAGAAAAAACCTCCAGCGTTTCTCAATAGACCGCGTGATGCCGATTCTCCGTGAACGGGAGATGCACACGATTCCGCCCTCGCGATGGAAAGCATGGCTCGGGCTCTTGCAGAGATCCCGGCCATGGTCACTTCCGTTGATACCGAGCGCGCGGGTCAGCCTGCCCGGTCCGGAGCACAGTCTCTCAAAACCTGCCGGGCCTTGTGCCGCCCCACGCCGTACAATCCCCTCGGGAGTTTCCAATGCACGGATCAATACGAACCCCTCCCGCTCGCCCCGCACGAGCACGTTCAGCATCCAATGGACACCATAATTCAAATAGACGTAAGCGGTGCCAGCTTCATGCCTAGCCACGAATTCGCGCGCCGAGGGCCGAAAAGCCGTGTGGCATGCGGCATCATCCCGCGTGTCATACGCTTCGGTTTCGACGATCCGTGCGCTGTGGACCCCCCATTGGAGCAGGCTACCAAGCAGTTGCTGTGCGCAAATCTCCGGGCTCTGCCGGAAAAAGTCCCTGCCAATCACAACCCGCTCGGGTGATCGATGAACTCCCATGGAAGCGCAAAGCGCTCGGCAACCTCCGCGGCAAGGGCTTTCACGCCAAAGGTCTCCGTTGCGTAGTGCCCGGCATAAAAAAGATTCACCCCGAGTTCCTCTGCCGCCCCAAACGACCAATGCGGTCCCTCGCCGGTGATGAAGGTATCGATCCCTGCCGCAGCAGCCTTCGCAACATCTCCTCCCGCACCGCCGGTCACGATTCCAATCGCCCGGCACACGATCGGGCCACCCGGAGCCAGATGCGCCTGTCCGCCCACGGCGCTCTCAAGGTGCCCTCGGAGAACCTCACGGTTGACCTCTGCATCAAACCTCAGGCCGATCGGCTGTCCCTCCCAAGGAAAAAACGGCGCACCGTCCTCAAGTCCAATCGCCCGCGCAAGAAGCACGTTGTTGCCGAGTTCCGGGTGTGCATCCAGCGGAAGGTGTGCGCTGTAGACAGCCATGTCGGCTTCGACCAGCATCCGCATCTTCCGATACCTCGCCCCACACCACGGCGCCGAACTCGACCAAAACAGGCCGTGATGAACCACAAGAAGGTCGACTCCCGCTTGCGCAGCCTCGCGAATGACCGCCTCCGAGGCATCAACCGCGGCACCAATGCGCGAAAGGGAACCCGAATTCTCCACCTGCAGGCCGTTGACCGCCCCCGGATAGTCACGGAAACCCGGACACCCGAGTGTCGCGTCCATGAACGCCACGATTTCCTTCAAGTGCATTGGCAGTCATCACAACGGAGCCAGTCGCCGGAGGGAAGATTTTTCCTCCAGACGGTCCCTTGGAAAATGCGCCGGACCTGCTAGGTTCCCAGATGTGAAGTGGCTCCGGACCTTTGCCCTCGGACTCCTCGCCGCAGCCCCGCTGCATGCCGGCGAGGCGGATTTGCTCCTTCCGGACGAGTTTTTCGAAGTCTCACCGCTCAAGCTCTCCCCGGGGGCGGACCGGGAAGCCCGCGCCGCGGCGCTTTTTTTGAGATCCCTCTTCGAGGAGGAGACAGACGGACCTGACCGGGCGCTCGAAACGAAAAGGGAGCTTCTCGCGATCGATCCCGGCTTTTCTGCCCTCGCCATCGAAGCAGCCCATCAATACCTCCGCCGCGGAGAGACAAGCGAGGCCATCTCGGTCTTGAAGGATGCGGCCAAGGCCAACCCGTCCGACTCCGGCGCGCCACTCGCGCTTTCGACGATCTACCTGCGCCAGCTTCAAAAGCCGGAACTTGCCGAACGCTATGCCCAGCAAGCTCTCTCTGCCGATCCCGACTCCCCCGGGGGCTACGAGGCCCTCTGGGAGGTGTTGCGGGCCACCGGGCAGCGGCAGCGGATAGAATCCCTGTTCGCGCGGGCCGGACGCCGCACGACGACGGACCACGACTTCTGGCTGGCTCTGGCGGAGCTTCGCCTCCGCGATCGCGGTCTGGGAAATGACGCCAAAGAAGCCGAGACCGCCCAAGCCGTGGCCTTTTTGGAGAAGGCCTCCGGCAACATGGCCGATGCGGAGACCCTCGTGCGGGCGGCGGATTTTTTTGTGCTCTGCGACCGTGTCGATCGGGCCGCCGAACTCTACAGAATTGCCGCCGTCCAGCGCCCGGACATGGAGGGTCTTCTGGAAAAGCTTGCCGCGTGCCTCCTCCAGCTTGGCAACCTGCCGCAAGCCACAACGATCCTCGAGGAAATCGTGAAGGCGAATCCCCTCGACGTCCGTGCCTACGACAAACTCGCCGCGATTCACCTCCGGGCCGGACAGCCAGAGCGGGCTCTCAGCAGCCTTCGCCAGACCCTTCTGCTCGCCGCCCCCGATCCCCGCCGTTACGCGGATGCCATCCGGCTCAGCCTTGGCACCGGGGACATCGAGGGAGCGATCTCATTGACCGGAGAGGCAACGTCGCGTTTCCCGGGCGACCTCCAGTTTCCGCTGCTTCAAGCCATCGCCCTCAGCGAAAAAGGCCGCCATGGAGAGGCCGTCGATGTCTTCGAGCGCATCCTGATCGCCGCACCAAACTCAAGGCCGGAGCTTCTCGACGCCGACTTCTACTTCAGCTACGGCGTGGCGGCGGAACAAGCCGGACGCGTCGTGAAGGCTGCGGAGTTGTTCAAACAGTCGATCGCTCTGGACCCGGAAAACTCCGCCCGCGCCAGCAACTACCTCGGCTACATGTGGGCCGACCGGAATGAGAACCTGAATGAGGCCGAAACCCTCATCCGCAACGCCCTGGCCCAGGATCCCGACAATGGAGCCTATATCGACAGCCTCGGTTGGGTGCTCTACCGGAAAGGGCGCTACCAAGAGGCTCTGGCCGAACTTCTCCGTGCGGCGGAAAAAGTGAGCGAACCCGACCCTGTCGTTTACGACCACATCGGCGACGCCTACAACCGGCTCGGACGCACTGCGGAGGCGGTTCTCTACTGGCAGAAGGCCATCGCGCTCGATCCCAAAAATGCGGTGATCGCCCGCAAGCTGGACACTCTCGCGTCCCCGGTGGCCAGCCAACCAGCGGCTCCTACGAAACAAACTCCAAATCCCTGACAGGCGGCACAAGCCCCTTCTCGGCCGCCTCGCCAAGAAACCTCCGGATCGCCTCCCGACCCGTCTCGCCATAATCGACCGTGTAGTCATTCACATACATTCCGATGAACTCGTCGGCGAGCGGGACGTCCATGCCGCGGGCGTGGGCCATGCTGTGATCCACTGCCGGCCGCCGGTGCGCGAGACCGTAAACGATGCTCTCGCGGAGAATGTCGGAAAGCTCGCTCCGCACGGCCGGCGGAATGTCTTTGCGGACGATGTTCCCGCCCAACGGGAGGGGCAGCCCCGTCCGCGCCTTCCACCATGCTCCGAGATCACGCACCAGGCGAAAACCGTCCCGTGCATAGGTGAGCTGCCCCTCGTGAATGATCAGACCCACGTCGGCACGCCCTTCGCGCACGGCCTCGAAAATCTCATCAAAGGGAATGACAACGTGGGAGAAATCCGCACCGAGATAAAGCTGGGCCGCCAGAAACGCGCTCGTCATGCGTCCCGGCACGGCGATCGTTCTTGACCTCAACCATGCGATGCGCTCCTCGTCCGCCGCGCCGTCCGCCGGGATGTCCTTCGCCAGGGTGACAAACATGGGCCCGTAACCATCCCCCATGCTCGCGCCGCTCGGCAGGGGGGCATAGCGATCCAGCAAATGCGCCAGTGCATGGATCGATACGGCGGTGATATGAAGTTCGCCGCGCGTGGCACGCTCGTTGAGAGTCTGGATGTCCTGCAAAATGTGCTGGAAGCGATAGCCGCGGAGGTCGATTTTTTCGGCCGCCATCGCGTAGAACATGAAGGCGTCGTCCGGGTCGGGCGAGTGCCCGAGCGTGAGGGTCAGGGATTTCCAGTCGGTCATGGGACCGCACAATGAAGCACGCCCCCCGCACCGACGCGAGCGCGAAGAATCAGCCTGTCGTGCGCAGCCCGCTTGCGATGGCGTTGATGCTGAGCAACACCCGCGGGAGGAGGCTGTCGGCGTCGGCGGGATTGGAAGCCTTCGCCTCGCGCCACTTCGCCAGCACGCGGGTCTGGTGTTCATGAAGCGAGCGCAGAGCGCGATCCCGCAGGGCGAGCGTCTTGAGCATCCGGGGGCGCCGCGTCTCGATCGATCCGCCGAACACCGCAGACATCATCGACTTGGTCAGGTCAAATTCGGAGAGAATGATGTCCAGCAACGCCGTTCGAACGCCCGTATCGGGTACAAGCCCGGCGTAAAGCGCGATCATGTCGCGGTCGGCGCTTGCGAGATTGGTCTCCACGTTCGTGAGCACATAGTAAAGAAAAGGCGAAGCCTTGAGCTCGCTGGCGAGACGCTGGAAGTCGGCAGGACGTTCCGCGGAGAGCTTGCCCAGAGCCGTGCCGACGCCGAACCATCCGGGCAGATAGTGCCGGCTTTGGTTCCAACTGAACACCCAAGGAATGGCGCGAAGGTCGGCAAGCGTCCGCTGCCCGGTGCGGCGGGCCGGGCGCGACCCGATCCGGGCCGCCTCGAGCGCATCGATGGGCGTGGCGTGCGCATAGTAATCCATGAAGTGCGGATGCGTAATGAGACGCGTGTAGGCCTCTCGGCTGGCGGCGGAAAGGAAGACGCAGTCGTCCGTGAAGGGATCCTCGGCCTGCGGTGGAAGGAGGGTCACGCCTGCAACGCCGGCTTGCAGGAGCTCCAGATTGTAAACGGCCGAGACGAGGTTCGAATACTTCTGGGGAATCGTTTCGCCCTGCTCGGTGAGGCGCAGGTCGCCTTGAATCGACCCGGCGGGCAAGGCATCGAGAAACCGGTGCGTGGGTCCTGCGCCACGGCTGATGGTTCCCCCGCGTCCGTGGAAGAACCGGATCTTTACTCCGGCCTCGTTGCCGGTTTCCGCAAGGGCTTTCTGGGCCTGGTGAAGCGCCCACTGGCTCGCAAAAATTCCGCAGTCCTTGTTGCTGTCGCTGTAGCCGATCATGACCTGCTGTACAGGGCGGGACTGGCGTTTGGAGAGCACTTGCATGCGCTCGCTTTGTTGGAAGGCAAGGCTGCGCCGGGTGACCGAGTGCTTCAGAAAATCAGCGACAATCCCGGGTCCGCGTTCGAGGTCTTCAAGCGTCTCGAAAAGCGGCACGACCGGCAACTGGGAGACAAGCCCGTCCGGGGTCCATGTCGCGAGCCCCGCCTCGCGCTCGAGCAGATAGACGGCCAGTAAATCGGAGAGTTTCCGCGTCATGCTCACGATGAGGGCTCCGACTCCCTCGCGGCCGTGACGCTCCATGTGGGCACGGACCACGCGATAGCAGGAAAGAACGGCATCGGCCTGTTCGCCGGCAGGGGCGCCGGATCCGAGGAACGGCCGCGGGGAGGCCAGCTCCTTTTCGAGGAAGGCGAGACGTTTCTCCTCGTCCCATGCGGAAAATGAGGAATCTGCCACGCCGCCGGCGGCCAGGAGTTGATCGATGGCGAGATCGTGAAAACGGCTATTCTGCCGGATATCGAGCGCCGCGAGGTGGAATCCGAAAACATCGAGTGCACGGCGCACAGGGAGCACTGCCGTCTCCGCAAGCCGCGCGGCGCCGACGGCATGCAGCGACTCGGAGAGCTGAGCAAGGTGGGCATCGAGTTCGAGCGGCGTGCGGTAATGGGTGCCGTTCTCGACCAACTCGAAATCCTCTCCCGGTCCGGCGGCAATCGGCAACTTCGACTGGAGAAGGAGAACAAACTGCCGCCAAGGCTCGTCGGAGTATTGCCGCGAAAGCACCTCGGAAAGAGCGGGGTTTTCCGACCACAAGTCGACGAGCGTCCGGTCGAGTTCCGCCGGAGGTTCCTGGAAGTTGCTCGAGAGCGGCAATTGGGCGGCGAGGTCCTCCAACTGGCCCCGCAGGACGAGAAGGGCGTTGAGACGAAGTTCGCGCAGAGTCGCGGCTGTCACATCCGCAGTGACAAGCGGGTGCCCGTCCCGGTCTCCCCCGACCCATGTGCCGAAGCGGAGTCTCGGCCACGCCTGCGGGTCTTCAAGGAGCGCGGGCGCGAAGCCGGCCGCCTTCCAAGCCTGGTGCATGCGTTTGTCCAACTCCCGAAGAGCCAAGGGAAAAACCTCGCGAAGGTAAAAGATGACCCCGCGGCGCTCGGAGGAAACATCCGGCTTCTCCAGAAGGATTTCGCCCGTGCGCCAGAGACGCTCGAGAACGACCTTGATCTCGTCGCGCATCGCCTCGCGCTCGGCTGGAGTCAGGTGGCCCCCCTCCAAGCCGGTCAGCAACCGGTAAATGGCCCGGTGTTGTTCGAGCACGGCTGCCCGCTTTGCCTCGGTCGGGTGGGCAGTGAGCACCGGTTCAATGCGGATCTCGTGGAGAGACGCCGCGATTTCATCCGCGGTGAGTCCGCCGGCGCGCAGCCTCAGGAGATGCTGCCCCCACAGACCCGGCTCCTCTGCCGCCCCGCTGGCGATCTCGCGGAGCCGACGCGTGCGCGTGGCCGCGTTTTCCTCCACCATATTCAGGAGTTGGAAAGCGATGGAGTAAGCCTGCTCGAACCCCTCCGCTTCAAGCGATCCACTGCCGACCCACGGCAACGAGTTCGCCACATTCCGCTCGCCGAGTTGCCCCAGCACCTCGGACAAACACTGCATCATGAACCCGAGGTCGTTTTCGATCTTCTCGAACCCCGAAGCGATGTAATCAGACGTCGTCTTCACCCGGGGCGGCATGTTTTCCGATTTGGCGAAAAAAGCAACTGCCGTGTTGGAACCCGCAGGAAAAATCGTCTCGCCGCTTCAAGTCGACAGACGCCGGGGGAGTGTGTAGGAGGAGCTCATGAAGGGCGCGATTCTTCTCTTGCTGATCTGGGGTCTTTCCTCTGCCGCTTTGGCGTCGGACGACGTGAAAATCCAACCGACGCGGCGCACGCTGGAAAGCGAGACAAAGCGCGAACGCGGCAACCAGTCCTCCGAAGAATCCGAGATCGCCTACAAAGTTGTCGTCACGAGCAAGGCATTCCGCCCGTTGGCAAACGTGACCATCCGCTACAACATCTTCTATGCGGACTCCCGGCTCGGCAGCACCTCGGAGCCCGAGATTCGCGCAAAGACCGGGGCCTTCACATTCGATACCCTTCAGACCAACAAACCCGTCGAGTTCCTCACCGATCCGGTGAAGCTGGAAACGGCCAAGCTGGATGCAAACTGGTACTTCAAGAGCGGGGCGAAGAACAAGGCCGAGGA
Organism: uncultured Chthoniobacterales bacterium; assembly: GCA_964552635.1. Classification (GTDB taxonomy): domain Bacteria; phylum Verrucomicrobiota; class Verrucomicrobiia; order Chthoniobacterales; family Terrimicrobiaceae; genus CAZKHB01. Next base: position 128,250 of record CAZKHB010000006.1, read on the forward strand.
CAAAGTGGTCGGACTCTGGTTCAAAGCCTTCGATGAAACCGGAAAGCAGATCGGCGAGTACAAACAGCCATCCACCGTTTCGACCAAGCGGACTTGGAAGGACTGACTTCCCCGCTAGCGGACGAGAAAAACAGTGAGTTTTTTCGGACCGTGCGCACCCAGAACCAAGATGCGCTCGATATCGCCGGTCCGGCTGGGGCCGGTAATGAAGGAAAGAAAGGCAGGGATCGATCCGTCGGGCTGGCGCACCCGCGCAAAGGCATCGGAAAGATCGCCGACAAGCTGGTCGAGGCGGGCGAGCACGACATGGTGCGGAGGCAGAACGGAAAGCGCCCGGCCCCCTGCAGAGGCTGCCGTCACAAGAATGCCGCCAGTCTGGGCGACCAGGCAGTCGCATCCGCTGATTCCGACATCGCACTTCTCAAGTTCCATTTTGTCGTAGGGAATATCCGTCCGCAAAATCGGCAACCCGAGCGCCGCCACAGCGGGACGCCCGAGCGCGAAATCGTGGGAAGCGACGGACTTCCATCCCTCCTCATTGGCAAGCGACGCCAGAGCGGCGCCGGCCTCCGCCTCGGACGCAAAGACGCGGAAATCCGTCTTCAACGCCTCCGAGTTCTGCGCGAAAAGTGCGATCAGTTCCTCAGGCGTCGCGGGCACGGGTGGCAGCCAATCCTGCGGAGGGTGCGAGGCGGCATCGGCAGGGACGCCGTGAAGGTGGCGGGCCGGAGCGGGCACCGTGAGTGCCTCGCGGATCCGGCGGAGAATGCGTTCGCGGCTGTCAGCGGCCATGGCGGTTTTTCCAATATTCTTTGAATGATTGCTTGGGGGCACGGGGAAGGTCGCGTGTGCCGGTCCAGAGTCGCGCGGGATCAAACGGTTTGCCACGGATCGCGTGAATCACCGGGTCGGCGAGGCGGAGCAACGGAGCCGCCATGCGGTAAAGTGCCGGACGGCGCATCAGCCATCCGAATCCTGCAAAAAGGGGCTTCTCCCACCAGACGGGCTTTTGCGTGATCGCGTTCCGCCGGTTCTGCAGCAGGTGGTGGTGGAGGTCGATTTTGACCGGGCACGTTTCGGTGCACGCTCCGCAGAGCGACGAGGCGAAGGAAAGGTGTTTCCAGGATTGCAGGCCGCGCAGGTGGGGGGTGATCACGGAGCCGATCGGTCCCTGATACGTCGTGCCATAGGAATGGCCGCCGACGTTCTTGAAAATCGGGCACACATTCAGGCAGGCACCGCAGCGGATGCAGTGCAGGGCGTCGCGCTGCTCGGCATCCGCAAGCAGGGTCGTGCGTTGATTGTCGAGAAGGACGACATGATACTCGACCGGCCCATCCGTCTCGCCCTCTTGGGCCGGCCCACCCAGAAGCGTGTTGTAGCACGTCATGTTCTGGCCTGCACCGGCGGTTGCCAGCATGGGGAGGAGAACGGCAAGGTCTTCCAACTTCGGCACGATCTTCTCGATGCCCATTATGCTCACGAGCACCCGCGGGAGCGTTGTGCTCAGGCGGGCGTTCCCTTCGTTCTCGGTGATTGAGATGTGACCCGTTTCGGCCACGCCGAAGTTCGCTCCGCTGATCCCCATGTCGGCTTCGCAATACTTTCTCCGCATCACATCGCGGGCGATCATCGTGAGTTCCTCCGGCGTGTCAGCCGGGGCACTGCCGAGTTTCTTCTCGAAGACGTCGCTGATTTCATCGCGCGTGAGGTGCATCGACGGGAAGACGATGTGGTAGGGAGGCTCTTCGCGAAGTTGGACGATGAACTCACCCAGGTCGCTCTCGACAACCTCGTAGCCGTTTTTCTCCAGCGCCTGCGCCAGATGGATCTCCTCGCCCGTCATCGTTTTCGATTTGATGATGCGGCGCACGCCTGCGGCCTTGGCGACTCCGGCAATATACTCCGAGGCCTCCGCTCCATTCGCGGCCCAGAAGACCTTTGTCCCCCGTGCGGCGAGCTTGTCCGCGAATTCGACGAGGTACGTGTCGAGGTGGTTGATGGCCTCGTATTTGGCGGCGGCACCGGCGGCGCGGGCAGCCTGCCAACTGGTGTATTTCGCCTTCTGCTCATCCCGCTTTACATAGTAACCGCCCAGAGCCTTCTGGATGAGGCCACGGTGGCGGAGATCGTGTGTGAGGCGTTCGGCGTCCTTGTGGAACTGGCGGGATTCGAGAGTGCTCATTTCATTGAATACGAGAGAACTTCCGCAAGGTGCATGCTTCGGATGGGTTTTCCCTGCCTGTCGAGCAGCCCCTGGATCTGCATCAGGCAGCTCGAGTCGTTCGAAATCACGAGATCCGCGCCCGTTTCGAGGATCGAGGCGCACTTCACTTCCCCCATCGCAGTCGAGATCTCGGGAAACTTCACGGAAAACGTGCCGCCGAAGCCGCAGCAGGTCTCCGCCTCCTTCATCTCCAGAAGTTCCAGACCCCGCACATGGCGCAGAAGCTCGCGCGGTTCCCGCTTGATGCCGAGTTCACGCAGTCCGTGACATCCGTCGTGAAAGGTCGCCTTCGCTTCGAACTCCGCCCCCAGGTCACCGACCTTGAGCACGTTCACCAGAAAAGAAGAAAACTCATGGGTCTTCGCCGAGAGCGCCTTCGCTTCCGCCTCGCGCGGCTGGCCGTGATAGAGCTCAGGATAGAAGACCTTCAGCATCGCCCCGCACGAGCCCGAGGCTCCAACCACAACATCCGCATCGCGGAACGCGTCGAGCATGGTGTCGGCCACGGTGCGTGCCTCGTCCCAGTAGCCGGAATTGAAACCCGGCTGGCCGCAACAGGTCTGGCTTTCGGGATAATACACCTTGTGCCCGAGTTTCTCGAAAATTTTGACCATGCCGATTCCGGCCTGTGGGAAGTACTGATCAACGAAACAGGGAATGAAGAGGGAGATGTTCACAAATGATCGGATTCCGTCATTACGCTTCGGGGGTTTACTTGGCAAGAGATCATGGCAGCCACGGCGGGTCAGTTGCGGGAATTCTGGCGATCTCAGTGACGCGGGTCAAATCAGCCGCCTCGCGGATCGCGCCGTCTTTGCGCACGACGAGAAGAGATCCGTCGGAAAGAGTCACAGCCGCAAGCGCGGCGTCCAAAGGATCGGCCTCGCCGACGTTGGCAACCTTGATGCCCTCGGGATCCGAGGGTGCCTTCCAGTATCCTTTCTCCGCAAGCAGCCGGAGATACTCACGGCTTTCGGAGGCGGCAGCCTCGCGGGGCCACCCGATCTCGCTTGCGCCGGTGCGAAACGCATCGAGTGCCATGTTCTCAGCGGCGGAGTGAATTTCCCGGAGTGTCGACTCCTGGTTCGGATACCGTCCGGATCCGGGAAGCACGGTTTTCTTGGGAAAAGGCCCGCCCGGTTGCGGCGAGGGTCCGCAGCCGGCAAGCACCACGGCCAGACACAGGGGGGCGTGCCATCGGAACATGTGCAGAGTATCGCTGGCCTGATCCACCGCCACAAGCGCGAACGCGACTTGGCAAACATCGCCATCCTGCGCCACAATCAAACCCATGTCGTCGGGCGATGAGACGTGCGTGGTGGTGGTCGGAGGTGGGCCTGTCGGTTTGATGACCAGCCTGCTCCTTGCGCGCGCCGGCGTGCCCGTCATTCTCCTCGAGCAGCGCGACCTTCTCTCCACCCACCCGAAAGCCATGGGGATCACGCGGCGCACCGCCGAGATCTTCCGCGAGGTGGGGCTGCTCGACCGGCTGCGCGATGCCTACCAGCCCGCCGAGGGAACAGAACTCATCATCTGGGCGGAATCCCTTTCCGGGCGCGAGTGGGGCCGCGCTCCGCGACCTCCGGAGGAAGTCGATTTCAGCCCGTGCGCCCCGTTTCACTGTCCGCAACCCCACACGGAGTCCGTACTCTTCGCCGCGCTGGAAGCGGAACCGCTCGCTTCGATCCGCTTCGGCTGGCGCGTCCAGTCCGTTCGCCAATTGACCAACGGTGTCGAGATCACGGGCACACGGTCGACCGGGGAGGCCTTCACGTGCCGTGCCGAGTGGCTCGTTGCGGCGGATGGGGCTTCGAGCAGTGTGCGTCGCCTCACAGGAGTGCAGACGGAAGGACCGGGCGACCTCGGCCATTTTCTCAACGTGTATTTCCATGCGGACCCGGGGGATGTGCTCGATGGCCGGCGCGCCCTGCTTTACAATGTGCTGAGGCAGGATCTCGTGGAGTTCTTGGTCTCAGTGAACGGACGCGACCTGTGGCTCATGCATCATTTTCTGCAACCCGGCGAAGAAGCAAAAGATTACGAGAACGGGCGTCTTGCCGGGCTGGTGAAATCGGCCTTCGGGTGCGAAAACCTGCGTGTGGAAATCCTCGGTGTCGCACCGTGGGTGATGAGCCCGAGAGTTGCCGCTCGCTTCCGTTCCGGTCGCATCCTCCTCGCGGGCGACGCGGCGGCGCGGCTGAGCCCGGCGGGGGGACTCGGGATGAACACCGGCCTCCAGTCCGCGCACAATCTCGCATGGCGCCTCGCGGCTGTGGCCTCCGGCACGGCCTCCGAATCCCTGCTCGATGGCTATGAACGGGAGCGCCACAGGGTATCGCTCGACGTGATGCACCAAACGAACGCCAACTCCGGAGAAGTCTTCCGCGCGGTGGATTACGCCTTGCGCGGCGACTTTGAAGGGCTCCGCGAGCTTTTGAAAACCTCCTCCCGACAGAAGGAGGAAACGACCTTCGACACCGGCATCCAATACGAGGGCCGTGAACGATTCCCGCACGCGTGGCTGCACGTTCAGGGACGCCGCCTTTCGACACTCGACCTGCTCGGCGGACGCTTCGTTCTGCTGGCGGGACCCACGGCCACTGTGGGAGCGGACGCGAAGCAGGAGGTAGTGCGACCGACAGGTTTCGAGGACGCGGCTTTCGCCGAAAGGGCGGGAATCTCCGGAGACGGCGTGGCGCTGGTGAGGCCGGATGGGTTTGTCGCCTGGCAGTGTCGACACGGTGCGGACGATGCCGCTGTCGCCCGCGCGCAGGCGGCGGTGCTTTTGTGAGAAGGCGGATGTTTTCGCGTTCTCGGCGGGCCAACCATGCGATAGGGTGGAGAAAATGAAGAGCGTGGCATTCCTCGGACCGGAAGGAACTTTCTCCGGCATTCTGGCAATGAAGCGCCTCGGCGCCCAATGGGAGCGCCATGCGGTGCCCACGATCGAGGCGGTATTCGAAGCTGTGTTGTCCAACACCTGTGCACTCGGCATCGTTCCCGTGGAGAACTCCTCCGGAGGCACTGTTTACGACACGGTGGATCTTCTCATTCGTCACAGGGGCTCCGTTTTCGTTCGGGAAGAGCTCTCGCTCGACATACGCATCGCACTTCTCGGGCGGCCCGGGGTGGCGCCGCGCACGGTCTACTCGCATTTCACCCAGATCAAGCACCACAGCGACTGGATCCGGCAGCGCCATCCGAAGGCCCGCATGGTGCCCGTCTCGAGCACGGCCGTCGCTGCGGCGAAGGCAGCCGCGAACAGTCACGCTGCGGCATTGGCGTCGCCCGGAGCCGCCGCGATTTACGGACTCGAGGTGCTGGAAATGCCGAAGGCCGCGGAAGAGGTCAATGTGACGAACTTTTTTCTCATCGCCTCCGAAGCGGCGGTTCCGAAACGCGAGGACCGCACGGCATTGGTCGCCGAGCTCCGGAATGAGTGTGGCAGTCTGCACGCGTTCCTCGGGCCGTTTGCACGGGAACGCGTGAGCCTCTCCCGCATCGTCTCCCGTCCCGTTCCCGGACGGCCGCAAACCTATGTCTTTTATGTCGAGATCGAAGGGGGGCCGGGCGAAGCGTCCGTCGCCCGCGCGCTGGGCCGGGCGGAGGACACGACACGGTCCCTGGTCTCCTTGGGGACTTTCCCGGTTGGGAAGCGGCATGGTTCCTGACTTGTCATGGAGGGACGGGTTTGAGAAGCAAGGGAGGTGACGATGAAACGCGTATTTCTCCTTGTGACAGGATTGGTCGTGCTGTTGCCGATGCTGCAGGCCGAGGAGGCCACGATCACCGTGCGGAAAGGCGACACCACCAGCGTCGCGATCCAACCCTTCGGCGGACCGGAAGGTGCCGCATCCGCCAAGGTTGTTGAGAACGACCTCTCGCTCTCCGGGCTTTTCTCCATCGTGCCTGCCGGACGCGCCAGTTATTCCATCTCGGCCACGGCCGGCGCCGGTTCGCTGGATGGCACGGTGACCGATGGCGCGGGCGGCGTGGTGCTTCGGAAGACGTATGCCGGTGGACTCCGCTCTGCGGCGCATGCGTTTTCGGATGACATTGTCGAGACGCTCACGGGCAACAAAGGCATCGCGAGCTCGAAGATCGCATTCGTTTCCGCACGCACAGGACGCAAAGAAATCTACACGGCAGACTACGATGGTGCGGGGCTCAAGCAACTTACCAGCGACAACTCGATCAGCGTCTCCCCTGCCCTCTCACCCGACGGCTCCCGCCTCGCCTACACCGGTTACCAGAGCGGCTATGCCGACGTTTACCTCATCGACCTCGCCAGCGGTGCACGGAATCGCATCGTCAAATTCCCCGGCACAAACTCCGGGGCAAGCTTTTCACCGGACGGCTCGCGGATCGCCCTGACGGTGAGCAAGGATGGAAATCCGGAGATCTACGTTGTCGGGGCCAACGGTTCCGGAGCACGGCGCCTCACCCGCACGTCCGGTGTGGAGTCTTCCCCAACCTGGTCGCCCGATGGATCCGAGTTGATCTATTCCTCGGACCAACGCGGCGGTCCGCAACTTTTCCGGATAGCGTCCGGCGGAGGCGAGGGCCGCCTGGTCACCACCGGTTACTCCTACTGCACCGAACCGAGTTGGTCACCGGACGGCAAGAAAGTGGCCTTCACAATCCGCCAGGGCGGATTTTCCATTGCCATACTCGATCTGGCGACAGGAGCCGTGCGCTTGGTGGGACAAGGCGAGGACCCTGTATGGGGCGCGAATTCCCGCCATCTCCTCTACAGCACGGGGTCCACGATCGAACTTCTCGACACCGTCAAGGGACGCTCCACCCCGATCGTTTCGGGACTCGGTCGCGTCAGCGAACCGACGTGGTCCCGCTAAAGGGCCTCGCGATCCAGCGAAATGCCGCGGCACCGGGATGTGGACGGGGGCGGCCCCCGAAGAGACCGCCCCCGCTTTTGTTGAGATGGCTGTAAGCCGGATTCTGTCCTGCGCGGGACGGCCGGAGCCGAAGCACGCAGGGGCTGTCATTTGTCTCGTCGGCCGAAGCCGGACGGCACTTCCTTGGAAGCGCTGCGACTAATACCCGGAGGCGTCCACGGCCGGACTTTCGTCCTTCCGCAAACCGGGCAGGCGACCCGATCCTCCTGTTCTGTCTTGCACCACATGGGGTTTTTCGTGCCCCCTCGATTGCTCTCGGGGCGGTGGGCTCTTACCCCGCCTTTTCACCCTTGCCCGTCGATTGCTCGCCGGGCGGTTTGTTCTCTGTGACACTTTCCGTCGCCGCAGGCTTTCGCCAACGGCCCCCGCGCATTCTACGCGGCATGTTGCCTTGTGGTGTCCGGACTTTCCTCTCCATGCGACTTCTTCCAGCCACACAGAGCGACAGCCCGCCATCTCAGCTCACATAAGCAGCATCCTTGCGCAATGCAAGGCCGCTTCACTGCGAAAGCAGGCCAAGAGACGCCTCAGGCCGCTCGGCGGCGACGCCGGAAGGCGATACATCCGGCCAGCGCCAACCCAAGGAGAGCGTAGGTGGAGGGCTCGGGCACAGGGATCACCTCGTAATAGCTGCCGACCAATTGCGTCGCTGCCGGCCCCGTGTAGCCCGTGAATGAGATTTTCGGCAGGAGCACTGTGGGATCGACAGTAAATCGGAGCTGATTATTCGCGCCGCTGTAGATTCCTGCCGTGCCCCCCCAGTTGTTTACCACGAGCGTTCCGGAAGCACCGAGATCAAGGGAAC